>DATKNW010000015.1:0-50926 GCA_035541135.1 Verrucomicrobiia bacterium
CGACTGCCGCGCCGGGTCTTTCTCGCGCTCGAATCCCTTCCGCCGCGCCCGCTCGCGCGCCACCAGGTCCTCGGCGTGCATCCCGTTCTTCTTCTCGGTCGTCGTGACGATGTAGACCGTTTGCCCCTCGGCGAGCCGATACGTCAGCTCGAACGGCGTGAACAAATCCTCCTGGAAATCCAATCCGCGCTCTTCCTCCACCGGATACGTGAATTTCAGGTACCAATCCGCCTTCGCATCCACCGCATCCGCCTTGGTGTGGAAATACAGCCGCGGCTTGTCCGCATAGGGTTGGATCGACAGCGTGCCGTTGCCCCGTTCCATTTCAAAGTCCAGATCGTCGTCGCGCTCGGCCAGCGCGTTGTACTCGCGAAACGCCAGCAGTGGCCGCACCTTCAGCTCGATCGGCCGCCGCGACCGCCCGTTCCGATAGCCCACCACCACCGTGTTCTCGCCGGCCACGAGAAACACGCTCCGCTCGATCTCGAAATCCGTGTTGGCGTACCGAAACGTCGGCCACGGCCGCAACCGGAATTCCATCTGGATGTTGAACCCGAGCGGAAACACGGTGCCGGGATACAGGTTCGTGCTGATCGCCGATTCGTGCCCGTCCATCACCACCCGCTCCTCGAATTTCGACAGCAACACGTACCGTTCCACCGGCGGACGCAACGACGCCACCAGCAACCCATGCTGACGACGCGTGTTCGCACCGATGATTGTCGACGAAGCGAAGCCTCCCAGGCCGTTGGTCTCCAACCATTCCTTGGCCAGGGCATGCTTGAGGTTCTGGCAGTCGCACTGATCGAATACAGTTTTCATGCTGCGTCTCGCACTCGCAACAACGTCCAGACGGACGGAGTCTAGCCCGTAAATCCGTCAAGGAAAAGGACATTTCGATAGCGTCCTCGCGCGGCAGAGAATAGTTGGCCCCCACGACGAAACAAAACGCGCCGCCCGCCACAGCCATCCTCGCAACTGGCGGTCCTGAGTCCGGGTTGCCGCTGCTATCGTGAGGTCAGTTTGGGCGCAAATGCCCGAATCAACGCCTTGGCCGCCTGGCGGGTCTTCCAGGCAGCGATGTCCAGGCCGCGGTTGCACGCGACGAGCACGGCAAAGTCAATTTCAGGTGCGATGGACACGACGCAGTTCCACATTCCGTTGCCTCCGCTGTGCCAGAGACGGCGGCCAGTGTCACCGGGCCGGGTGCCTTTTGCCCAACTGGCTGTGGTGATAAACCATCCGGCACAGTAAGTTGCGACGGGTGCGACCGGGTGCAATTCCGCAAATGTATCCAGCTTGAGCAGCGCGGCCTGGCAATGCGGATTGGCCGGATCTCCGCGCAAATGGAGCCCGATAAATTTTGCCCAATCTGTAACTGTCATGTGTGCCAGGCCGGATGGGCCATAGAACAACGGGAGTTCCGCGGCAGGGCTGCCCGGGTCAATCGGTTTGCCAATGACCGAGGAGTGGCCCCAGGGTTGATCGGTTTTACCAGCGGTGCCCGGCGGCCCGAATCCGCCCGTGCTGATGCCCAATGGCTGGAACAGTCGTTCGCGCATCAGGTCTTCCCACGCACGACCGGTGAGGTGTTCCAGCACTGCCCCCGCGACAATGTAGCCGAGATTGGAATAGGAGAATTTGGCGCCCGGACGGATTTTCGGCGGGCGCGAAAGGGCTTGCCTCGCAATTTCCAGGCGTTGCTGCGGCAAGGTTTCCTCGGAAGAACGCATCGACTCGGGGCCGCAGCGCAAGCTGGCGTAGGGTGCGAGGAACAGGAAGTTAAACACCCGAACTTGATCTGCGTCGCGGCGCAAGCCGGAGCGGTGTGCGAGAACCTGCCGCAATGTCACTTTCTCCCACGCCGGGTGCAGGGGCTTCACCGTGTCGGCAAAAAGTTCGCCCAGTGTGGTGGTCCAATTTAGCCTGCCTTCCTCGACGAGCATCGCGACGAGCGTCGCCGTCATGGCTTTGGTGCAGGAACCAAGGCGAAATCGATCATCGAGCGTGATGTGCTCGGCGGTCCCTCTCTTTCGAACCCCGGCGGCACCTTGGGCGATGATGCGCTCGCCCCGCAGAACGGCGGCGACCATGCCGAAACGTTCGCCTCCCCGGCCGAGTATCGATTGCAGGATGGCATCAACATTGACCGGTGCGCTGTCCTCCGTCTCCCCGTCAGGCAACCCCGCAGGTCTAAAGGTATTGGATTTTGGCGCTTCACTCATAGTTTAAGGTGAAATTAAAAACGCCTCGCATCCGGGCATCGAGCTGTCGAATCGCAGGTTACGCATCGTCTCGTGGTGAATGGATTTACCCCGCCCAACCCCGGGCCCGCGCCACCGCTTCCTTCCATTGGCCGTACAAACTCTCCCGCGTCGACTCCGGCATCTTTGGCTCGAAGACGCGCTCGACACGGCGATGCGTCAGGAAATCCGACGGACTCGACCACACGCCGGCCGCCAGCCCGGCCAATCCCGCCGCGCCCAGCGCCGTTGTCTCGATCACCGCCGACCGCTCGACCGGCACGCCGAGAATGTCCGCTTGAAATTGCATGAGAAAATTGTTCGCGCATGCTCCGCCGTCCACTTGCAGTTTGCGCGCCGGCCCACCCAGCTCCGCCGTCATGATGTCCACCACGTCCCGCGTCTGGTACGCAATCGCTTCCAACGCCGCCCGCGCCAGATGCGCCCGGGTCGTCGCCCGCGTCAGGCCGACAATCGTCCCCCGCGCCGCCGCGTCCCAGTACGGCGCGCCCAGTCCCGTCAGCGCCGGCACAAAATACACCCCCTCGTTCGACGGCAGACCCGCCGCCAGCGATTCTGTTTCCGCTGACGTCTTCACGACCTGCAGCCCATCTCGCAGCCATTGCACCGCCGCCCCGCCGACGAACACGCTGCCTTCCAGCGCATAGTCCACCCGCTCGCCAATCTGCCAGGCGATGGTCGATAGCAGGTGCTGCGAATCGCGCGGCTGGTCGCCGGTGTTGGTCATCAAGAACAACCCGGTGCCATACGTGTTCTTGATAATGCCCGGTAAAAAACATCCCTGGGCGAACATCGCGCCTTGTTGGTCGCCCACCACGCCGGAGATTTTCGCCGTGAACCCAAACAGCTCCGGGTCCACCTCGCCAAATTCGCCGGCACTCGCCCGCACCCCGGGAAGCATCTGCCGCGACACGCCGAATTGTTTCAGCAACTCCTCGTCCCACTCGCGCTTGTGAAGGTTGAACAGCATCGTCCGCGACGCGTTGCTCGGGTCTGTCGCGTGGACTCGTCCGCCTGTCAGCTTCCACACAATCCACGAATCGACCGTCCCGAAAATGCCGCGCCGCGTCGCCGGCACATTCTTCAAGAGCCACTCGATCTTTGTCGCGGAAAAATACGGATCGCACACCAAACCGGTCCGCCGATGAATCTCCGTCGCCAGTCCGCTTTGCTTCAATTCCTCGCAGCGCCCCGCCGTCCGCCGGTCCTGCCACACGATCGCGTTGTGCAACGGTCTTCCCGTGTTCGGGTCCCAGGAGACCACCGTCTCGCGCTGGTTGGTCACGCCCACCGCCGCGATCTGCTTGGCGTCCACCTTCGCCACCGCCTCGGTAATCACCCCCCGCGTCGTTTCCCAGATCTCCTCGGGATCGTGCTCGACCCAGCTCGGCTTTGGAAACAACTGGCGGAATTCCCGATAGCTCGATGCGACCACGCGCGTCTCGCGGTCGAACACGATCGCGCGATTTCCTGTCGTGCCCAGATCGATGGCCAGAATCAGCATGCGTCGTCGCGGTGCGCGGTCGTAGACGGAAAATGTTCGGCGAGCAGGTTGCCGGCGGTGCTGATGCCGTGGATGACGCCGTCGGTGAACTTGCCCTGCCGAAAATACTCGCGCATCGCCGCGACCACATCTTCCCAAAACTTCTCGCCGCACTTGGCATGCACCGCCTCGTCGCCGATGACGGCGAAGTTCTGCGATTCCGGCGCGATGAAAATCAGCACGGCGTTCCGGTGCTTCGTTTTGTCGAGGCCCATCTTGGCAAACTGATGCATGGCCGCGTGGCGCGGATCGTGCACCTTCCGATGGCTCACATAGACGCGAATCTCGCCCGTCGTGTGGTTCTCCGCCTCCACGATCGCCGACGTGATCCGGTCATGGTCGAGTTCGCGGAATAAATGTCTCGCCTTCATCGCGTCACCAGCTTCCCCCGGCTCCGCCCCCGCCAAACGACCCGCCGCCACCCGAAAAACCGCCCCCTCCGGAAAATCCGCCGCCGGAGAATCCACCACCTCCGGAAAATCCTCCACCCCAAAAGCCGCCATAGCTGACATATCTGCCGCCGCCCGAGTAAACCATGCCGCCATTCGCGTAGTACACCGCGAGCATAACCAAGACGGCAAACACGATGCCGACCACGGCGAATGCCCAATCGGCTGTGGATTGCCGGTCCGCCACGGTGTGGCCATTACCCTTGTACTCGCCTTTCGCCGCCAGCAGGATCGCCGTCACGCCCGCCCGCAACCCGCCATCGAAATCGCCATTGCGGAAATGCGGCTTGATCCAGTCCTCGATAATCTGTTTCGCCAACGCGTCGGGCAGCGCGCCTTCGAGTCCGTACCCGACCTGGATGTACATCTTGTGGTCCTGGACGAACACGAACAGCACCGCCCCGTTGTCCTTGCCCTTCTGGCCCACGCCCCACGACTGCGCGACCCGCACGGTGTAATCCTCAATCGACGAATCCGATTCCATCTTCGGATACACCGCCACGAGGATCTGGCTCGATGTATCGCGCTCGAATTGTTCGAGTTGCCGGTTCAAGTCCGCGGCGGTCGCGGGAGACACGACATGGGCGTAATCGTTGAAATACTGATCCGGCCTGGGCGGCATCACCTCGTCCGCCGATGCGGCGCCGAGGATGGCAACCAGCGCGACCAGGATGCAGAAGAGTCTCATACGCGCCAATCGCTCGAATTACTTCGTCTGCGAGCCCAACGAATTGAAGTCCACCTTTGGCGGCGTCTCCGCGCCCGCCGTGGCGGTGAAGTACGGTTTCTCCTTGAATCCGAAATACCCGGAGTAAAACAACGTCGGGAACCTCTTGATCGCCGTGTTGTACTCCTGCACGACGTCATTGTACCGGCCGCGCTCCACGGCGATGCGGTTCTCCGTCCCCTCGAGTTGCGCCTGCAGTTCGAGGAAATTCTGGTTCGCTTTCAAATCGGGGTAGCGTTCCACGACCACGAGCAGCCGCGACAACGCGCTCGACAATCCCGCCTGCGCCTTTTCGAACTCGGCGAATTTGGCGGGGTCATCCGCGACCTTGCTCGCATCGATCTTGCCCACCGACGCCCGGGCCTCGGTGATCTCGACGAGTGTCGATTTCTCGAAGTTCGCCGCGCCCGACACGGTCGCCACGAGATTGGGGATGAGATCGGCCCGCCGCTGGTACACGTTCTGCACCTGCGCCCATTGTTTCTCGACGGCCTGCTGCAGGCTGACCAGACGATTGTATCCGCACCCCTGCACCAGCGCCATCATCGCCAGTGTTCCGGCCAGAATCGAAATCCGTTTTTGCATGGTTCACCTCGCTGGGTTGATCGGTCTTCGGCGAAATACTGCACCCCCGCCGATTCTCGTGGCAATGCCAATCTTCGCGTCAGCCAACGGCCGGCTTCAAGGTCACCTGCCGCTCCCCACCGGGCGGAACCTCCACCGATAACCGGCCCGTCGCCGCGCCGTACCGGAATTTCGTCCGCTGGCCGTCGACCAGCACTTCCCTGACCGGTTTTTCCGACCACGCGAGAAACGTGCCCCCATCCCGCAGCGTGACCATCAACGCTCCGTCATGCCGCCATTTCTTTGCCGTGATCGCCCCGGTGCTGTTTAACTTGTCGGCCAAGCCGATCACCGCCACGCCGCGCTCGACGGGCGCAAACGAAATCACTTCCCAGTCGCCTTCGCCGAGCTTGACCGGCGCGCCGTCCGCGCGCCCGCACCGCCACAACCGGTCCGCTTGGTGGGCGAAGCCGACAAAATCCCCGCCCTGTAACTCGGGCGCGTCGGCGGGCGAGACTGTTCCCGCGATTGTGACCCGCTCGGCTTTGGCGGCGTGATAATTGCAGTTGAACGCGCCGATCACCGCGCAGTCGCGATTGTAGTTGAAGACTTTCAGTAACACCGGCTCGCGCGTCACGTCGGCGAACAGACAATCGCGCGTGGGCCGGCCCGGCTGATCCGCCCGCAGGACCGAGCCGTCGGACAGAACGAGTTGGCGGAGCAGATCGAAGTTGTGCGCGTCGGGCGTGTCGGAGACGTACACCGGGCCGCCCGACACGGCACGTCCCGCCGCATGGAACGAGCCCATCGCATGAGCCGATTGGAACATATCCCAATCCGGCTGCATGAACTCCCCAAACCACAGGCCGACCTGCGCGTTGGTGTACAAATGCTGGCCGTGCGTCTCCGGCCGTTTCGGCCAGAAATCGATCGATGTGCGCATCAGCGTCGAGCGCGGCGAACAATAGTAGGTCTCCATCGCGTTCGCCATGCAGTTGATCAGCCGACCGCCAAAATGTTCCGCGACGGATTTCTCCAACGCCGCGCGGTACGCTTTCGTCAACGCGACGCGTCCGCCGAGCCCCTGGGCCAGGCCTTCCATCGTGGATTGGTTGTCCACCTTCACGCCATCCACTCCCGCCGCTTCGAGGCGCCGATGGAAATCATCATAAAACTGCCCGATCCGCCGCGGCGGCACTACGCCCACGATGTGGCCCCAGTATTGCGTGTTCATCGCCGGACGCATCTGCAGGATCGCGGGGTTGAACGAGCGGGGGCGACCCGTCACATCGTAACCCGGCAACGCCGCGCCGTCCACGCCGCCCCAGTAGCCCATGATCGCGTGCCACACCAGTAACGTCTTCACGCCAAATTCCTTCTTCGCCATGCGCACCGTCGTCCGCAGATTGCCGCCGAATCGCGCCTGGTTCGCGCTGAACGAAACCAGCCGCTCCTCGCCCGTTGCCTCCTTCTTGTAATCCTGCCAACCGTCATCGAGAATCATCATCCGCGGCTCGACGCCGCCCGCCCGGAACGACGCCAGCCCGCGCCGCACGCCGTCCGCCGAGACATCCCGGTAGAACGAATCCCACGTACACCAGCCGAATTCGTCCGCGAAGTCCGGCGTGGGCTTGTCGCGCCGCAATTTGCCGGTGCCGAGCTGCTTCATGACGGCCCGTGCGCCGAGCTCATCCATTTTATATGGATCGTTCCCGACCGCCACGAACAGCGCCACGCCGCCCCGGCCTTGCACCGCTGTGTCGCCCGTCTCGCCGGTGATCTGCAGGCCGTCGGCAGCGCCGCTCATCGTGAACACGAACGGTCCATCCATCAGCGGCACCATCATCACGCAGTCGCCTGCGTCCGTCTCGGCCAGCAGCCACTGCGTTTCCAGCCCGACGCCCGCCGTATTCGTCCCCGCGAGCGGCACCATCCAAAACGGCTCATCGCGATGACAACTGGTGAACCGCCGCAAGCCCACGATGGTCCCGACCGGCGACTGAATCGACGAACCACTTTGTGCTGCGGTGAACTTGAGGAAAATGCCGGCGCCTCCCGCCGATTTGGCCAGCGTGAAATTCGCGGGAACGCCTTCGAGCACGTGGCGCTCGCCGAGCTTTAGTGTGCCGTCGCTCAGCGAGAAGTCAGCCGCCGAAATCGTTTGCGCGGTGTTGAGCATGACCATCAATGTGATCAGGAATTTCATGATTTGTCCAGAGCTCGAGGTCCGACGGTTTTCGCATTTGGCAGCGAGCCTATCAATCCGCGACCGTTGTTAGCGAGCCAGAACGCTCGGGCACGGGAGCATCGATTCGTCCAAATCCAGAATGAGGCCGGCTCGGGCATGGGCGGGCCAGAGGATGGCACGATAAAGACGGGACGGATACAAACAGTCGTTGCGGCTGTCCGTTTGTAATGGACTTGTTATCAACGATATAGCTCGCCTGTGACAAAATTGTTACTATTGCTTGGCGAATTTGCTTGACCCTGACCCCAGTTTCATTGTAAACGTTTTCAATAGAAGTTTGCGAGGTCTCGCAAGTTGGACCGTGGTGTGGGACTTGAGGTTCAGCTTCAGCCGCTCAATGGCGAGAGGGTCTCGGCAAATTTGGTGTGGCAATCGGAAAAGAAGCGACGGGAGAAAGGACCTAAACAGGTGAGAGGAATGAAACTTCAGCGGACCGGTATATCAATCATCGCATCTACAGTGGTCGGGGCGGCTTTGCTGGTGCAAGGCGCATTCGCTCAGACCGTCACGCTCGAGTCTTGGGAAGGCACAATGGACGGGTGGACCGTTCCTCAAGGCGCAGGCTACTTTACACCTACTTTCAGCTCGGCAACGGGTGTAACCGACGGAACCTACAGCTTGGCGCTCACAGAGGCAAACGGAGGGGCAGGAGAGAACTACGGCCAGATGCTCTTGAGCCCGTTTGAGTCGGCGTGGACGGCGGCATTGGGCAACGCAACGTCATTAAGCCTCGACATCTACACACCGCCCGGCTCGTTTGGCTACTACCTGCAATTCGACGTTGACGTCAACAACGCCGACATCGGCTATCAATCAATTGACGGCTATAGCTATCCGGCGACGAGTATCGGCAGTGAATACACACTGACCATACCGATTCCCGCAGGCATCGCCGCAGGACTGGCGGCTTCGTCGAATCCGACGCAAATCGCAATTCAGGTCGGTGGCGGCTACACGAGTCCTGGCGATACGATGAACTTGGACAATCTGCGTGTGTTCGAGGTTCCGGAGCCTTCCACGATTGCGATGCTGGGATTCGGGCTGCTCGGTCTGGTTTGCCTCCGGCCGCGTCGCGTAAGCTGAATGGCCGTGTGATGTTTTCCGTCCCACGGGGGCATGTTGTGAACCGTTTTCACAACATGCCCTTTGGGATTAAAGTCTGGCAGTATGTCGCAAGACCCACGAGGATGTGGCTCGGGTTCAAATCACGATGCGTTGAAAAATGAGTTGAATTGAGTTTAAGCTTGCAAACGTTTACAATTGCGGTATTCTTTCCACAAGGTTCGACGGCCTAACACCAAAAAACTACGAGGTAGTCCCATGACGAAGAAAATTTCCCTGGCATCCATCGGCATTGCCGTCCTGCTGGCGCACACCGCATCCGCGCAAGTCCTGTTCACAACCACCAACGATTTCGGAGGCTGGAACGACAATAATGGAGGGACGCGTTTCATCCTTACACCGGTAACGAGCCACGATTCAGACGGGGGTACGATCAACGGTGCGGGAAATTGGATCAGCGCTGCTTATTATGGTCAAGTTGGAGCGACGGGCACCCCGGGAGCGCTCCAAGTGCAATGGCTCCCGGCAGCCGGTAGTTATAACACCTTCTTTGGTCCAGGCGGCCAGGGAGGCGATTCGAATTTCCTGGCGGTGATCTCGCAGACCGGCAAGATTTTGACCTTCGACTACACCACGCCGACAAATGAGGGTGGAAGCTATTTTAGCCCCCTTGGCATCGTGATCAACGCGTCATCTGGGTATGACCAGATCAGTCCTACGTCCGTCACCCCGTTGGGTAACGGCTGGACGCGCGCCACCTTCGGCAGTTGGTCAAACGAGGCGGCAAAGCTCGCCGCCAATATCACCACCAATGGCACTTATAGCAGTTGGGGAATGGAGTTTGGAGTCATCTGGAGCTCCAATTACAGCCCGAGCAACGCGCCGTTTTATGTGGACAACTTCGTAATGCGCACTCCACCGCCGCCTCCGCCTATCCCAATCGTGCTCTATACAACGACGAACGATTTTACCGGCTGGACCACGGAAGTCGGCGTCAGCAGCGTTGCGCCGAGCACTTTTGACCTGGACGGCGACAGCACCAACGGCGTCGGTAATACTCCGGCCCCCGGAGCGTTGGGCACCGCAGGATCGCTCGCTGTGCAATGGGCTTCAAACAACTTCATCCAGCCGTTTTCATACTCACCGGACGAGAGCACCAATGCGGCGTTCATCGCGGCGCTCGAGCAGGGTGCGTCTCTGACGTTCGAGTACACCCCGCCGACAAACAGCAGTGGAAGCTATTTTCAACTGGGCGTCCTGGTCAACTGCAATGGTCGGTCCGACGTACTCTTTCCTACGTCCACCACCACCAACAATATGAAGAATGGCGTTACGCAAGCAGTCATCGGTTGGACAACGGAAGCGGGCCTGATCCTCAATGCGCAGCGGGTCAGCACCAACTTCTATCTCCAGATTGGACTCATGTACAATTCCGATTACGCCTCCACCAACACGTTTTATGTGGACGACATCGCCGTGTACACCAATACGCCGACGGCGAACATTATCGGCACCGTGACGCTGGCCGCGCAAAGCTGTGGGACCAACGGCGTCATGAATCCCGGTGAGAACGACACCATCGATCTCGTGCTGCAAAACATCGGCAACGCCGACGCTTCGAACGTCGTCGCCACGTTGCTGGCCACCGGTGGCGTCACCTCGCCCAGCGGCGCGCAATCCTATGGCACGCTCCTGGCCGGCGGCGATGCGGTGACCAATTCGTTCACGTTCATCGCGACGAACGGCCCCTGTGGCGGCACCCTGGTCGCCAGCATGCAACTGACGACCAACTCGGTATCCGCAGGCACGGTCCTCGCCCCGTTCGCTCTCGGCACGACGGAATCTGCCTCGAACACCTACAGCACCGGCGGCGTTTCCCTGCCCATCCCCGATTACGGCACGAACACGGCCTCGATCGTCGTGCCCGATAATGCCACCGTTCAGAAGGTCACCGTCAGCGTCCGTCTGGATCACAACTATGACGGCGACGTCACCATGGATCTGATTGCCCCCGACAGCACGGACGTCACGCTGGTGTCGGCTGTCAATAATGACATTGGTCCAGGTGGCCCCGGAAACGACGGCCAGAACTTCGGTAGTGGCAACCAAGATTGCACCGGGACGTTTACGATCTTCGATGACGGGGCGTCCACCTCGATCGACGGTCCGAACGCCCCCTATGAGGGCTCGTTCCAGCCGGAGAACCCGTTGTCCGCTCTCCTTGGCAAATCCGCGCAGGGGACGTGGTACCTGCGCGTCGTTGACACCGACTTGACCTCGGGCGACACCGGCACGCTGTATTGCGTGCAGTTGACCATCAACGAGCAGTCGTACACCTGCTGCACCAACGCGCCGGTGGCACCTCCGGTGGCGAATTTCGCGGCCGCTCCCACGGCGGGGGCCGCGCCGTTGGCGGTGACGTTCACTGATATCCCGTCGAATTCACCCACGGCGTGGTATTGGACCTTTGGCGATGGCGGGACGTCGACCACCGAGAGTCCGTCGCACACCTACGCGAATCCGGGCAGTTACTCGGCGCAGTTGATCGCGTCCAACTCCGGCGGAGCCAGCAGCCCGGCGACGCAGACGATCAACGTGTACTCGCCGTACGCCTGGTGGCGCCTGTCCTACTTCACCAATACCAACAGTGTGAACGGCGCTCCGTCGGCCGATCCGTATGGGACCGGCATGAACAATACCAACAAGTTCCTCGCCGGCTTCAGCCCGACGAACTCGGCAGCGTACCTGCACGTCATCAGCATCGCGAAGTCCGCGGGTACCAACGTCGTCGTGACATATCTGGGCGCCAGTGGCGATCATTCCTGGTCGCCGGGCATCACCTCGCGCACCAACGTCCTGGAGTTCACCACCGGCTCCGCCAGTGGCAGCTACAGCAATAACTTCGTCAGCACCGGCCAGACCAATGTGCTCTCTGGCGGGACTGGCTTCGGTCAGGTCACGAGCTTCATCGACACCAATGGCGCGGCCAGTGGTTCGACTCGGTACTACCGCGTCCGGGTGATCGTGCCCTGAGAACTGCCGGTGTGCTGATGAGCGCGCCGGTCCGGGGCTGGCTGTCGCAGCCCCCACGAGGGCTGGCGCGTCGATTGAGATGGATGGGCGCGTGCGCCATGTGATATGCGCCGTAAACAATACATGCGGGGTGGAAGGGAACGGAAGAAGGCAGCCTCGGAAACGATGCAGCTGCACTTCGGTGGTGGCGCCGAAGGCAGCGGAATACCCTGGCTTACCAATACGCTTGTTCGGCGCCGGTCTCCCAACCGCGCCGTTCTCAATGACCGCAGGTCTCCAGCATTCACTCTCATCGAGCTGCTGGTCGTCATCGCCATCATCGGTATTCTCGCGGCGATGTTGCTGCCGGCGCTGAACAAGGCCCGCGAGAAGGGGCAGGCGGCGGCGTGCGCGGGCAATCTGAGGCAGATCGGTGTCGCGATCCAAATGTACGAGGACGATTTCCGAGGCTGGATACCGCCGGCGGCCCGGGCAGACGGCGTGACGTATGACCGGCTGGTGGCGCCATACATGGCCTCGGTAAGCGCAGGCATTTTCGCTGAGAACCTCAACAGTCGGTGGATCGCAGTCTGGAAGTGCCCCACCGATAAGATTCCCCACTACAATATCGCCGGTACGGGCGGCGCCTCCCAGCCTCCCCGATCCTACTCCATCAACATCCGGTTGGATAATTTTACATCAAAGTTCGGCATGTTCGATCCGATGGGTTCGAGTCTTGGGGGATTGGGAGTGAGCTCGGCCGCGATTGATGATCCGTCCGGCACGATTCTGGTCTGCGAACGCCCCGCCACCTGGAACTGCTACGGTTATGATTCCATGGCCGACTGCGGATGCCCGGATTCGTCGGTCGGCGGCGGGGACTTGTTCTGCAGTGGCGGCAAGTATACTTACGGCCAGGTCCCCGCAGGTTACCCAGCCAAATTGCCCTGGCACTCGGGCGGCTGGAACTACTTGTTTGTGGACGGCCACGTCCAATGGCTCGAACCGCGGCAGACCATCGGCGTAGGCGCCCCGAAAGCACCCAAGCCGACCTTGAGCACCCCGGCCGGTATGTGGACCCCCCAGCGGGGCGATTAACTTGGTGTCACACGCAATGCGTCTACGGCGTCTCCAGACTGTCACCCTGAGCGAAGCGAAGGGTTTCTCTCTGCATTCCGGCCGGTCTCACGACCGCCGCAACTCTCCAGCGTTCACTCTCATCGAGCTTCTGGTCGTCATCGCGATCATCGGCATTCTGGCCGCCATGTTGCTGCCCGCGTTGAACAAGGCCCGCGCGAAGGGGCAGGCCGCCGCATGCGCGGGCAATCTGAGGCAGATCGGTATCGCGATCCAAATGTACGAGGACGATTTCAGGGGGTGGATACCGCCGGCGGGCACAGGGGCCATGACGTATGACCGGCTGGTTGCGCCATACATGGCCAAGAACGGCTCCGCTTTCACTGTTGGCGCCAACAATCAGTGGCTCGCCGTCTGGCGGTGTCCCACCGATAAGTTACCCCACAACAATACCGCCGGTCTCGCCGACAGCTCCCAGCCTCCCCGAGATTACTCCATCAACATCCGGTTGGATAATTTTACAGGAAAAAAGGGCATGTTCGATCCGGTGTATTATTCGGGTGCTGGGGGCTTGGGGGTGAGCTCGGCCGCGATCGATGATCCCTCCGGCACGATCCTGGTCTGCGAACGCCCCTGCACTTGGAACTGCTACGGCTATGATTCCATGTCTGACTGCGGATGCCCGGATTCGACGGCGGGCGGTGACACGTACTGCTCCAGCGGAGGCAAAAATGGAATGGGGTATGCTCAGTATTTTAGCGGCTCAGGCTACACAGGTTCGCCCTGGCATTCTGGCGGCTGGAACTACCTGTTCGTGGACGGCCACGTCCAATGGCTCGAGCCGCGGCAGACCATCGGCGTCGGCGCCCCGAAAGCGCCCAAGCCCACTTTGGGCGCCCCGGCCGGCATGTGGACCCCGCAGCGGGGCGATTAGCTTGACACTGGCGTTATTCTTCTCCTCATGAAGAGGATCCCGCTGGCCCGCCGGACACCTGGATCGTTGGTAACCTGCTTCCTTGGATTATCTTGTGTGCTTCATTTGCTCGTTGCGCCCGGCGTGGCTCAACCCTTGCTGAATGAGCCCGTCGACGTTAGCCCTGATTTCCGCAATTTCTCACATACCTACTATCTGGCCGACCGGCTCGCCGAGTTCGATCCGGCCGCGCATTCGGGCAAGATCGAGTTCCAACGCGCCCGTTATACCACGCGGCAGGCCTTCGATAACATGCTCGCCGTCGTCCGACCGGTCGAGCCGAACGAATTCCCCGCCAACGAATACGAAGCCAATCCGGCATTGCCGTTTTCCGTCGAGTTCGTTTCCCCCCGGACCGTGCGGATCCGTGTCGCCAGCGGGCCGCAGTTCGCGAAGCAGACCGACGCGCTGATGCTCGCCGCTCCGGTGCCCAAGGACGATGCATGGCAGTACGCGGCCGTCCCCGGCGGCCATCGCTACGCCAGCCCGTTCGGTTCCGTGACCGTCCTCGAGAACCCGTGGCACCTCGAAATCCGCGACGTCGCCGGAAAACTGCTGACCAGAACCGATCACACATCGGATAACGGCACCTCGTTCACGCCGATTTTGCCGTTTGGCTTCGTGCGGCGCGCGTCGGATTATTCGCGCAGTTTCCACGCCGCGTTCACGCTCTCGCCGGGTGAGAAACTCTTCGGGTGCGGCGAGTCGTTCACGGGCTTCGACAAGCGCGGACAGAAAATCGTGCTGTGCGCCAACGACGCCAACGGCGTTCAAAACCCGCGGATGTACAAACCCATTCCGTTCTTCATGAGCAGTCGCGGTTACGGCATGTTCCTCCACACGACCACGCCCATCACCTGCGATTTCGGGGATTCCTTCAGCGGCATCAACTCGTTGATGATCGGCGATGACGAATTGGATCTGTTCATCTTCCTCGGTTCCCCGAAAGACATTCTCGGCGAGTACACCCGGCTGACCGGCGCTTCGCCCCTGCCGCCGTTGTGGTCGTTTGGCTTGTGGATGAGCCGCTGCACCTATTCGAGCGAGAAACAGGTCCGCGACGTCGCCGCCCTCCTGCGCTCAAGCCAGATCCCCTGCGACGTGATCCATCTCGACACCGGTTGGTTCGAGACCAACTGGCGCTGTGATTACCAGTTCTCCGCCTCGCGCTTCCCCGATCCGCCGAAGATGATTTCCGATTTGAAGGACAGCGGCTTCCACATCTCGCTCTGGCAACTGCCGTACTTCGTCCCGAAAAACACGCTGTTCCCCGAGCTTGTGCGCAACAATTTCGTTGTGCGTGACCCGAAGGGCAATGTGCCCGACGAAGATGCCGTCCTGGATTTCTCCAATCCGGCCGCCGTCGAGTGGTACCAAACCCGGCTGGCGAATCTGTTGCGGATGGGTGTCGGCGCGATCAAGGTCGATTTCGGCGAGGCCGCGCCCTACAACGGCATCTATGCCAACGGCCGCACCGGGTTTTACGAGCATAACCTGTATCCGTTGCGCTACAACAAGGCGGTCGCCGATGTCACCCTGAATACCCGGGGCGAACACATCATCTGGGCGCGCAGCGCCTGGGCCGGCAGCCAGCGCTATCCGATTCATTGGGGTGGGGACGCCGAAAGCAGCGATCAGGGCATGGCCGCCGAATTGCGCGGCGGACTGTCCCTCGGCCTGTCGGGGTTCTCCTTCTGGAGCCATGACGTCGGCGGGTTCACCGCCGGCTCCGTCGCTGCCGTGAGCACCAACCTTTACGCCCGCTGGCTCGCCTTCGGCATGTTGAGCTCCCACAGCCGCTGCCACGGCATCGCGCCCAAGGAGCCTTGGAATTACGGCGAGGATTTTGTCAACGTGTTCCGCGCGGTGGACAACCTGAAGTATCGGCTCATGCCCTACGTCTATGCCCAGGCCAGGGATTGTTCCGAGCGCGGCCTGCCGATGCTGCGCGCGCTGTTCGTCGAGTTCCCCGACGATCCGGGCTCGTGGGGCGTCGACGATGAATATCTCTTCGGTTCGAGCATCCTCGTCGCGCCGCTCATGCACGAGAATGAGACGACCCGCGCGGTCTATCTGCCGCCGTCGACCTGGATTGATTATCAGACCGGAAGGAAGTACCCGGGCGGCTGGCAGAAGATCGGCGCCGGCAAACTCCCCGTGGTGATGCTGGTGCGTGATGGAACGGCCGTCCCGCAAATCCGGCTCGCCCAATCCACCATGCAAATGGACTGGTCAAAACTTGATCTCGCCATCTTCGCGGCCGATGCGACGAACGTCACCGGGCTTGTTTGCCTGCCGACGGATAATATTCTTCGCCCGCTTACCCTGACGAAACAGGAGCGCGAATTCAAGCTGGCCAGTGATCCGCTCGCAGGCCAGGTTACCTGGAATATCCGAAAGGGGGACGACCATTGATGCTCCTGACGACGATCAACAGCCGGGGTCGAAAACGTCGCTGCCGCGTCGGGTTCACCGCGCTCGTTCTCGCGCTGTCAGCCACCGCGGGTCCGCGCACGCTCGCCCAGAGCCTGCAAACCTCGGGCGGACGCGAGCGGTTGCGGATGGATTTCGGCTGGCGGTTTGCCTTCGGCCACGCGACCGATCCGTCCCGGGACTTCGACCCGGCCGGGAGTTTCTTCACCTATTTCGCCAAGGCCGGCACCGCCGCCGGCGCCGCCGCCATGGACTTTGACGACCGCGGCTGGCGCGTGCTGAACCTCCCGCACGACTGGGCCGTGGAAGTTCCCTTCGATGGCCGCGGCCGCGGCAGCCACGGCTACAAAGCCATCGGCAGAAACTTCCCGGAGACGAGTGTCGGTTGGTACCGCAAGAAGTTCTTCATCCCGGCGTCGGATCTCGGCCGGCATATCACGATTGATTTCGACGGCGTGTTCCGCGACTCGCAGGTGTGGGTCAACGGATTCTATCTCGGCCGCGAGACCAGCGGTTACAGCCCGTTCGGTTACAACATTACCGATTACCTCAACTACGGCGGTACCAACCTGGTCGCCGTCCGCGTCGATGCCTCGATCGAGGAAGGCTGGTTCTACGAGGGTGCGGGCATTTATCGGCATGTCTGGCTCACCAAGTCCGCCCCGTTGCACGTCGTCCGGTGGGGCACGTTCGTCACCACGGACGTCAAGGATAAAGCCGCCGACGTGACCGCGCGCGTCACCGTCGAGAACAACTCGACCACCAACGCTGCGTTCGAAATCGAGCAGTCGATTCTGAACGCCGATGGCCAGCCGGTCGCCAACGGCAGTGCGAAGGATCTCTCGGTCAAGCCGGGCGCGGCCCTCGAAATCTCTTCCGTCCTGACCGTGCCCAATCCCAGGCTCTGGTCGATCGAAACCCCGTATCTGCACAAACTGGTCACGTCCATCCGCCAGGGGAACAGCGTCGTGGACCGTTACGAAACACCGTTCGGCATTCGCACGATTCGCTGGGACCCCGACGAGGGATTTTTCCTGAACGGCAAACGCGTCGAGCTGAAGGGGACCTGTTGTCATCAGGATCACGCGGGAGTCGGCGTGGCTGTGCCCGACGAACTCGACGCCTTCCGCATCGAGCAACTCAAGAAGATGGGGGCGAACGCGCTGCGCACCAGCCACAACGCGCCCGCGCCGGAATTGCTCGACGCCTGTGACCGCCTCGGCATGTTGGTCATGGACGAGAACCGCGAATACGGTGTCAATCGCCACCAATTGGAAGAGCTCCGACAGCTCATCCGCCGCGACCGCAATCACCCCAGTGTCATCATCTGGTCGCTCGGCAACGAGGAATGGAGCATCGAGGGTACCGACAAGGGCGAGCGCATCACGCGGACGATGCAGACCTCCGCGAGGCGTCTCGACCCGTCGCGCCGATTCACCGTCGCCTGCGACGCCGGCTGGGGGCAGGGCAGCTCGGTGAGTATCGACGTGATGGGCTTCAACTACTTCACGCACGGCAACCCCGATGAGTTCCACAAGCAGTTTCCCTACAAACCATGCGTGGCCACGGAGGAAGCCAGCACGTTCTCGACCCGTGGCGTCTACATCGAGGACCGCGCCCATCAGCATCTCGCGGCCTACGACATCAACAAGCCCGATTGGGGCTCCACTGCCGAAAAATCGTGGTCCTATTACGCTCCGCGGCGATACGTCGCCGGGCTGTTTCAGTGGGCCGGCTTCGATTATCGCGGCGAAACGACGCCGTTCGGCTGGCCGGCGATCAGTTCGCAGTTCGGCATCCTCGACACGTGCGGTTTTCCCAAGGACAACTTTTACTATTATCAGGCGTGGTGGTCGGACCAGCCGGTTCTCCATCTGCTGCCGCACTGGAACTGGCCGGGCCGGGAGGGGGAGGAGATCAACGTCTGGGCGCACAGCAATTGCGAAGAGGTCGAGCTTTCCCTCAATGGCCAGAGCCAGGGCCGCAAGACGATGACGAAGAACTCGCACCTGGAATGGAACGTCAAGTACGCGCCCGGCACTCTCCTCGCCCGCGGCTACATCGGCGGCCGGGAGGTCGCCTCCGCCAAAGTCGAAACCACTGGCGCTCCGGCGGCGCTCCAGCTCGCGCCCCATCGGACCACCGTGAACGCGGATGGGGAAGATGTCTCCGTTGTCACCGTGCAGGCCAACGACACGCAGGGACGAATGGTGCCGACCGCCAGCAATCTCGTCACGTTTGAGATTGCCGGGCCGGGAAAGATCATCGGTGTCGGCAACGGCGATCCGTCCTCGCACGAGCCGGACCGATACGTCGAAGACGTCCGCGCCCTGCCGATGAGCGGCTGGCGCAAGAAGGCCGTGGACAGCGAGACCGACCCCGCCGAAGTCGCAATCGATGTTGATGATACAAGCTGGCCGATGGCCTTTGATGGAACCAGCGACACCAACGAAATGGCGCGGATCACCGTATATCGCGCCACGTTCAATGGGCCGCCAGACGCAACCGGTGCCTCGTTCACGCTGATGGTGCGCCGCCTCGGTCAGCCCCAATCGGTTTATCTCAATGGCCGGCGAATCGCCGGGAACGCTTCAAGCGGAAGCGCCGATACAGAGATTGCCCTCGGTGCGGATGCGTTGCGCCCCGGCACGAATGTGGTGGCGATCGTGGCCACGGCGTCGGAAGACCGGTGGAAACACCCTGGCGGGCGGGAAGGCGGCGCGATCAGTCCCGCGCTGGTGTGGATGACCGTTCCGCCAGCGCCGTGGCAGCGCAGTTTGTTTAACGGCCTCGCGCAGGTGATCGTCCAATCCACCAGCCAACCGGGAGAAATCACGCTCACCGCCAAATCGCCGGGCGTGGCTGACGGCGTAGTCAAACTGCAGACCAAACCGTCCGCGTCGGTAGCCGTACTCCCATGAAGGTTGTTGTTTGCCTGATTGCTTTCCTGGGCGGGTTCTCTGGTGTTGTCAAAGCGGAATCGCCCGCGCCGCCGCGTTCCGAGCCGTACGTCTGGCGCAATGTCGTCATCGGCGGCGGTGGCTTCGTCACCGGCATCGTCATGCACCCGCGCGAAAAAGGTCTGATGTATGCCCGCACCGATGTCGGCGGCGCGTATCGCTGGGATCCCACCGCAGAGGAATGGATCCCCATCACCGACTGGGTCGGCATGGCGGACGTCAATCTCACCGGTATCGAGAGCCTCGCCGTGGATCCGTCCGATCCCAACCGTGTCTATCTGGCCGCCGGTACTTACAGCGGTGGTCCCGCCGCCATTTTGCGCTCCGCCGACCGTGGGAAAACCTTCATGCGGACGGACGTGCCGTTCCGCATGGGCGGCAACGAGTCGGGCCGGTTCAACGGGGAACGGCTGGCCGTGGACCCAAACGACGGCAACATCCTCTTCTTCGGCTCGCGACGCGATGGCTTGTGGCGGAGTGTCGACCGTGGCGCGACGTGGAAGAACGTGGAAAGCTTTCCCAATATTCCGACCAACCGTCCGCCGGTGGCGGCGATGACCAACACTTTTGGTAATGCGCGCCGCCGGTTCAATTTCCCCTATCAGCCCGTGGGCATCGTCTCGGTTGTGTTCGATCCGACCACTGCAACACCCGGTCATCGGACGCCTTTGATTTACGCGGCCGGTTCCACGCTTTCGACAAACCTCTTTCGCAGTTCGGACGGGGGCGAGACATGGCAGGCCGTGGAGGGTCAGCCGGTGGGATTGTGCCCCGTCCATCTCGTGCGGGCGTCCGACGGTCTGCTCTACGCCACCTACGGCAGAGAACCCGGTCCAAGTATCATGACCGATGGTGCCGTCTGGAAATTCGACCCGAAGAAGAACACTTGGACCGACATCACACCGATCAAACCGACGACCAGCGACCAGCGATTTGGCTACGGCGGCATCACGGTGGACGCGCGGCGTCCTTCCACAATCATGGTGACGACGTTCTGGCATTGGAAACCGCATGACCTGATTTTTCGGAGCACAAACGGCGGCGCAACCTGGATTCAGCTCTGGCAGGAAAACACGGAATGGGATCATTCGAGCGCGCCCTACACGGAGACGCAACCTCCGCATTGGATGGGCGACATCGAAATCAATCCGTTCGATTCACGTCAGGTGCTGTTCACCACCGGCTACGGAATCTGGAGTTGCCCCGACATAACCGCGGCGGATGCCGGGCATCCCACGCATTGGGAGTTTCTCGATCGAGGTCTCGAGGAAACCGTTCCGCTGGGATTGATCAGCCCGCCGGAAGGCGCGCATTTGTTGAGCGCCTTGGGGGATCAGGACGGCTTCCGTCACGATGACCTCACACGTTCGCCGAAGCAGGGCCGGTACCCCGAGCCGCGCTTTTCCAACGGCGAGTGCATCACGTTCGCCGGTAAGAACCCCCAAGTTATCGCCCGCACCGGCAGCGGAAACCAACCCGTCCACGCCGCCATTTCGCGGGACGGTGGCACGACTTGGCGGGCGCTGGGCTCGGAACCTCCCGACAGCAATGGGGCGGGCACCATCACTCTGTCCGCCGACGGCAAGATCATGGTGTGGATACCGCGCCGCAGCGCTCCATACCGTTCTACCGACTGCGGCACGAACTGGGTCGCCTGTTTGGGACTCGGCCCGCGTCTGTCGGTTGTCGCCGACCCCGTCAATTCCAAGCGATTCTATGCATTGGACCCCGACTCCGGCAGACTCCTCGTCAGCACGAACGGCGCCGTCTCGTTTGTTGCCGAAGGAGCGGAACTGCCAACGGGAGTGGGGTTTCCCGGCGGATTCGGCGGCGGTGGCGGCGCGGACGGCGTGTTATACGCGGCGCCCGATTCCGAGGGCGACCTTTGGCTCGCCTCTCGCGCCCATGGCCTTTATCACTCCACGGATGGCGGCGGCTCATTCACGAAATTGGGCACCGTCGACGAGGCCTATTCGCTCGGCTTTGGGAAGGCGGCACCGGGCCGGGACTGGCCAGCATTGTATCTTGCGGGCAGGATCGGCGGTGTCCAGGCGCTCTTCCGCTCCGACGATAACGGGACAACCTGGGCGCGCATCAATGACAACCAGCACCAGTACGGCTGGATTAACCACGTCACGGGCGATCCACGCATCTATGGTCGCGTCTATTTCGCCACGGGTGGTCGCGGCATCATCTACGGCGACCCCGCTGCGCCACTAACGGTACAAGGGAGATGACGATCTTCTCGCTCCGCAAAACACCTTTCTGGAGACTCGTTGCCATGCTTGCCTTCTCAACCACCTCCGCCATGGCCGGTCAGTACACCAACTTCGCCGTCGCGGTTTATATTCCGGTGGGTGTCGTCAGAAGCTTCGAGGACTCGGCCAGGCTCAGCAACGAATGGGCACGGATTTCCAGCCAGGTCAAAGTGGACAAGGTGTATATCGAAGTCCAGCGCGACCGCAATCTGGCCGGCGACGAACTGTTGGAGCGGGTCAAACAGTTCTTCCTCCAGCGCGGCGTTCGCGTGGCCGGCGGCATGGCGCTGTCCGACAACGGCCACGGGCAATTCCGGTCCTTTTGTTACACCGATCCCGCGGATCGCCAGTTCGTCAAGAACGCCGTGGAACTGGCGGCGCGACATTTCGATGAAATCATCCAGGACGACTTCTTTTTCGTGACCACCAAGTACGATTCAGATATCGCGGCGAAGGGAAAGCGGGGTTGGACGGAATTCCGGCTCGACCTGATGCGGGATGCTGCCGAGAATCTCATTATTAAGCCGGCGCGTGCGGTGAATCCCAAGGTCGAACTCGTCATCAAGTTTCCGAACTGGTACGAGCATTTTCAGGGGCTGGGCTATGACCTCGGCCGCGAACCGCAGATGTTCGACGGCATTTACACCGGCACGGAAACGCGGGACCCGGAAATCACTGACCAGAACCTGCAGCAATACGAAAGCTACCAGATCTTCCGGTACTTCGAGAACATCGCCCCGGGCCGCAACGGCGGCGGTTGGGTGGACACGTTCAGCATTCGCTATCTCGACCGCTATGCCGAGCAGTTGTGGGACACGCTGTTCGCCAAAGCGCCAGAGATCACGCTGTTCGAATGGTCGGGCTTGTTGCGGCCCATCACCGCCGGCAACCGGGCCGCCTGGGAGAATTTCCCCACAAGCTTCCATTACGGCCAGATGATGCAGTCATTCAAGCCCGGCCCCGCTCAGGGCTCCGAACCGACGATGGCACGCGTCGCCGGCTATTCACTCGAACAGGTGGACGCATTTCTCGGCAAACTCGGCAACCCGATTGGCATCGCGAGCTACAAGCCCTATCAATCCGCCGGCGAGGATTTCCTCCATAATTATCTCGGGATGATCGGGGTTCCCATCGACCTGCATCCGTCATTTCCGACGAATGCGAACCTCGTGTTGCTCACCG
Organism: Verrucomicrobiia bacterium; assembly: GCA_035541135.1. GTDB lineage: Bacteria > Verrucomicrobiota > Verrucomicrobiia > Palsa-1439 > Palsa-1439 > Palsa-1439. The sequence continues at coordinate 22,753 of DATKNW010000015.1, forward strand.
AATCGGCGGCGTTCGACCCCGGCATCGTTGCCAAAATCAAGGGACATTTGGCCGCCGGAAAATCCGTCGTCATCACCTCCGGTTTGCTGCGCGCTCTGCAGGACCGGGGCATCGAGGACATCGTGGAGGCGCGCTGCACCGAGCGAAGGTTCCTTGCACACGAATACCTGAGCAGCTTCGGGGCGGGCAACAGCACCGTCATCGGAGACGGCCAGAGGGCGGATATATTGTTTCCGGTCGTGGAGTTCTTGACCAATGACGCGTGGGCGCTCGTGCGCGCGCTGGCCAACGGCAAGGGGTTTCCGCTGCTATTCATGGATCGGTATTCCAAGGGCGTGCTTTACGTGTGGACGATGCCCGATAATCTCAACGACTTGTACCGATTGCTGCCGTCGGTCATAAGCGCCGTGAAAGACTACGTGATGAACGGTTTTCCCGTCCGTCTCGACGGGCCGAATCAAATCGCGCTGTTCGCCTACGACAACAACACGTTCATCGTCGAGTCGTACCTGCACACCGAAGCGGATGCCAGGGTTTCCGTTCTCGGCAAGTTTGGCAAACTGCGCAACCTCGTCACGGGCGAGTTTCTCCCTGCCGAACCGCAGGTGGATGACGGACACCGGCGACAGGGGGCGGTGGAGCAGCGCACTGCGTTTCGAGTGCATGTGCCGCCGCACAGCTACAGTGTGTTTGCCGCCGAACAGTGAGACCGTTGGCATCCCGTGCATGAGTCGCCGCGCCACAGGAAACATTCAAAAACATCTTGACGGCAGGGGGATACGTGGGCGATAATGTCCCATCAGGATAGTACGGGAATAGGGTCAGCAAAAGTAATCTCCATACGTAAAATCCACCCAACCAGGCGAGGAGTGCGCCTTACCATTTATTTATGAACCAGAAAAATCCCGCCCTTGTAGGTGGGCTTCTCCTTCTCTTGTTCACCCCGATTGTGGCGTATCCTGCAAACGTTACCATCAACGTCACCAGCAACCTCTTTAGTGTTTCCGGCACGGCGTATGGCATGCACACGTCCGTTTATGACAATCAAAATGGTAATGCCGCTTTGCCCGGCCGACTGATCGAATCTGGTGTCAATACGCTGCGGTATCCAGGCGGCGGTTATGCCGACGTCTTCCACTGGTCTGTGAACAAGCTCACCCCTTGGTGGGGTCAAGCTGGTAATTACGGCTATCAGGGACCCAACACTGACTTCGGAAGTTTCGTGGGCCTTCTCAGCAACGCCCAGTCTCAGGCCATCATTACCATCGATTTCGGCTCCGGCCAACTCTGGGATTCCGGCCACACCGAATTGGTCGTGCCCCCCACCAACGCGGAACCCAAAGAAGCTGCGGCTTGGGTCGCTTACGCCAATGGCGACCCGTCTCTCTACGGGACCACCAATGATATCACTCTCGGCATGGATTCTCTCAGCAACAATTGGCGGACGGTGGGTTTTTGGGCGAAATTACGGTCTTCGACGCAGGCTCAATACCAATCCTGGGCCACCAACGGGCTATACGACTCCACGTTCAACTTCCTCGCCATCAATCGACCCGCGCCGGTCGGCGTAAAATACTGGGAGATCGGCAACGAAACTTTCGGTTCGGGTTACTATGGCGGCGGCAACGGCTACTCGGTCAATTACGCGGTGCCGTATCCTTACACCAGCCACACACGCACTGGTAATTCGGCGCTCTCGCCTGCCACTTACGGGCAGCAGGTCAAGGCGTTTTCGCAAGCCATGAAAGCCGTCGATCCCACCATCAAAATCGGCGCTGTCGTCTCGACGCCTTTGGGGGATTACAGTTGGGACTCCTACAACGGCCAGCACTGGACCCCACAGGTGCTGGCCCAATGCGCCAGCAATATCGATTTCATCATCGCCCACTGGTACCCATATAACGGCACTGGCGACAACGGCAGCGGCCTGTTGCCGTTGCCCGCGGCGGATATCCCCTCGATGATCAACGGCACCAACTCGCACACCGGCACCAACTCGGGCCTGAAGGACTGGATCAATCAGTACCGACCCAACGATCCCACCAACGTTTCAATATTCATCACCGAGTTCGGATACAGTGGCAGCGTGACGAATTCGGTGAACGGCCAGCCGATCATTGGCCCCGTCACGATGCTCTACGATGTGGACTGCTATTCCACGTGGATGAGCTACGGTGTCTCGAACGTCTGCTTCCTCGAGATGCTCACAACGCCGTTTCTGAGTGGCGACAGTTCCCTGACACGCGGAGAAACCTTCTATGGGATCAAGACGCTGCATCAAATGGCCCAGCCCGGTGATACCGTGGTCAGTTCCACGTCCGACACAAGCAACCTCCGTGTGCAGGCGACCCGCCAGCAGAACGGCAATGTGGGCGTGCTTCTCCTCAATGAGAACATGTCGTCAACCCAGACAGTTCATGTGACGATCTCGAATGCGGTGCTGGCTACCAGCGGCACCCAATATGTTTTCGGCGCGGGCAATTTCATCGCTTCCCAGGAAACGCCGACGAGCGGTCCGTCCTCGAACTCGGTTTCGGGCGTGGGCAATTCATTCAGTGTGAACATCGCCCCGTATACCATGATGGTGTACACCATCCCGATCCTCGGGGGCACGATCCCGACAACCCTCGGCCTGACGTCGAGCGCCAATCCATCCACGTACGGCACCCCAGTCACCTTCACGGCGACAGTCCAAACCAACGGTGTGCCCTTGGCCGGCATTGGCGGGGAAACCATCACGTTTTATAACGGAACAAACCAACTGGGCACGGGCGCGCTCAACACCATCGGCCAGGCGACCTTGAGCACCACAGCCACTCAGCTTGGCGCCGGCACCGGGTCCATCACGGGCGTGTACCCAGGAGACGCCACGTATTATGGCAGCGTCAATTCACCTGCTCTCTCGCAAGTCGTGACCCAGGCAACGCTCACCGCCGGATTAACCGGCTCGGCCACGAAGAACTATAACGGGACAGGCTTTGCCACGTTAATCCCCGGCAACTACACACTTTCGGGCGTCTTCAGTGGCGATACGGTGACGTTGAACGACCCGAGCAAAGCGGCGTATGACACACGCAACGTGGGCACCGGCAAGCTGGTGACGGCCAGCGGTCTGGCCATCTCGGGGGCATCCGCCTCGAATTATGTATTGTCGAGCACGTCGGCTTCGGCGGCGATCGGTACGATCAACCCAACCAACATCACCGTGACCGCGGCGGCGAACAGCAAGAATTACGATGGAACGACCACCAGCGCCACCCTGCCTACGATCACCTCCGGCGCCGTTCAATTCAGTGATACGGCGGCCTTCGCGCAGAATTACAGCGATCCGAATGTCGGAACCGGCAAGACGCTCATACCTTCGGGCATCGTGAGCGACGGCAATGGCGGCAGCAATTATAACTACACCTTCGTCTCGACCGCGAATGGCACGATCACTGCCGTGGCGGCGTCGATTGCTTCCGGGTTGGCGGCGAACGACAAGGTGTACGACGGCACAACGATCGCCACGATCAATTTCGCCAATGTGGTGCTGAACGGTGTGCTGGTCGCCGATCAAGCCAATGTGAATCTGGCCACCAACGGATGCACGGCAACCTTTGCGGCCCCCGATGTCGGGACCGGGATTTCCGTCACCGTCACGGGTCTCACCCTGGTCGGCAGCGCCGCCGGGAATTACACGTTCACTCAGCCCACGGGTCTGACGGCGAACATATTGCCGTTGCAGACGCCGACGGTGATCAGCATTACCATGACCGCGGGAACGGCGCAGGTGACGTTCATCGGGCAATTCGGACAAAGCTACAGGGTGTTGGCAACAAGCGACATGACGCTCCCGCTGAACCAGTGGACCGTCCTCACGAATGGCACCTTCGGATCAGGCCCGGTGACCTTCACCGATAATTCGCCTCCGCCCAATCGTTTCTACGAGATCGCGTCGCCGTAATCACCGCGGCGAATCGGTCCTGCGAGGCGGCCCAACCGAACACGTTGTGGTGCAGCCACTTAAACAAATCGCCTGCGGATATTTCGCGGGCCAACCTTCACTCTCCAATGATCTTCACCAACACACGCTTGCGGCGTTTGCCATCGAATTCGCCGTAGAAGATTTGTTCCCACGGGCCGAAATCGAGTTGCCCGTTGGTGATCGCGACGACGACTTCGCGGCCCATGATCGTACGCTTCAAATGCGCATCCGCGTTGTCTTCGCCGGTGTTATGAGCATATTGCGAATGCGGTTTCTCGGGCGCGAGTTTCTCGAGCCAGCGCTCGAAATCCTGATGCAGACCTGACTCGTTGTCGTTGATGAATACGCTGGCCGAGATGTGCATCGCGTTGCACAGGACGAAGCCCTCCTTGACGCCGCTCTCGTGTAGACAGGCTTCGACATCGGGTGTGATGTTGACGAATCCGCGCCGCGTGGGGAGATTGAACCAAAGTTCCTTTCGGTAGCTTTTCATGGTTTCCATGATAGCGTTTATGATAAGAAAGAAAAGGACAGCGGAGAGCACGCACGATGAAAATTGCCAGCCTCACTGAGATATCTGCGGAAAAGGTCGAGATGCACGGCGCGAAGGATTGCCGGGTCAAAGTGGCCGTGAGCCCGCGCGATGGCGCGCCGAATTTCGCCATGCGCATCTTTGAAATCGCGCCGGGCGGGCACACGCCGCTGCATCATCATCCCTACGAACATGAGATTTACGTGATGGAAGGGCAGGGCACTGTCTGGCGCGACGGCAAGGAGGTGCCGATCAAACCCGGCGACGTGCTCTACATTCCGGCGGACGAACAACATCAGTTCAAGAACGCGGCACAGAAGCCGTTCAAGTTCATGTGCCTGATCCCGGCGAAATTCCAGAAATGCTGAACGACCATGGCGCGGCTCACAAAAATCGTTACCCGCACCGGAGACGACGGCACGACGGCGTTGGCCGGTGGCAAGCGCGTCAGCAAGGATTCGCCGCGTATCTGGGCCGTGGGCACCGTGGATGAATTGAATTCCGCGATCGGTTTGGCGCGGTCGTTGCGAGCCGACCCCGACATCGATGTGCGGCTCCGCGAGATCCAGAACGACCTGTTCCATCTCGGCGCCGAACTGGCCACGCCGGCGGACAAATTCCGCAAAGGGATGCCGTGCGTCGAGGTGCGGCACGTCGCCGATCTGGAAAAACTGATCGACGAGTTGCGCAAGGAACTCGGTCCGTTGAAGGAATTCATTTTGCCCGGCGGAGGCCCGGCGGGCGCGCAGTTGCACGTAGCGCGGACGATCTGCCGTCGAGCGGAACGATTCTGCGTTCGGCTGGCCAAGGAAGATGGGATTGGCAACCAGATTGTTCCTTACCTGAACCGCCTCGGCGACGCGCTGTTCATGCTGGCCCGGTGGAGCAACCAAAAGGCGGGCGCGAAAGAAACGTTCTGGAAGAAGTGACGGCCGGCCAAGCCCGGCGTTTACGCGCTGACGAGCGTCTCGCCGAATCTCGCTTCCAACGCCGCAAAGACGATCTCAACGATCTGCACGAGGTTGAATCGCGAGTTGTCGATCACAAGGTCGTGATGGAACGGAAAGCCGTGATCGAGCACGAAGTACGTGGAAATATAATGGCTCCGCTGCTTCTCCCCTTCATCGACCATCTTCCGCGCCTCTCCGAGTGTCAGGTTGCGCCGGGCGGCAACGGTGTGAATCCGCCACTCACGGGGCGCCACCAGTCGCACGTGCACCCCGTTCCGCAGGTCCTGGGTCACCAACGAGCTTCCGCGGCCAACCAGGACGGCGTGTCCATGCACCGCCAGGGTGCGAATGACTTCCGCGAGTTTGCGCACGACGAGCGCATCGTCGACTTTGCGATTGATGATGTTATCGAACAGCTCGCTCATCTCATCGCGCCGCTGGCCATCGAGCATCTCGAGGATCGCCCGCTGGATGTGCAGTTCCTCGGACACCTTGTCGAGCAACTCGCGGTCATAAGCAACCCACGGGACAGATGGCAGGCAGCGTTCGTTGAGGGTCTGAACAAGATGCTGGGCAAGTGGTAGGGCTTCGCAACCGAATTCGCGGGAAATCGCGACGAAGGGATAGGTTTCCAGACGTCGTTTGACTCCGAGGGGCTTAACCTTTTCCCAAGCGTGAACGTGCGCCGCGATGCGAGCTTGCACGTCAGACCCAACCCAACCTTGCGAAATCCGGGTCATTACCTCACCTTACCTTACCGGACTAACATACTCCGCAACCTTCAATCGCGCAAGCGCCCGCTGCAGGGCCGCCTGTGCCCGTGTCATGTCGATGTCGGGCGTTGTATCTTGTAACCTCTTCTCGGCACGCTCTTTAGCGCGGCGGGCGCGGTCCACGTCGATTTCTTCGGGGCGTTCCGCGCTGCGCGTAAGCACGGTCGTGCGGTCCTTTTGCACAACAAGAAAGCCCGTCCCGATGGCGACATATTGGTCCTGGCCATCGGGCATCCGCATCCGCAACGCGCCCGGCTTCAAGGCGAACACAAACGGCGCGTGGTTGGCGAGAATCTCGAAGACGCCTTCCTGGCCCGGCGCGATCACAAACCGCACATCGTCGCGCAGGAACAGCTTCTGCAGCGTGAGGATCTCGAGTGGGAATGTTTTCTCGTCGGCCATGGTATCGCGCGGTTACGCCTTCATCTTTTCGGCTTTGGCGCGCGCCTCTTCGATGGCCCCGACCATGTAGAACGCCTGCTCAGGCAGGTCGTCGTGTTTGCCCTGGAGAATCTCCCCGAAGCTGCGCACGGTCTCGGCCACACGGACGTACTTGCCTTCGAAGCCAGTAAACTGCTGGGCCACGAAGAACGGCTGCGACAGGAATCGCTGGATTTTTCGCGCCCGGGCGACGGTGAGCTTGTCCTCCTCGCTCAATTCTTCCATGCCGAGAATCGCGATAATGTCCTGCAGATCCTTGTACCGCTGCAACACCTGCTGCACGCCACGAGCGACGGTGTAGTGATCTTCGCCAACCACCAGTGGATCGAGAATGCGCGAGGTCGATGCGAGCGGGTCGACCGCCGGATAAATTCCCAACTCCGCGATTTGCCGCGAGAGCACAATCGAACCGTCAAGATGAGTGAACGTCGTTGCCGGCGCGGGATCGGTGATATCGTCGGCCGGGACGTAGACCGCCTGCACGGACGTAATCGAGCCGCGCTTGGTCGAGGTGATGCGTTCCTGCATCTCGCCCATTTCGGTGCTCAGGGTGGGCTGATAGCCGACCGCGCTGGGCATGCGCCCGAGCAACGCGGACACTTCCGAGCCGGCCTGGGTGAAGCGAAAGATGTTGTCGATGAACAGCAACACGTCCTTGTTTTCGTAATCGCGGAAATATTCAGCCTCGGTGAGCGCCGAGAGCGCGACGCGCAAGCGCGCGCCGGGCGGTTCGTTCATCTGGCCGAACACCATCACGGTGTTGGCGATGACGCCCGACTCGGTCATTTCCAGGTACAGATCGTTGCCTTCGCGGGTGCGTTCGCCGACGCCGCCGAACACCGAGAAGCCGCTGTGCTCCTTGGCGATGTTGCGAATCAATTCCTGGATGAGCACCGTCTTGCCAACGCCCGCGCCGCCGAACAAACCGATCTTGCCGCCTTTCGCGAACGGAGCCAGCAGGTCGATGGACTTCAGGCCCGTCTCAAATTGTTTGGTGGCCGGCACCTGCTCCTCAAACGGCGGCGACAGACGATGAATGGGCAGCCTCATCTTGGCATTCACCGGGCCTTTGCCGTCGATCGCATTGCCCAACAGATCGAAAACCCGGCCGAGCGACGAGGCGCCCACAGGCACGGAAATCGGGGCGCCGGTGTCAACGGCTTCCATGCCGCGCACGAGGCCCTGCGTCTGGCTCATCGCGACGGTGCGGACGGTGTTGTCCCCGAGATGGCCGGCGACTTCGCAGGTCAAATGGATGCCGCGCTCCTGGTCGTCGATCGTGATCGCTTGGTTGATCGGCGGCAGGTGTTCGGTGAAGAACTCGATGTCCACCACCGGTCCGATGACCTGTGCGATCTTGCCCGTTTGATGCTCGCCTGTGCTCATTTGTTAAGACCTCCCTTGAAATCGTTAAAACCGACAAAACCGTTAAAAGGCGTCTCCATCATCGATTTCGAATGCGGCAGATGTTTCTCGCAATGTTGAGGCCGACGCTTCTTTGCGCTCTTTCAAGTGCCGAATATACGCGTTCAACAACGCTCGAACACGGCCGATCTCTTGTTCGAATTCCTTAAGCTCGACGACGGGCACGTACTTCTCATCTGCGCACAGCGTTAGGTCGTCGAGCAGTTCCTCCAGGGAGCCACGCGCCTGCCGCAAAAACTGAATATTCTCTTGATAGCCGTACCGTCCATGACCCTCCGCAATATTGTTGGTCAGGGATAGGGCCGCGCGCCGCATTTGGGAAACGAGATTGAACCTTTCCGACTCGGGCAGCTTTTGGATCAAGGTATAAATCCTTTGTCGTAGCCCTCGTGCTGCCTGCCATACTTCGAGGTCCCGAAAGGTCTTGAACGTTCCCTGGCTCACAAATCTACCTTGTAACGGTTTATACGGTTTTACCGGTTTTAACTTTGCCTGATCATTCCTTCTTCGCCAGCGCGTCGGCGCCCGCGACCACTTCCAACAACGCCGTCGTAATCGACGACTGGCGCGCGCCGTTGTACTCGCGGGTCAGGGCGTCAATCATGTCGGACGCGCTATCGGTGGCGGCTTTCATGGCCACCATGCGCGCCGCCTGCTCGCTGGCCAGCGACTCGACGAGCGCGCGGTACACCAGGACCTCGACGTACTGCGGCAGCAAAACATCCAGCAGATCTTCCGCGTCCGGCTCGAATTGATACGGCGTCTTCGCGCTCTGGGAGGATTCATCGCCCTGGCCGAGGGGCAACAACTGGGTCAGCATCGGCTCCGACTTCAACACGCTGACAAATCGCGCATAGGCCAGATGAACTTGGTCGTATTTCGCTGCGCTGTAATCGCTGATGATTCGTTTGCTGATGACGCCGACTTCCTCGAGGCGGACGTCGCGTGACGGCTGGGGGAAATGTTGGGAGATTTTGTATCCGAGCCGCTGGAAATGATCCCGTCCCTTGCGACCCACGGTGATCAGCTCGACGGGCACGGTCTGGTCGATCAGGAATCGCTGGGCTTCGCGGATGATGCCGGCATTGAACGCGCCGCACAACCCGCGGTCGGCGGTGACCAACACCAGCGCGACGCTCTTGACCGGGCGTTGCGCCATGAGCGGATGCCGGGCCGCGCCGCCACTGGACGCGACGACGTCGTTGAGAATCTCGGAGAGCCGGTCCGCGTAGGGGCGGGCGGATTCCGCCTTGCCTTGCGCGCGCCGGAGCCGGGCCGCGGCGATCATGTTCATCGCCTTGGTGACTTGGCGGATGTTCTTGACGCCCTTGATGCGGCGCCGAATGTCGCGTAGCGAGGCCATGACAACTTACTTGGCCGAGAACAGGCCCTTGAATTCGTCGGCGGCCTTCTTCAAGCCCGCCGTGATTTCCTCGGTGAGTTCCTTGCGGTCGCGCAGCCCCGCGACGACGTTGGAATACTTGCTCTTGAGGAACTGCAGGAACTCGATTTCGTATTTGCGGATCGCCGATACGGGAACCGCGTCCAGATAGCCGTTGGTCGCGGCCCAGATCGCCGCCACCTGGTCCTCCGTCGTCATCGGCTGGTACTGCGGCTGCTTGAGCAGCTCGACCATGCGTTGACCGCGGTCGAGCTGCGCCTTGGTGGTCTTGTCCAGGTCGCTGGAAAGCTGGGCAAACGCCGCGAGTTCGCGATACTGCGCCAGGCTCAACCGCAACGTGCCGGCGATCTTCTTCATCGCCTTGGTCTGCGCGTTGCCGCCGACGCGGCTGACGGACAAACCGACCGAGACCGCGGGACGAACGCCCGCGTAAAACAGGTCGGCTTCGAGATAAATCTGGCCGTCGGTGATCGAAATGACGTTCGTCGGGATGTAGGCCGAATAATCACCTTCCTGGGTCTCGATGATTGGCAGCGCCGTGAGCGATCCTCCACCCTTGGGATAGACCGGGTTGAGCTTCGGGGCGTCGGAGTTGAGTTTGGCGGCGCGTTCGAGCAACCGGCTGTGCAAATTGAAGATGTCGCCGGGGAACGCTTCGCGGCCCGGGGGACGGCGCAGCAACAGCGAAACCTGGCGATACGCCACGGCGTGCTTGGAAAGGTCGTCATAAATGATCAGGGCGTGGCGGCCAAGGTCGCGGAAATACTCGCCCATCGCGCAGCCGCTGTAGGGGGCGACGAACTGCATCGGAGCCGGGTTGTCGGCGGTCGCGCTGACGACGATCGTGTAATCCATCGCGCCATACTTCTCCAGCGTCTCGACCACGCTGACGACGGTCGATTTCTTCTGGCCGATGGCGACGTAAATGCAGACGACGTCGCCGCCCTTTTGATTGATGATCGTGTCGAGGCAGATCGCGGTCTTGCCTGTCTGGCGGTCGCCGATGATCAGCTCGCGCTGGCCGCGGCCGATGGGGATCATCGAATCGATGGCTTTGAGGCCGGTCTGCAGTGGCTGCTTGACGGGCTCGCGCTCGAGAACGCTCGGCGCGCGCGATTCGATCGGACGAAGATTTTTCGTATTGATCGGTCCCTTGCCGTCGATCGGCTGGCCGATAGCGTTGACGACGCGGCCGAGAAGTTCGTCACCCACGGGCACGGACAGCGGCCGGCCGGTGCGCTTCACGATGTCGCCTTCGGAAATCTCGGTGTACTCGCCGAGAATCATCACACCGACCTGTTCCTTTTCGAGGTTGAGCGCCATGCCGAAGATGTTGTTGGGGAATTCCAACATCTCTTCGGCCATGCAATTGGGCAGGCCCTTGATGCGGGCGATGCCGTCGCCGCAGTCGATGACTTCGCCGACTTCCTGGACGCTGACCTCGGCCCTGTAATCCGCGATGCTGCGTTTCAGGACGTCCGAGATTTGTTTCGGATCGAGTGTGAGAGAATCTGGCATGGTGACCTCGTTACTGCGCTAACCGTTCCTTGATCTGGTCGAGCTTGCGCCGCAAGCTGCCATCGATGATTTGCTCGCCGACCTGGATGATCGCCCCGCCGAGGATCGACGGGTCCACCTTTTGAAAGAGCTGAACGTTTTTGCCGGTCACGCGCGACAATTCCGTGGCCAGGCGGTTCAACCTGTCGGCATCAAGCGAAATGGCGGTGGTGACCTCGCCGCTGACTTTTTCGGTCGCGACAGCGGCCTGCGCGGCAAACTCCTCGATCACATGCAGGACGCGCCCGGCGCGGTCCTGATCGCTCAGGGTAATCAATGAGTCGAGCACGAGCGGATGGACGCGACCCTGAAACAGGTCGCTCAACGCCTGGCGCTTGCCCTCGTGCTTGATGTTCGGGTCTTTGAGGAATTCCAACAGCGCGGGATTGGCCTTCAGCAGCTCGCGGAGACGGAACATTTCCTCCTGGACGCGGGTGAGGACGCCTTCGGCCTGCGCCATCTCGAAAAGGGCGCGGGCGTAACCGGTGTTGATCGGGTCGTGCGGCATGATCGTGCTCCGTCAGCTAATTGCGCTGGATCTTGCCCAGGTCCTTGATCAGGTTGTCGACGAGTTGACGATGCGACTCTTCGTTGAGTTCCTTCTCGATGACCCGCGACGCAATCTGCACGGAAAGAGCCGCCACGGTGTCCTTCATTTCCTGGATGCCCTTTTCCTTCTGGCGCTGAATCTCTTCCTGGGCGCGCTGGACCGCCGCGGAGGCTTCCTCATTGGACTTGTCGACAACCTCCTTGCGGACCTTTTCGCCGAGCTGGCGGGCTTCCTCGATGATCTTGCCGGCTTCGTTGCGGGCCTCGGCGAGCTGCTTCTGGTAATCGTCCATCAGCTTCTTCGCGTCGGCGCGCTGTTTCTCGGCTTCCTCGATGGATTTCTTGATGGTCTCGCCACGGCGGTCGAGCGCCTGGGCGATGGGCTTGAAGGCGAATTTCGCCAGCAGCACGAGCAACACCAGAAACGTGACCAGCGTCCAGATTTGCAGGCCCCAATCGGTCGGGGGAATCTGGCTGCCTTCGCCGGGAGGCGGGGCGGCCGCTTCCTCCGCCCAGGCCACGGCGCCGCTGAGCACGGCAACACTCAGCGCGGCCACGAGGGCACGGACGATACGATGAAAGGTTTTCATGGGGCCATCACTTCGCGGCGAGCAAGATGAACGTGATGAGCAGGGCATAGAGCGCCTGCGCTTCGACGAGGGCGAACCCCGTGAACATCAGGCGCTGCACGAGCGGCAACGCTTCCGGTTGGCGCGCCGCCGATTCGATGCTCTTGCCGAAAATCACCCCGATGCCGACGCCGGAGCCGAGCGTGCCGAGGCCGACCGCCAGACCGGCGCCGAGTTTGGCCAGCGCTGCCGTGCTGATCAATTGCGTGACTGTGTTTGTGTCCATGCCATTCTCTCCGAGAGGTTGCTGTGATTCCTTCTAGTGTGATTCTTCCAGTGCTTCGCCCAAATACAGCGCCGCGAGCAGGGCGAAAATGAAGGCCTGAATGAAGGCCACGAAAATCTCAAACCCATCCATGACGATGACGCCGATGAGCGGCGCCGGGGACAGGAATTTCCAGATGATGCCCTGCTTCAGCATCCATGTGGCGCCGACCAGCTCGCCGGTCAGCAGCACCAGGATGATCTGGTGGCCGGCCGTCATATTGGCGAACAGACGAATCGCCAGCGAAAACGGACGGGCGAAGACACCGATCAATTCGATGAACGGCATCAGGCTGAACCGGAGCCAGGCCGGGGCGCTTTTGGGGAACAACAAACCCAGATAGTATTTCGGCCCGTGTGTTTTGACCGCGACCGCCTGGACGACAAGGAACACGATGATTGCCAGTGTGGCCGTCACATTGAGGTTGCTGGTGCCGGCGTGGAAATAGCCGGGGACCGGCACCAGACCGAGCAGGTTGCTGAACAGGACGAAGAAGAAGACCGTGGCGACGAACGGGAACCACTTCGCGCCGTGGTGCCCCATGAAGGCGTCGGAAATGTTCTCGCGAACGAATTCCAGCAGAGATTCCACCAAATTGGGCAGGCGACCGGTGCCGGTGACGGTCACGGCCCAGGCCGCGCCGGCCAGTAGTAGAAAGCTGATCACCGCCGCGACCCAGAGCATGATGACGAAGTTCGTGACGCTCAAATTGAGGCCGAAGAAGTAAAGGGGTATGTGTACGATGACGTGTGGCTCACCCATTGCTGATCTCACCTCTTTGGAAAAACCAATTGCTTCAACTGAACCAAGAGCGGCGCAGTATAGGTAACGGCCAAAGCGCCCGTCAACCAGTATTTGTCCGCTCCCGCCAACTTGAACGCCAACCACCACGCCACGACAACAAACACGAGCCGTCCGACCGCTCCGGGCACCAGCGCATACACGCCGCGCGGCTGGGCGACCCGGCCTTTCAGGCGCAGTTCGTGAATCTGCAGCGCGGCATTCACGCCGCCGATCAGCGCGCCAAAGACGATCCCCAGAATCGCCGCGCGATCAACATTCATCTGGGCTTTGCTCCTTTGTCACTGTCACGAAACCCACGGTACACCACCACGAAGCCCGCCACCGAGCCCAACAAAAAAAACACGACCAGGAACATCGGTCCCTTGCCGGTCTTTTGGTCGAGCCAAAAGCCGACGGCGGCGATGACGGCGGTGGTGACCACCATCTGAATCCCCAATGCCATATACCGCCCCATGCCGCGAAAGTCATTGCCAAAATTCATCGGGGTTCAGTCGCGAAAAAACGCCAGTCTGGGCGGCCAAAAAGCATGTGAAAATTATCACATAGTCGAGGCCAGACAAGTAGTATTTTCGTGATTTGCCGTAGTCGACCGAACGTGTTATCAAGGACACGAGATGCGCCGCGCGATCATCGATATCGGCACCAACACAGTGAAGCTGCTCGTTGCCGATGTGTCTGGTGGCCAAGTGGTTCCGGTGGCGGCAAAGGATCGCACCACCCGGCTCGGCGAGGGGGTCGATGAGAGCGAAAAGCTGCTGCAGAAGGCGATGTCCCGAACCAGCCAGGCCATCCAGGAATTTCTTGCCGAGGCACAAGAGCTGGGCGCGGTGGATTGTCGTGCGTTCACAACGAGCGCGGCGCGCGACGCCGCCAACCGCGACGAGTTTTTCCGTCATGTCCATCGAGAGTGTGGGTTGGAGATTCAACTCATCTCGGGCGAACGCGAGGCCGAGTTGATTTTTCGTGGCGTGTCGAGCGATCCCGAATGGTCCGGCCAGCCGATTCTGGTGATGGACGTGGGCGGTGGCAGCGCCGAGTTCATCCAAGGGTGCGGCGGAACGATGGAACGATTCCAGAGTTTGCCGTTGGGGGCGTTGCGGCTCACGGAGCGGTTTGGCGAAGGAAAGTTTGCGGGGCTGTGCGCGGATTTGCGCACGACATTGCGCGATGCCCTGGCGGGCTACGACGCGAGAGGACGGCGCGTGATCGCCACGGGTGGGACGGTCGTCACATTGGCCCGGGTCGAATGCGGCGTGGTCGATCACGGGACGATTTCGCGGAAGAAACTGGAGACCCTGGTACGGAAATTGGAAGCCATGCCGTTGGCGGAGCGCAAGAAAGTGCCGGGGCTGCCCCCCGAGCGCGCCGACATCATCGTCTGCGGCGGCGCGGTGTTTCTGGTGGCGATGGAACTGCTCGACGCCGGCGAATTGACGGTCAGCATCCGCAATCTGCGCTACGGCGCGCTGGTAACGGAATGAAGACGCGCGGGCTTGCAAATGAAGATGGATGAGAAGCGGCCGCTACGCTGGTACTCGTTCCGATGGCAGACGGGCCTCGCGTTGTGCCTTGTCGCGTTCGTCGCCTGGTACTACCTCATCGGGCGATTCAAGCATCCGGTGGGGACCGGCCCCGCTGGGCCGGCCGTTTCCGCAAGCGCGTTCCAGACGGTTTGGTCGACGAACCAATTCGTTCTCATCGGGATCGGCGACAGTGTGACGGCGGGATTCGGAGCGACGCGCAAACACAGCTATTTCGATTTGCTCCAGCAGAACGACGACGCGCTCTATCCCGATATGGCCGGGAAAGATTTGCGGCATGTCCTGCCCAATCTCATGGTCCACAATCTCTCCGTGTCGTACACGGTGTCGGAGGAACACCTTCGGGATCAGGTGCCGCTCGTCGCCACGTATCCGCCGACGGTGCGCGGCATTATCGTCATCACGACCGGTGGCAATGATTTGATCCACGATTACGGTCGGTCCGCGCCGCGCGATGGGGCGATGTATGGATGCACCTACGATCAGGCGGTGAACTGGAAAGGCAGCTTCCACAAACGGCTGCAGGGGATTCTCGACGGCGTGATCGCCAGGTTCCCGGGCGGATGCGACGTGTTTCTGGCCAACATTTATGACCCGACGGACGACGTGGGCGACATCGAACACGCGCATTTGGCTCTCCCGTCCTGGCGGGATGGCACGAAGGTCTTGCCTTTATTCAACGATCTGATCGCCGACACTTGTCGAAGCTACACGAATGCGCACCTCGTCGACATTCATGGCGCGTTTCTGGGACACGGGATCCATTGCGCTGATCGACACAATGCGCACTACCGCGGGGACGATCCACACTACTGGTACTTTGAGAATCTGGAGGACCCGAACGACCGCGGCTACGATGCGATCCGCCGGTTGTTTCTCGTCGAAATGGGCAAAGTGTTTTCCCGTGGATGATACACCGCACGGATTCCGTTTGGGTGCCGGACACGGCTCAACCAGGTGCGGGAACTGAAGAAGCACTGGCTGCTGCGCGGCATCTTCGAGAAGATGAGCAAAACCAATGCGGTGCCGGCGAAGGCGTCCTCGACAAGCATCCAGCCTGCAACACCTACTGAACAACGGAAGTGACGGGGACTTCGCTGGCGCACGTGTGTTGGGTCACGTCAGCCTACCTTTGGCCCCTGCACGGCGTTAGGTCACCGCTTACTCATATCTCAAAGGCAATCGCCGCTCGTGCAATGCACAAGCAACATAACAAGTGGCGTGGCCCATGCCAAAACAACCAGTGTCAACACAGCTGCACCTGTGCGAAACCAGACGCCGTCCGTGCGGATAGCTACACTTCGTGATGCCGCAGCCACGAGCAAAGGACTGCCGCCGGCGAGAATAACCCAGGCAACAACGTCTCTGGTTAATATATTGTTCGCCGGCTTGCTCGCCTCCGAAAGACTGACAGCGAGATTGGCGGCAAAGGCGACAACCGAAACAAGCACCACAAAACGCCACCACTTGCGAGAAGCGCCCGCGAATGCCGTCGGTGTGAGTACGGCGACAACGATCCCGCCAAAGAACATGCCTAGCAATTGTGTGATAACTTGTGTGCTGAATAATCCCATATGCGTGAAATCGCCTACCGGGCCAAAGCTAAACCAGTTTAGCGGGACAACCTGGCATGAACAAGGCGAAACGGCCTTGTCCCGAGCGCCGGGCAAGAGATTTGCCGAAGCACACCACGCAGCCTCTTTGAGTCTCGACAGGCTTGGAACTACGTTTTAGGCTGGCTCACCACTCGTGGCTGATACATTGAAATTCAAACCGTGGCTGCCGTATGTGGTGCCGATGGGCCTCTACATGGCGTTCTTGCTGGTGGAGCCGTACGCGGACCTTTTGTGGATGTATCCGGTGAAGACGCTGGCGGTGGCGGCGGCGTTGATTTATTTCTGGAGGGAGTATGAGGAACTAAGGTCGCCGATGGTTGGCGCGGGGAATGTTGTGCGCGGTCAGGAGACCGGCGCACAACAAGAGGGCCGAACGGACCGCGCTTCGCAGAAGCGCGGCTACAGCGGAACGTCGTGGCTTTTGGCAGTACTTGTCGGCTTGGTGGCGATCGTGATCTGGATCGGGATTGATCCGTACTATCCGAAATTTGGAACAGCGACGGTGTTTGATCCAACGGCAATCCAGTCGGTGGCGCAGCGGAATACGTTCTTTGCGTTTCGCGTGTTCGGCGCGGTGATCGTGGTGCCGGTGATGGAGGAATTATTCTGGCGCGCGTTTCTGATTCGCTGGCTGGTGAACGAGGATTTCAAGAGCGTGGCCATCGGGACATTCTCGTGGATGTCGTTTGCGGTCACCGTGGCGTTGTTCGGCGCGGAGCATCATCAATGGCTGGCGGGGCTGATCTGCGGCGCGATGTACAACTGGCTGTACTACAAGCGCAAGGACGTGTTTGCGTGCGTCGTCGCGCATGCCGTGAGCAATGCCGCGCTGGCGGCGTGGGTCCTGTCGCGCGGTGACTGGAAGTTCTGGTAGACATGAACGCCGACCATAGCGACGGCGATCCGGCGCGTTCGTCCCGGCGCGCTCCGAGCGGCACCGTCGCGTTATCGCTGGCATTCGTCTCCATCATATCAATGTGGGTGTTCTATCCCGTGCTGGCCAACGGGTTCGTGCAGTGGGATGACCACATTTATCTCGCCGAGCTGATGCGGATGGGGAGGTATTCGTGGCCGTCGATGCGCTGGATGTGGACGTCGCTCCAGCCGTTCTACCTGCAACCGATCGCCTGGATGACGCACCTGGCGGATTACCAGGTTTGGGGATTGAACGCCACGGGCCATCACCTGACGAATCTGCTGTTGCATGGCGTGTACGTCGCGCTGGTTGGGACGCTGGTGTGGTTGCTGACAGCAAAGGTCGCGAACATCTCACCCGCGGAACGGCTGGCGATGAGCGTGGTGGTCGCGCTGGTTTGCGGGATTCATCCGCTGCAGGTGGAATCGGTCGCATGGGTGGCGGCGCGGAACGGGTTGCTGTGTTCGTTGTGGATGGTGGCGACCTTGTGCGCATACGTGCGAGCCACAAGGGACGACGGCAGGATGAAGCGGAGCTGGTGGCGAATGACCATCGCGCTGAACGCGGTGGCGCTGCTGACGAAGCCGTTTGCCGTGAGTCTGCCGGTCCTGATGCTGGCGCTGGATTATTTTCCGTTGAGACGATACGAGACCGGACCTACCCCCGACCCCTCCCAAGAGGGGAACACGCAACCGGATATCCCCTCTCCCTTATTCGGTAGGGGAGAGGGACGGGGTGAGGGATCATTCGGTACAGCTTTCTTCGTGAAGCGCTTCACACGGCTCGTCGCCGAGAAGTGGCCGATGATCGGGCTGAGCGCGCTGGCATCGGTTGGTGCAATCGGGGCGCGGGTGCAGATGCAGGAGCTGGCGCAAGACCCGTTGGGGACACGGCTGCTGGTCGCGGCGCGGGGCGCGGTGTTTTATCTGTGGAAACTGGTCTGGCCGGCGTGGCTGTCGCCGTATTATCCGCTTGGCGACGGGGCGAGCTTGCGGAGCGAGGAGTTTTTGGTGCCGGTCTTGTTCTGCGTCGCGGTGACAATCGTGGCGGTCTGGGCACGCAAACGAGCGCCGGTATTGATCGTGGCGTGGGTGAGTTATTTGGCGGTGCTGCTGCCGGTGTGCGGGCTGGTGCAGGTCGGCGGCCAGGCTGTGGCAGACCGGTATGCGTACTTGTCGATGGTGCCGGCGTTGGTAGCTCTCGGCAGCGGGATACTGTGGATCTGGCGGCGCGGGTCGGCGCTGTTTAAGGCAGCGATTTGTATCGGCCTCGGCGCGTGGCTGGCGCTGATTGGTTTGTGGACACGCGGGCAGATGGCGGTGTGGCACGATGACGTGTCGCTGTGGAGCGCGGCGCTCGAGCATTTCCCGGATGATCCCCGAGCGAACTACAATTTGGGCGGGGTATTGCTCGAACGGCATCGCTTCGACGAGGCGCGCGTGGCGGTCGAGCGGGCGATTGCTCATTCCGATCCGCATGCGGTGCAATTGCCGATGGCGCACGGCACGCTGGGGACGATTTATCTCAAGTTGCACGAGTACGACAAGGCGATGGAACAATTGCGGCAGGCCATCGCGGCGGATGAAACGTTGTGGGCGTCGCGATACTACCTGGCGTGCGCCTACGCGCGGACGGGACGACTGGCGGAGGCGTATGACATGTTGCGGGCGCTGCTGGCGGCGCAGCCGCAGTACGCGGCGTTGGCGGCGCGCGATGGTGAATTGACAGCATTGCGGGACGATCCGGCGTACCAGTCGCGGTTCGCGGCGCTGGTCGGTGCGGGGAGAAACTGACGAGGGAACCTGCCCGTCACCTTGATTCTCTGCCCCGAAGGGACAGGAGACCGCTTTGGGGAGTCGACGGTGTTTACGTGGCCGCTGGATCGGAGTATGCTTTCGAGTGGAGGTGCGACATGGGAGTGCCAGCAAGATTGATTGAGCTGCTCAACCGCAGCAAGGTTCCCTACGAGGTGGTGCACCATCCCGAGGCGTTCACGGCGCAGGAGTTGGCGGCCATCGAGCACGTCAAAGGGCGCAGCCATGCCAAAGTGGTGATGGTCAAAGCGGACGCCGAGGTGCTGATGGCGGTGTTGCCGGCGGATCATCGCGTCGACCTGGAGAGACTGGACAGGGCGATCGGGCGGAAGACGGTGCTGGCGACAGAAGAGGAGTTCAAGGCGCTGTTTCCCGATTGCGCGGTGGGCACGATGCCGCCGTTTGGCGAATTGTACGGGGTCCCGGCCTATCTCGACGCGAGCCTGACCGACGCGGAGCGGATCGTGTTCGAAGCGGGCACGCACAGCGACGCGATCAAAATGCGCTACACCGATTACGCCCGGGTGGCGAAACCGACCGTGGCCGATTTTGCCGTGAAGCTGCATTGAAGAAGGACGGCGGGCAGCGGGATGCTGACCCGTAGGCGGTGACTTTCGGCGGGCAAGCCTGCTATTATCGCCGTGATGACCCCACCGGAACGAATCGACGGCGCGGCGGACCGACGGACGGCGGTTTCGTCCCCGGCGCCAGGCACCCGGCTCGCACAGAATTTCTGGTTCCTGGCGTTGGTGCTGGTGGCCATGACGTTTGCCGTGTACGCGCCGATGTGGCACGCCGGATTTATCTGGGATGACGACGATCATCTGACGGCGAATCCCGTGATGACTGCGCCGCATGGATTGCGGATGATCTGGTCGTCACTGACGTACTCGCGGTACTACCCCCTGACGCTGACGACATTCTGGTGCGAACGGCGGCTGTGGGGGCTGGACCCGAGGCCCTACCATGTAATCAATATCGCGCTGCAGGCGATCAATGGCGTGCTGGTGTTTCTGATTCTGCGTCGACTGCGGGTGCCGGGGGCGTGGGTGGCCGCCTGCCTTTGGGCGGTTCATCCGGTGAATGTGGAATCCGTGGCGTGGATCACCGAATTGAAGAACGTGCAGTCGGGGCTGTTCTTCTTTGTATCGCTGCTTTGTTTTCTCCGGTTCGAGAGGGCGCGGAGAGGGTGGTGGTACGCGCTGGCGCTGACCTGTGGCGCGGCGGCGATGCTGAGCAAACCCTCGACGGTTGTGTTGCCCCTGGTCCTGCTGTTGTGCGCGTGGTGGGAGCACGGGGCATGGCGGCGGCGGGACCTGTTGCGTAGCGTGCCATTCTTCCTGCTCGCGTGCGGAACATCGCTGCTGGCGATTGCCGAACAGCACGGACAGGTGGTCAGGGCCGGGACGGACGAGTGGAAGCTCGGGATGGCAGAGCGGCTCATCGTTGCTGCGAAAGCGATTTGGTTTTATGCGGGAAAGACGTTGTGGCCGGTGGACCTGATCTTCGTATATCCGCGATGGAACGTGAGAGCAGGATCAATCGTCGAATGGATGCCGTTGGCGGCAGCGGTGGTGATGGGAATGGCTTTGTGGAAACTGCGCGGGAAGCCGTCGGGCCGGGGCGCGTTGTTTGGGTTTGCTTTTTTTGTCGTGGCATTGTTGCCGGTGCTGGGCTTTTTCAGCGTGTTTTATTTTCGGTACTCGTATGTGGCGGACCACTTTCAGTATTTGGCCAGCATCGGGTTGATCACGCTGGCGGTGGCGGTGGCGGGTGCCGTGGTGCGACAACCGGCCGCGCGATGCGCGGCGGGCGCGATTGCGGTCGCGGCGTTCGGGGCGCTGAGTTGGCGGCACGCCGAAGTATTCCACGACGAAGAAACCTTGTGGCGCGACGTCATCGCGCGGAATCCCGGCTGTTTGATGGCGCACAACAACTACGCGACGGTGTTGATCGGGCAGGGCCGCTGGGAGGAGGCATTGCAGCAGTGTCAGCAGGCCTTGCAGATCAAGCCGGACGATCCCGTGGCGCACGACAACTGGGGAAGCGTCCTCCTCAAGACGGGAAAACCGCGTGAGGCGGTCGAGCAATACGCGCGCGCAGTCGATCTCAAACCCGATAGCGCTGAAGCACAGTACAATTACGGTAACGCGCTGTTCCAGGTTGGCCGCGTGGAGGAAGCAATCGGACATTACGAGATGGCGGCGCGGATCAACCCGAATCTGCGCGGGCTGCAATACAACCTGGGTAATGCGCTGCTGCACGCGGGACGGGCAGAGGAGGCAATTGCGCATTACGAACGGGCCGTGCTGGATGCGCCCGACAATGCCGAAGCCCGAAACAGGTTGGCGACGGCGCTGGCGCTGGTTGGCCGGGTCCAAGAGGCGATCTCGAATTACGAACGGGCGTTGGAACTGCGGCCCGAGAACGCCGAAGCGGCGAATAATCTGGCGTGGCTTCTGGCAACCGTGCCGGCGGCGCTGGGCGGCGACCCGGTTCGGGCGGTGGCCCTCGCCGAGCAGGCGCGGGGTCGACCGGGGCGCCATCTGGCCATGGAACTGGACACGCTGGCTGTCGCTTACGCATCGGCCGGTCGATTTGACGAAGCCATCCAGGCGGCGGAGGAATGCCTGGCACTGGCGCAGACAGCCGGGCAAACGCAATTGGTCGCCAACGTCCAGGCCCAGATCGATCTATTTCGCGCGGGCCATCCGTACCGCGCCCGCGCGGATGTGAAGTGATTGCGCGGGCAGAAGCGGTCGCGATTGAGATGTGGTCGCGTGAAAAGAGGACGCCCTGAAGTTAAGTTGCGTATTGTTGAGGACAGGCAACACCAACAACAGGTGTGAGCCTGTTTCGCTCCCGCGAGTGAGCGGGGATCCGTGCGAATTGGGCCGAGGATTCTGGATGATATATCGCTTAGCGAAATATCATGAGCAGCGTCTGGTCGGAGGGGGTGCGGAAATGGTTCGGCATCGGCGCGTGACTCTAGCGCGCCGGTTTTGGGTCGGGGGATTGGAGGTCTTGGAGAAGTTTTACCAAGGATTTCTGGTAGGAGTCGTGGTCTTCCCATTTACGGAAGTCGCCGACGACTTTCTTTACGACGTCGGCTTTTCGCTCGTGTTCCCATTGGTCGAAGATGTAGTCGTCGATGCGGATGGGGAAAAGCACATTCTTCTTTTCCCGGTCTTCGCGTTGCAGTGCCCGCTCGATTTCGCGGAGAACGGCCGGGCTTTGCAGGGAATGCTCTGAGCAAATGACCACAAGCTTACCGTAGAGTTTGATGCCGCGGTCGATCTCACCCCAGACCGTCTCGCCCCATTTTGCGTCTTCCGTGAACAACCAGCATCTCACGCGTTTTGCCTGCAGGTCTGCGTAGAGCCGGTCGGCGAATGCCTGGTCCTTCGTGCAGTAACTGATAAAGCACGTGTAGAACTGGATGGCCTTGCCGGCGCGAATGAGCGGAAGCAAATGCTGGATCACGTCTTCAGGAATGCCGGATTCGCGGAGGAATTTGTCTGGTATCCGACCTTCCGATTCGTAAAGGGTATCGATCCCGATCGAGGATGGGCCGTGGTGCTTCACGGTCTCCAATCCACGTACACCGCTGATATTGCAGCCTGCGATCAGGGTGAATTCCATTATGGCATCCGTGAGGTCAGCAGAGCCGAACAACACATCGCTAATCGTTGCGCGGGCGAGGTGTGTCCTTACGAGCTTCGCTTCGGCAAGAACTGTCCGGTCAAGATGAGCATGGGCGAGATTCGCTTCGGTCAAGTTGGCGCAGCAAAGATCCGCACCCGCAAGGTCGGCGTGAATGAGGTTTGCTTCGGAGAGGTCCGCTCCAACAAGGCACGCGCTGTGTAGGTCAGCGCACACAAGGGTTGCGCCGCGCAGCTTCGCTCCGAGGCAATTAGCGGTTGTAAGCTGCGCGTCGGCCAGATACAAGTCGTCGAGTTCGGCGTTGATAAGGTCCGGCGCTAAAACGCGGTGTTCCGCTCGCCACCTGTTCCAGATATCCGTGCCCTGTTTGAGGATCGCGAGATGTTCGGGGTTGGCCATGGCGTCATTCCTGTCAGGGGCATGGACCTTCGGTCGTGCCCGCATCAACCATCTTCTGAAATTGTGCCAGAGGCTGGGGCGAATTGGAAGCATGGTTAATGGCGGATGGGCGCGGCGCGGCAGATGGCCAATGGCTAATGGGACGGATGGGATCCGCCGTCGCAAAGGATGCTGTGGCAGACGCGCGGGATGGACGACCGCAAACGGGACGTTCGCGCTACCGGGAGGGGAGTGGGGGCAGGAGCAGGAGCAAGCCGGCGCAGTCCAAAGGGATGGCTACGTCTTCTTGCGTGGAGAGCGGGTGCGATAGGCGGTGGGTGTCCCCGCCGAAAATGAGACACGGGTGGATGGCAGCTGTCGCTTTTTTTTATTTCTATTTGGGCTAAGCTGGTCGCGTGATTAGACATCACAGAATGCGGCCACGGCGGCAGCCAGTTGCGCTGGCGTGGTGATAATCGCGGGGCCGTTATTTAGTTCTTTGACATAGGGGCAGCAGTTCACGGTTGCCCGTTCAGGGTTCCCGGTTGGGCCGGCGAGAGCAGGAGCAAGAGCAAGAGAAAGAGGGCGGCTTTCAACACCACAATATGTAGGAAGGGGTGGGGCGCAAAAAAGGCGTTTCTGCGAAACGAAGCCAATGTGGCGGGCCGTCATTTCAGTCGTATGGGTCTGGCAGATAAGAAGATCCGTGGTTGAGGCTTTGGGAAACGAGTTGGCTTCGTTTTCCAAAACGAAGCCAGTTCGATAGTGTCAGTTCGGAGGATTGGATTGTGTGAGCCGTTGGGCTTCGGCGGATTCGTGTTGAGCTTCGACGTGGAGTCCCTGTCGATCGAGCAGCTCAGCGAGTTCGCGATGGATGTCGGGATCGTCGGGTTTGAGGTGTGCCGCTTCACGTAATTGTTCGGTGGCGTGGATCAAGTCTCCGCGGTCGGCGAGGGCGATGGCGAGGTTGTTGTGGGCTTCGAACGCGGACGGATCGATACGTAGCGCTTGCGTGTACGCGGCGATGGCGTCGTCCCAGCGCGCCTGCTTGAGGAACAGGTTCCCAAGGTTGATCTGGATGCGCGGATCGCGCGGGGCCAGTTGCACGGCGGCGACGTAATGCGAGATGGCTTCGGAGTCGCGACCGTCCTCGGTGAGCAGATTGGCGAGATTGTAATGGGTGCCGGGACTTTGTGGGTCGAGGCGGAGGGCTTGTTCATACTGGGCAATGGCCTCGTCGCGGCGGCCCATATCGGCCAGAAGTTGGGCAAAGCGGATGTGGGCGGACGGATCGTCGCGATGAGCCGCCAGGGCGGCCTGGCAACGTTCGATGGAATCCCGGAATTGGCGCTGGGTGATTTGGCCGAGAGCTTTTCGGGCGGGGGTGAAGTTGGGAGCGCGGCGCAGAGCTTCCTGGTATTGAGCAATGGCGTCATCGATCCGCCCGATGTCCACCAGGGCGGAGGCGTAGTCGTTGCGGATGATCGGTTGATCGGGGTCGAGACGCAACGCGGCAAGGAAATGGGGAATCGCCTCGGTTGTCTTCCCCTCGTCGACCAGGGCAATGGCGAGATTGGTTTGGGCGCGGGCGTTCTGCGGCCGCTTGGCGACGACATCCGCCCAGATGGATTCAGCGGACCGGTATTGTTCGTTGCGTTGAAAAGTGGTTACGCCGAGCGCGACAGCCAGTGCCAGTGCAACGGCGGTTTCCCACTGCATGCGCGCGCGATCGGGCCAACTGAACCGTGACGACAGGCGGTGGCAGGAGCGCCAGACCGTGCCCACCATCACGGCCATAACCGCCAGGAGCGGCAGGTACATTCGCCGTTCCGCGGCCGGTTCGGTGGGGAGCGGCAGGAAGCTGGAACTGGGCGCGAGCAACAGGAAAAACCAGGCGCCCCAAAATCCCCACCATTGCCGCCGACGGATTGCTCCGGCAGTCGCGGCCAATAACGCCAGCAGAAGAAATGCTCGGGGTAACAGACTCGCAAACAAGATCGTGCGCGGCCAGTCGGAGTAATCCAACACCAGTCCTTTCGGCCAGATGGCAAGACGCAGATAGCGCGTGAGGACACTGCACTGCATGGCAAGATAATCCCAACAACCCAATGGCGACACTTCGGCGCCTGATTTCCATTGGAGATTGGTCGTGATCTGGAGTGCGGCCAGCACGATCCAGCTTGCCGCCAGACCGACATAGAGTCCGGCGCGATTGCGCACGGCGGCTCGCGGCGACGGCGCGCCGAACACGCGATCGCAAAGGAACACGAGAAGCGGTGTAACCGCCATGACTTCCTTGGCGCCCATGCCGAGGATGCAGCTGATGACGGCCAAGCCGTACCAGATCTTTCGATGCGGCGACCGGGTTCCCCGAACAACGCAATACAAAGTCGACAGGAGGAAAAATCCCATCAGCAATTCGGTGCGCTGGGTCACGTACGTGACGCTCTCCGTTGCCAGCGGATGCAACATCCACAAGACCACGGCGGCATACGCTGGTCCGGTCGCATCCCGTTGATCGGCGGCCGCGCCGGGGAAGTTGAGGAGTGTGCGCCGCAGAATACCGAAGGCGAGCGTCGCATTCAGGATATGGACAAGCAGATTGAACAGATGATAGCCGACGACATCGTAACCACCCAGCGCATAGTTGATCTTCAGAGACAGGCTGACCAGCGGACGCCCCCAAAGAGCAGGAGGTGTGGTGGCAGTCACGTCGAACAATGGCCACAACCGCCGGATCGCAGGATTGGTTTGAATCGTAACGGAGTCGTCGAAGATGAACGGGGCATGAAGCGTATTCGCGTAAGCGGCGGCGCACAGCGCCGCGAGAACCAACGGCATCCACCATCGAAATCTGGTCATTGAGCGCCTTGTGTCCCGGCTCCCTGTCGCCGGTCGTCTGCATCGAGACGCAGACCGCGTTTGCTTTGTAAGGGGCAGCACATTAGAATTCAAGTCGCAATGGGTTCGCTGAGCATTTCCGACTTGATGCGAGACGAGGCGTTACGGCGTCGCGAATTCCCTGTTTGCGAAAACAAGGTCTTTCTGGCGCACGCCGGAGTCAGCCCGTTGCCGCGGCGCGTGGCGGAAGCAATGCAGACCTATGCGGAGGCGGCATCCCGTGACAACCAGGAAGACGTCTTGTCCGATGAGGTGGTTGGTGACACGCGGGCGTTGGCAGCCCGGCTCATCCATGCCCGGCAGGAGGAGATCGCATTTGTGGGATCAACCTCGATGGGCTTGGGCATGGTGGCAGCAGGATTACTGTGGAGACCCAGCGATCAGGTTGTCTGTTATCGGGACGATTACCCGGCGAATGTATACCCGTGGATGGACTTGGCACGGCGGGGGGTGGATGTGAAATTTGTGGAGCCGGCCCAATTTGGAAACATCACTGTCGGGGATGTCGAACGGGTGGTGGGCGCCAAGACGCGGCTCGTATCGCTGGCCAGTGTGCACTTCCAAAGCGGGTGGCGGCTGGATGTGGACCGGATCGGTAAGTTCTTGCGGGAACGCAAGATACTCTTCTGCTTGGACGGCATTCAGAGCTTCGGTGCGTTGCGAACATCGATGGAATTTGTGGATTTTGCCGCGGCAGACGCGCACAAATGGCTATTGGGCCCACTGGGAATCGCGATTCTTTATGTCCGAAAGGAACACTTCGAGCGCTTTCATCCGCCCCTGGTTGGCTGGCACAGCGCGTCGAGCCCTAATTTCGTCGCGCAGGATTCGTTGGTATTCAAGTCCGACGCGCGGCGATACGAGCCCGGCAGTTTGAACCTGATGGGCATCATCGGATTGCGAGCAGCGCTGCAGTTGATCTTGGAGTGCGGCGTGGACGCGGTGGAAGCTCGCGTGCTTGCATTGGCACGTCAGATTATTCGACAAGCCACCGAGAACGGTTTTGTGATCATCGGCCCAGCCTCAGGACCGGGCCTGTCAGGAATCGTGTCGTTGTATTCTGAGGAGGCGGATATGGCGGTGCTGCACTCTCGGCTGAACGAGGCGCATGTGATTACCTCGCTGCGGCACACTCGTGACGGCAGAAAGTGTCTGCGGCTGTCGCCACATTATTACAACAGTGAAGGGGAGTTGCCACGTTGGGAGAACCTTGCCTGATCGTCACGGACGTGTGCGCAATTCATTGTGGGCGAACAGGAACCGGATTTGGACTGTACAAAATTCCGGGCGAATTGCGGGCGCACCAGTCCCGCGTCGTACTTTGTGTTGACAGCATTGTCGGCGTATTGGTAGTTTTGCGCTGGAACCAAAAGTGAACGGTGTACCCGCCGCGACGCGGGGTAGTCCCAAACAGCGCGGGAGAGCATAGATTCTTAATCAACAGCACGGAGGCATCACCAAAAAATGAGACGTATACTTAAATGCAAAATTGGCGGCTTTACCCTGATTGAGTTGCTGGTGGTAATTGCGATTATCGGGATTCTCGCGGCGATGTTGCTGCCGGCACTGAATCAGGCCCGCGAAAAGGCGCGTCGGGCCAACTGCCTGAGCAACCTCAAACAGATCGGGCTGGGCATTGCGATGTACGCGGACAGCTACAACAGCCGCATGCCGTTGGATTCGAGCAGTCCGCCGTCGTTGTGCCGCTCGTTCAACCTGCTGAGCAACGTGGTCACCAGCGCGAAGATCTTTGCTTGTCCCAGCGATAGCGCGGCCAAGGTGCAGACGGGCTACGGCTTGACCAACTCGCTGTCCGGCGGCCAGTTGGGCATCAGCTACACCTATATCGCGGGTCTGTACTGGCAGGATCAACCCGACTCGATCATTGCGTTGGATCGGATGGGCAACTCGGCGGCGGCCGGGTACTACACCATCGGCGCCAAATGGTTGGCGACGGGCTCGGCTCCGATTGCCCCGCACAAGGATCAGGGCGGCAACGTGCTGTTCAACGACGGGCATGTCGCCTGGCAGAACAGCCTGCCGTCGACCTG
>DATKNW010000016.1:0-324356 GCA_035541135.1 Verrucomicrobiia bacterium
CGAGTGCACAAACCCAGCGTTGTACTCCTCAATCCACTGCGGGGATACCTCCGGAGGTATCCCCGCAGCTCATTCAACCTAGTAGTGCTCACCACCTTCAACTTCACCGCAGGGGGGTCATGATGTACCCACCGGTTCCCATGGGGAGCCCGATTGCGCTGGACATTCAGGCGGTTTTCTGGGATGCTATCAAGCTGGTGACGGAGAGAGGCTGGCGTCTCGGGGAGTTTTCTCCCTTATTTCTCTCCAGAACCGCAGGGCACACTGACGTGTAAGGCATTACGCGGGTCGCACCGCAAAGCGGTACATAATCACGCAACGCTACCCCTGCATCCATTTATTAATGTTTTGCAGATGGCGGCGTGGGCCACGCCGCAAATAGGAGAACTCACCATGACAACCAGAAACCTCACGCTCACCGCCGTCATCACACTCCTGCTGGTGACACGGGGGTACGCCCCCAATGTTGTTGACATTGGCAACGGTACACAGCTGCTTAACGGCACCTATCTGAATGCGGGAAAAATCGCCAATAATCTCGTGTTCACAAGTATTACCGTGCAGGCCGTTACCAACATAAACATTGTCGACAATATTGACCTTGCCGACGCTTCGAACGGCGGCACGCCCCACTTCAACTTGGCACTTGTCACCCCCGCGCTCAACCTCACGAATAACATTCTGTTCGGAGCCGGGGATCTCATTCTGAATGCCCAGACGGTCAACCTGAACGGCACAGTGATGGCGACGAACGGCACCCTTCTCAGCGCACCGCAAATCTCCGGTTCGGCCACGCAAGTCAACGTGCTGAGCGACGCCGCCAGCCTCCAGCAGGCCATCGATCTTGCATCACCCACGAGTCCAGTTGCCGTTCAAGTATCTCCGGGCCAATATCCCGGCGACCTCACGATCGGCAATAAGCAGGTGACGCTGCAGATGCAACTGGCTGGCTACACGGTCGGCATGAATGGCTACGTTCAGGTGGATGCCAACGACGCGTTGGTCAGCGGGGCCACACTGCAACTACAACTACTCGGGGGGTTCATCCCAACCAATGGAGCGCAGTTTGTCATCCTGGACAACTCTGGCTCCCAGGCGATTGGCGGCACATTTGCCGCAGCGTCCGAAGGGAGCACCAACGACTTTGGCAGCGGCGTCCTCTTTGCGATCACCTACGCCGGCAATGGTCCGAGCGGCGGTGGCAACGACATCCTGTTGACGGTCGTGCCGGAGCCGACGACATGGGTCCTGCTTGCATTGGGCTGCGGTTGTCTGCTCGCAGGGCGTGGTGCGCGGTTTGGCTCGGTAGAACGTATCCGGCTGGGGTGCAAGCAAACGGCACGGCGTAGAAGTTGAAGACGGGAGCTTAAGTTCAACCGGCTGCCGACTTGGTCAAACTGCTTGGGCGATCAATGTCTCCTTGGCCCACGCCGCTGGTGTGAACTGCTGAATCTCCGTGATCTTGGCAGTGGGCAGGCACGTGAACAAATCTTTCAGATACTCGAACGGATTGAGGCCGTGCCGCCGACAACAGCCCAGCAACGTATAGATTACCGCGCTGCGTTCGCCCGCCTCGGGATGTCCAATGAATAACCAGTTCTTTTTTCCAAGGGCACTGGGCCGAATGGCGTTCTCGATCAAGTTGTCCCAACTCAGGGAGCCGTGGTGGAAGTCGAATTCGGGGTCGACTCTGTAATCTGTAGTTTCTCGTTGAGGTGGCCCAGTTGGATGGGAGTCGTCCACCGCCGAAAAGAGGTACGCAGGCGGCAAATGCGTCACGTCTCATTAATCATCATTGGGCGGCTTGCGTTGGCTTGGGAGGATGGGCGGGAGCCTACTTCGCGGAAGCTCGTCGCTTCCGCTACGAAGGCCGGGTGCGGAGCGCGGGGGCGGACAGGCAGTGGCGGTTGGGGCGGAACGACAGAGATGCCCGCCGGAGGCGGGCAAGCTTCGACCCGCCTACGCTAAAGCTTCTGAGGGCAGGCAAGCTCAGCATGACGGCGTTTAGGGAGGGCGGGACGGCCGGACCCGCGAAAGAGTTTGCGAGTGCGGCAAGTAAACTCGCGTCTCGAGGACTCGGCTCCGCGGCTACAACCAGCGCCGGCGCTGCCGGCGGCGGGGGAGCGGATGGTTGATGGTGGGAGGCAGGCAAAGGTTGAGATTCTTCGCTTCGCTCAGAATGACAAAGGGGGCGGATGGGTCGTGGAAGAGAAAGAGCACGAGCAGGAGGAAGAGTAAGAGGATCGACCTCTGTGGGGGGGTGGCACCGGCCGAAAAACGAGGGGTTGTCAAGAACCAACATATCGTTGGACGATATTTTGTGCTTGGGGTTGGTCGGTATTTGTGATAAGGTGGGGGAGTTCTTTGAAAACATGGTAGATGGCTGATGGTTGATGGGGAAAGGCGGTCGGCGGATTTCGCGCGGGAAACCGTCGCGCGAGGAGTACGGCAAAGCGCCGACCAGTCGGCGCACTCCAAAGGGGGGCGGGAGCAAGAGAGCGAGAGAGGGGGGGGCTATATATATGATTCTGCGAAACGAAGCCAATGATTCTTGACAAACGGCATGCTGTGCGGTCGTTGAGGCAGAATGGGTTAGGAAGAAAAAAGGCCGTTTTTATGCGTTGGCTTCGTTTGGCTTCGTTTGCCCCCGCTCACGAAGGCCTGCGGCCCGTACTACGTGCGTCCGTCTCGCCGCTGCCCTCGCCGCTCGGCTCGGTTTCGTTTTGGGGTTTTGGAGGGTGGCCGGACCCGCCGAAATGAGACGAAACAGGCGAGACGCGCCGTTCAACATTAGGCGGGCGGGACGCCCGCCCCACTAGCTTGTGTTCGGGGGTTGAAACTAGTAAGAATGTAGTGATGGATTATCCTGGACCGGTCCAAAACCTGATCACGCAAGTGGCGCGGTTGCCCGGCATCGGCAAACGCAGCGCCGAACGGATCGCGCTGCATCTGCTCAAGGCCGACGGCGAGACGAATCGCCAGCTTGCGCAGTCGATTCTTGATGCCAAGGCGCGCATCCGCAACTGTTCGCGCTGCGGCAGCTACACCGAACACGATCCGTGCGAGATTTGCGCGAGCCCGCGTCGCGACCAGGCGTCGATTTGCGTGGTCGAAGGCCCGAACGACATTCTCACGCTGGAACGCGCGGGCATCCACAAGGGCGTGTACCACGCGTTGATGGGTCGGATCTCGCCTCTGAACGGCATCGGGCCGGAGAAGCTGCGCGTTGCGGCGCTGTTGGAGCGCGTGAAACGCGACAAACCGACCGAGGTCATACTGGCGCTCGGGGCCGATGTCGAAAGCGAGGCAACGACGAACTTCCTCATCGACGAACTCAAGCCGCTCGGGGTAGCGGTCAGCCGGATTGCCCTGGGCCTATCGGCGGGAAGCGCGCTGGAAACCGCCGATGAAGTGACGCTGGCACGGGCGCTGGAAGGCCGGCGTCGGCTGCAATGAAAGTCGGTCATCGCGAATATCGAGCGGTCTGGATGCAGGGCCGCGATGTGGTCGTCATCAACCAGCCGTTGCTGCCGCATCGGTTCCGGTTGTTGCGGCTCAAGAACCACCGCGAAACCGCGCGGGCGATCCAGACGATGGTGATCCGCGGCGCGGGAACGATCGGGGCGACGGCGGGCTACGGCCTCGCTCAGGCGTACCTAGAGGGCGCTGATATCGACCGCGCGTACCGCACGTTGCTCGAAACGCGTCCGACCGCTGCCGACCTGAAGCACGCGCTCGACCGCGTTCGTGACCGCGCCGCATCGGCGAAGGAAGCGGTGGCCGAAGCCGAGGCGATTGCCGACGAATACGTGGAACGCGCGAGGCAGATTGCCAAGGTTGGTTTGCCGCTGATCCCGAACGGCGCGCGAATCCTGACCCACTGCAACGCCGGGTGGCTGGCGCTGGTGGACTGGGGGAGCGCGCCCGCGCCGATCTACCTCGCGCATCGTCGTGGGCGGAAGGTGTTCGTGTGGGTCGATGAGACGCGGCCGCGGAATCAGGGGGCGAACCTGACGAGCTGGGAATTCCTGCAGGAGGGCGTGCCGCACAAAATCATCGCCGACAACGCCGGTGGGTTTTACATGCGGCGGGGCGAGGTCGATCTGTGCATCGTCGGGGCGGACCGCATCGCGGCGAATGGCGATGTGGCGAACAAAATCGGCACGTACCAGAAAGCCGTGCTCGCTCGTGAGAACGGCATTCCGTTCTACGTGGCGGCGCCGAGTTCGACGATCGATGTGACGTGCCGCAGCGGGGACGACATCCCGATTGAAGAACGCGATGAGAACGAGGTGCACTTTGTGAGCGGCGAGGCGGATGGCGCGCGGCTGGCGCGGGTCCGCGTGTCGCCGAGGCAGGCGCTTGCGGGCAACCCGGCATTTGACGTGACGCCGGCCAAATACATCACGGGGATCATCACGGAACGCGGGATCGTCAAGCCGGGCGAGATTCGCCGGCGATTCGGGAAACAGCACGGCCATGGGTGAGGCCTACGTCGGCACGAAATTTCGGACGGTGTTCGCGCGGCGGGCGGTGTCGGGCGACGAACGGCTGGGCGAACTGCTCAAGTGGTGCCGGCGCTGGGCGGCATTGGGGCTGGTCGGCGACACGATCGGCAACCTGAGTTTCCGCACGGTGAACGGGTTTCTGATCAACCGCACGGCGGGCGACCTCGGTGGCATCACGCGGCAGGAGTTTGTGGAGGTGATTGGGGCGGATGTGGACCGCGCGGAGCTGACGGTGGTGGGATTGTACGAACCGTCGAGCGAGAGTTTGATGCATGCTGGTATCTATGCGATGCGGCCGGGGATCAACGCCGTGTTTCACGGTCACAACGCGCGGCTGCTGGCGGAGGCGGAGCGGTTGGAACTGCCAATCACCGCACGCGAGCAGCCGTACGGGACGCCAGAACTGGTCGCGGAGATTTTGGGTGTGTTGGACGAGCACCGATTCATCATCATGCGGAATCATGGATTCGTTTCGTTCGGAGCGACGATGGAAGAAGCGGGACGCGAGGCAGAAGGGATATTGAAGCGGATATGAATGGAATGGAAGCGATCGTGTTTGATTTGGGCAACGTGCTGATCGCAGTCGACGAGCCGAAGGCGGCGGAGCGGATGGCGGCACGCACGGGCAAGACGCGCCAGCAGATCGACGAGTACGCCCGCAGCACGCCGTACGTCATCGAATTGGCGCTGGGCCGGATTACAAAGAACGTGTTCTTTCATACCGTGGCCAAGGACCTCGGGTTCGATGGCGACTACGACGAGTTCGCACGCATCTGGAGCGAGATTTTCACGCCGATCGAGCCGATGATCGCGCTGGCGGAGTCGTTGAAGACGCGGCTGCCGCGGCTGCTGCTGTCGAACACCAACGCGATCCACATGGACTATGTGTTCGCCCACTTTCCGTTTCTGAAGGACTTCGATGCGCAGGTGCTGTCGCACGAGGTGGGGATGCTCAAGCCCGATGCCGCCATTTACCGTCTGACGTTGGAGAAGTACGGTTTGGCGGCGGAGCGGACGGTGTTCATTGACGACCTGGTGGCCAACGTCGAGGGGGCCCGCCGCGTGGGCATGCAGGCCATCCATTTTCAGGGCCCGGACCAAACGCGCGCAGAGTTGACGAAACTGGGCATCTCGCCTATATAAGGAGGCGCCATTTTCAGGTTCCGCAGTAGCTCAATGGTGGAGCGAGTGACTGTTAATCACTAGGTTGAAGGTTCGAGTCCTTCCTGCGGAGCCAACTTCCATTGAGCGAAAATGCGCAACCTCTCCAGTGCCCTCTCAAATTGCCTGCCGTCAAATGATTAACAGCATCTGCTGATTGAGCGGATGGATTTTGCCGTGGATTTTGCAGTCTTGGATTGACGGTTTGCAGCCTCCTATGCTATCCAGAATGCGACTGACCCCGCTGTGATTGAGCCACACCGATGGTGAAGAAGCGCGCCACCATCGGGAGACAGTAGTTTCCGAAGGGAACCTGTGAAGTAATCGAGAGAAGGCTGAATACCAAGAGATTCTCACCGCCCGTTGTGTGGCCCGTTCGTGAAGGAACAAGTGAATTCCGAAAGTCCCCAAGAGAGCCGTCAATACGCGAAGCGCTACGGGCTTGAAACCAATCCTGTGGACTTGAACGCGGCGCGACCGGCGATGAACGAGCTGGACCAGGCTGTCGATGACTACTTGAGCGCCATCGGAGCAAGTTGCCCGCGTCTGTTGTTTGCCTTGAACGAAAGCCCGGAAGCGGTGTGGGGCGAGATCATGAAAATGGAATCGGTTTACTCCGTTTTCGAAAAGGCCTGCTCGGGTCTGCAGGACAAACTGGCCACGGCGACCGAAATCGTGACCTTGGTTCAGGCCCTGCACAGCCGAATGGCGCGGGGGCTCAGGGATTATGAGGACTTTGCTGCGATCCGCCAGTGCGTATCGGCCATCCAGAGTTGCGCGAACCAGATGCGGAATTCATTCGGAGAGAATCTGTCGAGGAGTAACTGCGGCATGAAGATTTGCGTGTTTTATTGCTCGAACAACTTGGATGCCGGCCAGTTGGCCGAACTCGGTCATGGAGTGGATCAAGACACGGTCAAGATCATCGGCCTGCCCTGCTCGGGCAAAGTGGATGTGCCGTACCTGATCAAAGCCGTGGAAACTGGCGCGGACGCGGTGGCGGTCGTGGCCTGCAAGAAAACCGAGTGCCGCCATTTCGAGGGCAGCTCGCGCGCCTGCAAACGCGTTGCGGCAGTCGAGTCGCTATTGGAAGAAATCGGGTTCAGCCCGGGACGGATGACCGTCGTGGAATGCGCGAAAGGACATGCCGGGCAGGCCTGTTTTGAAATCAAACTATTTATCGAACACATCAGAAGTCTGCCGCCCTCGGGTTCCCCCAGCGCCGCGACGAACAGACAGGAACGCATGGTTGCATGAAAGCTGACAGCCAACTCGCCAGGAAAATTGAGAGCGGAGAGTTCATTGTCACCGCGGAGCATGCGCCGCGCACCACGGCGACACTGTCCACCACGGAAACCTCTTTGAAAGCCCTGGGCGGCAAGCTCACGGCGGTCAACATGGGCGACAACGCGCACGGTGTGGCGATGTCTTCCCTCGCCGCTTCGGCTGCGGCGCTCAAGCTGGGCGTCGAGCCGGTATTGCAGATGGTCACCCGCGACCGCAACCGCATCGCGCTGCAGTCCGACTTGTTGGGAGCCGCCGGTTTGGGCGTCAGGAATGTGCTCTGTCTGTCCGGCTATCACCAGACGCTGATCGGTTGTCCCCAATCCGCCAACGTGTTCGATATTGATTCCACTCAGTTCATTCAGATGACCACCCGGATGTCTGAAGAAGGCGTGCTGGCGGATGGGATGAAAATCGACGGGCAGTTCTCGATGCTGGTGGGCGCGGTGGCAAACCCGTTCCTGAAGCCGCTTGAGCTGAACGTGCTTCGGCTCGCCAGGAAGATTGAGGCGGGGGCTAAATTCATTCAGACTCATGCGGTCTTCGATATCAATGCCTTCGCGGTGTGGCTCGCCGCTGTCCGCCAGGAAGGTCTCACCAAGAAGGCGGCGATTCTGGCCAGTGTTTATCCACTGGAAAGCGCGGCGGAGGCTCAAAAGCTCCGCGACACCTACGCCGAGTTTTGCATTCCGGACACAATTATTGAGCGGCTGAAAGAAGCGGGCGACGACAGCCGGAAGGAAGGGCTGGCCATCTGCCTCGAAATCATCAAGCAACTTCGGACGCTCGACGGCGTGCGCGGAATTCATGTCCTGTCGGGTGGCAAGGAGGCTGCCGTGCCCGGAATTCTTGGCGGTGCCGGGCTGTAATCGCCGGGAGAAGTCATGCCGGACAAATATCACATCAAGACCCGCCCGGTTCCGCCGCTCCGACCCCGCATCGGTAAACATGGCGTGGTGGACTGGCGTGAAGACTGCGCCCGCTGCCACAACTGCGTCAAGAAGGCGTGTGTCTATGACCGCTACCGGCAGGAGGCCGAGTACATTCATAACCTCCGCGAAGTCGAGGCGTTGTATTTCGATTGCATGGGCTGTTTTTCCTGTGTGCAGGATTGCACCAAGGGCATCCTGCGCCTCACCATCAATCCCGAGTACGAAAGGCTCGGGAACCGTTACTGGAAGCCCGATATCATCAAGACCACATGGCTCCAGGCCGAGACCGCCAAGATCCCCGTCTCCGGCGCCGGCTATCGCGGGCCGTTCTCCGGGCGCGGTTTTGATTCCATGTGGACCGACATGTCGGAGATCGTTCGTCCCACGCGCGATGGCATTCACGGCCGCGAGTACATCAGCACATCCGTTGACATCGGCCGCAAGCCGCCGTTCCTCTCCTTGAACGGCAGCAAATCGCTGGACAGTCTGCCGCCGCTGGTTTCGATTCCGATGCCGTTGATCGTTGATTTGAGTTCGCCGACGCACACGCTGCCGAAGCTGGATGTCATCATCGAACAAACCGCCGCCGACACCGGCATCATCGCGCTGATGGATTCGCGTTACCGGCCGGCCAAGGACGAGCATCTGCAGAACATTGCGTTTTATCTGGGACCGGACAGCCCGCCGGTGCCCGACAATCTATTGCGAAAGACGCGCTTGGTGGAAATCGCGGACAGCCCGGCCGTAAGGGAGCGCATCAAGTCCCTCAAAAAAATCCACCCGCAAATCGTCGTCGTCGTCCGCGTGGAACTGACCAGCGCCGGCATCAACCGCGCCATCGAATTGGCGGGGCTGCCGGAGGTCGAGACAATCCACATCGTGGCGGACGCGAACGGTGACGAACTGACGGCGAACAAGCCGCGTTTTTTGAAGGACATGATCCGTCAGATTCATACGGCACTCGTCGAGCGGGGTGGCCGGGACGAAATCACACTCATGGCCGGCGGCGGCATTGCCATGCCGGAGCATATGGCGAAGGCCATTATCTGCGGCGCCGACCTGGTGACCATCAACCTGCCCCTGCTCGTCGCGCTGGAATGTCATCTTTGCGACTCCTGCCAACCCGGCACGCCGTGCCCGGCCAAGCTGGAGAAGATTGATTTCAGCTATGGCGTGGGTCGGATGACGAATCTGATCGCCGCGTGGCACGACCAGTTGATCGAGCTGATGGGGGCCATGGGCATGCGCGAGGCGCGCCGGCTCCGGGGCGACGTTGGCCGCGCGATGTTTTTCGAGAACCTGGAAGAAGAAGCTTTCGGCAAGTTTTATGGCAAGAGAAAGACAGATTGAGGACATTCTGCCGGCGAACACGCTGAAGACGCGTGTGCCGCAGGAACAGGTGCCGCGGGTTGTCAAACCCGCGCCGTCCCGCTATCGCAACGAGATTGCCAAATACCTCGTCCATCGCCGCCTCGACTGCGAACGGTGCGGCAAATGCATCGAAGTCTGCGAGTACGGCGTCCACGACCGCAAGCCGGGGTTCAAATACTTCGCCGAGCCACAACATCATCTTTGCATCGGACCGTCTTGTGAAACGACCGGACATTACTGCGTGGCCCATTGTCCCAAGGGCGCCCTGCAGATCCGGGAGAATCCCATGTTCCAGGCGCTCGGCGATTACCGCTGGACGGCCGACCTGATTCTGGCGACCTGGAAGATGGCCGAGACCGGCGATGTGCCGCCGGCGGCCTACGATTACGACTATGAGGGCGGCAATTCCGGCGGCGGGTTCGATCGGCTCCGGTTCAAATTTCCGAAACAACCTCCCGTCAAACTCAAGGCCAGCGAGATCGACACCAGCATCCAGCTAAACAAACGCGGGGATGGCCGGCCGGAAATTAAGATCGATGTTCCGTGGTACGGCGGCGGCATGTCGTTCGGATCGGTCAGTAACGTGACGCAGTTGTCCAAAGCCCGGGCGGCGGTGGCGTTCAACACGTTCACCTGCACGGGTGAGGGCGGTTTCATGGAACGCATGCGGCCGTACGATGACCATGTCATCACCCAGGTCGCCACCGGCCTGTTCGGTGTGCGCGAGGAGACCATTCAGCGCGTGCCGATCATCGAATTCAAGTACGCCCAGGGCGCCAAGCCCGGCCTCGGCGGCCATCTGCTCGGCGACAAGAACACGCCCGCCGTTGCCCGTATGCGCGAGGCGGTCCTGGGTATCTCCCTGTTTTCGCCGTTCCCGTTCCACAGCGTTTATTCCATCGAAGACCATGCCAAGCACCTCGACTGGATGAAGCACGTCAACCGCCGCGCGCTGATCGCGACCAAGGTGTCGACCCCGACGGACGTGGACATGGTGGCGGTGGGGAGTTATTCCGCCGGCACGCACATTGTCCACATTGACGGCGGTTACGGCGGGACGGGCGCGGCGCCGGACATTGCCAAGAAGAACATCGCCATGCCGATCGAATACGCCATCGGCAAGGTGCACAATTTCCTGCAGGCTGAGGGCGTCCGCGACAAGGTCACACTGATTGCCAGCGGCGGCATCCGCACCGCCCACGACATTGCCAAGGCGATCGCGTTGGGCGCCGACGGCGCGGTCATCGGCACATCCGAACTGGTGGCGCTCGGCTGTGTGCGTTGCAGCCGGTGCGAGAGCGGACGCGGCTGCCCGCGCGGGATCGCCACGACCGACACCGAGCTTTCCGCCAAGATGGATGTTGAGTGGGGCACCCAGCGGCTCATCAACCTTTACAGCGCCTGGCAAAAAATCCTGATCGGAATTTTGCAGCGCCTCGGACTGCGCAGCGTCAGTGAATTGCGCGGCCGCGCGGATCTTTTAATGCACCTGGATTACACCAATGACGTGACAGCAAGGACATGAACAGCGAATTGATCCAACTGCTGACGGATTCCCGAAGACAACTCGGGCAAGGCGTCAATGTCTCCACGTCCATTCGGAAAGAGGCGGAGGAGGGTGGCTGCGGTGTGGTCGGGTTCTGCTGCAGCGAGCCCGTGCCCGGCCGTCACATCTACGAGCCGTCGCGCCAGATGCACAATCGCGGCAACGGCAAGGGCGGCGGCATCGCGGCGGTGGGACTCGTCCCCGAACAGCTCGGCGTCAGCCGCGAGGTGCTCGATACCCATTACCTGTTGCATGTGGCGTTCATTGACACCAAGGTGCGCAGCGAAATCGAAGCCGAGTTTATCAAACCGGTTTTCGACATCGCTGCCTTCGCGCCGCTGGACAAGGTGGACGATTGGAAATCGGTCCCCGGGCTCGAAGTGTTGCCGCCGGATGTCTGCCGCTATTTCGTCCGCGTCAAACCGCGGGTGCTGGATGCGTTTATTACCAAGAATCGTTTCGAGAAACTCGATCGCGGCGCGGCCGAGGACGAGTTTGTCAATCAGAACAGCTTTAATCTCAACCAGAAGTATTACGCGTCCCTCGGCGAAAAACGGGCCTTTGTGCTGTCGCACGGACGGGACATCATGATCCTCAAGGTGGTCGGCTTTGCCGAGGCCATCGTGAAGTACTACAAGATTGAGGACCTGTGCGCGCATGAATGGATCGCTCACCAGCGGTTTCCGACCAAGGGACGCGTCTGGCATCCGGGCGGCGCGCATCCGTTTGCGGCGATTGACATGGCGCTGGTGCACAACGGCGACTTCGCCAACTATCATTCGGTGACGGAATATCTCAAGCAGCGCCACATTTATCCGCAGTTCCTCACCGACACCGAAGTGTCCGCGCAGTTGTTCGACCTGTTCACGCGGACCTATCAGTATCCGCTGGAGCACATCATCGAAGCGCTGGCGCCGACGACGGAGCTGGATTTTGACCGCTTGGATCTGGAGAAGCAGAAGATCTACCGCGCCATCCAGGCTACACACATCCACGGTTCGCCTGACGGTCCGTGGTTTTTCATCATCGCTCGCAGTCTCGCCCGCCAGCGGCAGTTCCAGTTGATGGGGATCACGGACACCGCGATGCTCCGTCCACAGGTGTTCGCGTTCTGTGACGGCGAGGTTCAGGTGGGATTGATCTGCTCGGAGAAACAGGCCATCGACGCCACGCTGCTGAGTATGTCGAAGGATGACAAACGGATTTGCCCGGTGGCCGACCGCTACTGGAACGCGCGCGGCGGCAGCTATGACGACGGCGGAGCGTTCATCTTCAATTTGCAGAAGAACGCAGCCGGCAAGTATCGCATTACTTGCGCCGATAAATTCGGGAAACCGGTTCCGATTCCCAGCGGGACCGAGTCCTGCGATTTCTCCAAGGATCAGGTCACTGTTTCCAGCGACAAGCTGGCGGCGGTGATCAACGAGAAGCTGGCCTCGGGCAACGGTACGGCGGTCTTTGAATGGATGCGCGAGCACTTGGCAAAATGGACATTTCGCGAGTTTCGCTCGGCATGCCGACAGATCGCCGATGTGGCCAGGGACCCGGGCAAGACGGCCATCGCGATTGACGTCCTGAC
The DNA here is from genome assembly GCA_035541135.1 of Verrucomicrobiia bacterium. Taxonomy (GTDB): domain Bacteria; phylum Verrucomicrobiota; class Verrucomicrobiia; order Palsa-1439; family Palsa-1439; genus Palsa-1439. The sequence continues at coordinate 12,382 of DATKNW010000016.1, forward strand.
GCAACTCAACGACAAGCGGTATTCGACCGCGGCGAAACGCCGGAGCCACATCCTTCACGTCGTTCGCATGGAATTGAACCGGCTGTTTGCCAGCCTGCCCAACATTGGTGCCAAGGACGCGGTGAAGAGCGCCTACCGGCTGATTGATTTCGAGACGCGCAATAATCTGCGTGCGCCGCAGGAGGGTGAAACCACCTTGGTGATCGACGCCGCGCATTTCGCACCCGAGGGCGACAATTGCGACGCGGCACTGCTGGTGGATGCCTACATGAAAGGTTGGCGGCGCTTCATCAGCTTCAACTGCATCGGCCAGCGATTCCTCGGCTGTGGTTTGGGACCCGATACGGACGACGTGACCATCGATGCGTATGGCAGCAGCGGCGATTACCTGGGTTCGGGCATTGACGGCCTGACCATTACCGTGCACGGCAACGCCCAGGACCAATTGGGCCAGATCATCAAGCGTGGCAAGATGGTCATCTACGGTGACACGGGCCAGACGTTCATGTACGGCGCCAAGGGCGGTGCGGTGTATGTGCTCGGCAACGCCGCGGGCCGGCCCCTCATCAATTCGGTCGGTCGCCCCAAGGTGGTCATTAACGGCACCTGCCTCGATTTTCTCGCCGAATCGTTCATGGCCGGCGACCCGCACAACGGTGGCGGGTTTGTCATCCTGAACGGCGTCAGGTTCGACGATCAGGGCAACCTCGTTTCGCTGGCGGACCCGTATCCGGGCAGCAACCTGTTCTCGCTCGCGTCTGGCGGCGCCATCTTTGTCCGCGATCCGAAACGGACCCTGGTGGACCAACAGTTGAACGGCGGCAAGTTCGCCAAGCTGACCCGAGCCGATTGGGAACTGATCCTGCCATTCCTGCAGGAGAACGAGAGACTTTTCGGCATCACCATCGAACAGCTGTTGACCGTTGACGGCAAGCGCTTCAAACCAGGCCGGGCATATCGCAAGGTCATCCCCGCCAACATCAACGTCATCGCCTCCGAGGAAACCGACGATGTCTGGGCCGAAGAGGCCGAGGAAGAATTGGCTGTGAAATAAACGGATGCTACTACCGTGATCACTATCAAGAGAAAGAAAGACAGCCGTGCGCTGAAGGACATGGTCAAAGAATTGTCCGGCGTGAACCTGAGCGTTTGTTTTCAGTGCAAGAAGTGCTCGAATGGCTGTCCGGTGGCCAAGCTGGTCGTTACCAAGCCAGCGGAAATCATGCGGCTGTTGCACCTTGGGGCCGGCGATGAATTGCTTTCCAAGGATCTCATCTGGACCTGCGCTTCATGCGAGACTTGTTCGGCGCGATGTCCGATGGGCATTGACGTGGCCGCGGTCATGGACGCACTGCGGCGGCTCGCCATCGAGCGGAAAGCGCCCACGCCAGAGGGCAACGTGCCGTTGTTCAACCGCGCTTTCCTGAAGTCGGTCGAGAAGTTCGGTCGCACCTACGAAATGGGCCTCATCACCGCGTACAAGCTTGGGACGGGCAAGTTGATGAATGACACGGAGAAATTCCCGGCCATGCTGAAGAAGGGCAAGATCGCCCTGTTGCCGCCGCGCGGAGCTGACCGGAAAACCGTGAAACGCATTTTCAAGAAATCCCAGGCAGGCAAAGGGGGCAAGGCATGAAGTACGCCTATTACCCCGGCTGCTCGGCGGAATCGACTGCCCGCGACATGAACCAGTCCACGTTGGCGGTGGCCAGGGCGCTGGGCATCGAACTGCAGGAGCCCGAGGGCTGGACCTGCTGCGGCGCGACTGCGGGTCACCAGACCGATCGCATGTTGGCCGCGTCATTGCCTGCAGCGAATCTCGCCAAGGTCCAGGACATGAAACTGGACATGCTCGTCAACTGCGCGGCGTGCTACAACCGCATGAAGGTTGCGAATCATGAGATCGCTGCTCATCCGGATGTCCGCCAAAATGTCCGCGAAGCACTGGACAGGGATTACGATGGCTCCGTCAAGGTCCGCCATCTCATCGAGGTGCTGCTTGAAGATGTCGGCCTGCAGACGATCACCAAGTCGTTCAAGCGTTCGCTGAACGGGCTCAAGGTGGCCTGTTACTACGGCTGCCTGTTGGTCCGGCCACCAGGGATCATGAAATTTGATGACCCGGAGAATCCGCAGTCGCTGGACCGGCTCGTAACAGTGATGGGCGGTCAGAGTCTCGATTGGCCCTGCAAGGTCGAATGTTGTGGTGGCGGACTGTCGCTGACGCGCACCGATGTGGTGGTCGATCTTACCGAATCCATTCTCGACATGGCCGTGCAATCGGGGGCGGAGTGCATTGCGGTGAGTTGCCCCATGTGCCAGGTGAACCTCGATTTGCGGCAACAGGACATCAACAAACAGGGCGGCAAACACTATGAGATGCCGGTGGTTTATATCACCCAATTGCTCGGGCTGTGTCTCGGCTTCGGCCCGGATGAACTCGGATTTGAAAAGTTGATGGTTCCCGCTGCGAACATTCTGAAGAAAGTTGAAGCAAGCGGTCATGAGTAACAACGGCGACAAGAAGATCGGCGCGGTGCTGGTGGCGGGCGGCGGGATTGCCGGCGTCCAGTCGGCGCTCGATCTGGCCAACAGCGGATTCAAGGTTTACCTCGTCGAGCGGGACGCCGCCATCGGCGGCATGATGGCCCATCTGGACAAGACCTTCCCGACCGGCGACTGCGCCACCTGCATCGTCTCGCCCAAGCTGGTCGAATGCGCGCGAAACTTGAATGTTGAAATCTTGACCCTTTCCGAGCTGGTCGGTTTGGAGGGCGAACCCGGACATTTCAAGGCCACCGTTCGCCGGCATCCGCGGTTTGTAGACGAGGACAAGTGCACCGGTTGCAGCGAATGCACGCAGGTCTGTCCCGTGGACATCCCGGACGAATTCAATCGCCATCTGGGTACGCGCAAGGCGATCGCCAAATTATATGCGCAGGCCACGCCGAACATTTTCGGCATCCTCAAGAACGGCCATTCACCCTGCAAGCGGGCATGCCCGGCCCGGGTGAACGTCCATGGCTACGTTCAACTCATCAAGCAGAAGGAGTATCTCAAGGCGGTCAATCTCATTCGCGAGCGCAATCCGCTTTCGGCCATCTGCGGCCGCGTCTGCACGCATCCCTGCGAAACCGAATGCACGCGGGGCGAAGTCGATGATCCGATTTCCATCCGGTTGCTGAAGCGGTTCGCTTCCGACAAGGAAATGGAGATGCTCGCGTCGGGCCAGCTCACCCTGCCGGATGAAAAGACTCCTGGTCTCGACGCCAGGAAGGTCGCAGTCATTGGCGGTGGCCCGGCCGGGTTGACAGTGGCCAACGATCTTGCGGCAGCCGGGTTGGCAGTAACGGTTTATGAAGCGATGCCGGCCGCGGGCGGCATGCTCCGCTATGGCATCCCCGAATATCGCTTGCCGAAGAAGGTTCTCGACCACGAGGTTGAAATCATCCGTCGCAAGGGCGTCAAATTTGTCTTCAACTGTCGGGTCGGCAAAGATGTTACGTTCCTGGACCTCCGCGCCAAACACGACGCGGTCTTCATTTCGGGAGGCGCGCAGAAGAGTCGCAAGCTCGGCGTCGATGGCGAACAACTCGTCGGAGTGGTTGACGGCATCGAATTTCTCCGGGAAGTCGCTTCCGGCCGCAAGCCGCAGGTGCGCGGCACGGTGGTTGTCGTCGGCGGCGGTGACACGGCGATTGACTCGGCCCGCACCGCTCTGCGGTTGGGAGCGAAGGAAGTCATCATTGTCTACCGTCGTTCACGCGCGGAGATGCCGGCTACCCCGTCGGAGATCGAAGCCGCTGAATACGAAGGAATCAAGATCCGGTATCTGACGGCGCCGCGTCGGCTCCAGGAGAAAGACGGCAGGGTCAACGCTGTCGAATGCATCCAGATGAAACTCGGTGAACCGGATGCCAGTGGCCGCCGTCGGCCCGTCGAAGTGCCGGGCTCGGAGTTCACCATTCAAGCCGACATGGTGATTTCGGCGATCGGCCAGGTGGTTGATGATCAGTTGCTGGGTCACATCGTCGTCAAGAGTGAAGGCGGCCTGTTCCAGATTGACGCTGTCACCGGGCAGACTTCCGTTGAGGGCGTCTTTGCGGGTGGCGACAATGTCACGGGACCGGCCACCGTCATTGAAGCCGTGGCTGCCGGCAAGCGGGCCGCTGAATCTATTGGACGGTATTTGAAAGGCCAGGATTTGCGCGGCGACCGCTTTGAAGATTTCCTCCGCCCGATCCCGGAAGGTCTCCTGCCAGCACTCGACAAGGTCGAAAAGAAGCCTCGGGCTCATCCGGAGGAAATCGCGCTGGCCAACCGGCTGAGCAATTTCGACGAAGTGGAACAGGGGCTCACCGAGGAACAGGCGCTCGCGGAGGCGGAGCGGTGCCTGAATTGCGCATTGTGTTCCGAATGCGGCCGGTGCGTCGAAGCGTGCAAACAACATGCGATTGACCACGCGATGCGGGAACAGACGGTCACGCTCGACGTCGGCTCGGTCATTTTGACACCGGGTTTTGCCGAGTTCGATGCCTCGCGCAAAGGTGAATTTGGTTATGGCCACTACTCCAACGTGGTCACGAGCGTTCAATTCGAGCGGATGTTGTCGGCCGCCGGGCCGTTCGAGGGACACGTCATCCGCCTATCCGATGGTCGCGAGGCCAGACGCATCGCTTGGATCCAATGCGTCGGCTCCCGCGATGCGACGTGTGGCAACGAGTATTGCTCGTCGATCTGCTGCATGATGGCCACCAAACAGGCGCTCGTGGCCAGCGAACACATCGAGGGCATGGACGCGACGATTTTCTACATGGACATTCGCGCCCACGGGAAAGATTTCGACCAGTATTACGAGCGCGCGCGGGCGCAGGACAACATCCATTACATCAAGAGCATCCCGTCGCGGATCGTCCAGTTGCCCGGCAGCAAAGACCTGCGCATGGCGTATCTGGACGAGACCGGACGTCTCGCGCACAAGGAGTTTGATCTGATTGTGCTCTCCGTGGGCCTGGAGCCGGCGCGGAGCATGGCCGGGCTGGCGGCCTGCTTGGACGTCAAACTTAACGAATTCGGCTTCTGCGACACGGACCGGCTCCAGCCGCTGTGCAGTTCGCGGCCGGGGGTATTTGTCGGCGGCACGGCGCAGGAACCCAAGGACATTCCCGAGACCGTCACGCAGGCCAGTGGCGCGGCTTCCATGGCAATGGAACTGCTCGCGCCGGCCCGCAACTCGCTGATCACCAAGAAGAGTTATCCGACCGAGCACGATGTCACCGACGAAGAACCGCGCCTCGGCGTGTTCGTCTGCCACTGCGGCATGAACATTGCCGGGACGATCGACGTCGAGCAGGTGGTCAAGGCCGTCGAACGCGAGCCGAACATTGTGGTTGCATCCCACTCGCTGTTCGCCTGTTCCGACACGAGCCTGTCGAACCTGAAAGAGGTGATTCATCAACACCGGCTCAACCGCATCGTCGTGGCCTCGTGCACGCCGCGAACGCACGAGCCGTTGTTCCGTGAAACGCTCCGCGAAGCGGGTTTGAATCCGTATCTGTTTGAACTGGCAAACATCCGCGACCAGTGTTCGTGGGTCCATTCGGCCGCACCAGGGCTCGCCACCGAGAAGGCGGTCGAGCTTGTCAAGATGTCCATCGCCCGTGCCCGCACACTCTGGCCACTCGAAGGCGGCACGCTCGCGGTGGACCAGGCCGGGATCGTCATCGGCGGCGGCCTCAGCGGCATGACCGCGGCGCTGGCGCTCGCGAACCAGGGGTTTGACGTTCATCTGGTGGAGAAAGACAATCGTCTGGGCGGCAATCTTCACAGTATTCACCGGACACTGGAGACCGAGAACATCGCGGCGTTCACGAGCGATCTCATTGACCGGGTTCAGAAACATCCCCGGATCAAGACGCATATCGAAGCGGAAATCACCGGCATCAAAGGTCACGTCGGCAAGTTCCACGTGTCGCTCGCCCATGGCGGCAAGAACGCGGAGGTTACGGGCGGCGCCATTATCGTGGCCACGGGCGCGCAGGCGGCAAAGACCACGGAATTTTTGTACGGCAAATCCGATCGCGTCCTGACGCAGGTTGAGCTCGAAACGCAGTTGCACGAGAAGCGCTGGCTGGCGCAGGGACAGAACGTGGTGATGATCCAGTGCGTCGGCTCACGCAACGAGAAGCATCCTTATTGCAGCCGCCTCTGCTGTTCGATGGCCGTCAAGAACGCGTTGGCGATCAAGAAACTCGACCCGAACGCGAACGTCTATGTTCTGTACCGGGACATCCGCACGTACGGATTCCGGGAGATTTATTACCGGCAGGCACGCGAGGCCGGCGTGGTTTTCATGCGCTACGTGCCCGAAGCACCACCGCAGGTGACCGACGACAACGGGTTGATGGTCACAGTCAACAGTCCCGACCTACCCGAGCCGCTGGCGATCGAGGCCGACAACGTCGTGCTCAGCACGGGCGTCGAAGTGGATTTCGAGAACAACAAACGGCTTTCGGACATGCTCAAAGTGCCGCTCAATGCCGACGGGTTCTACGTGGAAGCCCACATGAAATTGCGCCCGGTGGATTTCACCACGGAAGGCATCTTTCTCTGCGGTTTGGCGCATTCGCCGAAGTTCATTGACGAAAACCTCGCGCAAGCGCGCGCGGCCGCCGCCCGCGCAGCGACGGTGCTGTCCAAGACACACCTCGACGTCAGCGCCCAGGTTTCCTACGTGAACCAGCAGAAGTGTATCTCATGCATGACGTGCGTGACGGTCTGCCCGTATTCCGCGCCGTACTGCAACAAGGACGGCAAGGGCCAGATTGAGGCGGCCAAGTGCATGGGCTGCGGCATTTGCGCGGCCGAATGTCCGGCGCGCGCCATCCAGTTGCATCATTTCGAGACCGATCAGTTTGAAGTGATGATCAAGACGCTGTTGAGCGATGATCGCGAGGGAAACGACGGAAGCGGTGCCACAGGGCGGGCATCAACGGCCCACGTGGTAGGAAAGAGTTAACCGATGAAATCGGATGCTTTTGAGCCCAAGATCGTGGCGTTCTGCTGCCACTACTGCGCCTATGCTTCGGCCGATCTGGCCGGGTCGATGCGCATTCAGTATCCGCCGAATGTGCGCATCATTCGCACGCCGTGCACCGGCCGGCTGGAGACCGAGTATTTCATGAAGGCGTTTGAGAACGGCGCGGACGGCGTGCTGGTCGCGGGCTGTCTCGAAGGCGGCTGCCATTTTGTGGAAGGCAACCTCTGCGCCAAGCGCCGAGTCGATTACACTTGCGAGATGCTGGAGGAAATTGGTCTCGAAAAGGCGCGCCTCCGCATGGTCAACATTTCCGCCGCCATGGCGCGGCCCCTGGCGGACACCATCACCGACATGGTGGAGACGGTCCGCAATCTGGGTCCAAGCCCGCTCAAATCCAACGGCAAACTCAAACAGGAAAGTCACTCATGATTGTCGCTCAACGGAAAAAGATCCCCGAACTTCTGTCCATCGTGGAACGGCACCGCAAGGTGCTCCTGCTCGGCTGCGGCACGTGCGTGACCGTCTGTCTGGCCGGCGGCCAGCGCGAAGTCAGTATTATCGCTTCGGCCCTGCGCATGGCGGCCAAATTGAAGAAGCGCACCCTGGAGGTGGAAGAACTCACCATCGAACGCCAGTGCGACAACGTGTTCCTGGAACAAGCCGCCGAGGCGACCACGAAGGCCGACGCGGTGCTCTCGCTCGGATGCGGCGCCGGCGTGCAAGCGTTGGCCGAACGGTTCAGCGGCAAGCCGGTCTATGCCGGTCTCGACACCGCCTTCATCGGGATATTGGAAGAACGGGGCGTCTGGGCGGAGAAATGCGCGGCTTGTGGCAACTGCGTGGTGCATCTGTACGGAGGGATTTGCCCGGTCACCCGTTGCGCCAAACACATGTTGAACGGTCCGTGCAGCGGCTCGCGTGAAGACCGGTGTGAGGTGTATGCCGACCGCCCATGTGCCTGGCAGCTCATCTATAAACGGCTCAAGGAGATTGGACAACTGGACCGGTTGAAAGAGACGCAACCGCCCAAGAACTGGCGTCCAAGCCTCTCGGGCGGCTGCCGCACCATCGTCCGTGAAGATCACAGAGTGTGATCGGGAGAAGTCGTCTCGACATCCAGTTACACGCGCTGGCGTCGGTTTCCGGCAGGCTTCCGAAGTGACAGGCGCGTGCGGTCAGTGCCATCCCATCAACCGCGCGATTGTCGCTGCCACCGCCGGATCGTCAGGGAAGATCACTGGCAATTCATTTGTGCGAACTGATTTGTCTCCGACACGCCGCGCCATTACTTTCACGGGGCAACCGCACGCGCTGTAGAAGAACGTGATTTCTCGCTCCGCGCCATCGGTCCAGAAATCACGCACTGGGATGCCCAAATCCCGGACCATGGCGTCCATAATTGAAACCACGCTTTTCGACCCATCGAGGATGCACGGCTTGCTGTTTGCATCATCCACCATGATGAGCAGGTTCTTGCCGGCAAATGATGAACGGGGTGGCTGAGTCGCGGGGATGATCTTAGTCTTCCAGAGAACTTCACCGGTGCGACGAAAGACCAGTGCGCCGACTCCGGGTTTTTCCATGCTCACATGCATGGACATATGCAGTTTGCCATCACTCGTCGGCGCTCCATACGCGTCGAGAATGGCAAAGGTCCGTCCGTGGCCATCCTCGGGCTGGTGTTGTCGTTCAATTTCGTGGAGGGCTTCCGCAATGGTTGGAGGAGACTTGCCGAAATCCAGCTCAACCGTCACCATAACCGCTTGAGCAACTTCCAAGGTCGGCAGGTTTGTGTTCTGAGCCTTGGCGATCCCGTCGGAGATCAAGACGAGAAGCAAGGCGACTCGAAGCATCAGGTGGAAAATCATTGCGCAACCCCGGCTCTCACCGCTCCGTGTTAGCACAGATTCCACATGAACACCATACTCAGCGGAGTCGTCCAATTTGTTGTCACCGAGAGATTTTCCTTGCATTTGTGAAACTACTCAATCTACAATGAATCCTTGGGCTAGGGTAGTTGGAAGCTTCATCAGGGTATTCCCGCCCGTGCACCATGTGATTCTCATGGGGAAGTCCAGTTGTGACGCGGACGGCCACGTTGGTGAGGACGAACGAGAAGCACAGCGCTCTTTGGACGCGTCTTGGGCCCCCCTTGTACCCTACCCGGGAGGAGCAACCATATGAACCAGGCAAGATCGCTCAATGGCCGAGGGACCGCAGTGATCAGGTTCTTGGAGCGAGCAGCAGTTGTTTGGATCGTATCGCTCACAGCAATCGCCACTGATGCTCAATTACTGAACGGCAGTTTCGAATTGGGGTACGGGCTGTACACAAATACCAGCAACCCTTCCTCTGTAACCACAGCGGCGGTCGGATGGGTGCAGTATGGAAACGGGCTTCGCATATCCACCAACGAGACGGGGGATGCGAACTCCGCCCGCACCGGGGCGTTCTCGCTCCAGTGTTTTGGCTCGAATTTCGGCCAGAGCGAAGGGGCTTGCCAGGAAATCGCCGATGGCGTGAGTCCGGGGCAGACCTGGACCATCAGCGGCTATGCGCGCATTCCGTCCAGTGATCCATTAACGAACGCTTCGCCCATCGGGATGCAGCCATTCGGTTGCCTGCGGCTCGCGTTCATGGATACGAACGGAGCGGAAATCGATTACTTCGACGCCCCGGATATTTACTCGGCAGATGGGCTGGATACGTGGTTGAGCGTTAGCGTAACGGGCACGGCTCCGGCCGGCGCAGCCCGGCTCAAGGTGGACGTAATGGAGATCGGCTTTTTCGGTAATCCTTCTGGCACGATTTACTTTGACGATCTTACGGTGATCCCCGAGCCGTCCACGTTTCTGCTTGTGAGCATGTCACTCTTGGGCGGATTCCGAATGTACTCGCGACGAAAGAACCGACATACGGATTGAGGCTGGATCACAACTTTCTTTCTCGAGGATGACCCTTGGGAGATCCCCGTCTGCATGAAGATCGGTTCCGACTGTAAGCCGTTATTGTCGAGGTTCTTGCGGAGCGCGCGGAACGGGGTACATATCAATTCTGGGCACCGTCACGCTCTGATGAGGATGTGTATCGTTTCCGTCGTCGCAGATTTTGCTTGCCTCAACAAGGTGTTTGTCTCATTATATTAGTGACTGGAGAAAGCGTCTGCAGCTGAACAGCCTGAGTTCGTTGATTCGATCAGGCAGGAGGGCACGATGAGAGGTCGACGGAATGTATTCACCATGATGGCGGCTTCCGCATTTGTGGCGTTGGCTGCGTTGCTGGCGCCCGCCGTGGCCAGGGCCGTTACTGTGAACCTGAATGCTGGCGATTCAGTCAATCTGGCTACTGTGACCAACAGTGGCATGGCGGTGCAGATTGGCGACAAGGTATTCGCTGATTTCAGCTGGGATAATTTGAACGCACCCGACGTAACGGCGTCTGACATCAACCTCAGGGCTGTTATCAACCCGAATGACATCGGATTCAGTCTGGAGTTCACGCTGCCCCTGACCGCTGGCGACATGGAGATTAAGGATGTCGCGTTTGAATTTACCGCTGCGGTCACGAATTCCAACAACTTGATCAGCGACCTTCACCTGTCGATTGGCGGTGCCACCAGCGGCGATGCGGTTGCGAGCGTGGCCGAGCATGCGTTCACGGGTGGCTTCGGCGGCTTGAGCCTCGGAGAAGTTGATGCCAGCATCCCGGGCGCTACTGAGAGCGTGACCAACCTCAGTTCTGCCTCGGCCAAGATCTGGATCGAGAAAGACATCATCGTCGCCGGTGCCTTCGAGTTCTCCGACGATTTCGCTTCAATCACGAACATCGACCAGACCTTCTCGCAGATTCCAGAGCCCAGCACAGCCTTGCTGGTCGGCTTGGGATTGCTGGGGATATTCGCCGTGAACCGCAAGGGGCATCGCAGTTAGGCCGTAGCCATAATCGCCGTTTGGACTTTGTGGCCAGGATCAAGTACCTTCGGGTTCGAAACGGCCCGTTTTCTTCCCAGCCCCGCAATTAACTGGTGCTGACAGGCTTCCACCATCCGCATTTGGAGGTCAGGCCATGGGGTGACCGGGTGGCGTCCCCAAGAAATGACCTCATTACCTCCCAAAAAGTTGAAGATTTTGCTTGCATTGAAGAAATCACTGCAGCATCATGATCTCCTCTTGGAGAGGCGTTCGCGCAGCGAACCAAATATGGTGCGTAATGGAAGGCGAGGGGAAGATGAAAAAATTCAGTCTTGCGGCTATTTTTGCCTTGGTGGTTGGACTTGCGTCTTTGGGACCAACCACGGTCAAAGCCGATATCACAAACCTGGTTGCCGGCCAGTCAATCAATTTGGCTACCGTGATCACCAACAATTTGTCGGTCGAGATTGGAGATAAGATCTTCGGTGACTTCAGTTTTACCTACAACGATTTCGGTGCACCCGATACCGATCTGGTCGCATCGAACATCAACGTAAAAGCTCTCGACAACGTCACCGGTTTCGGGCTGGAGTTCCAAGAGCCATTGATCGCCCTCAACACCAAGACCAAAGTGGTGACCTTTCAGTACACCGCCATGGTGGATCCTGAGTATGATAATTTGATCAGCGATCTTCACTTGGCGATAACGGGCGCTTACGGCGGTGCCGGCACCGGGACCGTGAATGAGAATGCGTATGACGATAGCTTTGGCGGCACTCTGGTCGGAAACGTCCAGGCCTCCCTCCCGGGGTCAACTACGGGAGACGCCGATATCAATCCCCAGCAGGTGAAGCTCTGGGTCCACAAAGACGTGACCGTCAGCGGTAATAATGGGGGACCCACGAGCTACGCTACGATCACGATCCTTGATCAGACCTTTTCGCAGATCCCGGAACCCAGCACGGCGCTGCTGGTTGGTCTGGGAGTGCTGAGCGTGGTCGCGCTCAAACGCAGGTCGTAACGGGAGCCTGTTTGCTGTCGAGGGCGCCGCTTGTACCGACTGAGAATAGCGGCTTCCGACATGTTCTGTTCTCGCTCCGCCCAAGGTCACGATTTGGAGGAGAGACAGGCATAGTAAAGATGAAAGAATAGGGACCCATATGGGTGGGGGCGAGCGAGTCGAAAGGGATAAGCTCGGGTGATCCCTTGAAAACAATCTCCGATCCCGCGGGCCACTACGGGCGCCCCTGTCTTGCGGCTATCTGCCGACCCCGCGGATTTTCTCGAAACCCCTTCTTCGCCGCAGGACTGTCGCTGGCCTTGCTGACGATCAACCCATCGAGTTCGGCGACAGTCGTGACCGTGGGCGGTGGGGCAACAGTCACGTGCCCTGCTGTCCCGACCGCAACATACACGACGCCACCGACCGGGGTTTCGTTTGGCAATTGGTCGCGAGGCAGTGGCGTCAGTTGCGCCAGTGCCAACGACGGCATCAACGGCAGAGGATTTAATGTCGCCGGTGCGGCGACCGCCTACAGCAGCAGCAAGTACTACAAGATCACGATCACCGCCGATTCGACTCACAGTTTCACGCTATCAAGCGTTACGTGGCTGGCGACAATCAGCAGCGGGAGCGGGACCTTGACGGTCTATACGTCCAACAACGGTGGGGCAGCGACCATCTTTGGCAGCCCGGCAACCTCGGTGAACGGTTCTTCAATATCGGCCACGTTCAACGGGAACGTCGTCGTCGCCCCCGGGACGTCAGTTGACGTGTATTTTATCCCTTCCGACCTCAGCGCTGGCACCACGACGTGCCGGTATAAGAACGGTTCGACCTTTACCGTCACTGCCGGCGTTGCTCCAACGGTTTCGTCATCCGCAGCCACGGAGATCGGCTCCACAACGGCAACCCTGAACGGCAGTGTCGATTCCGACGGCGGCTCAGCGATTATCGAGCGCGGCTTTGTTTACAGGGTCGGCACCGGTGTCACCATTACGGACAATAGAACCGCCGTCGCCGGCACGACCGGTGCCTATACCCTCAGCCTCATCACGCTTAGCCCCAGCACCCTGTACTCCTTCAGAGCTTACGCGATCAATGCGGCCGGTACGTCGTTGTCTTCTCCCGAACTCGCGTTCACCACAAGCGCCACTGCCACGGCGCCCATCGTGGACTCACCGACCAGTTCCGCGATTGGCGTCACAACGGCAACACTGGGGGCCACGGTCGAGTCGGACGACGGCGTCTCGATCGACGACTACGGTATCGTTTGGGGGCTCTCAGCCAATCCGACTACCGCCGATAACAAGATTCAGAAAGGCACGTCCACCACGCCGCCGCAGACGTTCACCGTGAGTGCGACCGGACTGAACGCGGCGACGTTGATTCACTATCGGGGCTATGCCCACAGCTCGGTTGGTACTGGCTACACCGCCGACGCCTCATTCTCCACGCTTTCGACGGAACCGACCCTCCAGGCCTCGGCTGTCACCTTCACGGGGGTGGGCGAGTCCGCCATGACGATCAACTTCGTGTCCGGCAATGGCAGCTCACGAATTGTCCTGGTAAAGTCGGGGTCGGCTGTGGATTCGGATCCAGTCGACGGTACCACCTACACGGCGAGCGCCACCTTCGGCAGTGGCTCCCAGATCGGCACCGGCAACCTCGTTGTCTTTGCCGGCAGCGGCAACTCTGTGACCGTTGGCGGTCTTTCGCCCAGTACCGTCTACTACGTGGCCGTCTACGAATTCAATGGTTTCGGTGGTACGGAGAATTACCTGACCACCTCACCGGCAATCAATTATCAACAAACGACGCCCCACGTGGCCGCTACATATACGTGGAATCAAACGGGATCGGCGGATTGGACCACGGCGGCAAACTGGACGCCGGCACGAACCACGCCGGCGACCGACGATGTCCTGCTGTTCAACAATGGCGCCAACACGACGGTCTCGTCAGTGCCGGCTCAGACCATCGGCAAATTGCAGGTTTCCGGTAATACAACAGTGAACCTGCAAGCAGGTGCGGTTAACACGCTGACCATTGCGGCGGCGGCAGCGGACGCCTTGACAGTGGCGAGTGGCTCGCAACTCAATGTGAATGGCGCAAGCGCCCTGGCCATTAATCTGGCGGGCGGCGCGAAAGGGAGTATCAGCGGGTCGATGACTTTTTCAACGGCCACCAACCGGCTGACCGCAACGGATCCCATCGGCATCACGTTTAATTCCGGTTCGACGTTCACCCAGGCCGCCGGCAATAACGGGAATGTGTTTGGATCGGCCGGCACGGCCAATGCCATCGTGTTCGCCTCGGGGTCGACGTTTGTATCCCAGGCGGGTGCCAACCCCTTCGGGCTTGGCGAACCCAATTCCAAAGTGATCTTTCAGACCGGTAGCTTGTATTCTCATCAGCAGGTTCCCGCGCCCTCTTTCTCCGGTCGAACGTACGCCGATTTCGAACTGGACGTGAACGCAACGATCACCGTCACCGGTTCAAACGCCGTATCCATGGATGATCTGACGATCAATCAGGGCACGCTGAACTTCAATATGACCGGCACACCTGACCATTCGATCAAGGGAGATATAACGGTCGCCAACGGAGCGACGTTGACTTTCACGCCGGCCACCCCGGGAACGGTCAATCTGAATGGCTCGTCGCTCCAAACCATCGGTGGTGGTGGTACCATGAATGTCTCGACCAATTCGACCATTGTCATTGACAACCCGGCCGGCATCTCACTTCAGAAAAGCATCGTTGTCGATGGCGCCATCACGCTGGCCGACGGTATCGTGACCTGCGCGGGCAGCAATCTCCTCACGGTTTCCTCTGCGGGAGCGATGAGCGGTGGCTCGGCCAGTTCCTACTTTGATCCGCGAGTTGCGCAGGTCTACAGCGGCACCGGCCCCAGGACATTCCCGATCGGCAACGGTGGCAACTTCCGGCCCCTGGCGTTGAACTCGACGCAGGCCGGTGCGAGCACCATCACGGTCGAGCAATTCGAGTCCGCTCTCACCGGCGCGTTGCCGACCAATACCTGCCGGCTGGAAAACCGCTTTTGGACGGTGACTCGGGCCGAGGGCAGTTCGTTTACCTACGACATCACGCTGAACGCGCCGGGCTTCACGCCGGCCAACCCGCTGATCTTGAAAAGGGATGGCTCCATTGTCTCTTTCGCCGCCACACAGGCTGGGAGTAGTTTCACCGTTACCGGCCTTGCCAGCCTCAGCGATTTCGCGATGGGTGAGACGTGCACCCCGCCAACGGCCACCGTCAGCGGCGACCAGACGATTTGCACGGGCGGTTCAGCGATAATTCAGGCGCTGATGACGGGGACGGGTCCATGGAGCATCACCTGGTCGGACGGCGTGACGAACAGCAACTTTGGCGACAATCCCCATACCCGCGCCGTCAACCCAACTTCGTCAACGACGTACACTGTCACAGCGGTGTCCGATTCGACCGGCATCCCCGGCGGCACCAGTTCCGGCAGCGCGACGGTGACTGTCAACCCGCAGCCAACCGGGCCGACGCTGGTCTCCAAGAGCCCGAATTTGTCCGCGGTCTGTGACGGCCAGAGTGTGAGTGCCACGTTCACCCCCGGTTCCGGTGGCGTGGGCTGCAGCGACTCGTACCAATTCAGCACCGACAACGGCGCAACGTATGGTCCGTACGTGCCGGGCAATCCGATCAGCACGAGCGGCTCGACGGGGGTGATCATCCAGGGCAAACGGGACGGCTGCGCCAGCGGCACCGGCTGCACGGGCACTCCGTTCACCACGCTGGCAAGCTGGACGGTCAACCCGCCGCCGACCTGCTCGATCACGCCGCCGGGTGCGACAGTCTGCTCGGGGCAGACGCAGCAGTTCTGCGCGCCGGCGGGGGTCTCAAGTTACTCGTGGACGGGACCAGGCGGCTTTGCCGCCAGCTCGCCATGCATCACGGTCAGTACCGCCGGCACGTACACGGTCACGATCGTTGATGGTGGCTGCACCAACAGTTGCCAGACAACACTGTCGGTGAACACCGGCCCCACCCTCACTTGTCCAAGCGACCTCGCCACGACCAACGATGCCGGACTGTGTTCGGCGTCGGTCACGTTCAGCCCGACCTTTACGGGTAGTTTGGAATGCCGGATCGGGGCAACGGTCATCACTTCGCCGCACGTATTCGAGGTCGGCACCACCACGGTCAGTTGTACCACGTCGAATGATTGCGGCACAACCAACTGCAGTTTCAAAGTGATCGTCAACGATGCCGAACCGCCCGCGATTACCGGCCCGGCGAATGTGTTGACCAATACCGCCACGGGATTGTGCGTGGTCAGCAATGTGGTCTTGGGCGTGCCGATTTCGACCAACGACAACTGTGGCGTGGCCACCGTGGTCAACGACGCGCCGGGCGACCTGACATTCGGCGCGGGCACCAACCATGTGATCTGGACGGCCACGGACATTCACGGCAACCAAACCAGCGCCACGCAGTTGGTCATCGTGGCCGACACCGAGGCGCCGACGATCAGCGGCCCGCCGACGGTGCTGGTCAATGCCGACGCCGGCCTGTGCACTGCCAGCGGCGTCAATCTCGGCGTGCCGGTTTCGACCAATGACAATTGCGGTGTCGGTACGGTGGTCAGCAACGCTCCCGCTGCCTACCCCGTCGGCACCAACGACGTGATCTGGACGGTCACCGATATCCACGGCAACAGCGCCACGTGCACGCAACAGGTCATCGTGGTGGACAACCAGAACCCGACGATTGCCTGCCCGGGCGATATCACCGTGACGAATACCACCGTCGTCACGTGGAGCCTGGACGTCAGGGACAATTGCCCCGGCGTGACGAGCCGTTGCAGCCCGACCAATGGCTCGACATTTGCCGTGGGTACGACGGGCGTCACCTGCACCGCGACGGATGCCAGCGGGAACACGACCAACTGCAGCTTCAACGTGACCGTCATCACGAATATTGCCGTGACGATCGCCTGCCCGGCTGACATCTCGGTGCCCAGCGCACCGGGTCAGTGCTCGAGCAACCTGCCATTCGCCGTCACGGCCACAGGCTTTCCGACGCCTTCCGTGCAATGCAGGATCGGAGCAACCGTCGTTACTTCGCCGTATCTCTTCCCTGTCGGAATCAACACGGTCGATTGCACGGCCTCGAACCAGTACAGCACCGCCACCTGCTCGTTCACGGTTACGATCCAGGACACCGAGGCGCCGACGATCAGTTGCCCGCCGACGGTGACGGTCAACGCCGACAACGGTTTGTGCACCGCCAGCGGCGTCAACCTCGGTGTGCCATCGGCCACCTCCGATAATTGCGGTATCGGTACGGTGGTCAACAACGCCCCCGCCAGCTACCCCGTCGGCACCAACAATGTGATCTGGACGGTCACCGATATCCACGGCAACAGCGCCACGTGTACGCAAAAGGTGATCGTCGTGGATAACCAGAACCCCGCGATCAGTTGCCCGCCGACGGTGACGGTCAACACCGACAACGGTTTGTGCACCGCCAGCGGCGTCAACCTCGGTGTGCCATCGGTCACCTCCGACAATTGCGGTATCGGTACGGTGGTCAACAACGCCCCCGCCAGCTACCCCGTCGGCACCAACAATGTGATCTGGACCGTGACCGACATTCACGGCAACAGCGCCACGTGCACGCAAACGGTGATCGTGGTGGATAATCAGGCACCGACGATTACCTGCCCGGCCGATATCACCCTGACGAATAGCACAACCGCCTCCTGGAGCCTGGGCGTCAGCGACAATTGCCCCGGCGTGACGAGCCGTTGTAGCCCGACCAATGGCTCGACATTTGCCGTGGGCTCGACAGGCGTCACCTGCACGGCGACGGATGCCAACGGGAACACGACCAGTTGCAGCTTTAACGTGATGGTCGTAACCAATGGGGTGGTGACAGTTACCTGTCCAGGTGATGTCACGGCGCCGAATGCACCAGGCCAATGCTCCAGCAACCTTCCATTTGCCGTCACGGCCACAGGCTTTCCAACGCCTTCGGTGGAATGCAGGATCGGGACGAATATCATCACCTCGCCATACGCGTTCGGCGTTGGCACAAACACGGTCGATTGCACGGCCTCGAACCAGTACAGCACCGCCACCTGCTCGTTCACGGTCACGATCCAGGACACCGAGGCGCCGACGATCAGTTGTCCGCCGGCGGTGACGGTCAACACCGACAACGGTCTGTGCACCGCCAGTGACATCGACCTCGGCCAACCGTTGTCCACCTCCGACAATTGCGGTGTCAGCACGGTGGTCAACAACGCCCCGGCTGCCTACCCGATTGGCACCAACGCAGTGATCTGGACCGTGACCGACATTCACGGCAACAGCGCCACGTGCACGCAAACGGTCATCGTGGTGGATAATCAGGCACCGACGATTACCTGCCCGGCCAATGTCGTGACCAGTGCTGATCCCGGGCGGTCCAGCAAGAGCAATGTGACGTACACAGCCGTGGCGGCGGACAACTGCACGAACGTGACCGTGAGCTGCACGCCAGCAAGCGGGTCGACGTTCGCGATCGGCACGAACAGCGTGACCTGCCTGACGATCGACGGCAGCGGCAACACCAACAATTGCGCATTCACGGTGACGATCCTCGACGACGAGCCGCCGGTTGTCTCTTGCCCGACCAATATCGTCGCGTTTGCCGATTCCGCTCAGTGCACGAAGAGCAACGTGACCTATTCGGCCACCGCCGGTGATAATGGCCCGAACGTGACGTTGAGTTGCAGCCCATCGAGCGGTTCGACCCTGCCGGCTGGCACCACGACCGTTTATGTCAACGCGACCGATGCCTCGGGCAACAGCGCCGCCATCAAGACATTTGGTAACATCCATACCGCCGCCGGCAACGGCGTCAGGGGAAGCGGCGGTGATGGGGGGGCCGCCACCAACGCCTACCTGAATAGCCCGTACCGCGTGGCCGTGGATTACACCGGCAACCTGTTCATCGCCGACTTGGACAACCAGCGCGTTCGGCGGGTGGATGCCGCCACCGGCATCATCACCACCGTCGCCGGCAACGGCGTGAACGGCTATAGCGGCGACGGCGGAGCCGCTACCAACGCCAGCCTGGGTTCCCCGACGGACGTGGCGGTGGATTACGCCGGCAACCTGTTCATCGCGGACTTTTACAACTCGCGCATTCGGCGAGTGGATGCCGCCACCGGCATCATCACCACCGTCGCCGGCAACGGAGTCAGCGGCTACAGCGGTGATGGGGGAGCCGCCACCAACGCCAGCGTGAATTCCGTTTACGGCGTGGCGGTGGATTACGCCGGCAACCTGTTCATTGCCGATACCGGCAACTCGCGCATTCGGCGGGTGGATGCCGCCACCGGCATTATTACCACCGTCGCCGGCAACGGCGGGATTGGTTTCAGCGGCGATGGCGGGGCTGCTACCAACGCCAGGGTGAACGGCCCCTTCGACGTCGCGGTGGATCGGGCCGGGAACCTGTTCATCGCGGACTTTTACAACGCGCGCATTCGGCGGGTGGATGCCACCACCGGCATCATCACCACCGTCGCCGGCACCGGCAGCAGCGGCTACAGAGGGGACGGCGGGCCCGCCACCAGCGCCAAGTTGTACGGCCCGTTCGGCGTCGCGCTGGATGGCTCCGCCAACCTGTTCGTCGCTGACTGGTTTAACTACCGCGTCCGCCGAGTCGATGCCATCACCGGCATCATCACCACCGTCGCCGGCAACGGCGGCACCGGCTACAGCGGGGACGGCGGGCCCGCCACCACTGCCGGCCTCACTGACCCGACGGATGTCGCGGTGGATCGCGCCGGGAACCTGCTTATCTCCGAGTTGAACGGCCAACGCGTCCGTCGGGTGGATGCCGTTGCGGCGTGCACGTTCACCGTGACCGTCACGGAGACCGCCCCGCCGAGCATCACCTGCCCGTCGAATATCGTGACGAACACGACCGCAGGAACCTGCGTGGCGTCCAACGTCACCTGGACAGCCCCAGCCGCCAACAATTGCACCAATGTGACGACCAGTTGCACACCGGCAAGCGGCTCCGCATTTGCGATCGGCACGACCAGTGTGACTTGCACCGCCACCGACAGCAGTGGCAACACCAACAGTTGCAGTTTCACGGTGACAGTCATCGACAACGGGCCGCCGGTGATCAGCGTGTGCGTCAGCAATCAGACGCTATCGGCCGGCAGCGGTTGTCAAGCCGCGCTGCCGGATCTGACCGGTCAACTGGTCGCCACGGACAGCTGCGGAGGAACGCCGACGGTCATCCAAAGCCCGGCGGCCGGCACGTTGCTCGGCTTGGGCACGAACAGCGTGAGCTTTACCGTCGATGACGGGCGCGGCAACAGCAACAGTTGCACGGCAATGGTGATCGTCCGCGATGTCACTCCCCCAGTGATCCAATGCACGGCGGAGATTACGGTAAACGCCAACCCCGGTGTGTGCTTCGCGACCGGCGTGTCGTTGGGAACAGTGACGGTTAGCGACAACTGCAGTGTGGCTGCCGTGACCAGCAACGCGCCAGCCAGTTTCCCGGTCGGCACGAACGCGGTGATCTGGACCGCGATCGATCCCAGCGGCAATACCGCCACGTGCACACAGCAGGTCGTCGTCCTCGACAGTCAGGCACCAGTGATCAGTTGTCCGGCGGATGTGGTCGTGAAGATCCCGTTTGGGGCAACGCACGCGCGCGGTGTTGCGCTCTCGTCTCCGGTGGCAAGCGACAACTGTGGCGTGGTCGGGGTGGCCAACGACGCCTCCTCGTGCTTCGCCGTGGGCACGAACACGGTGGTCTGGACGGCGCTCGACGCGAATGGCAATAGCTCCACGTGTACACAACGAGTTATCGTCGTGCCAGTCGCCGTCAGTTCCAACTACCAGATCCAGAGCATCAAGGCCATTGGCCAGAACATTCTGCTCACCTGGCAGACATTTGGCAGTTCGACGAACATCGTCCAGACCGTCACGCCCGTGTTCGGCGGCAACTACACCAATCACTATGACAACGCTGCCTCCGTGTGGGTTCCGGGCGCCGGGTTGACGATCACGAACTGGACTGATTACGGTGGCGCCACGAACCGGCCGTCGCGGTATTATCGAATCGGTCTCCAGGTCGTCGATCCATCGTGCGGGCCGTGACGGCCGCCAGATTGGTGCCAGCCTTGCGGCTGCGCTGTTGAGCCACTCCCGCTTGCCACGGGCCCATGGATGCCGCGGGTGGCTCGCACATGCTTGATGCCGACCTGCCGCGAGTATTCGTTACGGCAGCAGCACGCGGACGCGGTAGTATCGCGACGGGCTGCTGATCGCGCCGCCGGGATCCACCATGTTGGTCACAACGCCGAGACCGGTGCCGCCGCTCAGGATGTTGGTCTGGCCGGTGGTTGTGAAGTTGTCCGAGTAGCTGCCGTCGTCCCCGCCGATGGCAAACTCCAGCACGTTCGTGCGCGAGGCGATACCGGGCTCGTAGGTGGAGTCGCCGTTGGCCCCCAGGTAGATCACATTGATGTCCGTCGTGTTCGTCGTGGCGATACTAATGATATGCAAGTACGCCGCCGAATTGGTGGGATCAAAGCCCGCCAGGAACCTGTTGGTGTTGCTCATCCCGGTGCCATCGGCATCCGCACCCGGAGCGCCGTTCGCGGTGTTGGTGCCGTTGAAGTAAGAGTTCCGCCACCAATCGTACAGTGAATAGACGTGAATGATCGCTGAGTTGGTGCTCCATCCGCCGGCATTCGAAGCGATCAATTGCGCCGAGTACGCGCCCGGATTCACATAGGTGTTGGAAGTGTTCTGGGCCGTCGAGTAGTTGCCGTCACCAAAAGTCCACGTCCAGCTTGTGGAGGAGCCACCGGTCGAGATGTTGGTGAAATTCACGCTCAATGGCGCCGCTCCGCTGCCGGGCATGGCGGTGAAACTCGCCTCCGGCGGCGGCGTTGCCGCGACGCAGCACACGATCTGTGACACGGAAATCGAGTCGACGTACCAGCCGTCGCCGGCCGTAGCGCCACCGCTGGTAACGGTGCCCTGAACGTTGACGTTGTCCACGCGCCAGGTGCCGGAGGCGCTGGTGGCTCCGTACCCATAAATGCGGAAGTAGACCGTGCCGGTCAGACCGGTATTGGACAATGCGAGCGTGTTCATCGGCGTGGTGGTGAACCCGGAATGCGTGGTCTTCGCGCCGCTATCGTAGATCACCGACGAGAAGTCCGTCTGTCGGCTGATCTGCACGTCAAAGTCCTGAGCCCCCGTGCCGGAAGCCTTGTCGTCGAAACTAAGGCTCGACAAGCCGGCCTGCATCCCGTTGGTGACCGTCAAAGCAAAAGCCCAGCAGGGCATGCTGCTTGTTACGGGGCCGGCGGAAGTGCTCCAGGACTTGCCGCTGACGGCGTAGCCGGTGGTCGGGTTACCCTGGAAGAACGGTCCCGTCGAAAGAAACCCGCCGCCGCCGCTGCCCGTGTAGAACGCGGCTCCATTCAGCGGCGTGAATGACCCCGATGAAGTGACCGTAATGTAGGCATTGGTGTAGTTGGGCACCAAAGCGGTCGCCGCGCTCATGGTTCCCGAGTCGAAATTCCAAAACGCCAGCGTGCCGGAGGACATTACCGCTGGTGGCGGCGGGTTGCCCGTAGCGCAGCGCCAACGCAGTTGAATGTTTTGCCCCGCCGTGACCGCGGGCAGGTTCACCGTGGAAGTGACAAATCCGCTGGGATAACCGCTCCAGGCTTGTCGACCAGCCAGGGGGTTGCTGTATCCGCTACTCAACGTGGCATTGTACCCACCAGTAACGAATGTCCCGCCGGCGCTCACGACGTCCTGGAAAGCGCCGCCATCGATGCTGATCTCCAGCACACCCCCGTCGTAGCCCAGGGCGGCATTGGTCGCGCTGGCCGTCAGGTTGTATTTCTGCCGGAATGTCAGTTGGGCCGGCGCACTACTGCCGGCAGTAAAGCTCGGCGCATCCAGTTCGTTGACACCTACTCCGGCGGGATCCGCGGAGAATGCCGCATTCGGTGCAGAATCCGCCGATGCCGCGGAGGTCACCCAGTTGCTGGCCGCGCCGGAAGCGACGCTCGTCCAACCCGACGGCAGAGTGGGGGTTGCCACGCCGTCGAAATCCTGAGCCAGCATCGCGGTCATCTTGCCGAGCGGGATCGTGTAGGTCAGCGTTCCCAGGTCGTTTGTGCCGTCTTGCAGTTGGAGCGTCGGCTGGATGGCGGTGCCACAACTCCCTGAGGCCGTGAACGTAAACACTTGTGAAGCTGACGTCCCGGTGTCGATGACTCCGTATTCTTGCGGGCCACTCGGAGCGGTTACGCCGTTGGTGGCCAGCAGCGTAGCCACCAAGTCAGCCGTTGGACCGGTTCCAGCATTCAGAATCGAAAAACCGACCGAAACGGTTTCGCCGGGATCGACCACACCGTTGGTGGGCGCGCACCCTTCGGAGCCGAGCGTCGCTCCATTTGCCTGCGGTATCGGCGCGAGTGCGGCGATGGTGAGGGTGATATCTCGCGTCGTATTGCCGGCCCCGTTGGTGATGTTGGTGAAGCCGACCGTGTCGGAATAGTTCCCGGCGGCGAGGAGATAAGCAGTGGAATTGATGCTAACGGTCACGTTGGTCCCGACCCCCGGTGCCAGGCTGCCGCCGGCGACCGACAGGGTCAGCCAGTCAGCCGTCTTGTTCGCCGTCCACTGCAGCAAGGCGCCCCCGCTATTGGTCAGCGCGTACACTTGCCTGGCGGGGCTGAACGGGCCGCCCGCGTAGCCGCTGGAAGCAAGCCCGGACGACGGGCTCACGCTGAGTTGCGCGGCACCGGGAGCGTTGATCGTGGTCGGATCGGTGGCGGCATTGTTGGCCGAGTTCACATCATTGCCGCCCGAAACGGTGGCACCATTGGTGACGCTGGCTGGGGCGCTGCTGGAGACATCCACCGTCACGGTGATGGGCGGATAGCTGGCCGCGGCGGCCAGGGCATCGGAGCGCGTGCAGGTGAGCGTGCTGAGCGTAGCAGTCCAGCCGGTGCCGCTGATCGCAGTAGCGGTCAGGCCCGTGGGCAGCGCGTCGGTGACCGTGACCGTGTTGCTCGAGGCGGCGTTGCCGACATTGGTGACGATGATGGTATACGTATCGCCGCTGTCGCCCCGGATGAAATTGCCCGTATGAGTCTTGGTGATTGCCAGATCGGGGCCAGTTCCTGTTGTCACTGTGAAGCTGCTGGAGCTTGTGGCTGTGCCCCCGAGCGTCCTGACGGAGACCGGGCCGGTCGTCGCGCCGGCGGGGACGATGGCCGTGAGCTGGTTGGTGGCGGTGATGGTGTACGACGCGCTGGCGCCGTTGATTGTCACGTTGGTGGTGGAATCCAGGTTCGCGCCGGTGATGGTGACGCCGGTGCCCACCATGCCGCTGGACGGGGAGAAGCCGATGGAGCCGGGGGCGGCGGGGGTTTGACCATCGACCTCGCTCCGCAGCACCCACGCGAGGTTGTTTGGCAAGGCATTGAAGAATGTCAGACCGGTATCATATTGGACCTGTTTGGTGGAGGTAACAAACTCTGTCCACGAGTGCCCGGTCTCAGACACGTTGGGAATCTCGACGGCGATCACGCGAATGGTGCCGGGATCGGCGGCGGTAACGCGGCTGAGCGCGGTCCCGCTGCCCAACGGAGCGCAGACGATGACTTTCCAGAGACTGGAAGGAACGTGGACATGACCACTGCAGATCGTGGTAGAACCGAACCCGCTCGGGCCACAAGTGATCAACACCTCATACGAGGAGGCCAGGGAGCGCTCGTAGTCCTCCAGGCTCGACCAAATACCCGAATTATTGCTCGGGTTCTGCGGGACCATGTTTGACATGTAGAAAAGCAAGCAGTTGTTGGTCGAGCTATCGGTACGGTCGGCGGAGGGGCACATGTGACCGCGATCATAGCCGGAACCACTGTAGCAGCCCTCCGTCACCGTGTTGGTGAAGGTTGAGGGCAGGTTTGTGTCCGTGTAAAAACTGCCGCAACGCCCGGACGAGCCGAGGTCGCTCGATGTCAGGTCCCAGCTCGCCCAATTGGGTTCGCCCAAATTATCGCTGTAATCGATCGCCTCGACTGTGCGCTGAATCAGATAATGGTCATGGTTGTTGGGGTCCGCAGTCGCGCCACTGGGATTGCCCAGTTGCATCTGCAGCGTGGCATCGATGATGGCGACCGCTGGCTGAACGCTTGTGAACAGTGCGGACGTGCTGAGCAGGACCCCGAGCGCGTTTGAGGCGAGGGCCCTGTGCATGTGGGAGTATGACTTTCCGTTTGTCCCCGTCACTGGTGCGGTTACCCTGCTCTGATGCTCACATCGCGCCGGCCCAAGTAAATTGCAGCCTTGCGGGTTGAGACTCGTTGCTCACTAAGGACAGGAGTAGAATCGTACATTGACCAATAAAAAACAAGGTTAATCTCAGCTCGCAGGGCCAAAATGCTCAACTGAGTCTGCAGCCCGGGTCCAATCCCTCGCAGAATTTGGCCGAAGTGAAGATTCCGGGGTGGGGTGGGTCAGGCCGGTTCGATACACCGCCAGCTGTGGCGTCGGTACACCACACCACAATGGGGCAGGGCCGTGGACTGGTAATGTGACCGAAGGAAGGGCTCGAACCTTCTTCGGGACGCCATCACCGAATAGGAGAGTGGGCGCAGCCGGCGGTTGCTTCACCGAGCTGTGAACGTGGCTTTGGATGTTCGTTCATTTTTGGCCGCATACGGCTGCGCCCATTCCAGACTATTTGTTACGACCTCTCGTTCGCATGTGAGACAACAGTGTTGTCGTCATGGCGCGAACGGGCCCTTGCCGGCGCCGGCATAGTTGGTCACGAGGCCCGGCACATCCGCGGCATTATCCAACGTGTACGCGTACGGCGGCACGTTCGACGGATCCGGGTCAGTGATGCTTGCCGGGTTCCACGACGACGGAGTCAACGTATCGGTCCCCGGGATCAGCGACTGGCCGGGATACCATCCGTTCACCCATGTGACCCCATACGAAGCGTCCAGGTAGCCGACGTTGTTGTACTGGGCCAGCAACTTGCCGGTCGTCCCTGACGTGACCAGGAGCTCCCACGGGTTCTGGACGTTCTGATACCAGTTGCCCTCGACGAGCACTTCGGCGTCGATGCGCGTGCGAGCGCAGTAGTTGTTACCCGTCGCCGTGTAGTAGTTGTTAAACACATGGACGCGACCGTACCGCACGGATGGCAGGCGCTCCTGGCACAGCGCGCCCCACCAGTTGTGGTGGAACGTCACATGCAGGGCGCCCGTGTCACTGGCCGAGTCGCCGTCATCGCCGCCGATGAGATCGACATCCTGGTGGCCGGTCGGTGCCGTGTAGAACATCTTGCACCAGGAAACGGTGACGAAATCGCCACCGCGGGTGACATCAACGATGCCGTCCTGCGTATCATGGATCGTGCAATGGTCGACCCAGATATGCTCGGGATAGTACTTGCAGGTGACCCCGTCCGCGTCACCGATGCTCCCCGAGTTGGAGATGTCGAGATTCTGCACGATGACGTTGGTGCAGTAGAACAAACCAATGTCGCCGATGACCGCGGCATTCGTGCCCACACCGATGATCGTCTTGTTATTACCGAAGTACGTGTCGCCATTCGTCCGCAGCGTGACGGTGCCGTGGATCCTGAGCACGGCCGGAGTATTCGGCGCCTTGCCGGTATCCGTGCCGTAGTAGGCGGCCATGTCGGACAACTGGTAGACATCGACCGTCGGCCCGCCCGTTCCACCGGTCAGGTTGAAGTTGTAGCCCGCATAGCCGAC
Organism: Verrucomicrobiia bacterium; assembly: GCA_035541135.1. Taxonomy (GTDB): domain Bacteria; phylum Verrucomicrobiota; class Verrucomicrobiia; order Palsa-1439; family Palsa-1439; genus Palsa-1439. Next base: position 39,171 of record DATKNW010000016.1, read on the forward strand.
CTGGCTGAAGTTGGGGGCGGACTGCTGGTTGACCGTGAGCGCGGCGAAGTTGCTGTTGGTTGCGCCCTGATTGTTGCTGACCGCGACCGAGTACACGCCGGCATCGGTGAACTGCACATCCGTCAGCACCAATGTGGCATTCGTGGCATTGTTAATCGGTGTATTGGTGTTGACGTACCACTGGTAAGACAATGGCTGCGTTCCGACAGCGACCACGCTGAATGACGCGTTGTTGCTGACCGTGACGGTCTGGTCCTGCGGTTGCGTGACGATGACCGGAGCCGAGAGCACGTTGGTCACCAGCAACTGCGCGACGACGCTGGTGACGGAGCCGGCCGTGTTGGAGACAATGACCGAATAGCCGCCCGAATCGGTCGTTTGCACGTTGTTCAACGTCAATGTCAAGTTCGTGCCACCGCCCAGAGGCGTGACGCTGTTCAGATACCACTGGAAGCCGAACGGCGGGGAACCGCTGACGCCAACCGTGAAGGTCGCGGTCGTCCCGGCGCTATTGGTCGTGTCCTGCGGCTGCGTCAGAATGACCGGCGGGCTCAGCGGGACCGAATTGGTGCCGCCGACGTTGATCGTAAAGAAGCGCTGGAGAGTACCGGGCGTGACAGGACTTGTGACGCCGAAGTTGCCCAATGAGTCAAACTTGAAGTTCCCGGCCGGCAACCAATTGGTGAACGGGATTGTCATGTCGGTCGAAGTTTCGATCTCGAAATTGCTGCCGGGCGTCCCACCCGTGCCTTGGAGGTAGAAATCGCCACCCGACGTGAAGGAAATGGTAGTAATGACCACGCCATTGGTTGAGGGAGGTGGCGGCGGTGGCCCGCTACTGGTCGGCGTTACATCGGCCCAGCTCGTGCCGACCCGCAGTTCGTCGACGTACAGCGTTTGCGAGGCTGCATGATTCGCGAAAATGACTGATAGCGACGATCCGTCGCTGCCGGCGGTTGTCGAGATGGTCGAGCCGGGGATGTTGTTGTTATCGCCGAGCGACGACGGGTCGGCCCAAAGGGCCACTTGATCGGCGCCCGATTGGAACGTGTAGCTGGCGACGATGAAGTGCGTGCCGGCGCTCAACGCCGTGCTGACGGCCGGGCTGGACACGCCCTTCCCGATGCCGATGTTATTTCCACTCAGGAAGATACCCAGCTCGGGCGAACTGGTCGCCGAGGTGCTGTTGTGCAGGTACACAAACGCCTTGACCGTGCTGGGGGCCGTCTGAATGTTGAGCAGGAAGGAGACATACACGGTCCCAGTGGTTTGCGCGGTGAAGGTTGCGTTCCGCTTCTTGAACGTGCCGCCGTTGTAGCGCAGCCCGCTGCCGGAAATGCCGGCCAGGGACGAATTCGTCAGCGCGGCGGCATTGGTGACGATCAGGGCCACACTGGGGCTGTCGCCGCCCGTCCACACCGTGTCCCCAATACCGGAACCTCCGAGGCTCCCATTGTTATAATTGAAGTGCTCGACGAGCAACTGTGCCGGGGCGCTTCGCAGCAGCATGATGCCAACGGCAATCACGACTAATTTCCTCATGACTCACCTCATGGGTTATTCTGTGTTGGTTTCTCCTCGTTCAATTCATGGACAATACTCATAGGCTCCGAGATCCGGGGCGCTGCCGCAATAGGGCAAGCCAATGTCGACGCCCTTGTCGATCAGGTCACTTCCGGCGGCCAACCGGCCAAAGCCGTTATTCGGCAGACTGCCGTCCGCCTGCCGGGCCGCAGCGGCATCGGCTTCCGCCATGCTGATGAAATCGCCCGCGGTGACCGTGATTCCCAAGGTCCAACTGCAATTCTGCATCGTTGACGAGGACGAGATGTCCTTCGGTGCCGGCCGCGTGGCGTTGTAATCCAGACAATTCGCGAAGATGTTGCCCGCCTGCTGCATGTTGTAGCTTCGGCCACAGTTAAGCGCGGCGCAGTTGTACAAGGTGATCGGGGCGGTGTTGTCGTTGTACGCAAACCCGACGGTGGTCCCCCACTGGCAATTTAGCGCGACACAATTCTCCACCAGCATCGGACAGTACGTGCTGTCCCCGCCGAGCTTGAACCCGTTGCCATCGCCGCTGAATGAGGACGGGTTTCCAAACAGGCTCGGGTCGCCGTTGTGCCAGGACCAGCAGTTCTGGAAGACGATCTCGTAGTCCGTCTGATAACAATCGTAGCCGTCATCGCAATTATCCCAGGAACGGCAACCATAAAGACGATTGCCTTTGCCGGCGTAGAGCTTGCAGTCAATGCCGTCGGCATTTTCGTACCCGGTCGCGGGATCGTTGTTATGATAGGCATCACAGTTCAGCACGTAAACGTAGGCCGCGAAGTGTTCGGGGTCGGGATTGCTGGAGAGCGTATCTTTGTTCAGGCCGATCTGCAGGCCGGTGTCCCCGTTGTCATTGAAGATACATCGATCGAAGGTGATATGGCCTCCTTCGCATTTCACACCATTGTCGGGTGCGAACTGAATCTGCAGTCCCTCCAAGACCCAATATTGGGCATTGGTGGTAATTCGAATGCCGCGTGCTCCGCTGCGGATATCTTCACTCGCGGGATGCCATGTCGAATAGTCGAGAACCGGGTGCTCGCCGGAATAGGCCACGATGCTGATGGGGCTGTTCGAGGTGGCCGGTTTATCGATAAGAACAGTCGCGGCGTACGTGAACGTGCCGCCCCGCACGTTGATCGTATCGCCGGGGATGGCGGCATCGACGGCTTTTTGCAGCGAATAGAACGGCTGATCGATCGTTCCGGGGTTGGAGTCACTTCCCGTCGGGGACACATACAGCGGGAAATGCAGGAACGCGTTGAACGTGGCCGTCACGGACTCATTGGAGTTCACAATCAACGTGTCGGGATTGTTGGAACTGACAAGATCCCCCGACCACGCGGCAAACACCGAACCGGTCACTGGTACACCCGTCAGCTGCACCGGCGTGCCGGGATTGTAGTAGTTGAACGCATTACTGGGATTCAACGAGACGATTCCCCCGCCGACGACCGAGACATTCAGTTTGTATTGCGGATCACCAGTGATCTCGAATCGGTCCACGTTGACCAATCCGCCTGAGTTCAGAGCCGTGATCTGCACCACATTCCGTCCCGCCACCACCGGAATCGCGTTGGTAACATATTGCCAGTTTGTATAATCACCCGTGGCGGGGAACGCCAGCGAGCTGGTGACGGTGGCGCCGTTGACCATGACTGACGCCGGCCGGTCGTCGGTCTTTCCGTGAGCGTAGCGAATGTACATCGTTTCCGTGCCCGCGTGCTGTCGGCCGAATTCCACCGCAATGTAACTGCCCACCGCATTATCCGTGTCCACAAACCCGGTGCCGGTATATCCCGAGTGGTTATTGGCCACGGTCCCGGTAAACGTCCCATCCTCGGCCTGCAAGATCTGAACCGGACCGCCGTTGGTGGGTGCGGGATTCACGGTGAGCGTGGCAAACGCGCTGGTGATGGAACCGTAGTCGTTGGCCACGAGGACGGAGTACACGCCGGCGTCGTTACTGGAAACATTGTCCACCGACAATGTCGAGTTGGTCGCATTCGCCATGGGTGAGTTCGTGTTGAAATACCATTGATACGTCAACGGTGGCGTGCCGTTGGCGGTCACGCTGAACGCGGCGCCCTGGCCTTCGGTGACGGTCTGACTCTGTGGCTGCGTGGAGATCGACGGCGCGGCCAACACGTTGGTCACGGTCAACGTTGCCACGACGCTGGTGATGGAACCATAGCCGTTGGCGACGATCACCGAATAACCACCGGCGTCATCGGTGGAAACGCCGCTCAGCGTCAACGTCGCGCCTCCACTTCCCACCGGTGTGTTGGTATTGTAGTACCACTGGTAACTCAAGGGCGCCGTGCCGTTGGCCCCCACGTTGAAGCTGGCGGTATCGCCTTCGCCAACCGTCAGATCCTGTGGCTGGGTAACGATGGACGGGGGGACGGGCACGCTCACAGTGAGCGTGGCCACCGAACTCGTCGCCGAGCCCGCGCTGTTGGCCACAATCACGGAATAACTGCCGGCATCCGAGAGCTGAACGTTGGTGATCGTCAGCGTGGCGCCGATGCCCCCGCCGATCGCGGTGCTCAAGTTGTAGTACCATTGATAACTCAGCGGCATTGTACCGGTCGCCACCACGGTGAAGCTGGCGCTCTGGCCTTGCAGGACCGACAACCCCAGCGGCTGCGAGCTGATCGACGGCGGCGTCGGATTCACCGGCCCGGGGCTCCCAAACCAGATCCGATAAAACCGGACCATATCCGCTGGAGAAACCGGATTCGTGCAGGCGAAATTGCCCAGGCTGTCAAATTGATTGGTGGCAATGCAGAACCAGTTGGACACCGTCGCCGCCATGTTGGCGGAGGTGATGACATAATAGGTGCCGCTGGGCGTTCCATTTGTGCCCGACACGACAAAGCCCGTCGGATCCATGAAGGCTTGCGTGATGACGGGCGGACCCGAGACAACCGGGGCAGTGCTTGTCGGGGTCACATCCGCCCAACTCGTGCCGACGCGCAGTTCGTCCAGATACACCGTTTGCGCGGCGGCGTGATTCAGGAAGATTGTGGACAGCGACGAGCCGTCACTACCGGCGGTCGTCGAGATGGTCGCACTCGGAACGCTACTGTTGTTGCCCAGGGACGTCGGGTCCACCCACAGCGCGACCAGATCGGCGCCGGACTGGAACGTGTAGCTGGCGACAATCAAGTGCGTACCGGCGCTCAAGGCCGTGCTGACGGCCGGGCTGGACACTCCCTTGCCGATCCCGATGTTGTTTCCATTCAGGAATATCCCCAGCTCGGGCGAGCTCGTCGCCGAGGTGCTGTTATGCAGGTACACGAACGCCTTGGCCGTACTGGGGGCCGTCTGAATGCTGAGTAGGAACGAGACGTACACGGTCCCAGTGGTTTGCGCCGTGAACGAGGCCGCCCTCTTCTTGAACGTGCCCCCGTTATACTGCAGGCCCTTGCCCGTGATGCCGCTCAACGACGCATTGGTGAGCGCAGCCGCATTGGTGACGATGAGGGCGACGCTCGGGCTATCGCCGGCGGTCCACACCGTGCTGCCGACTCCCGCCCCTCCCAGGCTGCCATTGTTGTAGTCGAAATGCTCGACCAACAATTGAGCTTGCGAAACCTGTAGGAAAAGCAGCCCGGAAACCACCTGTATCAGTAATCGCGCTAACAGTTTCATAATCGTAGTCCTTATTCCTTGGCAGTTCGACGGTTTCGTACTACGGCCCAAAGGAAACCACGCCGGCACCGGCGTAATTGGTCACGATGTTGGGAACGTCGGACGCGTTATCCAACGTGTACGAATACGGCGGCGTGAACACGGTGTCCGTGCCCGGGATCATTACATCGATGGTGCCATCTTTGTTTGTCTTTGTCCCACTCCAGCTCACATTATGGGAGGTGTCCAGGAACCCGACGTTGTTGTTCGTCGCAAACAGCAGCCCTTGCGTGCCGCTGGCCCCGGTGATGTATTGCTCCCACGGGTCGCGCACGTTCTGGAACCAGTTATTCTCCACGAGCAACTGAGCGTCGATCCGCGTGCGGACGCAATAATTGTTCGTCACGACGCCGTTGATGGAGGCATCGTAGAAGTTGTCGAAGCAATGGACATGGCCGAACCGCACGGACGGCATGCGCTCGACGACGAGTTGGCCCCACCAGTTGTGATGGAACGTAGTATGATACTGGCTGCCATTGTCGGAGTCGCTCGAGGCGATCAGATTGCACAGATCATGACCGTGGTCATAGGTGTAATAGAACTTGCACCACGACAACGTGATGTAGTCCGAGGACTGTGTGATGTCGATTTGGCCATCGGATGAGTCGATGAGCGTGCAGTGATCGATCCAGACGTGGTCGGAGTAATGGATGCCGATTCCGTCATCGGAGGAGCCCGAGATTGTCAGGTTGCGGACAATGATATTGTGCATGCGGTAGATGTAAAGTCCGCCGCCGCTGAGCACCACATTGCCCACCCCGATGACCGTCTTGTTGGAGTAGATATGGGTGTCCATGCCCGTCAGCGCAAACGAATTGGTGACGTAAATCGTATAGGCCGCGTTCGCCTGCGAATAGGTCTGAAGCTCGGCCATGCTGCCGACGTATACCGCCGGGCCCGCTGCGCCGCCGGTAATGGTCGTGGTGTCATTGCAGAAGCCGACGGGGCCGAAGTTCGGCACGACGTTTGTATTGATGGTCAGCGAGGCATCGACACTGTTGGTGACACCGAAGACGTTGGAGACGATAACAGAATAGTTGCCCGCATCAAGAGTCCCCACGTCGCTCAGCGTCAACAACGCATTGGTCTGGCTGTCCAATGGCGTAACGTCATTAAGAACCCACTGGTAGAACAGCGGCACAGACCCGCCGGCCGTCACGCTGAAGGTCACGGTCTGACCCGGGTTGGCGGTCTGGGGTTGTGGCTGGGCCGTGATAAACGGCGGGGTCTCGATATTGGTGACCACCAGCATGGCCACGACGCTCGTGACGGAGCCGGCGGTGTTGGAGACAATGACCGAGTACCCGCCGGCGTCGCTGTACTGGATATTCGTCAACATGAGTGTGGCGGACGCCGCATTGGCGATCGCGTTGGTGGAATTGAAGTACCACTGGAAACTCAATGGAGCCGTGCCGTTGGCTCCGACCGTAAACGAGGCGGCGTTGCCCAGCAGATTCGTTGTATCCTGAGGCTGCGTCGAGATGGTCGGCGGCACCGCAGGGGCCGCGTTCGTGGTGACATGGAGCACGTAGAAATTCTGCATCTGATCCGGAGTCGCCGAGCCGTCGGTGAATGAGAAATTGCCGTTGGCATCGAATGGCTCCGTGGCGATCACGGGCCAATTGCTGATCGACTGGGTCAGATCCGACGAGGCCAGCACGTCATATTGTCCGTTTGCCGGGCCGTTCGTGCCCATGATAACGAATCCATTCGCCGTCATGGCGACGTTGGTGATGACCAGACCCGTCGAGGGCGGCGGCGGTGGCGGAGCGGAGGTGGGCGTCACATCGGCCCAGCTTGTGCCCACGCGCAGTTCGTCCACGTACAGCGTCTGTGCGGCCGCATGATTCAGGAAAATGACCGACAGCGACGACCCGTCGCTGCCCGCGGTCGTCGAGATGGTCGGACTCGGAACACTACTGTTGTCGCCCAACGACGTCGGGTCCGCCCACAGCGCCACTTGATCGGCGCCCGATTGGAAGGTGTAGCTGGCGACAATGAAGTGCGTGCCGGCGCTCAACGCCGTGCTTGTGGCTGGGGTCGACACGCCCTTGCCGATGCCAATGTTGTTTCCATTCAGAAAAATCCCCAGCTCGGGTGAACCGGTCGCCGAGGTGCTGTTGTGCAGGTACACGAACGCCTTGACCGTGCTGGGGGCCGTCTGAATGCTGAGCAGGAACGAGACGTAGACGGTCCCGGTGGTTTGCGCGGTGAAGGTCGCGTTCCGCTTCTTGAACGTGCCCCCGTTATACTGCAGACCCTTGCCCGTGATGCCGGCCAAGGACGCATTGGTCAGCGCGGCCGCATTGGTGACAATGAGGGCCACGCTGGGGCTGTCACCGCCGTTCCAGACCGTGTCCCCGATGCCCGATGCCCCCAGACTGCCATTGTTGTAATTGAAGTGTTCGACCAACAACTGCGCTTGCGCGCTGTGCAATAAGAAACTGCCAACAACAACCGCAATCCAAGTCCTCATGACTTACCTCACCGGTTATTCTGCGTTGATGATTTCTCTCTGGTTCACTTCATGGGCAAGACTCGTAGGCTCCGAGGTCCGGAGCACTCCCACAGAACGGCAGGCCTGAATCGGTAGTGCCCTTGTCGATCAAATCGCTGCCAGAGACGAGCCGGGCGAAACCCGTCGGCAGGCTGCCATCTGCCTGGCGCGCCGCCCCCGCGGCCGCCTCGCTAATGTCACCGAAGTCAGCGCTGCTGACCGTGACGGAAAGGTTCCAACTGTTGTTCTCTTCGATGGGGTTGTTGTCTTCACTGAAGTTGCCGCTGGTCCCCGACCGCGGGATACCGGCGTTATTGATGAAGATGTTGGTCTTGCCCGGGTTCAGGCTGCCCTCGAAGAAGTAGTTATAGCCACTGCTTCCGTTGGAGAAGGCCAGGCAGTTGATGACGACGTCGCCATCCATGTGGCTGTTCTGGTCGAAGCCGTTGACCTTGCAGCCGAACGCCACGCAATTGTAGGCGTAGTGCGTGCCCTTGGAATCGCCGCCGGGGCTGCCGTTACCGCCCATCTTGAAGCCGTTCCCGTTGCCCTGGGTCTGGCCCTGGGCGTTATAGCCGCTCTTCCAAGCCCAGCAGTTGCTGATGATGACGGTGTAATCCGTCTGGTACAGGTCCCAGCCGTCGTCGGAATTGTACCAAGCGCGACAGCCGATGAAGACGTTGCCCTGACCACAATGCATCTTGCAGCCGAAGCCGTCGGCATTGCCGCCGTGTGTTGCGTTGTCATAATTCAAGTACGAGTCGCAATTGATGATTGTGTTGTAGGCGGCCCAGGCTCCGCCGGGGTTTTCGTTCGTGTGTCCGAACCCGATCTGGAGACCCGTATCCTGATTATCGTGGAAGATGCACTGGTCGAAGGTTTCATGGCTGCCCTCGAGCTTGACGGCGTTATCCCCGCAATGGCAAATCTCCAGGCCTTTGAAATAATAGTAATTCGCATTGGTGTAGATGTGCATCCCCCGGGAGTCGTCGCCGATGGGCTGGCTCGAAAAATCCAACACGGGATGTTCGCCCGGGTACGCCAGGACCTGGATGGGCGCGTCCGCGGTGCCGGAGTTGGTCCGGATGTTGATGGTGTTGACGTAGGCGAACGTCCCGCCCCGCACGTAAATGATGTTGCCCGGTTGAGCGAGGTCGGTCGCTTTCTGCAGGCTGTAGAACGGGTGACTGAACGAGCCGTCGTTGGTATCGGTGCCCGTGTTGGAAACGTAGTAGTTGCCATTCGTCACAGGTTCGCCCAGGCTCAGATAAGCGACGGAACTGGTTACGGAGCCGGCGCTGTTCGCCACGATCACAGAATAGGTGCCGACATCATTGGACGACACGCTGGAGATCGTGTACGTCGCATTGGTGCCAGTTCCGAGCACTGTATTGGTGTCGAAATACCATTGATAGCTTAGCGGCAGCGAACCTTCCGCGGTGACACTGAACGACGCGGGCTGCCCGGGCAGAACCATCTGGTCACCCGGTTGCGAGGTGATCGACGGCGGAGTGCTCGTCGCGATGCTGGATGTGTAGAGGATGAAGAACTCGCTGGTCGTGCCGTCGGGGACCGGGTTGGTGACGTTGAAGTTGCCGTTGGCATCGAAATTGTACGTCCCAACGGTTGTCCACTGATCGGTGGTCAACGTCATGTCCGTGGAAGCCAGGATGGAGAACACGCCATTCGACGATCCGCCGATTCCCTGCATGACGAACCCCTGATCGGTCATTTGCACCGCGGTGACCACGGGAGCGTTGGTTGTCACCTGCGGCGGCGCCGGGGGCGTGCCGACGACCACGTCGTACCAGTTGGTGCCGATGCGCACTTCATCCATGTATAGTGTCGGGCCACTGCCGCTGATCGCGTAGATTCCAAAGTACGGAATCGACGCCGGATTGCTTCCCCCACTCGCGGTTCCCATCGACGCCGGCGCATTGGTCGCGCTGTAGGTTGTGTTGGTCGGGTCGACCCATAAATCCGCCTGATCGGTGGACGTGCCCGTAAACGTGTAGCGTACCACCACAAGGTGGGTTCCGCTACCGACGGTAATCGACGCCGCCGGGCTGCTGGATTTCTTGCCGATGCCGATCGAGCTGCTCGTCGCGAAGACCCCCAATTGCGGGCTGGATGGCTGCGAGGTGGAGGTGTCGAAGTAGGCAAACAGCTTCGTGCCCGAGACGGAGACGAGATTTACCAGGAACGATGCGTACAGCGTCGTGCCGGGGGTGTTGCTGGAGATCGCGGTGAATTGCACCATGGCGCGACGGGCCGTGCCGCTCGGAGTCCATTTCACGCCGTTGCCGGTCGAGTTGGTGAAGTTTGCCGGAGCTGTCAGGGCGGCGCTGTTGGTCACCAGGATTTCGGGACCGGTGTTGCCGCCCGCATCCCAGACGCCGGCGCCGACGGTGTACAGATTGCCATTGGCGTAGCTGAAATGGTCCGTGAATGGGAGGCTTTGAACGGCGGCGTGCGCGACGGAGGCGAACAACGTTCCCACGATGAGGGGGACAAGGATTTTCTTCATGGAATGCCTATTGCTCCTGTACTGGGTAGAACTCCTGTTGTCTGGGTAGAACTCCTGTTGTGTGTTGACAGCCGACGTGGGCTGGAACGCGCTGATGATCTGTGTCGCTGTCTTGTTCATGGGACAAGGCGAACTCGGTAGTAGCGGGCGGGCGTGTTCGTCGCCCCGCCGGCATCGACGTAGTTGGTCGTGGTGTCGCTGGCGCCCGGAATGATGATCGGGTCACCAATGCTGTTAAAGCTGCTCGCGTAATTGCCGCTCCCGTCGCCCGCACTGGCCTGCACGGCGTTGGTATGGCCTCCGGCGGTCGACCAGGTGATCACGACGTTGTTGCTGCTGTCGGCGACGATCGAGGTGATCCGGAAGATGGAAGCCGGGTTGGTCGGGTTGAGCCCGGCCAGGAACTGGTTGGTGTTGCTCATCCCCTTGCCATAAGGATCGGCATCCGGGTCCGCCTGCGAGCAATCCGTGCAACCGAAGTACTGCAATTGCCAGGCTTGGAACACGGTGACCACGCCGATCAGATTACTCGACACGATCGTGCTGGTCCCCGCGGAATTGCTAGCGGTGAGCGACACAGTGTACGTGCCGGCTGCATACGAATGGACGAGGACTGCGCCGCCGGCGGTGTTGGTGGTGAAGCCGTCGCCGAGGTCCCAGGACAGGCTTAGCGGTGGCGTCCCCGTCGATGTATCGCTGAACGTCACAGCCAACGGTTCCACACCATTGGTCGGACTGACTGTGAAACCGGCCGCTGCCGCCTGGATTGCCGGCGTCACAACGATCAGATTGTTAGACACGAGCGTGCTGGTGCCGGCCGAATTGCTGGCGGTTAGCGTCACAGTGTACGTACCCGCTGCGTACGAGTGGACGAAGTTGGCGCCGCCAGCCGTGTTGGTCGCGAATCCGTCGCCAAGGTCCCAGGACAGGCTTAGCGGTGGCGTCCCCGTCGATGTATCGCTGAACGCTACAGCCAACGGTTCCACGCCATTGGTCGGGCTGACTGTGAAGCCGGCTACGGCTGCCGAAGAAGAAGAACTGGGCACGAATTCGTATGCGCCCAGGTCCGGTGCGCTGCCGTTGTAGGGCAGGCCGACGTCCACGCCGGCATCGATCAGGTGGCTGCCCGCGGCGAGCCGCGCAAAGTTGTTGGTGGGCAGACTGTAATCGGAATTGCGCGCTGCAAATGCCAGCGACACGTCGAGGCTGGCAAAGTCATTCGAGCTCACGGTCAAACCATTCTGCCAGCTGTTGGAGACCATGGTCGAGCCGGGGACGATATTGATGCCATAGATGTTGGTGCTGCCGCTCATGTAGGAAATGTCGTTCTTGAAGACATCCGTCCCGCTGGCGGGCGCATCGTAGAAACTGAAGTTCGGATTGACGTTTCCAAATCCCGTGCAGTTGTACAGGGTGTGGGCTCCGACACCGAGGTTGTGGTCAAATCCTTTGCTGTGGTTATAGAAAGCGAGGCATTGCTTCAATACATGCCCGGCGTGCGTGCCGGCGCCGCCGAGTTTGAACCCGTTGCCGTTGCCCGAGAACGAGCCGACATTCCACTGATTCGAGCCGTTCATAAACGACCAGCAATTGAGAAGCGTGACGGTGTTGGAGTTGTTGTCATAGAAATCCCAGCCGTCGTCGGAATTCAAGTAGGACCGGCAGCCCTGGAAAACGTTGCTTACGCCACAACCCTGTTTGGCCGAGTATCCGTCCCCATTATTGCCGCCGCTGCTGGCCTGGAAGTTCCGATAGGAATCGCAGTTCAAGATGAGATTGTGGTGGGCCTGAACCGTCGTGCTCCCCAGGGTCATTCCATCGTTCTGGTTGTCGTGGATCACGCAGCCTTCGATGATGTTGGAGCCGCTGCCGATGATAATCCCGTTATCGGGGGCAAATCCCACCTCGATGCCTTTGACGTACCAGAAATCCTTGCTGATATAGATCCCGCGGTTGCCCGAGGCCAGATTCGTCGCGTTGAAAAACGGATGCTCGCCGGGGTACGCCCACAGGTTGCAGTAATTGGCCGCCGTGCCGGCCTTGGCGGTCTTGACCTGATTGGTGAGCATGTACGTCCCACCACGCACGTACAGCGTGTCTCCGGCAGTGACCGAGGCGATTCCCCGCTCCGGCGTTCGCCACGGTGTGTTGGTGCTGGTGCCGGAGGCCGTGTCATTCCCGTTGGTGGCCACGTAGTACGTGTTGGCGCCCGAGCTCGCCGAAAGCAAGAGCAGCGAGCCGATTACGAACGTCGTGGTTCGTCGCGCGATGGCAGTCATGTATCATGCTCCTATTGTTCATCCACTTCATAGAACTGTTGTATGAGATTTGTTGCGGCCGGGTCGACGTACGTCCATCCGCCCCAAACGGGCGCATTGGTGAAAACAGGGGTCCAGGTCACCATGTCTGGCGACGAGAAGACGATGATGGAACCGTCGCTGGTCAGGCCGGTCACATGGATATTCAAGCCCGTGGCCGTCATGGAGACGGAGTCGACCAACACCGTGCGCAGCGACGAGTATTCAAACGGGCCAAGGTCCGGCGCGGCGCCGTTGTACGGCAGGCCGACGTTCAGGCCCTTGTCGATGAGCACACTGCCTTTCACCAGCCGCGCAAACCCGTTATTGGGCAGGCTGCCGTCGGTCTGACGCGGCGCCTTGGCCGCTTCCTCGGTGAGAATCACGTAATCCGCCGTGGTGACGGTGACGACATTCGTGGGGTAATTCCAGCTGTTGTCGATGTAGATGTCGCTGCTGCTGCTGTTGCTCGAGACCAGCTTGCCGCCGGGGTAGGGCGAAAACGACACGCAATTCTCCACCGTATGCGTCCCGCCGCTGTTGTTGAGCGCATAGTTGAGGCTGTTGGAAAACGACAGGCAGTTGAGCAGTGTGATGGCGCCCTGATGGTCGTTCTGATGGAAGGCCTTGCCGCCGCTCGATCCGCCGTAATGATTGTCGAAGGCAATACACTGCTTCACCAGGCGCGGTCCGTAGAAATCGGTGTCGCCGCCCAGCTTGAATCCTTCGGCGTTGCCGGCGGAATTCGTTCCGAAGCTGGCCGGGTCACCGTTGTGCCACGTCCAGCAATTATCGAGCGTGACATCATACTGGTTCTTATAGAGGTCCCAGCCGTCATCGGAATTCTCCCATGACCGGCATCCGCGGAAGACGTTCCCGGCGCCCGGATGAAGCTTGCAGCAAAAACCGTCCGCATTGCCGCCGCCGTGACGCGGATCGTAGTTGAGATACGAATCGCAATTCAGGATCAGATTGGAACAAACACGAGTCGCGATGTCCGCGTCGCTGTCGCCCAGTCCAATCTGCAACCCGCTGTCGTGGTTGTGATGAAAGGAGCAGAACTCGATGATGTTGTCGCTGCCCTCGATTTTCATCCCGTTGTCGCCGGCCCGATAGACCTCCAAACCCTTGATGTGCCAATAGCAGCCACCAAGTCCCGATGCGGCGTTGGTGGTGATGCGAAACCCGCGATTGGCGTCGTTGTCGGCCATCGCCGAGAAATCGATAACCGGATGTTCGTTCGGGTAGGCAAACAGATTGATCGGCGCCGCGGCGGTGCCGCCATTGGTGATCAGTATCGTGGTCGAATAGGTGTACGTTCCGCCGCGGAGGTAAATCGTGTCGCCGGGCCCCACAAGATTCACGGCGGCGGTGATGTTGGACAACGGCGAATCGATTGCGCCGGAGTTGGTGTCGTTGCCCGAGGGAGACACATAGTACATAGCCGCGTTCGCAACGGGCAACGCAAGTAGAACACCTGCGTAGTACCTCCACCTACCCATTTCGGGTGCCTCACAGCCTCAATGTAAACAAAATCCCGCCCCTCTGCGTAGCACCTGACACCAAGCTCTCAGCAGCAAATACTACACAGCATATCGTATTTATTATTATTACCGCCGAAGACTGTCAAATGTCGATCCTATACAAGGAGCCGAATCGCTCAGTTGAAATAAACGCTATATCAATTGAAGAACACGCACATATTTGACCGCCGTTGCCAGCGCCCCTGTCCGACCCGATTTCCGGTTCGGCCGCAGCGCGGTAACCGCCCACCTGGATGGAAAGAGGAACTCTCTGTCAATCACGGCATGGCCCGCAAGGACCGGCTACCGACGCAATCGCCGACCACCAACCACGAAGCCGGCAATCGCCAAGCCGACCAACGCGAACGTGGCAGGCTCGGGAATATTCTGCAGCTCAACCTTAAACAGGCTGGTGTCGAATTGGCTGGCGGCTTGGGTGAGGTCGTGTGGCCGGACGCTGAACGTATCATACGTCAAACTGTTGGGCGTGCTGTCCGTGTAGACCAGCGACTCGCTTCCTGACCCGTTGAGGCCATCACCCGACATGGACGCCGAAACCTGGAGATTGGTTCCCCCAAGGCTGATGCTGAGGAGCGTGAACGTCATCACGTAGGTATAGCTCGTGCCGCTATCGAAACCGTGATTGCCACTGGTGCCCCCGTTGGCGAGGCCGGCGTTGGAGGTGCCGTTGGCGCCCCAATTGCCGGACGTGCCGAGGAGCGAGGAACTGCTGTCGGTCCATTCTCGAAGTTGAAATGGATTGCTGTTGTTGAGAGTGGCGCCCATGTTCATAAACATGGCGTAGCCCGCGTATGCCTCACTGGCGGGCGACCCGTCGGCAGTCAGGCGGCTGCCGGGAGTACGGACGATGGCCAGGTTGAAGCCCTGGCTCGTATTGGCCGCCGCCACGCCGGTCGGCGTAAACACCCATGTCACCGTAAGTTGATCTCCGGGATTTGCCAGTGTCACCGGCGTCGCCGCCGGCGTGAAATAGGTCGTCCACCAAGAGTAACCGGAACCCACCGTCCCGCGCAGGTCACCAGCGGTGGGAACGGTCAGGTTGGCACTGGGATTGGAAAACCACGCCGACTCCAAATCGCCATCGTGATCGGCATCGGTGCCGACGACGCCATTGTTTTCCGCGTAGGTCGGCGATGCGGGATCGGTCCGCGTGCCATCCTTCCATGTGTCGTTGACGAGTATGGCCGCTCGACTGGAGACAGCGAAACCGCTGGCCGCGGCGATGGCAAGAACCAAGCGTGAGCAACGTTGGATGGACTGCTCCGCGCACGAGACTACTCGCTTCCGCTCGATCACACTCATGCCTTCACCTCACTTCGTAAATGGCAAATGCCTGTGACAACAACCGACGGTCGTAAAAGCTTGTGTCTCCGTCTCAAGCGCCGACGCCAAGGCGCTTCCTCACTCTGCGAGGTACTCGTATCAAAACGATCTCGGTTAGTCAAGCAAAATCGCAGCTGGCGAATGGCAGCATGACTCGAATCGAGTTCTGAATTCCAGACACTCCGAGGATCCGATGCCATGCGTGAGGCAACAACAAGGGGTTGCTTGTGGTCAACCGTTCCACGCCGACATCGATTGCCAGTTCCACCCGATGAGCCGGACATTGCTTGCGGGATGCGGCTACGGGGGCGCACCTCAAGCAAAGGGGCGAACAAGCCGATAAAAAATAGAGGAGGGGAAGCTTATACGCATGAGTGCGGAGGAAAGACTCAGTGTCGGCGGCGGTCAATCCAACCACCAGATGTCAGCCAGCAGGTGGCCTTATTCTCGGCCCAGACTTCTCGGACCAATCACAAGGGGGATGCTGCTGTGCATCGTGGCAGGCTTGTGGCTGGGGCCGGGAACGAGTGGCGTCACAGCCGCGGAGATCACTTCATCTTCCGCGTCCAACGATTGGCGAGACCTGACCGTCGAGCAACTGCTCAGCGCAAAGGTCGAAAGCCCCGCCGGACTTACAGAATTCGATCCTCGCCGGGCGCCCGTCGACATGACGACGCTGGACGCCAAGGACATATACGGATCAGGCGCCAAGGACATGAATCACCTGTTGGAGATGTATGTTCCGAACGCGCAATTCCTGGAGCACCAGCAACTGGGGCCGCATCTTGGGTTTCGCGGGATTATCAGCGACCGCGAAGACAAGTATCTCTACCAGGTGGACGGCATCACGCTGAACAACCGCACGCTGATGGGGGCGGACATTGAGCGCGACCTGCCGCTGTTTGGAGACATCCGCTCGGTGAGCGTCGTCCGGGGGCCCGCCTCGGCCACCTACGGTTCGGGCGCATTGATCGGGGTTATCGACGTTGAG
This sequence comes from Verrucomicrobiia bacterium, assembly GCA_035541135.1. Taxonomy (GTDB): domain Bacteria; phylum Verrucomicrobiota; class Verrucomicrobiia; order Palsa-1439; family Palsa-1439; genus Palsa-1439. The sequence continues at coordinate 55,597 of DATKNW010000016.1, forward strand.
CCATACAGCGGATTGACGTTTCAAGGAGCAGACGTGAATGTGCGCGAGGGTCTCGTGGATCAATACACGGCGGCGGAAGCCCGTTATGGGTACAAGTTCAGCGACACGTCCGGCCTGTTTCTGTATTACGGCATGACTGACATGATCGGAGCCGATTCGCCCTATTACATCGGGCAGTCGTATCCAGCAGGAAACGGTCTGCCTCCCAACAATGCCGGCCACCCGTTCGGCGGGCCTGTGGCCAACCTCGGTGCCGCCGGATTTGGCGACCTCTGGCACAAGGCCTACGCGAGTTACGTGACCGGGCCGTTTGAGTTTTGGGCCCGCTATGTGCAGGACGGCGAACAGGACCGGCCGATGCGCGATATTTACACCAAAACGCGGCCGCCGGACATTTCGTTGGATGAATGGACGACGGGGCGCGAGTTTCGGAATCAGGAAATCACCGGCACCGGGCGTTTCAAGAAGGACCTGGCGCCGGAATGGAATCTGGAGCTGGTCCAGAGCGGCCACATCTGGTATTACGACGACCAGTTGATGGGCGATCAACCGGAGCCTTTCCAGCACGGATCGGAGTCGGAAGCCTTCAGCCGCGCCCTCGTTTCCTGGATCCCGAATGAGGAGCAGTCCCTGGTGCTGGGCATGGATTATTCCCACGAATGGTTTGATGACCCGCCGTTTTCGTATGCGTTGGATAGCGCGCCTGTGGTTTCGCAGCGGACGTGGCAGTCCGACACAATTTCGTTCATGGCCGAGGACCAGTGGAAAATCAGCCCGTCCTGGACAACGTTCCTCAGTTTTCGGACCGATAAGAACAGGTTTTCAGGCTGGTTGTTGTCACCGCGAGCAACGGCGGTGTTCACGCCGACCGACCAGGACACGTTCAAGGTCATCGCGGGACAATCGGTCCGTCGCGGTTCGGACGAGGAACTGTGGGGCCAATGGGAACGCGACGGGACCACGCCGAGCCCGGAAACATTGCGAACCTACGAGGGATCATATGAGCGGAAATTGACCGATCAGTGGCGCGTGAGCGGCAATGCGTTTTTCGAGGATTACAATGCCATTGGCTGGATTCCCAGTCTGTATCATTCCGCGTCCATTGGCCGCTTTCAGATTGCGGGCGGTGAACTGCTGCTGACGTTCAGCAACAACACCACGCGCCTGACGTTGTCCGAGGGCGTCGCGGAGCTCGTGCACGCCTCTGTCCCCACGACGTTGCCGCCCGCCGGGCAGGGAATCACGTCCGCCCCGTACGGATTCGGAGACGACCTGGCGAACTGGGCGCCGTCGATCACCAAGCTGGCTGTCGTGCAGGACTTCGCCAGGAAGTGGAGCGTGAGTTCCTCGGTGATTTTCTACTCGGGATATCCCGGGGCGCAGGATTATGCCAACTACGCCCGCACGCTTCCGAATCCGCCGTCGGCGGTGCCGCTGAGCGATCCCGGGTACACGAAGCCGTACGGACCGGATTTGTTTGTGAACCTCGGCTTGGAGTACCGTCCGTCGCCGGAATGCACGATCCGCCTGGACGGCTACAACCTCGCCGCGCTGGCGGATTCGACTCTGTCCAAGCGCAACTACGTTCTCCGCACATCCGAATTCAGCATCGAGCCGGCATCCGTCACAGCATCCATTCGCTATCGGTTTTGATGCGTAGCAGGCTACATAGGGGCGTTCGGATTGCCGCGGCAGGCGGTGTGACGACGGCAAGCTGGATGGCCGTGCTCGGCGCGGCGGCTGCCGCTGCGCTGGCGTTGGCCGCCGTGGAACCGATCATGGCCACGCAGGCGCCCATTCTCTCTGAACGCCAGATCAAGGCCGCCTTCATTTACAACTTCACCAAGTACGTCGAGTGGCCGGCCCAGCGGTTTGCCAGCGATGATGCTCCCCTCGTGATCGGCGTGTTTGGCCGGAGCCCGTTCGGCGCCGAACTGCAGGAGATCGCCCAGACACGCAAGGTCGGTGGCCGCGATGTCGTGGTGAAACAGATCGAGACGGCTGAGGAAGCCACCGCGGTGCACGTGGTGTTCTTCGGCGCGGCCGACGACGACCATGTGGCGGAAATGCTGGCCGCGCTCCGAAACGTTCCCGTGCTCACAGTCGGCGAGTCCGCGAAATTCGCCGCGGCTGGCGGAATGATCACCTTCGTGCGCAAGACCGACCAGGTGCGGTTCGAGATCGCCGCCGATTCGGTGGAACGGGCGGGACTGAAAATCAGCTCCCAGCTTCTGAAGCTGGCGAAACCGGGGCTCAAGCAGCCATAGAGGGATCTGCCATGCGCTTGCTTCTCAACATCCCCATCAAGCGCAAGCTGATCATCATCACAATGCTGGCCAGTGGCATCGCCCTGGTGGTCGCTTGCCTGGCCTTTGTCACCTGCGAACAGGTGACATCCCGCAAACGAATCGCGCAGGACCTGTCCATCACGGCGGCCATGACCGGGTACAACAGCACGTCGGGCCTGACGTTTAACGACGCGGACTCGGTGCAGCAGACCCTGAAATCCCTGGGCGCCCAACCGAGTATTGTGCACGCCTGCGTGTACGACAAATATGGCCGGCCGTTCGCACAGTATCAACGCGCCGACCTCGGGGGAGTTTTCTCGCCGCCTCCCGTTCAACGAGACGGCTACCAATTCGGCCAAAACCGGCTCGGCCTGTTCCAGACGATCAGCTTTGACCGGGAGCGGGTCGGTACGGTGTATATCGAAATGGACCTCAGTGAGATGACCGCCCGCGTCTGGCGCTACACGCTCATCGTCGGCGTGGTGCTGCTGGCGTCCTCCGGCCTGGCCTTTCTGCTGTCGACCAGCCTGCAAAAAGTCATTTCGGAGCCGCTTGCGGGACTGGCCCAGACGGTAAGCTCGGTTGCCGAGAACAAGAATTATTCCGTACGCGCCGTCAAGCAGGGAGAGGACGAATTGGGCCGCCTCATCGACGGGTTCAACCATATGCTCGCCCAGATTCAGGAACGCGATGCCGCGCTGCAGGAATCGCAAACCGAATTGGAGAACCGCGTGGCCGAACGCACCCGGGAACTGGCCAATTCCCTTTCGATGACCCGCGCCACGCTGGAATCGACCACGGACGGTATCCTGGTGACGGACGGCCGTGAAACGGTGACCAATTTCAATGAAAAATTCGTTGAAGTCTTCTGCTTCCCCCGCGACCTCGTCCGATCGATGGATGACCGAAAGTTGTTGGAGGCGGCCACGTCCCAAGTCGAAGATCCTCAACAATTCCTCTCGCGAATCAGGGAAATCAACGCGAATCCCGAAATGGACAGTTTCGATCTGCTGGAGTTCCGTGACGGGAGAGTCTTCGAGCGATACTCGCGACCGCAACGGGTCGGCGACAAGACCGTGGGCCGTGTTTGGAGCTTCCACGACGTCACCGAGCGCAAACGGGCGGAGGAGGCGCGAGCCCAGATGGAAATCCAACTGCGTCACGCCCAGAAGTTGGAATCGATCGGCCAATTGGCCGCCGGTATTGCCCACGAGATCAATACTCCCACCCAGTTCATTGGCGATAATCTGCGATTTATCCAGGACGCAGTCCGCGAAATGAATCCGGTACTGGAACAGCACCGGCGGTTGCTGGAGGCTGCCAAAGGACAGGCCGCGACCGAACAAATGGCTCAGGAGTCTATCGCCACGATGCAGGCGGCCGACTTTGATTACCTGATGGCCGAAGTGCCCAAGGCCATCGAGCAATCGCTCGATGGAGTCCAGCGCGTCGCCAGGATCGTCCAGGCGATGAAGGAATTCTCTCATCCCGGCTCCGAGAGCAAGACCTCCGTGGATTTGAACCACGCCATTGAGAGCACGATCACCGTGGCCCGCAACGAGTGGAAATACGTGTCCGACGTGGTGACGGATTTCGATCCCGAGCTGCCGCCCGTGCCCTGCCTGCCCGGCCAGTTCAACCAGGTGATCCTGAACATCTTGATCAATGCCGCGCATGCCATTGCCGATGTCGTCGGCGATGGCCGCAACGGCAAGGGAACGATCACCGTGAGTACGCGGCGCGACAATGGTTCCGTGGAAGTGCGGATTACCGACACGGGCACGGGCATCCCCGAGGCGGCGCGCGGGAAAATCTTCGACCCGTTCTTCACCACCAAGCCCGTCGGCAAGGGCAGCGGGCAGGGGCTGGCCATCGCCCACTCGGTGGTCGTGGACAAGCACGGCGGCAGCATCCGGTTTGAAACCGAGATGGGCAAGGGCACCACCTTCATCATCCACCTGCCGTTGGGTGCCCAGCCGGCTCCGAAGAAGGACGGCAAGAACCAGGGAACGAGTTCTGTTCGCTGATGGGGATCTGTTGATCCTCGATGCAGTCAACGTCTGCCGAGACACCGCTCGGCTCACCCAGCGCGCTGCGACCCGGGATAATGGAGGCGCGAAAGCGCGAGTCCCTCCTGCAGAGCCAGTTTGGTCAGGACGCTCCGGTCACGCTGTTTGTTCGCACCCGGCGGCGGTCTTCGTGGTCGACGTTTCTGATGCGAGCGGGAGACGAATGATGAAGGTGGTTCCCTTGTTCAGTTCGGTCTCGAATGTGATTTCGCCGTGATGTTTGTCCACCACGACCGAACGCGCGATGGCGAGGCCCTGCCCGCTGCCCTTGCCGACGGGCTTGGTGGTGAAGAACGGGTCGAAGATTTTCCCGCGCGCCGCCTCGGGGATGCCCATGCCCGTGTCGGTAATCCGCACTTCCACGGAACCATTGTCGCGCCGCGTACTCACGGTGATCGTTCCCTTGCCGTTGCGGCCATCGCCGACGACATCGGCAATGGCATGCGCGGCGTTGACGACGATGTTGAGGATGACCTGGTTGAACTCGTTGACCAAACACGGCACCCGCGGCAACGTGTCGTCGAACTCGGTCGCCAGATTGGCCACGTACTTCCATTCGTTGCGGGCAATGGTCACCGTCGTCTCGATGGCGTGGTTCAGATCGATGGACACCTTCTCGCCCGAGCCCGGATGGGAGAACTCTTTCATGGCGCGGGTGATCTTGGCGACGCGGTCGACCCCTTCCAGGGTCTGCTCGATCGCCTTGGGAATTTCAGCCTTGAGGTAATCGATATCAACGGCGTGGGTCACGGCATCGATGTTTGCCAGCAAGTTCGGCGGCAGCCCTGCTGACCCGGCCGCCTCCCGCAATTCCGCATACGCGGCAAGGACGCGTTGCAGGTCGGCAAACGATTCCTGCAGGAACCGGGTGTTGTCGCCGATGTATTGGTTTGGCGTATTGATTTCGTGAGCGACACCGGCCGCGAGGCGGCCAATGGCCTCGAGCTTCTGAGCGAGCTGTAACTGAACTTCCATCTCCGCAAGTTCGCGCTCCGCGTGCTTGTCCTCGGTGATGTCTTCGGCAATGCCGGCAACCCGATATGTCTGACCCGATGGATTGCGAATCCGGAAGCCCCAATCCCGAATCCAGCGCGTCTGCCCGTCGGGACGCACGATCCGGTATTCGACATCGTAATCCGAGGCCCGGCCGGCAAGCCAGGCCCCGAACGATTCGGCCACACGCGCCCGGTCCTCGGGATGGATGCCGTCGATCCAGGCGTGGGCGTTGCGGTAGATCTGCTCCGGCGCGACGCCCCAGATTTTCTCGAACGCGCGGTTGACATAGAGGATTTCCGAACCGTCCGGGCTGGCGATCCAAAACACCAGGTCCACATTCTCGGCGAATTCACGAAACCGCTCTTCGCTTTCCAGGAGCTTGAGGTTCGCTTGTTTGCGCTCGGTCACATCCTGTTTCACGGCGATGTAGCGCTCAATGGCTCCATCGATCCCGCGAATCGGTGTGATCGTCATCTCTTCCGTGTATTCGCTGCCATCCTTGCGGCGGTTGACCATCTCCCCGCGCCAGACCCTCCCGTCGCTGATCGTTTCCCAAAGATTGCGGTAGAAGCCGGCGTCATGTTTGCCCGACTTCAGTAGGTGGGGCGTCTGGCCGATGGCTTCGTCGGCGGTGTAGCCGGTCAACTGGGTGAACGCGCGGTTTACCCAGACGATCCTCCCCTCCCGGTCCGTGATGACGATTCCGTTGGCGGCGGAATGAAGTGCGGCGCTCTGTAAGCGCAACTGACTCTCGGACTCTTTGCGCTCGGTGATGTCCCGGGCGATGCCGGCGGTGCCGATCACCGCTCCGCAATTGTCGAGAATCGGGGTCTTGATGGTCTCGATCCAGGTGCGGTGGCCGGTGGCGTCTTCGAACGGCTCCTCGATTCGCTCGCGTTTACGTGATTCCATGACGCGAAGGTCATCGGCGCGGTAGCGCTCGGCCAGCTCACGCGGCACCATGTCGAAATCGGTGGAGCCGACGACTTCGCCAGCGGTGCGTCGATAGGCTTTGCACAGGGCGTCATTGACGGCCAGGTATCGACCCTGCCGGTCTTTGACCCAGGCAATGTCCGGGATGTTGTCGAGCAGGGCGCGTTGCTGTCGCTGCAGGTCCAACAGGGACTCCTCCGTGCGTTTGCGCTCGGTAATGTCCTGCATGGAGCCAGCGACCTTGACGACCTTGCCGTCTTCCACAATGGGGTGGCCAATGGTCCTGACCCATTTGACGTTGCCCTTTGCGGTCCGGATCGCCAGTTCCAAGTCGTATGATTTGCCCAGTTCGATGGCTTCTCGAACAGCGGTCTGAATTCGAGAGCGAGATTCGCCCTCGTAGAACTGGATCCCCAAATCCACATTCGGTTTCACCGACGGATCGAGCTCGTGAATCCGGGCGACTTCATCGGTCCAATGTCCCGCGCCGGTGGCCGGATCAAAATCCCATCCGCCGACCTTTGCGGTCCGGCCCGTTTCTTCCAGCAGGGCCTTGTGGTAGTTCAATTCCTTCTCGGCCTGCGTACGGCTCGTGATGTCCGAGAATGTGACCACGGCTCCCACCAGCCGTCCCTCCTCGTGAATCGGCGTGGTCGCGTACTCGACGATGAAACTCGTGCCGTCTTTTCGCCAGAGAACCTGGTCGGATCCTTGGCGGGGAATTCCATCCCGGACAACCGCGACAATTGGGCATCCGTTTTCCAGATTGGGAGTGCCATCCGGCTTTCGATCGTGCCAGAGCGAATGCGCGGGCCTGCCGATCAGTTCCGCGACGTTGTACCCGAGCATCTCCGCCGCGGCACGGTTGGCAAATGTGTGGTTGCCGTCCCGATCGATTCCCAGGATTCCTTCCGCAGCCGACTCCAGGATCAGCTCGTTCTGCCGGCTCAGCCGCAGCACGGCGGCCTCGGCCACTTTGCGTTCCGTGATCTCGTGAACAAAGCCGTGCCACAAGGTACTGCCGTCGGCCTCGCGTTCCGGCACCGAGCGGCCCTCGAGCCAGATCAGTCCCCGTGCATGATGCCAGATGCGGAACTCGGCCCGCCATGGGGTGAGGTTCTTCGCAGAGTCTCGTATCGACTGGTTGAGTCGGTTGATATCGTTGGGATGAACCAACCGGAAAAGCGGGGAGGCATCCGCCGCGAGTTGTGCGGGACGCAAGCCGGATAGTTCCTCGATGCCCGACGCGACATACGGCATGCTCACAGAACCATCGTGTTTGAGACGGAAAGAATAGATTACCCCGGGAAGAGTGGTTGCGAGCCGGGACAGGTGCTCCTCCATGGGGAGTCTTCCTTGCGCAACCTCTTCCGCGGCAGGCTCTTGCTTTGGCTGGTTTGCCGTGTGCGTCACCTGCCGGATTTTGGTTCGAAACGACATAAGCCTTCTGCGTCCCGAAAATGCAAGTCACATGCCATCTTCGCAGAAACCGATACCAATGTAATCGCGCGCTGTGGCCAAATTTGTGCGAGGGAAACACGACGCCGCCGCAGAGGGGGCCAGCCAACGAACGCGGCAACGCCTCGAGAACTTGGCATTATGCCATGGCCTGCGGAGCCAATCTCCATGGCTCGTGGCTCCAATCCGCTCGTGTTATCGGGATGATACAGCCGTTCCGTCGTGCGAAGAGATAGTGCTTGAGTCGTCTTCGAAGTGTTTTGTATAAGGGCCCGAAATCTTGGAGACACGGCGAGTGCCTTCACGTCATTGCGGCGAGCGAGAATGCGGCGAAAATATCGACGTCTCTACCCGATAACATCCGATGAATAGTCCTCTTCACCACGTCGTCCGTCCGGGCATCATCCACTTCATGGCGTTTCCCGCCACGATGAAGGGCGAAGGCCCGATCCTCGAAACCTGCCGCCAGATTCTGGCGGACGACTTCTTCGAGGTCATCGAGATCACCTGGATCAAGGATCCGGCCGTCCGCGCGAAAGTGAAGTCGATGCTGGCGGGCGCGGGGGTCGAGGTGAAGCACGGCGGCCAGCCGCGGTTGCTCACCCAAAAGCTCGATCTGAACAGCGCTGACGAAACGGCGCGCCGTCGGGCCATCGACGAGATCAAGCGAGCTGTCGATGACGCCGCCGAGATGGGCATCAAGGACGTCGGACTGCTTAGTGGTTCTGATGTCGCCCCGGCGCAAAGGCCCGCCGCGATGGATCGGCTGGAGAATTCATTGGTGGAACTGTGCCGGTACGCTGGCGGATTTGGCTGCAACATCGTGCTGGAAGTGTTCGACCGCGACATCGACAAGAAATGCCTGATTGGCCCGGCGGACACGGCCCGAGAAATCTCGGAGCGTGTGAAACGCTCCTGCCCGAATTTTGGGCTCATGGTCGATCTGAGCCATATCCCGCTGTTGGGCGAATCGCCGGCCCAGGCTCTTCAACCTGTCCGCGAACACATCCTGCATATTCACATCGGCAATGCTTACTTCAAGGACCGGAAGGACCCGGCCTGGGGCGATCAGCATCCGCGCTTCGGTTATCCCGGCAGCGCCAACGATGTCCCCGAGATCGTCGAGTTCCTGCGCGAACTCTTCAAGATTGGTTATCTACGGGCCGATGGCTCGCGGCGCGGGGCGGTGTCCTTCGAGATCAAACCGGTCGGCGATGAAGACCCGACCGTCATGATCGCCAACTCCAAGCGCAAGCTGCTCGAAGCGTGGGCGAAATTGGTCATCTGAACGACGTACGGATACAATGAACATCACAGTCCTGGACGGTTACGCGCTCAATCCTGGTGACAATCCGTGGGATAAGGTTTCAAAGCTCGGGACGTTCGTCTGTCACGATCGGACGCCGGCCGAACTCATCGTCGAGCGCGCGAAAAACGCCGAGATCGTCCTTACCAACAAGACGCCACTCTCCGCCGATACGCTCGCCAGATTGCCCAAGCTGAAATTCGTCAGCGTATTGGCCACCGGCTATAACGTGGTCGACATCAAGGCGGCCAAAGCGCGCGGCGTGGTGGTGTCGAACGTCCCGACCTACGCCACCGATGCCGTGGCCGAATATGTGTTCGCGTTGTTGTTGAATTTCTATCGCCAGCCACAGTTGCACAGCGAGCTGATCAAACACGGCGAATGGCCGCGCCGCGAATGGACGTTTTGGAACACGCCGCTGACCGAGCTGGCCGGACTCACCATCGGCATCGTCGGTTTCGGTCGGATCGGTCGTCGCGTCGGCGAGATCGCCGCCGCATTCAAAATGAGGGTCCTGGCCAACGACGTGTTCCGCGGCAACCCGCCATCGTACCCGTTCGCGTGGCGCGACGTGCCGGAGTTGTTTGCCGAGTCCGACGTGGTCACGCTGCATTGCAACCTGACGCCCGAGAACACCGGCATGGTGGACAAGACCCTGCTGGCACGCATGAAACCCACCGCGTACCTGATCAACACATCCCGCGGCCCGCTGGTGAAAGACGCTGATCTTGCCGAGGCGCTCTCGAAAGGCAAACTCGGCGGTGCGGCGCTGGATGTCGTCACGACCGAACCGATTCTCCCGGATAATCCTCTGTTGAAAGCCCCCCACATCACGATCACGCCACACATCGCCTGGGCGGCGCTCGCCGCGCGCCGGCGGCTGATGGATGTCACCGCCGAGAACGTCGCGGCGTTTCTGGCCGGGAAACCCGTCAATGTGGTGAATTGAAGCAGGGTTCATGACGCAGCGGGGTCGCCACCATGCAGCCTGAAATGCAACCCGCTCACTTGGCGGTCCTCCGAGAGACGGACCGCCAGCGCAAGTCCGCGATGCTGCAACGGCTCGCGCAGGAATTCCGAATCACCGTGCTGGATATCCTGCACGAGAGAGGGACCGGGCACTGGGGCGGCGCGGCGTCGGCCGCGGAACTGCTCGTGGCGCTCTATTTCGACGCGCTGAATGTTCGTCCGGAAGAACCGAAGTGGCCCGAGCGCGACCGGCTCGTGGTGAGCAAGGGCCACGCGTCCTGCATGCTCTACACTGTGCTGGCGCACCGCGGCTACTTTCCCGTCGATGAACTCAAGACGTTCCGGCAAATCGACAGTCGGCTTCAGGGGCATCCATGCATGGTGAAGACTCCGGGAGTCGAGATGTCCACCGGCGCGTTGGGACACGGCACATCTGTGGCTCTGGGCATGGCGCTCGCCGCGCGGCGGCTCGGGAAAAGTTGGTGGACGTATGTGCTGATCGGCGACGGCGACCTGAATGAAGGCCAGACGTGGGAAGCGATCATGGCCGCGGCGAAATTCAAACCGCAGCGCCTCGTGGCGCTCGTCGATTACAACAAAGTCCAGCTCGATGGCCCGAGCGATCAGATCATGCCGATGGATCCACTGCCGGACAAATTCCGCGCGTTCAACTGGAACGTCGCGCCGGTGGTGTACGACGGCCACAACGTCGCCGCGGTGCTGGAGTCGATCGATTGGGTCAAGAGCCAGCGCGAGTGGCCCGTGGCCGTGATCTACAAGACGCACAAAGGGCGCGGCGTGTCGTTCATGGAGGACAACGCTCATTGGCATGGGGCGCTGATCGACGACGCCACGTATGTGAAAGCCCGCCAGGAACTGCTCAAGACGCTGGAGGCGCTGCCGTGAGCGTCGCAAGCGTGGCGATGAGGGACGCATTCGGCGAGGCGCTGCTGAAACTCGCGCCCGAATTTCCCGAGATGGTCGTCTTCGACGCGGACGTGGCCACCAGCACCCGCACGGCAGCGTTTGGCAAAGAATACCCGGACCGGTTTTTCAACGTCGGCGTTGCGGAGGCAAACATGGTCGACACTGCGGCGGGCATGGCGACGTGCGGGCTGCGTCCGGTCGTCAGCACCTTCGCGCTGTTCCTGACGCTGAAAGGGGCCGATCAGTTGCGCAACGTCGTGTGCTACAACAATCTGCCCGTGGTGCTGGCCGCCAATTACGCGGGGCTGTCGGATTCGTACGACGGCGCCAGCCATCAATCGATCCTCGACCTGGCCGTGGCGCGGGCGATGCCGAACATGGTGGTCGTCGTTCCCGCCGACTGCGTCGAATTGGGCCAGGCGCTCGCCGCGGCTCTGCGCCGTGACGGCCCGACCTACATTCGCATCTGTCGCAATCCGACGCCGGTGCTGTTCGCCGACGCTCCGGCTCTTGAGATTGGAGTCGCCCGCAAACTCCGGGATGGCGGCGATCTGACGATTGCTGTCTGCGGCGTCCCGACGAGCATGGCCATCGAAGCCGCCGACCGTCTCGCGCGGCGCGGCGTGTCGGCGGATCTGCTGGAGATTTCCACGATCAAGCCGATCGATGCCGAAACGCTGGCCATTTCGGCCCGCAAGACCGGTAAGGTGGTGACCGTCGAAGAACACAACATCCATGGCGGACTCGGCAGCGCGGTCGCTGAGGTTTTGTCACAGCGCGCGCCCGCGAGGATGAGCATGATCGGAATCGAAGACAGGTTTACGGAATCGGGCGCCTACGACGCTCTCTTGCGCAAATACGGAATCTCCGTCGACCACATTGAGTCCGAGGCGATGCGTTTGCTGAGCCCGTAGGACAGGCATGCCGCCAAATGGCTCCATATGGCAACAAGATTATGCGCCGGTGGCGCACAGCATCGGCTGGTCGGCCCTGTTCGCGGCAATGCCGATGTTGGTGCTGTTGTTTCTGCTGGGGATCCGGCGCAAGCCGGCGTGGATCTCGGCCATCGCCAGCCTGGTCACGGCGATCCTGATGGTCTGGTTTGTGTACCGGATGCCGCCGGGTAGAATTTTCTCCGCGACAACGTTTGGAATGGCGTTCGGTTTGCTCCCGATCGGCTGGATCACCTTCAACGCGCTTCTGCTTTATCGGGTCACGGTGGAGACGGGGCAGTTCGAGGTGATCAAGAATTCGCTGGCGATGCTGACCAGCGATTGCCGGCTCCAGGCGTTGCTGATTGCGTTTGCCTTCGGCGCGTTCATCGAAGGCGCCGCTGGTTCCGGCGTGCCCGTGGCCGTGTGCGCCGCGATGCTTGCGGGGATGGGGTTCAATCGCCTGAAGGCTGCCGGCATTTGCCTGTTGGCGAACACTGCCCCGGTCGCATTTGGCGCCATCGGCCTGCCGATTCTCGTGCTCGCCAAGACCACGGGGCTGCCGCTCCTGAACCTGAGCGCGACTGCGGGCCGGATCTGCGCGCCGCTTTCTCTGTGCGTGCCCGCGTATATGGTCGTGCTCGTCACGGATTGGAAAGGACTGCGGGGCGCGCTGCGGGCGGTGCTGGTTTGCGGCGTGTCGTTTGCCATCGTCCAGGTGACGGTCTCCAACCTGATCGGGCCGGAGATCACCGACATTCTGGCGGCCATCACGGCCATCACCAGCCTCGTCCTTTTGTTCCGCGTGTGGCAGCCAAAGGAACTACTCGCGGCTGGCGGGACGAACGCGTCTTCGGCGGTGGTTGAGCACCGCTACCATTCCTCCGAGATCGTTCGGGCGTGGTTGCCGTACGCGCTGTTGGCTGTCTGCGTCCTCTGCTGGGGCATGCCGGGCCTCAAGACGGTGCTTCTCGACACCAGCATCTCCATCGAATGGCCGGCGCTTCATCGCCTCGTGATGCGGATGCCGCCGGTTGTTCCGACCGCCTCACCGTACGACGCGATCTACAGTCTCGACTGGCTTGCCAGCGCGGGCACGGCGTGCCTGATCGCCAGCGTGCTGGCCGCGCTCTTTGCCGGCTTGTCGCCCGTCCGTTTCGCGCGCGTGTTCCGCAGCACGCTCCACCAGATGTTTCTGCCGCTGGTGACCATCGTTTCTGTTTTGGGCATGGCGTTCCTGATGAATTACTCCGGCGCCACGGCCACGCTCGGACTCGCGTTTGCCGCCACGGGCGGGTTGTTCTCGTTTTTCAGTCCGCTGCTGGGATGGATGGGCGTATTCCTGACCGGCTCGGATGCTTCCAGCAACGCCCTCTTCGGCAACCTGCAAACGACGGCGGCCCGACAGGTGGGCTTGAATCCCACGCTCATCGCCGCCGCCAATTCCACCGGCGGCGTGATGGGCAAGATGATCAGCGTCCAAAGCATCGCCGTTGCCGCTGCCGCCACCGGCATGAAACCCACCGAAGAATCCCGGCTCTTCCGGTTCACCTTCTGGCACAGCGTCCTGCTCGTCTGCCTGATCGGCATCGTGACGACGCTGTATGCGTACGTCATGCCGTGGATGGTCCGCTGAGCTTTCTTCGATACGCAAAGAAAAAGTCGTCACGGCAGACCGGTTTTTGTGCTAGAAGTGCCATTGTTATGAACCGCTTTGATGTGTCTTCCAAAATTGCATTCGTCTCCGGCTCGTACCGCGGGCTGGGGTTCGCGATTGCCGACGGGCTCGGCCAGCACGGCGCGCGGGTCGTGCTGAACGGGCGCAACGCCGAGCGAGTGGCGGCATCCGTGGCCGCGCTGAAAAGCCGCGGCGTCCAGGCGGCGGGCTATCCGTTCGACGTGACGGACGAGGCGGCCATCGCGGAGAATGTGGCCCGCATCGAGGCCGAGGTCGGCCCGATCGACATTCTCGTCAATAACGCCGGCATCAACCTGCGCGCTCCCGCGACCGAATTCCCGACCGAGGACTACCGGACGGTCATCGCAACCAACCTCGACAGCGTATTTTTCCTGTGCCGTGAAGTTGGCCGGCGCATGGTCGCCCGCAAACGCGGCAAGGTGATCAACGTTGGCTCCGTGTCCGGCCAGGTCACCCGCGCCAAGATCGCGCCGTATTGCGCCAGCAAGGGAGCCGTGCATATGCTCACGCGCGCGCTGGCGACCGAATGGGCCCGATCCGGCATCCAGGTCAACGCCATCGCCCCGGGGATGATGGAGACGGAAATGACGGAACCGCTGAAGAACGATCCGGAATTCCTGACGTGGTCGTTGTCGCGCATTCCCGCGGGCCGCTGGGGGAAACCAGAGGATTTGATCGGCGCGGCCGTGTTCCTCGCGTCGAGCGCATCCGATTTTGTGACCGGCCACGTCCTCTTCGTCGACGGCGGTTGGACGGCGAATTACTGATTGAATCCATTTGTGGCCGCGAAAGTCTTTCGCGGGATTGCCGTTCTCCGATTGTGCGCACGTGGGAAACGAGATCGTTTTTTTCGTCCGTGAAACGGCACTCGCGAATTCGCGACCGAGACGAGGGCATTTCCCGCGTGATTCGTTCGTGGCATGGGTCTCGCTGCAATTGGCGCCGATGAAGGGTCGCGTCGTACCTGCTGTAATCTCCCTCGTTGTTGCCACAATGGTCGCAACTGCTCCGCGTCAAGCCGTCGCGTAACAAGTCATTGCCGGCTGCGCCCTGTTCCCGAGCAACAACGTGTGGAATGTGCCGGTCGACCAGCTTCCGCTGGACGCGAATTCCAGCGCGTATGTGAACACCATCGGCACGGGCTCGTTCGCCCACGCCGATTTTGGGTCGGGTCTGTGGGATGGCGGACCGATCGGCATTCCTTATGTCGTTGTCGAGGCGACGCAGGCACTGGTTAATGTCTCCTTCGATTACAGTGACGAAAGCGATCCGGGTCCGTACCCGGTCCCGAGCGATGCGCCGATTGAAGGCGGCGCGAAGAGCGGGGGCGACCGGCACGTTCTCGTGCTCGATCAGAGCCGGTGTTTCCTCTATGAACTCTACGCCGCGTATCCCCAAAGCGGCGGAAGCTGGCACGCCGGTTCCGGCGCGATTTACGATCTGGGTTCAAACACGCTGCGGCCGGCGGGCTGGACTTCGGCGGACGCCGCCGGATTGCCGATCCTGCCGGGGCTCGTGACCTATGACGAAGTGGCCTCGGGCGAAATCCATCACGCGATTCGCTTCACCACGCCGCACACGCGGCAGGCGTACGTCTGGCCGGCGCGACATTACGCGTCGAGCCTGACCGGCACGCAATATCCTCCGATGGGACAACGATTCCGGTTGAAAGCGGATTTCGACGCGTCGTCGTTCGCGCCATCGGTGCAGGTGATCCTGCAGGCCCTGAAGACGTACGGGATGATCCTGGCCGACAATGGCTCAAGCTGGTACCTGTCGGGCGTTCCCGACGAGCGGTGGAACAATGACGAATTGCATGAATTGGGGCAGGTGCCCGGCTCCGTGTTCGAGGCGGTGGATGTTTCGTCGCTGATGATCGACCCGGATTCGGGGCAAACCTCCGGCATTGTGCCGTCGCCGTTGCCGCCCGCCGATCCTGTCACCACGCTCGACGACGACGATCCGAGCATTGAATACGCGGGCAAGTGGAAGGTGAAAGCCAATCGCGCCGCGTTCGGCGGTCACTACCACATCGCCAGCAACGCGGGCGCGACGGTGCAATTCTCGGTCAATGGCCCCGGGTTTACCTGGCTGGCGGCGCGCGGGAAATCCTACGGCGCAGCCAGCGTCCTCGTCGACGGCCTGCAAACGACCAACGTGGATCTCTACAGCCGCGCAAATCAATTCATGTACCCCGTCACAATCACGGGGCTGACCAATGGCGCGCACAGCGTCGAAATCGTCGTCCGCGGCACCCGCGACGCCAAGCCGATCAAAAAGCAGATCGTCTTTGACGGCGTCACCGTGCCGTAAAACGGCTGGAAAGCGGACCGCGAGAGAGGCGTTTCAGGCCGGGGGCTGACCACTATTTGCTTGCAGACCAAGAGATGGGGGAGCTATGATGGCCCGGCTCACCCCGTTTGGGCCGATGTTCAGGCTCGTGGTAATGCTCTATTCGAAAGGGATCTTATGAGGACGGGTTTCCGCTGGTTTGTAATCTCTCTAGTCACGCTTTTCTTTACGGCCTCGGCGCACGGGCAGAATCCGTCCTTGTCGGATTTCTCCTTCGCCGAAACCATCGACATGAGTGGCCTCGATATGATGGGTATGACGACAGATGAGACAAATCTCTTCGTTCTCAACAATGTGCTCGGCCAACCTGACCAACTTCTGGTCTGTGGCACGGATGGCGTGGTGCGGAAATCGTTCAGTTCACCGTCCATGATCACAACAGGTTTGGCATTTTCCAACGGGCGCCTAGTCCTGGCTGCTGGACAGTCTGGCAATGACGGCCTGTACGGACTCGATGTTGCTTCCGGTTCGCTGCAGGGGCCATTTTCGACGCCAGTGTCCTCGCCCTTTGGAGGGGTACTATCCATGGGCAAAACGGATGACAGGGTGCTCGTATTGGCTACGCCCAATGGGTTTGATGGCGGGCAGGACAAAGTGCTTTTTGTCTGGAGCACTTATGACCCCGCGTCGCTCCAATCGAATGGAACATTCAGGCTGACTCTGCCGACAATCAACGGCGACGTTGGAATCCCCGAGTCGGTGGAAATGTACAATGGAAAGTTGTACGTGGCTATGGACTTTGCCGGCGATGAATCAGATCAACTGTACCAAGTGGACACGAATGGGAATGTGCTCGATGATCTGGCGCTGCCGCAAAGTGGAGACGTGAGCGGCTTTGCTTTCGTTGGCAGCAGTTTGTTTGTCGCCGAGCGCTCAACCGAATCGATCCTGCGCTACGACGCCATCCCCGAGCCGGCTTCCTGGAGCCTGGTGATGCTCGGAGCCGCCATTGCTTTCGGCCTTCGCCGACGCAGTTCTCAGTAGCATCGCCGGCTCGGCCTCCAGTAAAATGTCTCGGCTCTGACAGCAGCTATGTTGCCGAGTCTTTTCGGACCGAGGCGGCCTCACTTCGCTTTGGGAACCGAGCTGGCCCCCAGCAGCCATTGGGCGAGGTTCATGGCGGCCTTGCGGTTCTCGATGGTCAGCCCCGGGGAGGTCACATCGATGTATTCGTTGTACAGCCATGGGTCGCCCACCGCAAACACGAGCCCCTTCCCGAATTTCGACGTCGCCATGATGATGTCTTTGCCTTCGCCGTGCTGTTTGGGGGCTACCAACAGCGCCTTCGCGGGAGGCTTCACGCCCAGCGTGCAAATCTCTTTCATGTAAATCATGTTCACGCCCATGAACAGCGGGTGATCGGGGAAATCCGCCGTCGAGAATGTGCCCGGCCGACGGTCATTCTTGTCGGGCACCTCGTTGCGCAGGTCCACGTTGAATGTGATGCCGAACCGCTGCGAGAGCTGGTTGAGATGCTCGAACTCGCAGTTGTTCTTGTCGTTGGCGAACAGCGCCAGCACGCCGCCGCTTTTCACCCAGGCCGCGATCGCGTCGATGTCAGCAGGTTGAATGTAGTTCGGCTTGCCGCCCGCCGCCTTGGCCGGGGTGTTCGGATTGACGATGATGTACACGGAAAACTTGCGGAGATCATCGACGGTCGGCGCTTTCTCCAGCGACGCGAGCGTCGCGCCGTATTGTTTCCACACGTCGCCGAACTGCGAGTAGCCCGAATTCGCCGTGTCCTCCCAGATATAATGGAACGGCTTGCCATCTTTCTCTTGATGATTGAAGTAGTGGTCCAGCCCGACCACCTTGCCGTGTCCGAGAGGTTCCTGCGCCGCCAGACGGCGCGCGCCCGCCAGCAGACAAACCAACGCCACAACGCTTACCAGTGCTTTCTTCATCGTCTTGTCTCCTCCGTGTTCATTGCGCCTTGATCGGCTTGACCGTCAAGTACAGGAACGGATGGCTCACCTCGGTGTACTGATGTGGCAACCCCGCCGGCACGACGATCACGTCGCCTTTCTTCAGGTGATGCTCGACCCCGCCCGTGATGGTCGTGCCCAGAAGCTGGCCCGGCCCGACAACCTTCGCGTCGGCGCACGTGCCGCCCGTCACAAACGTCGCCGTGCCGTCGATGATGTAAAACACGTCCGTCTCGTAGGTGTGAATCTCCACGCGGCCGGGCGTCTCGCGCCGGCTCGCCATGACCTTGTAGCCTGGCGTCTGCACCATCGTCCCTCCTTTTTCGAACAGGGCCGTGACCTTCGCGCTGTCAATATACGTGGCCGCGCCCGCCGCCAACTGCGCGTTCGTGGATGCGGCGGCCTGATCGGCGGCGGACACCGGGCTCTTGTCCGCGTTTTGGGCGCGGGCCGTTCCCACCACGACGGCCAACAGGACGATGCTGACGAGTATTCTCATCGGAAGCTCCTTTTCAAGGTTCGCCCCCGATTCTATTCGATTCCCCGTCCAGCCGGCAAGCAGCGGAACCGGTTTCGATTCTGAATTTGCGCGGCGGCGATCTACGCGAGCAATTCGGCGGCTTCGCTCATCAAGGACGCAATGGGCAAACCGTGCGGGCACGCCCGCTCGGCCGGCGAATAATCCAACGCCCCGAGCTGTTGGCGCGTCGCCGCGGGCAACGCCTCGAACGCCGACCGGGCCAGCTCGCGGTTGCCGTAGCCGTGATAGTACATCAGGCTACGCATCACATCGCCGACCGGCACTCGACCGCCGAGCGCTCCTTCGCAGAGCCGCGTGCAGCCGGCGCAGTACGACGAACGCGTGGCTTGCGCATGCGCCTCCAGCGCCGCTTTGTCCGCCGCGGCGAGGCTGGTCTTGTCCAGCGCGGCGGCCACGTTCGAGGACAGGACGCTCAAGCTCGCCATCTGCGAGCAGACCGAGCCGATCTGCGGTTCTTCCCACACGGCTTTCAGGCAGGCTTGCTCGTGCGTGAAGCCGCGACCGAGAAAATGCGTCAACAGATTCGCCTCGGCTTCGCTCGGGTCGCCTTTTTGTCGCTTGGCCTGCGTCTTCATCGCGGTCAGGCCGATGCCCGCCTTCGACGCCGCGTCCAGTGCCGATTTCATCGCGTCGGTGTTCATGACGCGGTAGTTGTACGTCAGCATGATCGCGTCGATCCAGCCCAGCTTGGACGCGTCCGCCAGGCATTGTTCCATGTTGCTATGCGTGCTGAACCCGAAAAACCGGATTTTCTTCGCGGCCTTCATGCTCTCCGCCCACGCCTTGACCTCGGGCGTCAACGGCGCGCTGCTGCTGATCCCGTGCAGGAAATACGTGTCCACGTAATCGGTCTTCATGCGGTCGAGCGATTGGTTCAGCATCTCGGCCATGTCGGGCACGCCGTGCGCCCCGCTGGCCTTCGTGACGAGGAACACGGATTTGCGCGCCTCGGGGTTTTTCTCGAAGTACGCGCCGATGCCGGCTTCGCTCTTGCCGCCGTTATACCCGGACGCCGTGTCCCAATACGTCACGCCCCACTCCAGCGCCTGTTTGAGCATGAGCTGGTTGGACACGATGTCGAAAATCCCGCCCAACGCCAGGCACGGGACCTTCACGCCCGTCTTGCCAAACGTCCGCGTCGGCACCTTGGTGCTGGCCGCTTTCGGCGTCGGCGCCGACGGCGTGGCCACCTGCGCCAATACGCCCGCGCTCCCCACGATCGAGCCGACCCCGACAACGCCCACCGTCTTCATGAAATCACGCCGCGATACCTGCCTCTCATTCATTTGCTGATCCCCTTTCTGATCGAGATTGTGTTTTCATCTACAACAACAAAGCATGTCTCCGATCCCGCGTTTCGTTCTCCGCGGTCACGCGGATCGCCCGCAGCCCGCTGACCGGGCATTCATGTTCGCAAATTCCGCAGCCGATGCACAACTGTGGATCCACGCTCGGCTGCAACAGCCGCACTTGAATTTCCACACGGCTCCCGGATGGCTGCGCGGTGCTCCAGGGCGTCGCCGGATCGATCGTAACGCTGTTGGCCGTGCTCTCGACGATTTTGCGCCGGTCACTGTCGTCGCCGTTCGCCGGCTTGCAGAAATAATCGCCCGTCGCAAATCGTCCCGGCGTCAATGCCGCGCCGTCGAGTTCCACGCTCGTCCCGGTGGCGCTTCTCACTGCGAGCACGCCGTCGCGGACGGTGATGAATTCCTCGTGAAGGTAAATGGCTTTCGGGCTGACCGGACAATTCTCCTGGCAGACGATACATGGTTTTTCCATCGCCCACGGCAGGCATCGGTTCCGATCGACAAATGCCAGCCCCATCCGAATCGGCCCGGCGGATGCAAATTGGTTTCGGCCGAGCTTTTCATCCAGCGTGAGCGGACGAATCGCCGCGGTGGGGCAGATGTGGCCGCACGCGACGCAGTTGAGCTGGCAGCCGCTGGTGCCGGCGCGAAAATTGAGCACGGGGGTCCACACACCTTCGAGGCCGGCCTCGGTCGTGGCCGGCTGAATCACATTCGTCGGGCACACCCGCATGCACTGGCCACACTTCAGGCAGCGCTCGACGAACTCGGCTTCACCCAAGGCGCCCGGCGGACGCACCAGCCGCGGCTGCCAGTTCGTGCCGAGCAATCCGCTCAGACGCATCATCGGCACCGCCGCGACACCGCTGGCCGCGGAAATGATGAAGCCGCGTCGGGACAGGCTCGGTCCGGGAACTTCGCCCGCCGCCGACCGCTCGGTGCTGTAGGTCATCTGTGTCTGCCGGCAGGCATCGAGGCAATTCATGCACAGGAGACATTCGCTGGAGCGGATCTTCTCGAACGGTTCGCACGCGCCCTCGCAATCGTTCTCGCACAATTCGCAGTTCGTGCATTCGCCCTCACGCTTGCCGACGCGCCACAGCGCCGGTCCGCTGAGCACGCCGAAGAGCGCCCCGAGCGGACAGACGAACCGGCAGTAAAATCGCGGGATGACGAAATTCAGCAGCACCGCCGCGAGAAACACCACGCCGATCGTCCATGCGCCGACGTAGAACCGCGGGCTGGCGGAGAGAGCGCCCAGCGCGCGGTCGGCAACGGGCAACAAGACGAGATTGACGGATCGATGGACCAACGGAATCGGATCGAGCCAGCCGGATTGTAGCGATGTCGCGAACCACGTCTCGGTGCGGAGAGATTTGGCTAGTACCAACCATCCGACGACCAGAGCGGCGAGGGTGATGAGCGCCCTGTTCAGGTTGGACACGACTTTTCGAATTGCGAGAAAGGAAAGCGTCACCAAGCCGATGGCGAAGACCAGGCCGGGAATCACCGGCCAGCGTCGGGCCACGGCAAACAGGTCGGCAAAAATGCTACCCGCCGCCGACGTGAGCAGGCCGATGAGCAGGTAGTATTTGATCGTTTGCGCCGGGCGATATTGATTCGCCGCCACGCGCTCGGCGAATTTCTTTTTCCGTCGCCCGACCCAGCCGAAGAATTGGTGGATCGTTCCGAACGGACAAAGCCAGCCGCAGAAGAATCGGCCGAGTAGGACCGTCAGCGCGATCGTCACGCCCGCCCAGGCCAGGCCCGCGTACAGCGTCCGCGTCGTCAGCACGGTGCCGAGCGCCACCAGCGGATCGAGTTGGAGAAACCAGTTCACCGGCCAACCGCGCAACTGCCACCAGTTCTCGCCGAATGAGGAGACGAGGCAGAACCAGAGGAACAACGCGAGGAAGAAGATCTGGCTGATGCGGCGGACGGTGATGATGTTCATGGTCGCTTCACCAAATCCTCAGTCCACGTGGTCCAGCGCCGGTTTCAGCGATTCGTAATCGGGCGTGCCGCGTCCCGCGGCGGCCGCCTTGGCGATGTAGGGGAGATCCGCGGCTGTTTTGCCGAGCAGCGTCGCCCCGAACGCGTCCGCCGCAACCTGGTCGGTGCTGACGATCATCATGTTGGTCGGCTTCAAATCGTCGAGCGAGCCGCCCGTGGGCCCGTTGGACATCATGGTCATCGTGCCATCGAGCACCACCAGCGTCGGGCTGACCAGCATCGCCAGCTCCTTGATGATGTTGTGAATGTCCTGGTGAAAGACGTTCCGCCGCCCGCCCATGAGGCCGTACCAGTTCTTCATCGACATCGACGCGCCGCTGCGATGGTGGTCCTTGACGGGCGCGATGCCGATGACCTTGTTCACGTCCCGAAACGGCTCGTACAACAGCGGCCAATCTTCGATGAGCGTCCCGCCGCGGACCGAGGTCGGCTTGAAATAATGTTCCTGCGGCAACATCAGCCGCGCGCCGGCGCTTTCCGCGGCCTCGGCGATGCCCGTGAGGCGGAAACAGCTTTGCGGATCATTGATCGGATTGTCCGACACGATGACCGACGCCGCGGCGGCCTGGAGGCAGAGACGAACGATTTCCGCGACCAACTGCGGATGGCTCGTGGCGCCGAGCGCGGCCGGGGTGGCGAACGCGGCGTTGACCTTCAACAGCACGCGGTCGCCCTTGCGGATGAATTGGTCGATACCACCGAGGCTCGCAAACGCGCGCTGGATCGTCTTCACCCGATCCGCGCCGGTGACGATGCTCATTTTGTGGCCGAGTTGCGGCAGGGAATAATCTGGAAGCGACACGAGATCGGTCACAATTTCCGCCTTCGGACCGGACCGGTCGTACAGCCAATAGCCGACGACGCCCGTGGCGGCAATGGCCGCGCCGACCGTCGCCGAGCGAACCAGAAAATCCCGGCGGCTGATGGCCTTGTTGTCTTGAGGATCGATCATTTTGTCGCCTTGGAGATTTTTGCGTCGAGGAGGGCCGCCGCTTGCTCGGCTGCTTCTGCGTTCGGCGCGGCATGGACGCCGCCAACGACTTTGCCACGAGCGAACACCAACTCGACACTGCCCATCATCTCGGCGAGTTTGGCGGTCGGCACTTTGCCCGAGCCGGCGAGTTCATGTCCGCCGTTGGTGAGGACGAACTGCTGGTACGCGGCGCTCAATGCCGCCGCGTCGCCCGCGCTGGGCTGGATGGTCAGAAACGCCATCACGTCCGCGCCATTGATCGTGTACTTCGCGCTGAAAACATTCTTGAATTTGTCGAACCCGAACGCGTTCTCGGGCTGGAACATGTAGCTGTTGGGCGCCTGGTGTTCACGCGGGAAGAAATCGAGTTCCGCGACGCGGATTTCTTGCGGCGGGTGTTTCGCGACGAACAATTTCGATACCGACACCATTGCGGCCATCATCGCTTCGGTGGGCGCCGCCGTGACCGCTTCGATGTAGTAGCGCCCGCAGCAGAAGAACAGGGCGTTCTTCGTCTTGTAGGCGTAAGTTGCGAAGTCGAGCGGCTGCGCGTCGGCGCGCTGTTGCATGCTGTACACGGCAAACGACTGGCGGAGGTTGTCCATATCGTAGACGAAGAACTCCATCCACGCATTCGGGTCGTTTTTCAGGGCGAGCCGCTGGCAACGCATGCCGACGACGCCGGCCGATGTGTACAGTTCCGCTTTGCCGTCGATCTTGTCGTAGAGATTGTCGGGCGTGAAGGTTTCCGGGGCGCTGAGTGGCTTCAATGCGCCGGGTAGATCAATGAAAGCGGTGGTGGTAGTCTCGGTCGGAGCCGAGGGCGCAGGTGCAGATGATTTGACCACGCTCGTGGACGGGGTCAGCGCGACAAACATCGCGCGGTCGTAATGGAACTGCTTGACGAACACCCCGGCCGCGACGCTCAACAACACCAGCAAGATGATCGAACCGACACAAGTCTCGGCCAGCCCGTGCGGGCGGACATGGCCCTTCATACAACGCTCCTGCAATACTGCCGGGGTGAACGGTTGGAGTCTGCGCTCGTTTCGCGCCGTCGTCAAAGAATAAATCAGCGGTGCGCGTTTCCGCGCTCAGCTCCACACGCCGGCGATCTTCGCCCCGCAGAACTTGCATTTGCCGCCGACGATGTCGAGGCGGGTGACGGCGAAAATGTCGCGCTCGACGATGGCGCGGTGGCAATTTGGGCAGAACGTCGTCTCGGCATCGGCCACACCGCGGACGTTGCCGACGTAGACGTAATGCAAACCGGCGTTGCGCGCGATGTCGCGGGCGGCGACGAGCGTGTCCACCGGCGTCGGCGGCAGATCCTCGAGCTTGTGGGCGGGATGAAACCGTGAGAAATGCAGGGGGTGATCGGGGCCGATGTCTTTGGCGAGCCAATCGCACATGCGTTTGATCGTATCGAGGTCGTCGGTATAGGTCGGCACGACGAGGTTGATGATCTCGAACCACACGCCCATGTCCTTGAGCGTGGCCAGCGTGTCGAGGATTGGTTGGAGGTGGCCCGAGTTGAGGCGTTTGTAGACCTCGTCGTCGAACCCTTTCAGATCGACGTGCGCGGCGTCGAGGTGCGCGGCGAGATCGCGTAGCGGCTTTTCATTGATGAACCCGCAGGTGACGAAGATGTTCTTCAGATTGTGCGCGTGAGCGAGCCTGGCCGTATCCGTCACGTACTCGTAATAATCGACCGGCTCGGAGTAGGTGTACGAAATCGACGGGCACGCCAGCGCTTCCGCCGAGGCGACGACGTCCTCGGGGAACATCGTCAGCCGCCGCATGTCATCCAGCGTGAGTGAGTCGGGCAACGGCGGACGCACCCGTAGCGAGGGGCCGGTCGGATCCTTGGTTTCCTCGGGCTGCTTTTGCGAGATCTCCCAGTTCTGGCAATTCAGGCAACGGAACCCGCAGCCGGAGGTGGCGAGCGAGAAACTCAGCGAGCCGGGATGGAAATGGAAGAGCGGCTTTTTCTCGACGGGATCGACGTGGAAGGTGCACGGGTCGGCGTAGGCCATGGTGTAGAGCGTGCCGGCGCGATTGACCTTGTTGCGGCAATGGCTGCGGTCGCCGGGCGCAAGCAGGCAGTTGTTGGGGCAGAGCTTGCACTGGACGTTGTTGTCGAGCTTGAGATAGTGGGCAGCTTCCCTGACCCAGCCGCGCTGTTGCCAGAGGGCCCAGACCTTGTCGCTCGGGCCGCCGCCGCGAAACACGCCGGTGAGCGCGACCTCCTCGCGGGCCTGATGGTACAGGTACCACGCCAGCCCGCCGACGCCCGCGACGCAGGCTAGCCCGGTCGCGCCGTAGCGGATCGCTTCGCGCCGCGTCATGGGGCGGCGCGGTCCGTCCAACGACGCCGAGTCGAACGGGTCTCGGTCGTCCGGTCCCGTCGGTTTCACCAGCGGATCCATCGTTTCCTTCGCATCGCGAGGTAGACACCCGCCAGCGCGTGCAGCCCGAACATCACCAGCAGCGGCACGTGCAACGCGCGGTGAACGGCGAGCGCCAACTTCGGGTCGGCCGAACCGCCGAACGTGAACTGGCCGCTCATCACGTACCCCGTGATGATATACGTTAGTACCAGTGCCAGCAAAAACCAACTCGTAAACCGCAACGTGCGGATGACGATGTAGCCGATGCGAATTCGTCTGGGACGTGTGCTCATATTTTCTTCCGCGTGGCCAATAACCGCACCGCGCCCACGGCATTCAGCCCCGCCGCCAGCAGGCACGTCGCCATCACTCCCAAGAGCGGGATGAGCAGCGTGCTGGCCAGCAGCGCGCCGAGACAGGCCCCGATGAAATCGGCGGTGTACAACCGCGACGCCGTTTCCGCCACGTCGCCAGGCGTCGCTCGCGTCGCGACGGGAAACTCCATGCCGACCATGAACGCCAGCGCCAGCGTGAGCAGGGCGATCATTGTTTGGGTGGTCGACACGAGAACGCATTCGAGGGATTTCAACGCGACAGGAAGCGCCGCCGCGAGAAATGCGATCCCGACGGCCAGCCCGGCCAGGGTCGAGCGGCCAGCGACGGGTCGATACCGCGTGGCGACGAATCCGCCGACCGCCAGGCCGGCCATGAACACGGTGATGATGACGCCGACCTGTCGGTACACCGAGCCGCACAGGATTTGGAAGCCGAGCAGCAGGACGACTTCGAGCGCCGAGGCGGCAAAGCCGGAAGCGAAAATCGCAAACGGCACGGCCCGCGTCCGCAGCAGGTACGCCACGAGGCCCGCGACCAAGACCGCAATCCACAGAACAGGCACCTGGCGGAACTGGCTCATCCAATGTCGCAGGTGATAGTAGTACAAGACGGGATTGAAATCGGTATTCAACGCGGCGGGCGCGGCGGTGGCCCGCTGCATATCCGCCAGACGGTCGGGCGTCAGCATCGCGTCGAGATAATGGCGGTTGACGAGGCGGGTCGACACGCCCGACTGCTCGATGCGCGCGGCGATGTCCGGATATAGTTCGCCGTCCGACGCGAGGAAGAAAATGCGTCCACCAGGGATCACGAGTTGATGGCGGAACGATTGCTTGAGCGTCGCGGATGCCGACGCCAAGACACGGGCTAATTCGGGGCTGACGAAGTTTTCATAGTGTCCCAACGAAAACGCGAGTACGCCATCGGATGCGAGCACGTGTTTCACCTCGTCGAAGAACTCGGAGGTGAAAAATCGGTTGATCTGCGACGTGGACGGCGGCGGCATATCGATAATGACCACATTGAACGTGTCCTTGGTGAGCCTCACGTAGTGCCGGCCATCGGTGTTTTCGAGGCGGATGCGCGGATCGGCGAGACTTTCCGGCAGAAAGCGGCGTCCGGCGGTGATGATTAACGGGTCGAGTTCGACGTAGACCACCTGCGCGTCGCCATACTTGAGGATTTCACGGGCCGTTCCCGAGACGCCGCCGGCGATGAGCAACACGTGCCACGCGTCGGGTCGTTGCGCCATGGCGTAATGCACGGTCTCCTCGATTTCCTCGGTGTTGTGCGTCGCGATCACCGGGAGCCCGTTCTCAAAGAAGTTCCACTGGCCGGCGGAATCGGTCACGACGAGTCTGCCGTAGGGCGAGTTGCCGCGAAACGCCACGCGCTGGCCGGGAAACAGCCGTGCCGTGGAAACGCTGTCCACGTCCACCGCGACCAGCACGACCAACCCAGCGGCCAGAATGCCTGCCGTTCCCAGCAGCCAGTATCGGTGTTCCAGCCAGGCGATCCAGACGGCAACGACAAGACAGGCGAACGCCGGCACACACAACAGCGCAATGTGATCGAGCCGCCGCACCAAGACGAAGGTGAACAACACGCCGCCGAGGACGCTGCCGATGCTGTCGGCGACGTACACGCGGCCGATCGTGTCCGCGCTACAGGCCAGCGTCAGCATGTAACCGGACACGATGCAGAACGGCGCCAACCACAGAAAACTCGCCACGACGGTTTCGGAGAGTCCGACGGCCGCGCCGCGCACGAAGATCACATTGCGCAGTTCCCGCAGCGTGAGCACCTCGGCCAACGGCAGCACCGCGACGAGCACGAGCAACAGCGCCAGCGCGCGTGGCGGATGACGCACGCGGCTGGCCGTCCGTCCGATCCACGAGCCGAGGCCGGTCAACAACAGCCAGTTGCCGAGGATGACGCCGAGCGCGAGTTCGTTGCCGCTGAAGACGCCGAGCATCTCGCGCAGGAGCGCGAGCTGGGCCATGACCGCCATGACACCCAATGCGCCGACCGCGAGCCCGACCCGTCGATTCACTTCTCCGATTCCTTGAACGATTCCACGTGGTAGATGAACACCTGCGTGCCGGGCGCCCGCCAATCGCCGGGAGCCGCGCCGGCCTTTTCCGCGAGCGTGTCGAGAAACTGCGTCTTGTCGGGTATCTGCTCCCACACCTGCGGCAGGTAGGTCGCGCCCAGGCTGCCCATGCGCAGCACCACCCCGTCGCGATTGGGCTGCAATTTGGTCAGCAGGTCGTCGGGCGAACTGAACGCCAGCGGCTCGGGGACGGTCAGGACGCTGATCTCGATGTTGATCTTGCCGAGTTCGTCGGGGCGGACCGGCAGGAATCGCGTGTCGCGCGTGGCGGCGTTGAGCGAGTTGTCCATCACGGCCTTGTAGAGCGACTCCTGCGGATAAATGTGGCCGATGCACCCGCGCAGGCGACCGTGCTCGGTGAGCGTGACGAAACAGCCTTTGGGGTCGACGAATTTCTGCGGAAACGCGTTGGTGGTCACTTCCGGCAGCCGGTCGTTGGTCACGACCTCGGTGAGGCTGCGACGGGCGAGGCGCAGCAATTGCTCGCGTTCCTCGCCGCTGAACACCTGCGGCGGCGGCGAGCAAAACGCGATGGCGGCGTAACCGACGACGCGCTCCTTTTGTCCCGAGGTGTCGCCGCTGTTTCGGGCATCCAGCAAGGTGGCCTTCCAGCCTTTGAGCCGGGCCAGATGCAGCAGCGTCAGCACGCCGGTCTTGCCGCAGGCCTCCTCGTTCTGCATCCGCGCGGGATCCAGGTCGCAAATGGCGGACACACAGCGCGCGTCCTTCTCGCGGGCGACGTCATAGGGGTAGTAATGGCTCAGGTCGGTGCTCACGACCAGCAGCGTCTTCTCGTCGAGATATTTCGCCAGCGCCTCCGCGAGCTTCGCGGGATCGACTTCGCCGGTAATGATCGAGACCAGAGAAAATCTCGTCAGCGTCTTCTGCAGGAATGGCACTTCGACTTCCGCCGCGTGCTCCCAGGTCTCGGGCGTGTCCTCGCCAAACGCCGGTTCCGGGTGCGAGGCCTGCTTCGACCACCCGGGACGCTCCACCAGGCACCGGGGTTCAAGCACGAACGGCTCGGTCTTGGCCCATTCCCGGGCGCGTGGCAAAACGCGCACGACCCCCAGCGGCGTGCGGTACGCATCCGCAGCGATTACAGAGGCGCCACGGAACAGCGCGTAGTGGCTTGGCGCGAGGATCACGACGGTGTCGTAGGCGCGGCCCTTGACCAGTCGGTACGCCTCCGCGGCGACGGGGCCGGAGAACTCGTAACCGGCGTGGGGACAGACGATGGCGTGCAACTCGCCCTCGATGGTGTGCGATTTCGCTGCGGCCAGAAGCGCGTCGACCGTCTGGGAGAGCTGCGTGGAATCACGCGGATAGAACAGCCCCGCCACGGCCGGCTCTCGGATGACGGGCACCGACGTGAGACGCACCGCCGATCCGGTCGGGCTGGTGGTGGACGGCGCGAGATTTTGAATTCTGGTGGTGGCCGTGTTGGTGCCGGGATCAGCCACCCCGGCCCATGATGCTCTGGCGAGAAGGGTTGTGACAATGGCGGCGAGGCAGAAGGCGCGCCGGAAAGTCCCGGCGAAAGCGATCTGTTCACGGTCACGAGGTTTATTCATTTCACATCCACTCCCGCGCGACCCGAAGGCGCCTGCGCCTGCCGACCTCGAGAGTTTTCGCCCCGTGCCCGGCCCGGGTCAAGAGGGAAATCCACGTGCTTCAGGGCGGCAGCGGTTTGCCGCGGGTTTCCGGGGCGAAGGGCAGGATGAGGAGGCCGAGGACGTAGACGAGCGCCACGGCGCTGGCGCCGCGGCCGAAACTGCCGAGGGCCGTGACGAGCCAGCCGGTGAGGAACGGGCCGGTGGAGGCCAGCACGCGGCCAACGTTGAAACAGAAGCCCGCGCCCGTCGCGCGGATCCGCGTTGGGTACAGTTCCGGCAGGTAGATCGGGAACCCGCTGAAGATGCCGCTATTGAAGAAGCCGAGCAATGGCAGCAGCAGCAGCACCTGGCCGTACGAGCGCGGGATGAGAAACGTGATCGGCAACATCACCAGGCTGCCGACGCACATCGCGGCGAACACCGGGCGCCGGCCCACCCGGTTGGCCAACGGACCGAAGCTCAGGTAGCCGAAGATCGCTCCGACGTTGAGCATCATCGTCGCGTAGCTGACCCGGCTCGTGACCTGCGACGGGGTCAGATTGCGCAGATCGGGCAATGCACGGATGAGCGTTGGCGTCCAATTCGTTGCGCCCCACAGGCCGAACACGGCGACGAACGCGAGCCCGGACCCGACCAGTGTCGAGCGCGCCAGCCCCGGCGCAAACAATTCGGCCAACCGTTGCCGTCCCCCGATGCGCGATTGTCGTTCCGCGGCGCGGGCGGTGACCCAGCGTTCCGGCTCCCTGACCCACAGTCGCACGAGGAGGGCCACGACCGCCGGCGCAATGCCGACCACAAACACCGGCCGCCATCCATGGTCGCGCAGCACCAGCGTGATGATTGCCGCCACGAGAAATCCGCCGGCCCAGGCCGATTGGAGGAGGCCGGCGGCACCGGCCCGTTTTTCTTCGGGAAACACTTCCGCCACGAGCGCGGCGCCGGCCGCCCATTCGCCGCCGATGCCCAGGGCGGTCAGGAACCGGAACAGCGCCAGCTCCCACCATGTCTGGGACAGCGCCGCCATGCCCGTGAACACCGCGTAGATGAGGATCGTAAGCACCAGCGTCTTGGTCCGGCCGAAGTTGTCCGCGACGACGCCGAACAGGACGCCACCGAGCGCCCAGCCAATCAGGAAAACCGAGAAGATGATGCCGCCGTACCAGCCGATGACGTCGGCGGTGACGGGTCCGGCTGGGGGCGCGCGCAAGAGATCGTGAAGCGCCGGCTGCATCACCAGGGCGTAGATCGTTGCATCCATCGAGTCGAACACCCAGCCGAGCCACGCCACAAACAGCACGAGCCATTGGTAGCGCGTGATGCCGTCCCGCCACGAAGTCGGTCTCACGAAATATGGACTCTAGCTTCCATGCGGCAAGGCTTCAATGCCGATTCGTGGTGGCCTCGTAACAGGGACGCGCTTGCCGAGCGTGGAAGTTTTCGTCCCGTGACCGAGGCGGGTCAGGTGGGAAATCCGGTTCCGTTTGAGCGGTAGCGATCTGGGTTTGGCGGGGCCGCGCGATGAGCGATTTCACGCATCCGATGATGTGGACGGTTGTTCGGTCGGCCCGTCGACACGACGGACCGCAGGCGGCTGGTACATTCTTGTACGAAGGGGTCAACGCGATTGGCCGGAACACAGGTCCACTCGTAATCCTGGCTGAACCGATGCCAATTTTGTCCGCGGGCACGGAAGCTGCAATTCATTCGGGGAAATGCTGTCCAAGACCGTTAGAGGGACAGGCACGGCGCGCAGCCACATTGTGTTGGCGTGTCGGCTGTGGGCGGGCTGTCGCGTGGCGGACTTGCCGGGGGGACTTGTACGAAGACTCAGCGCCAACGATGGCGGCGGTTTGTCGACGCCACGGGACTGTTGCGCGGTTCCACAGCGGTGATGATCGCATGATCGTTTCCTTTCAACATCTGCCGATCAAGCGCAAGCTGATGGCGGTGATGATGCTGGCCAGCAGCACGGCGTTGTTGCTGGCGTGTCTGGGGTTTGTGACCTTTCAGATGATCGGTTTCATCCGCAGCGAGAAGCAGAACCTGGCGACCCTGGGCGACGTGATTGCCGCGAATTCGACGGCGGCGCTGTCTTTCCACGACCAGGCCTCGGCGGTGGAAACCCTGCATGGCCTGGGGGCGGAGCCGCGGATCCTGAGAGCGTGCCTGTATGGTCGGGACGGCAGCCTGTTTGCGACGTATTACCGGGGCGGCATCCAGCCGTCCTGCCCGGCGATGGTTCCGTCCGGCAGCGCGCAACTGATTGAGCACGGTCGGCTGACCGTATCCCGCGACGTGGTGCTCGATGGGGAACGAATCGGGACGTTGTGCCTGCAGGCCGACCTGGCCCCGGAAGTTATGGCTTATCTGAGACGGGCGGCGATTATTCTGGTGTCGGTGATGGGAGCATCGTTGCTGGCGACGCTGGGGCTGTCCCGAAAACTTCAACGGTTCATTTCCGACCCGATCCTGCGATTGGCCACGGTGGCGCGGATCGTGACCGACAAGAAGGATTATTCCGTCCGCGCCGAGCAGGAGAGCCACGACGAAACCGGTTTGCTGACGGCGGTGTTCAACGAAATGCTCGGCCAGATTCAGCAGCGCGACGGGGCGTTGCGCCTGGCCAATGAGGAGCTGGAAAAACGTGTCCTGGAGCGCGCCGAGGAGCTCCGCGCCAGTGAAGCCACCATCCGATCGGTGTTCCTCGCGGCGCCCGTGGGCATTTGCATCTTGAAGGATCGCGTGATTCAAAGCGCCAACGAGTATTGGAGCGAGACATTCGGTCACCCGAAGGAAAGCATCATCGGCAGGTCTCCCCGCTTGTTCTATGAAAGTGACGAGGAATTCGAGCGGGCGGGACACGAGCTCTATGACCATTTGAAGGATCGGGGAGTCCAGTGGATCGAAACCAGGCTGCGTCATGGTGACGGATCGTTCCGCAACGTGGTGATTAACGCCGCTCTGCTCCGTCGTGGGGATCCGTCCGCGGGCGTGGTTGTCGTCATTCACGACATCACGGAGGTCAAGCGGGCCGAGGAGGCGTTGCACCTGAGCGAGCAGCAATTGCGTCAGTCCCAAAAGATGGAAGCGATGGGCCGGCTGGCTGGCGGCGTGGCGCACGATTTCAACAACCTGCTGACGGTCATGGCCGGGTACTGCGGCATTTTGCTGGACGAGACCGACCCCGCGCATCCGAACCGCCGGTGTATCGAGGAAATCCAACAGGCCGCGGAACGGGCCGCGGCGCTGACGCGGCAGTTGCTGGCGTTCAGCCGCAAGCAGGTGTTGCAGCCCAAGGTTCTCGATTTGAACGAGGTTGTGTCCGGCCTGGACAAGATGCTGCGGCGGCTGATCGGCGAGGATATTGAGTTGCGGACCGATCTGCAACCGGATCTGGATCACGTCAAAGCCGACCCCGGCCAGATCGAACAGGTCGTGATGAATCTCGCCGTCAACGCTCGCGACGCGATGCCGCGCGGCGGAAAACTGACGATCCAGACATCGAATTTGCTGCTGGATTCGTCGACCTTCGAGGGCGATCGCGAGCTCGTCGCCGGTTGCTACGTCATGCTGGCCGTCACCGACACGGGCATCGGCATGGGCGACGATGTGAAGGCGCATTTGTTCGAGCCGTTCTTCACCACCAAGGGCGTGGGCAAGGGAACAGGCCTGGGGCTGGCGACCTGCTACGGAATCATTAAACAAAGCGGGGGAGATATCCGGGTCTACAGCGAGCCCGGGCATGGGACGACCTTCAAGATCTATTTGCCCCGCGTGTCGGAGAAGGCGGCGGGGGCCGGCGGCGCATCCAGGACCGCCGCCCTTCCGCGTGGCACGGAAACGATTCTGGTGGTCGAAGACGAGCCCGGGGTGCGGAGGCTGACGTGCGCCACGCTGCGGACGTGCGGCTACAACGTCATCGAATCGTGCGACGGCGCCGACGGTCTGCGCGTGGCCCGGGAGCATGACCTGCAGAAGATCGACCTGGCCGTCAGCGACGTCATCATGCCGAACATGAGCGGCAAGGAGTTGGCCGATCAATTGCGCGTGCTTCGTCCCGACATGAAGATCCTGCTGACCTCGGGGTACACCGACGACGCGCTGGCGCACCATGGCGTGTTGGAGGCCGGGCTGGCGTTTTTGGAGAAGCCGTTCTCGCGCGCCAGCCTCGCGCAGAAGGTGCGCGACGTTCTGGATGAGAGGCAGTGAGGGGGGCGTCCGCCTACGCTAGGGGCTACGGCGAGACACGCGGGGCGAGCCACAGACTGACACGGATCGGCACGGATGGACACCGCGAATAGCACGAAGAAGACACGAATGGGCACGAAGAACTCGAAGAAGAGACGAAGCCCGAGCGCTTTCGGGGCGAGGGGCCGGGGGCGTCGGGTCAAATGTTGCGATGGTGGGACCCCAATTTCCTGCGCGGGTTCACCAAATGCGCACGTCAACTTGTGAGGCGAAGTTGTCTGGAAGAGTTATGTCTTTAGTGCCACCTAGGATCAGGTGTTTGAGATTTGTTAGACCCGCAAGCGGGCGCAGATCCAGTGGCTGATCGTGGCACCAGATGGTAAGGTGCGTCATGCTAGTCAGACTCGCAAGCGGTGAGTAGTCGGCCTTGCAAGCCAAGCTCTCGATGTGCAGTTGCCTTAGCCCCGTCAGCTGGCCGAGCGGGGACAAGTCCGATACAAGGGCGAGGCCCCTGATGTAGAGTGCCGTCAGTTCCCGTAATTCGGCGAGGGGAGCGAGGTCGTAGGTGAGCATCATGTCGAACACGTTGAGCTCTCTTAAGTTCGTTAACTGCTTGATCGCCTCGAGGTCTGCCCCGATTGCGCTCACAGTTAGCTTGCGTAGGTGCTTCAACTTGCGGAGCTGGCTCAGGTCTAGCCTCGCATCGTTAACTTCAAGCGATAGGTCTACAAAGTGGTTTAGCGGACCTAGGCAGCCGAGGTTCTTCGGAGTCAGCCGGGTTGAGGTAATGCTCAGTTTGGCTAGGTCGTTCAGATGGCTCAGACAGCTGCAGTCGACCTCGTAATCGTCCGCCCATGTCCTGAGTTCCGTAAGCCACGCGACATCCTGAACTACTTGGATCACAGTGGGCCAGTCTAGGCTCAGATCCTTGATGCGGGAAAGCACTTGTGATCGGAAATCGCCCTTGTCGAAATACTCCTTTGCTTTCAGCAGAGCTAGAAGGACGGTCTTCCTATAGTCCCCCGCGTATGTTGCGAGCGCGGACAATGCCGCGTCGCCGCCGATTAGCGACAGAGCTCGGATACAGGTCGCGGCCGTGTACGAGTGACCGCCGGGTTCTATCGCCAGATACGGTACCGCCAGTTCGCCTGCGGATGCGAGGGCCTTGGCCTCACTCATATTCCGCGGAGGGACCAGTTGAGAAAGTCGTTCAGTCAGCTTCGCCTTAACAGCTGGACTTAGCTCGACCGACGTTTCGAGTGTAGCGACCGCGAGCATGTGCAACTGGTGTTGGTGCATCGGTTCCGATTCGCCACGTGCAAGGAGTCCGCTGATTAGCTCCTCGCGTTCTTTCTTATTCGCCAAGCCTGCGGCCAGAATAATAACTTCCCTCCACTGGTCGTCCGTGGCGTTCTTTAGGAGGACACCGACGTCACCTTCGTTTACTGCGGCCTGTGCGGCGAGAAACTCTTGGAAGGTACGATGCGTAAAGTCAGCCTTGTCTGGAGCGGGCTGACGCATGAGGCCGCTACGCTCCACGAAGTACCGGCGGACGTTCGTCTCGTCCGCCTCTTGTGGCAGGCCTTCAATGGTTGGCAAATTGAACGCCAAACGCTCTTGCATTCGCTGGAATGAGATCATCGGCCAGGCGTTCTGTAGCATGTGGTATGAAAGGTCTTCCAAAAGTGCGCGCTTCTGCCGATATTTGAGTTGCGGGTAGTCTTTGAGATTGATGCGGCGCTCCAGGTCCCTTCTTTCCAGCAGCATGTAGCAGCATGCCTCGTACAGTTCGACGCGATCGGCAGGTATGGCTTCGAACTGTCTTCTGGCCTGTTGCTGGGCTATTACGTCGGTCGTGCGTGACTTAATTGCGTCGACCAGCGCTGAGGCGGCATCGAGAGTGATATGCTCGTCTTTTAGCCAAATCTTGAGGATGGCCTTGGCTATGGCAGGACCGACCGCAAGTGTTAGCGTCTCGAGAAGCGTCATAGTCTGCACCGCTGGTGGTTCTCAGGCACCGGCGCACCCATCGCGCATGTGCTGCCAGCAATTTTGGGAGAACGTTGCAGTTCTGAATGGAGGTTGCGCCGCAAACTCGTGCCGCAGCGTCAACGCGTTCCTGGGTGCCTCCTTGGCAGCCCAACCCAACGCCCTTATACGCCTAGGAAGAGGGATGGTCAAGAATTGGGAAGATGCCCTATGGGGTGGGCGTGATCCTGATTTCGGGGAGCGTGCAAACCCCGAAAGTCCGAGAAGGACCCGCGATAGGAAACCGGGGCGGGTCGGGGTGGGGCGGACGGCGCGAAAAAGCAAACAGGCGGGACGCGTGTTCAACGGGGGAGAGGCGAACGGGCGGTGAACGGGCAAGATGCCCGTTCCACTTTGGGGCGGGGGGTGACGGCAAAGCGGCGACAAGTCGCCGCACTCCAAAGGGCGGGGGGATGTTCAACGGAGAAAGGCACACGGGCGGGACGCACCGTTCTACGAGGGCGGAGATGAACGGGCTGGAAGCCCATTCCACTTTGGAGGCGAGGAGACGCCGGTGGCGACGGGTGTTTTTCACTGGCGGGGGGGAGAGGGGGGGACGTATAAGGCGGGCGTGGAAACGGGTGTGGCAGAGGAGCGGGGACGCGGAGGCGAACTCGGGGCGGGGGCGCGGCCGGCGAGGTCGGGCGGGAGGTTGTGGGCCGGGGCGGTTCTCATTTTTCTCATCACGTTGACCGTCTACTGGCCCGTGCTGCGCGGCGGGTTTGTGTTCGATGATTGTCCGTTGATTGTGGACAACGGGATGGTGCGGGCGGGGGACGGGGTGCGGATGTTTTGGTCGGGGCGGGGCGTGGCGGATTATTATCCATTGACGGGGACGATGTGGTGGTTGGAATGGCGGTTGTGGGGCGAGGAGGCGACGGGATGGCACGTGCTGAATGTGTTGTTGCATGCGACGAACGCGGTGCTGGTGTGGGTGATTTTGCGGCGGTTGAACGTGGCGGGCGCGTGGCTGGCGGCGGTGGTGTTCGCGATTCATCCGGTCAATGTGGCGACGGCGGGGTGGGTCAGCGAACAGAAGAACACGTTGTCGATGCTGTTTTATTGCGCGGCGATTTTGGCGTGGTTGCGGTTCGAGGCGGGAGGGCGGTGGCGGTGGTATGGGGCGGCGCTGGGTGCGTTTGTGCTGGCGGTGTTGAGCAAGACGGCGGTGGTGATGTTGCCGGTCGTGCTGCTGGGATGCGTGTGGTGGATGCGGGGCCGGCTGCGGCGGGAGGACTGGCTGAGTAGCGTGCCGTTCTTTGCGCTGTCGGTGATCTTCGGGTTCATCACGGTTTCGTTGCAATATCATCGGGTGTTGAGGGGAACGACGTTTCGGCCCGAGGGATTTCTGGTGAAGGTGGCGGAGGCGGGGTGGGCGGTGTGGTTTTATGCGGGGAAGGTGGTGTGGCCAGTGAATCTGTCGGTGATCTATCCGAAGTGGAGCGTCGATGCAGCGCGGTGGACGGCGTGGCTTCCGTTGTTGTTCCTGGGCGTCGGGCTGGTGGGACTGGGGAGAGTGCGAAGGGGTTGGGGGAGGGCTGGTTTGTTCGGTCTGGGATATTTTGTGGCGATGCTGTTTCCCGTGTTGGGATTTTTCGACCAGGGCTTTTATGACTACTCGCTGGTAGCCGATCATTGGCAGTACTACTCGATCATCGGGATCATCGCGCTGACCGTCGCGGCGGGGGCGGGGCTCTGCCGGCGCATCGGCGAACGAGGCGGGGCGTTCGGTGTGGCGGCGAGTGTGGCGGTGTTGGTGGCGTTGAGCGTCGCGACGTGGACACGGGCGGGCATCTACGCGGCGAGCGAGACTCTCTGGCTCGATACCGTGACGAAGAATCCCGACGCGTGGATGGCGCAGTACAACCTCGGCCTCGCCCTCGGCAAGGACGGCAAGATCGAGGCCGCCATTGCGCACTTCCGACAAGCGGTGCGGCTCAAGCCGAATTTCGCCGAGGCCCACAACTACCTCGGGACAGCTTTGCTGCAGGCGGGGAAAACACAGGACGCAATCGAGCAGTATCGACAAGCGCTGTGGATCAGACCCGACTACGTCGAAGCGCAGGTCAATCTGGACCGCGCCTTGTCCATCCAGTCCTCCGCGAGCCGGTAGGATCGGGGTCAGTTGCCGCGAGTTGCCGCTCGATAGGATTGACACCCGCCGCGCCGCACAGGGCAAAGGCTGACAAATTGTCATGCAGGCTTAAGGACATCCGATATCCTGCCGATACAGGATCCTGAGAGGGGCGGTTCGACCACGCACCATGCACACACTCGACGACTACATTGGCTCGGCGCATCATTTGGTTCCCGCGCCCCAGGTGCTTCCTCAAATACTGCCGCTGCTGAATCAGCCCGATGTGGATGCCAAGAAGGTCGTCGACCTCATTTCCTACAATCAGTCGCTCACGGGGAACGTATTGCGTGTCTGCAACAGTGCCTTCTTCAGCGGGGGGGCCAACATCGACAATTTGCAGCACGCCGTTACCCGACTCGGCTTCCGCCAGATTTACGAGATCGTCGTAACCGTCCTGTCCTCGGTGACGCTGTCCCAGCCCCAAACGGGGTACGGAGTGGAAGCCAACGAGCTGTGGGAACACTCGGTGACCACGGCCGTGGCGGCGGAACTCGTGGCGGCCGACGCCCAGGCCGACCAACAGGTGGTGTTTACCGCCGCGATCCTCCACGATATTGGCAAGATCATTTTGTCCCTCGCCCTGGAAGATGTCCGCGACAAGGTCGCCGTTGAAACCGAGAAGAACGGGCTGTCCCCGATCGAGATCGAGATGAAATTGCTGGGAGTGAACCATGCCGAGATTGGGGGCCGCCTCTTGGAACGATGGAAGCTC
Organism: Verrucomicrobiia bacterium; assembly: GCA_035541135.1. Taxonomy (GTDB): domain Bacteria; phylum Verrucomicrobiota; class Verrucomicrobiia; order Palsa-1439; family Palsa-1439; genus Palsa-1439. Next base: position 93,808 of record DATKNW010000016.1, read on the forward strand.
CCCGAAAACCTGGTCGCTGCCGTCCGCCACCACCATCATCCGTCCGCCGCCGAATCCAGCCAGCGGCTGGCCGCTTGCGTGTACCTGGGGGATTTCGTCGCCTACTTCTTGGGGCACGGCTACGGAAGACATTCCCTCGACCTCAAGGCGCGGGACGAGGCGTTGAAGATCCTGAATCTGTCCACGGAATGTCTGCCCCAGTACATGAGCGCGGCGGTCGAGAAGTTGAAGCAGGTCAAGAGCATGTACAATCTGAGCTGACCACTTCGGGCGAGGGCTTCGCGCGGAAGAATCTGCCCGAGGCCCGCGGAAAACCTTGCCGAGCCGGTCGACGTTCAAAACATGCCTCCCAGTAAAACGCAGCCTCCGGCGTCGCCTCCTGTCGCCGGGGTGACGTTGGCATACGGACTGCAAAGGCGCCAACCATGGCAGCAACCATACTCGAAGCAAAGGCGGGAGCAAACAAGGCATCCAGGTCGACGCCTCCTACCAGCTCCAACATTGTCCAATTCCCTTCCGGCCTGCTCGGATTTGAGCAATTGAAGACGTTCGCCCTGGTCGGGCGGCCGCAGGAAGAGCCGTTCCTCTGGCTCGAGGCCCCGAAGGATTCCCGCATTTCCTTTATTGTCGTGCCCCCGAAGCAGGTGGTGCCGGACTATCAGCCCGACTTGTCTGACGACGACGTGAAGTTTCTGGGGTTGAAGTCTCCCAACGAGGCTCTCGTGCTCACGATCGTGACGCTCCGCAGTGAGGGCCGGGCGTCGATCAACCTCAAGGGGCCCCTCGTGATCAATGCCCGCACGCACATCGGGAAGCAGATCGTCCCGGTCAATGCTGCCGATTACAGCACCGAGTACCCATTGCCCGTGTCGAAATAAGGACGGGTCCGCCCATGCTCGTCCTGACACGGAAGGTCGGCGATAGCGTGGTGATTGACGGGCGCATCCGGGTCGTCGTGTTGCGCGCGGAGCGCGATTCCATCCGACTGGGAATTGATGCCCCCAGCGAGATCGCCGTCCATCGCCAGGAGGTGTACGAGGAAGTTCAGCGGACCAACCAGCAGGCCGTCACCACACACCAGACGACCGTGCCGAAACTGCCGTCGCGCAAATCCGCCAGGCAGCAAGCCCGGTCCGAACCGTCCGTTCCGGAACAACAGGTGAACACATGAAACCCGCTGGCATTTTGGAGATCACAACGGCGATCGGCTACCCGGTCGCCTGCAGGACCTGCCCGCAAGGCCGTCTGGTGAGTCGTTATCGCGACACGTCCACCACCACGCCCGCAGGTGCTGAAATTGGTTCATGTGGCGCGCTACGTCCCGCGAATTCCGCCTGGAGGCACAGTTGATGGATCGGGCGGGCAATCTCTCGGATGAGAATATGAACAAATTCAATGTCCCGAAAACAGAATGTTTGCACGGACCGGTTGAATGCGGGCATTGCCACGTGGCGACGCCCCTGTCGACGGAACTACCCAAGGGCGCCCCGGTTCATCGCGTGCGCCGGCTTGCTGTTGCGGACAGCCGCAAGCAGCGATGGCAATCGGCTGTGCCTGAAGAAGTCGCCTATTGGGAAGGGTGGTGCAAGACGAAGGGACTGAAATGGAAGGACGATTTTGAATTCCGCTTTCAACCGGACACAGAGCTCGGGCGCGACATCACAAACGACCTCGACATTCCGTCAGGCGGTACCCTGCATCTGCTTGATGTTGGCGCCGGACCGGCTACGTCCCTTGGCAAGCGCTGGGAAGGACACACGGTGGAACTCACCGCGGTGGATCCGTTGGCCGACCACTACAATGCTCTTCTGAGCCGATACGGCCTCACTCCGCCCGTGCCCACTTCATTGGCCAGCGCCGAGACTCTTGTGAACAGTTTTCCGCTCAACCACTTTGATGTGGTTCATGCGCGCAACTCCATCGACCACAGCTTGGACGCTCCTCAGGCAGTAGATCAGATGTTGGCTGTAGCCAAATCCGGAGGCTGGGTCATTCTGGCGCACTCAATCTCTGAAGCCACTGCTGCGGAGAATAACGGATTCCACACCTGGAATTTCTTTACCCACGATGGCGACTTCATCATCGAGAAATATGGCGGGGAACAGATCAACATCACGCGGCGCTACGCCGGCATCGCTCAAGTCGCTTGCGACGCCATGCTCGACAAGCGGTGGCTCACCGTCCGCATGAAGAAACTCGTCGCGTCGGTTGCGGGCGATTCTGAATCGACGCCGGTGGAAGTCCCAGAGGCTCTCGTCGAGAATTTAACCGAAGGTGACGTTGTCTATGTGCTCAGCCAAGTGCAGGCGGCGTTTGATTCCCTCAACCAGTCCCGATACGCGCTGGACCAGATCCGGCATGTCCTCTCCCGGTGTTCCTCTCCGAACACCACCACCGGTCCGCGCAGGACGCAGCACTCGGTCGAGACCTTGCCGGCAGTCGATGAGGGGTTGCGCGCGAGAGCCGACGCTCACTACGGCAACGCCGATTGGGCTGAGGCCGGGCGGCACTACCAGGAGCTGACACGGCATTATCGCGACGACGTGGAAATCTGGCGCCGATGGAGGGACTGCGCCCGGCGGCAAGGCCACAAGGTACTGGCCAACCTGATTCTCGGGGATGCCTTGCGGATTCATCCCGAATGGAAGCATCAATTCGAGGAACCTCTCCCCGACCCTACGGAGACAGCGGCCGCTGACTTGGTCTGCCGATAGCGGCTCAGGAGGCGACTTCCACCCCATCCGCTCCCATGATAAACCCAGGAAAACCGGATTATAGCAATACGCCCGCATCCGCTTCCCGGGCGCAGTTCGGCTATCGTCTCACCGACCCGGCCGCGCCCCCGGCGGTGAGTATCATCACGCCGTTCTTTCAGGGCGGGGCGGTGTTTTACGAGACCGCCGAGTCGGTCTTTCGCCAGTCACTTCAGCAGTGGGAATGGATCCTCATCAATGACGGTTCGACAGAAGCCGAAGCGTTGCGCATCCTGGACGAGTATCGCCGCAAAGACCCGCGGATCCGCGTCGTCGATCATTCCCAGAACAAAGGCTTGAGCGCCGCGCGCAACACCGGCTTCCGCGAAGCCAGGTCCGAATTTGTGTTTCAGCTCGATGCCGACGATCTGATCGAACCGACTGCGCTGGAGAAGATGGTCTGGCATCTCATGGCTTCGCCCCATGCGGCGTTCACCAAGGGGCTCACGGTCGGATTTGGTTCCCAAGAATACCTTGGGCCACGCGGATTTGAAAGCCGCACCCTGTTTCTGCAGGAAAACCAGGTCACCGCCACGTGTATGGTGCGACAATCCGTGCACCAAGCCGTTGGCGGCTATGACGAAGAAATTCGCGGCGGTCTGGAAGATTGGGATTTTTGGCTCAAGGCAGCGGCCCATGGCCACTGGGGCACCACGATTCGAGAGTTTTTCGATTGGTACCGACGCCGAGACACGAATCGAGAACATTGGGACAATCTGCTCCAGAAGGAGAAATTAGACAAATTCCGCACCCGTCTGCAGCAGAAATATCCGAATTTGTGGCGGGGCGAATTCCCGGATCCCACCCCGCGGAAGCAATCTTCGCAGGTCTTTTCGCCATTGCCGTCCGAACTGCCGTTCCAAAATCGGTTGATGAAGGACAAGCCGCGGCTGTTGTTTATTGTCCCATTCTTGGAGCTTGGAGGCGCCGACAAGTTCAATCTTGATCTCATTCACCAACTCCAGAAAAACCAAGGGTGGGAAGTCTCCGTGGTCAGCACCCGACGAGCCAAGGATGTCTGGCAGCACGAATTTGAGAATCTCACGCCGGACGTGTTCGTGCTCTACCACTTCCTGCCGCAATCCGATTACCCGCGGTTTCTTCGCTATCTGATCAGCAGCCGCGACTTCGACGCCATTTGTGTCAGCAACAGTCACCTCGGGTATCAATTGCTTCCGTACCTGCGCGCTCACTTCCCCGACCTGCCAGTGGTGGATTACTTGCATATGGAAGAGAAGGGCGGCGGGGGTTACCCATCGTGCTCGCAACTCTATGAGAGCCAGCTGACCAGAACCGTCGTCAGCTCACAGCATCTGAAAGATTATATGGTCGAGCGCGGCGGAGATGCACAGAGGATCGAGGTCTGCCATACGAATATCGACCCTGAACTCTGGTCGCGCGGCCGTTTCGATCCTGCCGCTCTCGCCAAGAAATGGGAAGTTGATCGTAGCGTCCCTACCATCCTATACGCGGGACGCATTTGCGATCAGAAACAACCGATGGTGTTCGCAGAGGTGATGCGCCGGCTAGCCCAACAATACCCGAAATTCCTCGCGTTGGTGGCCGGCGACGGCCCCGATCTGCCGCAGTTGAAGGAATTTGTCGACAGCGAGCGCTTGCACCAAGTCCGTTTCCTCGGTGCGGTGCCCAATAATGTCATGAGTGAGCTGCTGGCAATCGCCGATGTTTTCTTCCTTCCGTCGCAATGGGAGGGGATTTCGCTTGCTCTCTACGAAGCGATGGCGATGGAAGTGGTGCCTGTCGGCGCGGATGTCGGCGGTCAGCGGGAGTTGGTCACACCGGAATGCGGTTTCCTGGTGGCCCATGGGCCCAACGAGGTGGCGGATTACACCAACGCGCTGCAGAAGCTCCTGAAATCGTCCGAACTGCGGAAACGCATGTCTGCGGCGGCTCGGGAACGCGTCCGACAGCACTTTGATATCATGGACCTGGGGCGGCGCATGAGCGAGAGCTTCGCTGCGGCTCGACAATCGATTTCCAACCGTGATCGCGCCCAGGTTCCCAATGTAACGTTGGCGACGCTTCACGCAGCTGAAGTCATCGAGCAGGTGGGTGCGGTCGAGTATATCGGGTCGCTGGAACTCGAGTCGCAGCAATTGGTGACATTTGCCAAATACTCGGTCGAGTGGCAATCGGCCATGCGAACCGGCCGCGCCCTCGTCGAGCTGAACCAGCCTGCGGCAGCGGTCCGCTCATTCCAGGAGGGAATCCGGTCGGCAGTTGCCAGCCGCAATCCGAAGGTGGAACTCTCCGCCCGAATCGAAATTGCCAAAGAATTGGTCCCCCTGGATCACGAGTTGGCCGAAGCAACACTGAATGGCGCGTTCCCATTGGCCGACAAGTTCTTCGACCCCAAAGCGCGCCAAACCGTTTACGATGGGCTGACGAAACTCGTGGCGGTGTTGAAGAAGGCGGCGCCGCCGCGACCGAAGGCCGATGGCGTCCCGCTGGTGACGGTGGTCGTCCCCTGTTACAAGCATGCGCACTTTCTGCCCGATGCCGTGGAAAGCGTCATCGCCCAGACGTTTTCCGACTGGGAAATGATCATTGTCGACGATGGCAGCCCGGATAACACAAGCGAGGTGGCCAACCGCTTGATCGCCAAGTACCCTGACAAACAGATTCGGTTGATTCAGAAACCCAACGGCGGTCTCGCCAGCGCCCGCAATGTGGGCTTCAAGGCCGCCCGCGGCAAGTACGTCCTGCCGTTGGATTCCGACGATAAGATCAAACCAACGATGTTGGAGAAGGTCGTACCGATTCTGGACACACACCCGGAAGTCGGTTGGGTCTACACCCACATTCTGCACTTCGGCGACGTTGATACGGAGTGGCCGATGCCCGACTTCGACCGCGAGACGCTGATTTACAAGAACAACATCTGCCTGTGCTGCTCGCTTTGCCGCAAGACCATGTGGGAACAGGTCGGTGGCTACAATGAACAGGTCCTGGGCTACGAAGACTGGGATTTCTGGGTCGGCTGCGCGGAACGCGGGTGGAGCGGTTACTGCGTGCACGAACCCCTGTTCCTGTACCGCAAGCACGGCCACAGCATGCTGACGGAAGGCGACAAGATGCGCGAGGGGTTGATTGCTCACATCGTCGTCAATCATCCCAAGCTTTACGACCAGGCGACGGTGGAAAACTCGAAACGGATTCTCGAACGCCATCTGGCTGGCAGGTCCGCCAGGGCGGCTAAGCCCGCCGCCGGTCTCGCCAATCCGACACCGCCGGCTCCCGTCGCGCCCGCCCCAACGGCGGTCGCGCCCGCGCAGCGCCGGTTGCGCATCACCTATCTGATCAGCAGCATTCTGGGTGTCACCGGCGGCAATCAGACGCTGTTGCGTCAAGCTGAGGAAATGCGCCGTCGCGGCCACGATGTCACGATTGTCACCTACTCGCCCAAGCCGGACTGGTTCCGGTTTGAGACCCGCGTGATTCAGGTGCCCGCGGGCCGCACCCTGGCGTCCTCCGTGCCGGCGAGCGACGTGGTGGTCGCCACCTACTTTGTGAATGCCGGGGAACTGCGCGCCGCTTCCGCGCCGGTGAAGGTGTACTACGCCCAGGGCGATCAATATGTGTTCGCCGACAGGTCCATGGCTGACAACGAACAGAACCGGAAGTTCCGCGAGCTGTCCCGCGCTTCATACCAGATGTCCGGGATCCGGTTCGTGCCCAATTCTCACAATCTCGCCCGCGCTGTCGAGAAGCTCTGCGGTCGCAAGGCGGATGCGATTCTGCCGGTGTGCACGGATCAGACGATCTTCCGCCCGTTGCAGCGGTCCGTGCCCGGCTCGCGGTTCCGGCTGTTGATCGTCGGACCCGATGCGCGCGGCACCGAGGCCGAGCCGTTGCTCTTCAAGGGCATTCAGGATATCCACGACGCGCTCCAAATCCTCGGCGGGCGCTATCCGCATTTCACCGCCGTGCGCATGTCGAGCACGCCCCCGGACATCTTCGCGCGGTATCCGTGCGAGTTTTACATCGCTCCGAGCGACGAGATGAAGACCGTTCTGTTCGGCACCTCACACGTTCTCATCTACGCGTCGCACTACGATTCATTCCCGCGCCCACCGCAGGAGGCGATGGCGGCCGGCTGCGCGGTCGTTTGCACGGCAACACCCGGCGCGATGGAGTTTTGTCGCGACGGTGAGAATTCGCTCCTGGTACCCATCCGATCACCTGCGGCGATTGCCGACGCGGTCGAGCGGCTGATCCGAGACCATGCCCTGCGGGACAAACTCATCCAGGGCGGGCTGGCCACAGCGCGCGAGTATCCCCGGGAGCGTGAATGGGACGAATGGGAGACGATGCTCCAGCGTTTTATGGATGAGGCTGCCAGCCAAACGGCCAAGTCCCTGGCACCGACCGCCGCCACACCGAAATCGTCGAGATCTTCTGCCGCGGTGAAACCCGCCAAGGCCGCGCCCATCGAGCTGCCGCCATGCGGGTTGGTTGGTTATATTGGAGAGGCACGCAACCTGTTGCAAAAGAGTAAGTTCCGCGAGGCATGGGAATCGACGCTGGCGGCTCTCGCCATGCGCCCGTACCATCCAGAAGCTTATCTGCTCCTAGCCGAAATCGCCAGGACTGCGGGAGATTCCAACTCGGCCCGAGTCTGCGCCGAGCACGCGAAGCGCCTGGCGCCGGACTGGAAGCCTGCCCGCCAGTTCCTGAACCAACGCCTCAAAGGCAACACGCGCCTCGATTGGCTCACGTTGCCCGAGACGCTCGCAAAGCAAGCGCCGTCCTCCGCCAGCCGCCTCACCGTCTGCTTGATCGCCAAGAACGAGGAGAAGTTCCTGGATCGTTGTCTGGCTTCCGTCCGCGGGTTCGCCGACCAGATCGTGGTGGTGGACACGGGATCGACGGATCGCACGGTCGAAATTGCAAAGGAGCACGGCGCCGAAGTCCATTCCTTCGCCTGGTGCGACGATTTCAGCGCGGCGCGCAACGCCGCCCTGGAGTACGCGCGGGGAGACTGGGTGTTGATGCTCGATGCGGACGAGGAATTGAGCGCGGAGGGCCGCGAGGTGCTCCGTCAGGAAATGCAGGCGGAGAATGTTCTGGCCTGTCGGCTGCGCATCATTGATGTCGGACGGGAGGACGAAGGGTGCAGTTACGTGCCGCGCCTGTTCCGCAACGCCCCCGGATTGTTCTACGTCGGGCGGATTCACGAACAGGTGTTCAGCAGTGTCGAAGTGCGCCGCAAACAGTGGGGGTTGGAGAACCGGTTGAGCGCCGCCACGCTCATACACCATGGCTACACTCACGAGGTGGTCGTGGGGCGCGACAAACGCGCCCGCAACCTGCGATTGCTCGAACAGGCGATTCAGGAAATGCCCGACGAACCGAATCTCCTGATGAATTACGGAATGGAGCTGGCGCGGGTCGGACGCGTCGAGGACGCGTTGACACAATATCAGGAAGCGTTTCGGTGTCTTCAGGCGAAGCCGGCGGAGCAGGTCGTCCCCGAGTTGCGCGAGAGCCTGCTGACCCAGATCTGCACGCAATGGATCGCCGCCAAACGGTTTGACGAACTGATCCATCTGATGCACGAACCCCTGGCCCAGCGCGGCGGGCTGAGCGCCTCCGTGCATTTTTCGTTGGGGCTGGCGTACACGCAACTGGGGCGACACGAAGAGGCTATCGGGCAATTCCGACAGTGTCTGGCCAAACGCGACCAGCCGTGTCTCGTCCCGACGAACCGCGATATTCGCAGGGCCGGGCCGCACCACTGCATCGCGCTCTGCCATATGCACATGCAACAATTTGACGCTGCGGAAAAGGCCTTTCACGAGGCCCAAGCGGCGGATCCATCCTCGGTGCCCGTCAGGTTTGACTACGCTGTCTTTCTCTCCCGTCGCGGCCAACCATTGGAAGCCCTGAAGATTCTCCACGGAATGCTGGCGGAGCAGGGGAACCTGCCGCCGGTGTGGCTGCTCGGCGGGCAGATCGCTCTTGCCGAGCCGCAGTTTGCAGACTTCGCCTGCAACTGGACCGGCGAAGCGATCAAACATTTTCCCCAAGACACGAAGGTGGCATTGCAGCGAGCCGAAGCGCTGCTGGCGTGCGGGCGCTTCGCGGAGGCCCTCCCGTTCTGGCAACAGGCCGGCGAGAAAGACAACGCCGTGCACCAGGCCGCGCAAGTCCTGTGCGAAGTCGGAGCCGGCAAGCCGGTCAGCCCCGTGGGCCGCGCGGTCGAGCCGCAGGTGAGCCGGGAGTTTCTGAAATGGTATCAGCGCCTTCTGGCTGCCGGATCGACATCCGCACTCGCGGCGGTGGACGAGAGATTGCCCGAGTTAAGCGACTTGCTGCCGAATGCGGTGAACACACTGGACACAGCCAAAGCGTCGATGGAACCGGCCGCGGTCGCCTAGGCCGCGCTCCGTTTCGTTCCGCGACTTGCCCCGCCTGCCGTCGTCAGGACTTGCACGCCAATTCCTCGCCGACCAGTTCGCGCAAGGCGTCGGTCAGGCGGCTCAACTCGCGTTCCAACTCGGCGAGGATCGCCGGGGCCTCCGCCGGGCGCCCGTCTCGTCCGGTGATTTCCAAGCGATGAAGCAGATCGAAGGCTGTATCGGCATGGAAGGCGCCTACCGCCCCTTTCAGCTTGTGAGCCGAGCGCACGAGGTCCTTGGCGTCCTGACGCTCCACAGCCTGGCGAATGGATGCCAGCATCTCCGGCAGGTCGGCCAGCAACGCCCTGGTGATCTCATTCAGCAGTTCGCGGTCATCACCGGTCATGTCGAGGGCCTTGCCGAGATCGAATGCAGGCGCGTCAGGCAGTTTTTCGGGGATCACGGGCTGCGGATCAGCCGGGTGTTTGACCTTTCCTTCTATCAACTCCAGAAGCGCCGGCGCATGGATCGGTTTGGAAATGTAGCTGTCCATGCCGGCATCCAGGCACCGCTCGCGGTCGCCCGCCAGCACATGGGCGGTCATGGCGATGATGGGAACGTGGGCCCCTGTGGCCTTCTCCCGTTCGCGGATGCGCGCCGTGGCTTGAAGCCCGTCGAGTACGGGCATTTGCACGTCCATGAGGATGACGTCGAACGGCTCGCGTTGCCACGCCGCGATCGCTTTCTCGCCGTCATCGACCAACACGGACGAGTGGCCGCGCTTTTCGAGGATCCGTCGGACCAGTTTCTGGTTCACCGGCGTGTCCTCGGCGAGCAGGACGTGCAATCGGCGGACGGGTGCGGCGCCAGCCACCACCGCGCCGGCTGTCGGCTGTGGCGGGGAATCGGTGGTGGTGTCGACCGGTGTCGACACGGCGGTCTTTTGGGAGATGCCAAACGTCAACGTGAAATGGAACGTGCTGCCCCGACCCAGTTCGCTTTCCAGCCAGAGTTGTCCGCTCATCATTCGCACCAGGCTCATGGAAATCGACAGACCCAGCCCGGTGCCGCCGAATTTGCGCGTCGTCGAGCTGTCGGCTTGCGTGAAGGCTTCGAAAATGAGCTGTTGTTTGTCCGCGGCAATGCCGATCCCGGTGTCACGGACGGCCACGTGCAGCGTGGCGGTCTCCTCAGCGTGAGAGTCCAGGTGGATCGTTACCGTCACTTCGCCTCGCTCGGTGAACTTCACGGCGTTGCCGACCAGATTGATGATGATCTGGCGGAAACGGACGACATCGCCGACAATCGCGTCGGGGACGTCCGGGTCGACATCACAGCGCAACCCGATGCTCTTTTGGCGCGCCCGCAACGCCAACGGGCTCAACGTACGGTTCACGGTCTCGCGCAGGCGAAATTCCGTCGGGTCAAGGACCAGCTTGCCGGCTTCGATCTTGGAGAAGTCCAAAATGTCGTTGATAAGCGCGAGCAGCGTATCGGCGGAATCTTTCACCGTGAGCAGATAATCACGCTGCTCGCCGGACAGGGGAGTATCCAGCGCGAGGTCGGTCATGCCGATGATGCCGTTCATCGGCGTGCGGATCTCATGGCTCATGTTGGCGAGGAATTCACTTTTGGCCCGCGTGGCGTCCTCGGCCCGTCGGCGGGCGTTGCTGACGGCGATGTCGCGCTGTTGGATGCGATCGAGCATCTGGTTGAAGTCATCGATCAACTCCCCGGTCTCGTCATTGGAGGACTTCACGGCGCGAACGAAATAGTTGTTCTGCTCCTGAATCTGGCGGGCGGTACGGATCATGTGTCGGATGGGGTGGGCGATGGCGCGTTGCATGCGCCATGCGAGCAGGAAGGCCGCGCCCCAGGCAATGATGACGATCAGCGAAGCGTATACGCAGACCAGTTTGTCGCTGACACCCAGGCCCTGCTGCTCGGCGCCGGAGCACCATAGCTCATAAGCGGAAAATGCTATGCAGGCCAGCGCCAGAGACGTCGTGCTGGCGAACAAGGCCAAGAGCATCAGTTTGGCTCTGATGGACAGGTCCGAAGCTCGCTTCATTGGATTGGGCTACAACAGGCCAATATGGTTGACAGCTCCCCGAGTACATCGGCAACGGTCGGCGGGGCTGTAGGGTTTCCCCCCATGGGCAGCATTTATCGTACTAAAGTCACCACCGGGGGTTGCCGATAACCCTCTTGTCAGAAAACAACAAAGGCGGTTGGCAACCTGGAAGAGCCAACGAGGACGAGGGGCGCCTCAAGAAACACCCCGCGCCAGCAAGGAAGCTGGCTGAAAAGCAGAAGAAGACTCACGGAAGGAGTTAACATAGTATGGTTATTAATACCAATACCGCTGCGAACAATACCACGTTGTATTTGGCGCAGTCTACATCCTCATTGCAGAAGGCGCTGGCGGAGTTGTCCTCGGGTTCCAAAATCACGAGCCCTGCTGACGATCCCGCTGGAAGCGCTGTTGCGTTGAGGTTGACTGCGGAAATCGGCCGTGTGTCGGCAGCCAGCAACAACATTGCCGATGCAAACTCGTACAACCAGACGCAAATCGGGTTCCTGACCCAGATTGGTACCGCCCTGAGCCAGATGTCCCAGTTGGCGATTCAGTCACAAGACGTGACCAAGTCCAACACGGACCGCCAGCAGTACCAGTCAGAATATTCGGAGTTGGCGCAGTATGTCAGCAACGCCGCCACCCAGAACTTCAACGGTGTGTCGCTGTTCAACGGCGCCGCCTTGAACGTCACGATCGACGCCGAAGGCAATAGTTTCGCCATGACCGGTATCGATTTGACGCAGACCGTCTATCAAACGGCCACATCTGGCGACGTGTCCACCACGTCCGGCGCGGCCACGGCGTTGACCTCGGTTGAAAACGCCATTAACACGCTGTCAGCCAATACAGCGACGGTCGGCGCGAACTCGATTCGGTTGAGTTTCACCGCCAACCAGATGTCCGTGTTGAACCAGAACCTGCAGTCTGCCGTGAGCACGATTCAAGACGTGGACGTGGCCACGGAGAGTACGCAGTACGCCAAGTTCAACATCCTGGTGCAAACTGGTACGGCAATGTTGGCGCAGGCCAACACGATCCCGAACATTGCCTTGAAGCTGCTCAGCTAGTAGCGCTTCGCCGCTTTACAAACCAAGCGGTTCCTGGGCCCGGACGACAGGGGTGTCGTCCGGGCTTCAGTTTTTCTCAAAACTGCCGATGTAGGAGTTAATGGGAGGAAGCTAAGCAAATATGGCCGTCTCCTCGGTAAGCTCTTCGACGTCGCCCAGCATTTACACACTGGGCAACACATCGTCCACGACATCCAATAGCTCCTCATCGTCCTCGTCCAACAGCTCCGGCACCAGCCAGCTCAGCCTCGCGCTATCCGGGCTGGAATCGGGACTGAATTGGCAGACTCTGGTCACCGAGATCGAGCAGGCTGATCGCGCCCCCGAGACCACGCTGCAGAACCAGCAGACCACGATTCAGTCGCAGGTCACCGCCCTGGGCACCCTCATCTCCGCATTGAAGACAGTGCAGAGCGACGTGACCGCGTTGAAGCAATACGCCCTGTACGACGCCCGCTCGGCCAGCGTGGGTGATTCCAGCATGTTATCCGCCTCGGCCTACAACGGCACCAACACCGGCACCTACACCATCAATATCGGCCAGCTTGCCACAGCCAGCGTTCAGAACGGCACGACCAATATCGCCGGAACGCTGAATTCCAGCAACGATGTATCCAGTCTCGTGCTGGCCAACGCCAGTTTTTCCCAACCCATTACCGCCGGGACGATCACCGTTAACGGCAAGCAAATCACCATCAGCACCAGCGAAACGCTCCAACAGGTGTTCGACGCGATCAGCACGGCCACCAATGGGGCGGTCACCGGCAGTTACAGCGCGACCGGCACCAACGCCGACGAAATCACCCTTTCGAGCAGCAGCCCGATTACGCTGGGCAGCACGACCGACACCAGCAACTTCCTCCAGGTCGCCCAACTCTACAACGGCAGCAAGCCGTCGAACACCATCACCAGCGCGAACAAACTTGGCTCGGTCCAACTGAACGCCACGCTGGCCAACGCCAATCTGGCCGTGCCCATCACTGGCAACTCCAGTGGCAACGGCTCGTTCAGCATCAACGGCGTGACCTTCAACTATAATATCAACTCCGACACCATCAGCGGGTTGTTGAATGAGATCAATTCCTCCAACGCCGGCGTCATCGCGACGTATGACAACGTCAACAACCGTTTCATCCTGACCAACGCCAGCACCGGCAATCTGGGCATATCGCTGCAGGACGGCGCCAACAGCAACTTCCTCGGCGCCACCGGGATTTCCGGCGGCACCCTCACGGCCGGTACGAATTTGCAGTACACAATCAACGGTGGCGGCCAGCGCGTCAGCTACTCGAATACGATCGATCCTACCAACAGCGGGATTTCCGGTCTCACGATGACGGCGCTGAACAAAGGCATAACCACCGTGCAGGTCCAAGCCGACACCACCGCGCTCAGTTCGGCGATTACCCAACTGGTCACCGATTACAACAGCGCCCAGTCGGCCATCGCCACGCAAACGGCGATTACTACGGATAGCTCGGGCACGGTTACTTCCGCGGCCCTCGCCAGCGACCCGACTGCCATGAACCTGGGAACGCAACTGCGGCAGGCTCTGTTCGGTCAGCTCAGTGGTCTGAATGGGACGATCAATCAACTGAGCCAATTGGGGTTCGAGAGCAACAGCACCGACAACACGCTTACCCAGAGCGACCCGACCGAGCTGGCCAACGCCCTGAGCAACAATCTCAGTGCTGTTCAGGATTTTTTCACCAACTCGACCAACGGTTTGGCCACCAGCCTTGGCAAGACACTCACCAGCCTCGTGGGCAATGTTTTCGGCGCGACCGGCAGCCTGGTCAACGAACAGAACAGCTTGTCCAAGCAGTCCAGCAACATCACGGGTCAAATCAACACCATCGAACAGAGCGTGCTCGCGGAGGGCCAGCGGTTGACCAATGAATTCGTTGCGATGGAAAATGCCATGGCCCAGGTCAATTCCAACCAGCAGTTCCTGACGCAGGCCCTCAACGCAGGCACGCTATGAAGCCTTCAATTGCCTCCGCGCTGATGCTGACCGCGGTGTTGTCGTCCGGGTGCGCATTCATCCGCCTCACCGGCCAGACGGATTCCGCACCCAACGCGAATGTCTATTGCGCCGCCAATCGTCTTCCGGCGAACCTCCGCCGCGTCGCCGTGCTGCCCGTGACGTGCGATGACAACCTTCAGGCCGAAGCGGGCCGGGATGCGCTTCAACCGGTCCTGCTGGCCGAGTTGGCCAAGACCGCCGCGTTCGAGGTCGTGCCGCTCGGCCGGGAACAACTCCGCGCCATCACCGGACAATCCGAGTGGGCAGCCAATGAAGTCCTGCCCGGCGATCTGCTGTCACGCCTACGCGCCGCCACGGGTTGTGACGCCGTTCTGTTTTGCCACCTCAGACAGTTTCGGGCCTATCCACCTCTCGCCGTGGGCTGGGACCTGAAGCTGGTCGATGCCGGTCAGCGCTCGGTTCTCTGGGCGGTGGATGAAGTGTTCGACGCCGGTGACCCGGCAGTCGCTCGCGCCGCCGCGCAATATTTCGCGCGGGCCGAGCAGCGTTCCGCCATCGCCAGCGATCCCGACTCCATTTTGATGTCACCGCGGCTGTTCGGTCAATACGCCGCCGCGTCGAGTTTCGCGGCGTTGCCGGCCCACTAAAGCATCGTTGAGGACTGCCGATATGCAAGGTATGGAAGTCAATTCAAACGCCGGCACGAGTCCCGTTCAAGGTGTCACGGCCCGAACGCCCGTTACGCCTTCGACAAAGCCGCAGGGCAGTGATTCGGCTTCATTTCAAGGGGCCGATGCCGTGAATTCCGCATTGCAGCAAATACCCGACGTTCGCCCGGAGGCAGTCACCCGGGCGCGCACGCTGATTACCAACAGTCAGTATCCAACCGAGTCAGTGATTCAGTCAATTTCCCGGCTGTTTGCGGCGAGGCTGAATTTGGATGAGAGCCAGCCATAGCTCCCCTCGGCCACTCGGGCACCGTATGACTACTCCGGCCAACATCGCAGGATCCTATCAAAAGATCGCGACCGAGACCGCCACGCCCGGTCAATTGATCGCGATGCTGTTTGATGGCGCCATCCGTTTCCTTGATCGGGCGCTGGTCTGTTTCGAGAGCCCCGATCCCCTGGAGTTCAATCAGGGAATCCACAACAACGTCCGTCGCGCCCAGGCCATCATTCACGAATTGAATGCCTCGCTGAACATGGAAGCCGGCGGGGAATTGGCTCGGGTGCTGCGGCGTTTGTACCTGTATTTCGACATGCGGCTCCACGAAAGCAATATATACAAACGACCCCAGGGCATCCGGGAAGTCATCGAGCGCCTGACGGTCCTTCGCGATGCGTGGACGGAGATGCTGCAGCGACGCGAAAACGCAGCGTCAGGAAGTTGACCCCGTGGATGAGACTCCCCAACGGTCGCGATGGCACGACACGCTTCGCGCGCACTATGAACAGTGGCGCGTCCTCACGGAAGCCGAAGGCGCCGCCATTGCCGCCGGCGAGCAGGGCTCAGTCGAGCAGCTGCAACAGGCCAAACGTCAGCTTCAAGCACCGATCACGGAAACGACCCGCAGGCTGCGGGAGGAAAATGAACGCCGTGGCCTGGCCCCAACGGCTGTGGAATGGGAGTTTCAACCGATCATCCGCAAACTGCTCGATCTGGAGAGAGCCAACATCGAGGCCCTGGCAGCACGGAAACGGAACGCGGCGCGCAAACGGGAACAGTTGGATCAGATCGCTTACAAGCTTCAACAGCTTCGCCGCGCCTACGCGCACAACCGCTCGCCCGTATGGCAAGCCTACTCGTGAGGCGTCATGAGTGCTCTCGATTGCCCGCCGTCGAAGCGCGTGCTCGTTGTCGATGACGAAGCCAATATCCGTGCCTTGGTGCAGTTGACGCTCGAACGCGCCGGCTACACGGTGAAGGTCGCCGAGAACGCGCCGCGAGCGTTGGAGCTCGTCCACGCGGAAGAATTTGCCGTTGTCATCACCGATTACGTGATGGAACCGATGAACGGCCTGGAGTTCCTCAAAGCTGTCCGCGAGATTCAGCCACAGTGCTCCCGCATCATGATGACCGCGTTCGCGGCCGTCGACCTGATGACCAACGCGATCGACGAGGGCAAAATCTGTCGGTTCCTCGTCAAACCCTGGGAACGGGACGATCTCCTCGCCGCCGTCCAGGAAGGCAGCCAACACTACCTCGAGGCCTGCCAGGGAGCGGCGTACGAATTGGAGGCCGCCACCACAAACGAAAGGCTGAAGAGGCAGAACGCTTCACTGGAAGCCCGATTGAAGGAGAGCGAAGCGCAGAATCGCGAGTTGGAACGATTGCATCGCACCCTCCACGAGAACCTGCAGCGCAGCGTCGAGCTGTGTTTGCACGCGATGCAGATCTTTCATCCCAACCTGGGCAGCGAGGCCCGGCGCGTTCAAGCGCTGTGCGCCGCCATGGCCGAGGACCTGAAGCTGCCGGCGGAGCAACGCCGCGTTCTGGAAATCAGTGCGCTGCTGCACGACATCGGGTTGCTGGGGATGCGCCGTGATTTGATCGATCGTTGGCAGAAGAACCCCCGCGAGTTGAGCGAAGCCGAGACAGCGGCGATCCAGCGGCATCCGGTCGTCGGGCAGGAGTTGGCCAATTTCACCGAGGACCTCAAGGACGTGGGCACGGTCATCCGCGCCCACCATGAGCGCTTCGATGGCACGGGTTACCCGGACGGATTGCGTGGCGACGAGATACCGTGGCTGGCGCGGCTGCTGTCGGTCGCCATGGGGTACGCGGCATATCAGAGTGAGGGACGGGATGCGGCGGCCGCCGTCACCGCGGCGCGGGCAACGGACTTCGATCCCGAGGCGGTGCGGGCGTTGCTGCGGTCGCTTCCCCAAGCGGCTCTCCCCCGGCAACAGAGAGGGCTTTTGATCGCGGAGCTGAAACCGGGGATGGTTCTGGCTTCCAACGTGTACAACTCACAAGGGATGTTAATCATACCGGGCGGGCGCCCGCTCAACGAGAATTGGATTGCCAAGTTGAAGGCCCACGACCGCGTCAGCCCGTTAAATCAGTATTTTCAGGTGTACACCTGACGGCTCCGCCGTCTGGCCAAGCCACGGCTCAAGCCGGTGACCGATTCTGCCGATTAAATATCTGGTAAATAATGATTCGACCACTTTTTGCTCTGGTGGGGCTGCTAATCATCGCGGGGGCAGCACCGGCGGAGCGGCCGGGCTATCTGACAGCGGGCCGCGTGGCTCCGCTTCGGTTTGCCGAAACCACGGCTGCGGCACGGTTCGTACTGCCACCGGCTTCCGAGGATACGAGTTCTGAAACGATCCCGATGCCGACGAACGGCGCCATGGGATGCGAGAGCCAAACGACCATCGTTTCGTCACCCGGACCGGCCGCCAATGATGAGACGCCCGAGACCAACGACATCGCGATGACCCCGCAACTGCTGATGGGCTACTACCACAACGAGCTGGCCGCGACCAACCGCAACGGCGGTGTCGTTGTTCCGTTCGGATTCGTGCCGCCGTCGCCGCCTCCGCCGCCATCCAGCTCGGCCAGCTACAGCAGCCCCTGACATACACTGTGAGACCGAATCGACACGACTGCCTTCTTCTGCTGCCGGCCTTCGCGCTGATGGTGATGCCAACCCTGGCATCCGCCACATCCACGGAGATCGATTCCGCCCTGAGTCAGTCGCAGACTGACGTCGCCAGTTCGAACATGACATCGGCCGCGGTCGCCGACGCGCAGGTCAAACTCGATCTCGCCCTCCATCAACGGCAGGCCCACGAGTTCGAGCAGGCCAACCAGACGCTGATCTCGATGATGAAGGCCGACATCCCCTACGACCTCAAGCGGACCGCGTTGCTGGAGCTGGCGCTGACGGCGCAAGACTCCGGCAAGCCCGCCCGCGCTCTCCAGATCTTTGCCCAATACCTGCAACGGTTTCCCGATGATCCCGGGGTGCCGGAGGTGATGTTGCGCCAGGCGCTCCTGTACCGTGAGATGGGCGCCTACCGAATGGCACTGTCGAAGTTCTACGCCGTGATGACCACAATCCTAAATCTGAAGCTCGATACCAACGGCTATTACAAACGGTTGGTGTTGCAGGCCCAAACTGAAATCGCCGATACCCACTATCTGCAGGGGAACTTCGACGAGGCCGCCGATTTTTTCAATCGCCTGCTGAAACTCGACGCGCCGGAACTGAACAAGCCGGAAATCCGCTTGAAGCTGGTTCGCTCGTTGTCGGCCTCGGGCCGGCACGAGGAAACGGTCCGCGAAGCGCAAGAACTGCTCGCCGCCAATCCCAACAATGCCGAGGCGCGGTTTCTCTTGGCCGTTTCCCTCCAACATCTGGGTCACAAACAGGAGGCCATGCGGCAGGCATTGCTGTTGCTGGAAACGCCCGAAGGCCAGCAGTGGAAGCAATTCATCGGCAATCAGATCGCCAATACGTTCTACGCCGAAGGTGATTATTCCGACGCCCTCGTGGTGTATCATCAGCTCGACCAGGATGATTCCTCCCCGGAGTGGCGCATCCCGATTCTTTATCAGATTGGACTCATTCAGGAACGGCTTCAGAAGACGGACGAGGCGATCGCCGCCTACGGTCGGGTGGGGGACCTCGCGCCAGGTCTCGGGAAGACGATCAACCCGGCATTGCAGGTTGTGCTTGACATGAGCCAGTGGCGGAAAAAATATCTGGCATGGCAAGCTCAGATGACGCAAGCCCAACCGGCAGTATCTTCCCTGCCGGCACCCGCCACGAAGCCCTGAATCCCGCCCAGGCGGCCCGCGCCTTGCGCGAGCACCTGGCCTTGTGCCGGGAGCTGCTCTCCCTCATCCAGCGCGAAAACCGGGCGCTCCAGAACCCCGAGCCGTTTGACGCCAAGGAGTTCGCCGACGCGAGAAAAAGCTTGCTTCCCGCCTTGTCGGAAGCGTACAAGAGCCTCAAGGAGGTTAGTTCCACCTGGCAGCAACTGGGTTCGGCGGAACGCCAGCCGTATGTGGAAGTGTGTTCGCTGATCCGGCAAAACCAGGAGGTTATTATGAATGTCGTGCTCTTGGACCGCGAAAATGAGCGCTTGATGCTCCGTCGCGGGCTCGTTCCAGATGCCAACCCTCCCGCCGGAATCCGACCGCGACCGCATTTCGTCGCGAACCTCTACCGCGCCCACGGAAAACCCCTGTGAGGAACCACCGATGTCCATCGAACGAATTTTGATCTTGGAAGACGACAACTCGCTGCGCAAGTGCCTGGAAGAAGCGCTGCGAGGCAAGCGGCTGAGCGTGTTTCCGGCCCAATCGTTGGAAGCCGCGCGCCAGCTCCTGGCCCGCGAAACATTTGACGTGCTCCTGACGGACCTGCGGTTGCCGGACGGCCTGGCGATCGATTTGCTCAAGGAACTGGAAGCGCGCCCACAGCGGCCCCTGGCCATCGTGATGACCGGCCATGCATCGGTCGAGTCCGCGGTCGAGTGCATGCGCCACGGCGCGTTCGAGTATCTGGTCAAGCCGTTCTCGCTGGATCAACTGGATATCGCCATTGAAAAAGCCGGCGACTACACCCGCCTGGTCACGGTCAACCGGTTTCTCAGCCGCGAGGGCGCGGACGATGAACAAACCGAGTTGTTGGGCGACAGCGCGCCGATGCAGCAACTGCGTCAGTTGATCCGCAAGGTTGCCCGCACCGAGGCCACGGTCCTGATCCAGGGTGAGAGTGGCACCGGCAAAGAGCTTATTGCTCGAGCGATCTACCGGGAAAGCTCCCGCGCCAACGCCCCGTTCATCCGCGTGAATTGCGCCGCCGTGCCGGAAAACCTGATCGAGAGCGAATTCTTCGGCCACGAGAAGGGCGCGTTCACGGGCGCTCTGAACAAACGTGAAGGCCGCTTCGAGCTGGCTCATGGCGGTACCATTCTCCTCGACGAAATCAGCGAGATTTCTCCCAACATCCAGGCCAAACTGCTCCGCGTATTGCAGGAGCGCGAGTTCGAGCGGATCGGCGGCACTCGCACCATCAAGGTGGACGTGCGGATCGTCGCCACGACCAATCGCAACCTGCAGGAATGGATCGACAAGGGGCAGTTCCGCCAGGATCTTTACTTTCGCCTCAACGTGGTGCCCATTCACGTGGCACCGTTGCGCGAACGGTCCGACGATATCCCGCCCCTGGCCAGCCAGTTTGTCGAACGCTTCTCGCGCAAGCACGGCGTTCACGTGCGCGGTCTTTCGACCGAGGCCCTGCAACTGTTGCGCGACCATCCCTGGCCGGGTAACGTCCGCGAGCTGCAAAATGTCGTCGAACGCGCCGTGATCCTTTGCGGGGAGGACCAGATGATTGAACCGCAGCATCTCGGAGTCCTCGCCGCGGGTTCCGTCCCGGTGGTGGAATCGCCCCGCAAATCGCCGCTGGCGGTCGTGGCAACCAATCCGGACGACCCCGATTTCCCGTCGATGAGCGAATTGGAGCGGCGCCATATTCTGGCGGCTCTGGCGCGGTGTCACAACAATCGGACGCACGCGGCCAAGCTTCTGGACATCAGCGTGCGTACGCTTCGCAACAAGCTCAACGAGTACAGCGGCAAGACCGCGGGAGTGCCCGCGAATGCCGGAACGGATTCGTGATACGCGAGTGATTGTTGCCGGCGGGTCGCGCGGCCCAGCGCGGTAACGCGACGACGCAGGCCGAAGATGCCCTGAAGAGGCGGGAGCGGCCTGAGAAGTGTTTCGGCGACAGTCTTGTCCTACGGGACATTCCTTCCAGTCCCTCTTTGGTCTTACAGGCAAATCCTTCCCACTGGCCGTTGTGTCGCACATGCAACATGTTGTTGGAAAAGCACTTGCGTTATCTGGCATACGCCAAGCTAATTGGGCGATACGAAGGACGAGCAATGATCGACGCCCTGTTCAACGACATCAATTACATTGCGGCGAAAAAAATGATGGATGCCACGACGCTTCGGCATGAAGCGATCGCCAGCAACCTTGCCAACGTTGACACACCCAATTACAAGCGCCTCGATGTCGATTCGTCCTTCAGTTCGGAGTTGAGCCGGGCGCTCGCCTCCGCCAACGCCGACCAACTCGACGGCTTGCAGCCCAAACTTTCCGTGGACACCCACGCCATTGCCCAGTCGCGCGATGGCAACACTGTGAACCTGGAAGCCGAACTGGTCAACCTCCAGCAGAACACGGTCGCGTACGCGGTCGAGACGCAAGTGGTCAACTACGACCTGACTCACCTCCAAACCGCCATCACGGGAAAAACGAGTTGAGGACTAGACCATGATTGATTTTCTCCCCGGGGTTAACTCGACGACGGCGGCCCTGACCGCGGAACGCATTCGCATGGATGTGATTTCCCAGAATATCGCCAATGCCAATACCGCCCAGGGCCCGGACGGCAAGCCGTACCAGCGCCAGGAAGTCGTGTTCGAGACCGTCCTCGACCAGCAGTCGGCGGATCCTTCCAACCCGCAGGCGCAGTCGGTCCGGGTGGCACGAATCCAGAGCGACAGCCGTCCGCCGCAGATGGTCTACAGCCCGGGTCATCCCAACGCCGACAAGAACGGGATGGTGGCCATGCCGAATATCAATCTCCACGAAGAAATGGCCGACCTGATCGCCTCGTCCCGAGCGTTTGAAGCCAACCTGGCGGTGATCAAGAACGCCCACGCCATGGCGTTGCAGACCCTGTCGATCGGCAGGCGCGTCTGATGAGATGACCTGATGAGCCCGCTTTCTTCCATCAGCGCCTACCTTCAGCCCAACGGATTGATTCAGTTTCTGCCGCAGGCCAATCAGTTGAAATCGGCCATCCCGGCGGCCGAAACCCCGACGACCCCGGAAATCAAGACGGTATCCGGCACGGATTCGACGGGGTCGTTCAGCAGCGCGCTGAGCCGGGCGGTGGACGAGATCAACGCCAAACAAACAGCCGCCAGCGATGCCGTCAATGGACTGATCAGTGGCCAGGGCGTCTCGCTGCACCAGGCAATGATCTCCATGCAGGAAGCCAGCGTGTCGTTTCAACTCATGGTCGAAGTGCGCAACAAGCTTCTCGAATCATATCAGGAATTGATGAGGATGCAGGTATAACCTATGGCCCAACCACTTTCTCAATTGGGGCGCCAGCTCTCCGCGATGTGGAAACAGCTCGGTGCCGGTCAGCGCGTCAGCGTCGTGTTCTCGGCGATCGCCGTTATCGGCGGCTTGATCGCCCTGTCGATGTGGTCGAGCCGGTCGGATTACGCGCTGCTGTACGGCAAGCTCGATGACGCCGAAGCCGCCCGGGTCGTTGCCGCCTTGGATGACGCCAAGGTGCCGTACCGGGCCGCCGGCGGTGGCAGCGTCTACGTGCCCGCCGACAAGGTTCATCTCATGCGCATGCAACTGGCGGCCAAGGGTATTCCCAAGGGCGACGGCGTGGGATTCGAGATTTTCGACAAGCCCAATTTCGGGATTTCCGATTTCGTGCAGCGCGCCAACTATCTGCGCGCTCTCCAGGGAGAATTGGCCCGCACGATCAGCCAGTTGGACGAGGTCGAAGCCGCGCGGGTGATGATCGTGATGCCCGAAAACCGGCTGCTGACGGACAATCAGCAGAAAACGACCGCGTCCGTGTTCGTTCGATTGCGCGGCAACAGCGAGCTTTCTGCATCGGCTGTCAATTCCATCCGGTTTTTGGTCGCCAATTCCGTCGAGGGTCTGAAGCCCGACGCGGTCACCGTCGTGGACAACCGGGGCACGGTCCTCTCGGGCAGCGAGGAGGAAGGCAGTGTCGCCGGACTGACCGCCGGGCAAATGGCCAGCCGCCGGGCCATCGAGCAATACCTGGGGCAAAAAGCCCAGGGCATGTTGGAAAAAGTCCTCGGCCCGGGTCAGGCCGTCGTGCGCGTCGCGGTGGATGTCAACACCGAGACGGTCAATCGCACCGAGGAAAAATTCGATCCCGATGGCCAGGTGGCCCGCTCCACCACGACCAGTGAGGAGGATAACAACTCCACCACCGCCAACAGCAACGGTGGGGTGGTGGGGGTGGCCCCCAACGCATCGGCCCAGAGCAACGCCGCTCCGGTGATGGCCACCGCAACGACCACCAAGCATAAGACCGTTAACAACCAGTACGAAGTCAGCAAGACGGTCAACACCATCCTGGAGTCGCCGGGCGGTTTGAAACGGGTGTCGGCGGCCGTATTCGTTGCCGCCAAGTTCGAGGGAACGGGTCCCGACCGCAAGACGGTGGCGCGCACCCCCGAGGAAATGGACAAACTGCGCAAGATCGTGCAGAGCGCCCTCGGGCTCCAACCGAACGACGCGACGCGCAAGGACGAGATTACCCTCGAAGAGATTCCGTTTAACGACGCGTTCCCGGTGGACGTCGCCCAACAAATGCAGAAGCAGCAGACGCACGAGATGTGGTGGGAGATCGGGCGGAACGCCGGGTACGTCCTGTTGGCGCTGGGCATTGTGGTCATCTTCCTGAAGATGCTCAAGAAGGCGTCGGCGGAAAGTGAAGCGCTCGTTCCCCGTGCGGGAACCGGTGGCAACGGCCAGGCGAGGACGGAGGAGGGCGTGGTGACGGTGGAAGTATTGAATCGCCTGATCCGCGAGAACCCGGCGAATATGAACCAGGCCGTCCGCACATGGCTGAGCCGCGGATCCGCCACCGCTCCGCGAAACTGAGTATCGACCATGGCTGCCACGTTAAATGCGCCCCCAACCGCCGGACCGGATGTCAAAGCGCTGACACGGCCTCAGAAACTCGCGGCGTTGCTCATTATTCTCGGGCCGGATAGCGCCGCGGAAATGTTGCGGGGGTTGGATGAACGGGACATGGCAGCCGTCACAGCGGCGATGGCGGAGTTGCCGGTAATCGACCAACGATTCCAGCGCGAAGTGCTGCGCGAGTTCTCCGACGTGGCGGTCACCGCCAGCGTCGGTGTGGCAGGCGGCGCCGAATTCGCGCGGGCGGCAATCGAGAAAGCGCTGGGAACGACGGGCATGCGGCAGTTCATGGGGCGGTTTGCCGTGGGAGGCGCGGTGTCGCCCATCTATCTTCTCGCCGAAAAAGAAGTCCGCCAACTCTATAACGCGCTGAAATCCGAGCAACCGCAAACCATTGCGCTGGTGGTCAGTTTCCTCGATCGCCGAAAAGCCTCCGAGTTGATCGGCACGTTCCCGGAAGAGACGCGCGCCCGGATCGTCGAGCGGCTGGCCTCGCTCGTGCCCACGCCGGTCAGCGTCGTCGACACAATCGCGCAACGGTTGCTGACGAGGATTGGCACGCACACCGCGCTGCCATTCAACCAGACCGGTGGCGTCCAGCCGACGGCCACCGTTCTGAAAGCGATGGATCGCAATACGAGCAAGGCGTTGATCGAAGCCATCGAGCGGAACAACCCGGAGCTGGGCAAATCCATCCGCAATCAGATGTTTACGTTTGCCGACGTGGCCAAACTCGACGTCGCAGCCCTGCAGAAGATCCTTCGCGAGGTCGATTCGCGGGCGCTGGCGACAGCGCTGTCGAACGCCAACGACGCGCTCAAGGCCAAGATTCTTTCCGGTCTGTCGAAACGCGCCGCCGAAGCGATCCAGGAAGAAATGAGCTTCTTGGGCAAGGTCAAGGCCAAGGAAATCGAGGTGGCGCAGCAGGGCATCATCGAAATCGTTCGCCGGCTCGAGGCCGAAGGGCAGATCGAAATCCCCGAGGAGCAACCAACCTGACATCATGGCTCAGACCGTCCATTTGCCGCAACCACTCCACGGTGTTCGCTCCCAGACGCGGGCGCCGGTCTCGCGACCGCTGACGGCCACCGAAACCATCGAACGCGCCGCATACGAGCGCGGCCGTCAGGAGGCCGAACGCGCGTTGCAGGGGCAGTTGCTGGCGCAAGGCAAGGAGTTTCTGGAATTGCAGCGCGGGGTGCTCCAGGCCATGCGCAACGCGATGCCGCAGCTGGTGCGGGATTCCGAGACGGCGTTGATCCATCTGGCCATCGAAACCGCCCAGAGGCTCGTGGCGGGCCTGCCCGTCTCCGCCGAGATGGTGGAGGCCGCCGTGCGTGAAGCGCTCGCGCAGGTGGCGGATACTTCCGAGGTCACCGTGCTGCTGAACGCCGAGGATCTGGCATTGCTGGAGAAACATCCGGACGGCAAATCGGCGCTGGCCCGGGAACAGCCACAAATTGTCTTTCGCAGTTCTCCCGAAGTCACTCGAGGCGGATGCCTTGTGCAAACCCGGTTCGGTGTGGTCGACGGACGACGGGAAACGAAAGTCGAGTTGCTCAAGACAAACGCGGTCTCATGACAATGCTGGCTGACAAATCCAGTCCGACTTTGGAGCGATTCTCGCGGGTGATCGAGCGGACCCGGACCGTGCGGGCCGTCGAATCGCGGGGCCGCGTCGTTCAGCTTATCGGTTTGGTGATCGAGTCGGAGGGCCCGGCGGCGTCCATCGGGGAAGTGGTGCGCATCCGCTCATCGCGTCAGGACGACGTGACCTACGCGGAAGTTGTCGGGTTTCGCAACCATCATCTGCTGCTGATGCCGTTGGGGGAGACTCACGGGATCCACGTCGGCAGCGAAGTCATTGCCACGGGAGCCCCGCTGCAGGTGGCGGTCAACCGGGCGCTGATGGGCCGGGTCATCGATGGACTGGGCAATCCGCTGGACGGACGAAGCCCGATTCCGGATGGAGAGTTCATCAGCGTCAAGAGCCTGCCGCCTCATCCGCTAAAACGGCAGCGCATTTCCCAGCAATTTCAAACCGGCGTCAAAGCAATCGATACCTTCATCCCGTGCGGGCGCGGCCAGCGGCTCGGGATTTTCGCCGGGAGCGGCGTGGGAAAATCGATGTTGCTGGGCATGATCGCCAGCCAGGCGGAAGCGGATGTCAACGTCATTGCACTGATTGGCGAGCGCGGCCGCGAAGTGCGCGAGTTCCTGGAGAAAGATCTGGATGAGATCGGCCGACGGAAATCGGTGGTGGTGGTGGCGACATCCAACGAGCCGGCCCTGGCGCGGGTGAAGGGCGCCTTTCTGGCGATGGCGGTGGCGGAATACTTTCGCGACCAGGGTCTGAACGTATTGCTGATGATGGATTCGGTCACGCGGTTCGCCATGGCCCAACGCGAGATCGGGCTGGCGGTCGGCGAACCGCCCGCGACACGCGGTTACACCCCCAGTGTGTTCTCGCTGCTGCCCCAGTTGCTGGAGCGCGCGGGAATGGGGGAGAGGGGGTCGATCACAGGATTGTTCACGGTGCTCGTGGAAGCCGATGATATGAACGACCCCGTGGCCGATGCGACCCGCTCGATTCTCGATGGGCACGTCGTGTTGACCCGCGAGCTGGCCACCCAAAACCATTACCCGGCCATTGACGTCTTGGAGAGCGTGAGCCGGTTGACGCGTGACCTGTTGACCCCGGAACAAATCGAGTTCTCCGCGGCGGCGCGCGAGCATCTGGCGATCTACCGCCGGAACCAGGACCTGATCGCCATCGGCGCGTACCCGGCGGGCAGCAACGCGGCCATCGATGAGGCGATCCGGCTGCACGAACCCCTGCGCCTGTTTCTGCGCCAGCCGGTAAACCAGGGACGCACAATCGCGGAATGCTGGCAGGAGCTTCAGGCCGCCGTGGCGCGGAAGGAGAAGGCCAGGTGAAGCGATTTCGGTTCACACTCCAGGCGCTGCTGATCCTGCTCGAACAAAAGGAGCAGACCGCGCTGACGGCGTACGCCCGAGCGTTGGAGGACCAGCGCCGCGCCACCGAGCGATGGCGCGAGGCGCAACAGATGTGCGAAGAGGCGTTTCGGCTTGGCCGCGAACGCGCGGCCGCCGGCGCTCCGGCCGCGCATCTGGCGCAACTGCAGGAGTACTGCCGGTCCGTGAAGCAATTCGAACAGTTCCGGTTGGAAGAAGCGCGGCGCGCGGACCAGGTCGTGGAAAACGCGTTGGCGCGATTGTTGAGCGCGCGCCGATCCCGCGAATCCGTCCAACGGGTGCGCCGCGCACAACGGCAGCGATACGACCACGAGGCCCGCCGCGAGGAACAGAAGCTTCTGGATGATCTGGCGCAACACGCCGGAGCAGCGACCGAAGGGTCATCCGGCGAATTTGAGGAGTAACCGGCGATGATCAAATTTCTCCAGTCCAATTGGATGGCGGCATTGATCGGGGCGCTCACCTATCTGGGCGTGACGGTCGCGCTCTGGCACACACCGAAGATCGTGTTGCCGGCCGTCGCGGCCTCGGCAGCCAAGGCGGCCGCGCAGCTCCCGTCGTGGGAATTTCAGAACACCGAAGTGGACGAACTGGTCACGGACCTGCAGAACCAGAAGCAGGCGATGGGGGAACGCGAGCGCCGGCTCACCGAATTGGATTCCCGCCTCAAAGCGGAGCGCCAGGAAATCATCGTCATTACCGAGAACGTGGAACGCATGCAGAAGCAGTTCGATCACGACGTGGTACGCGTCCACGACGAAGAGATCGCCAACCTGAAACGGTTGGCCAAGATTTACGCCACGATGTCACCCGACGGGGCCGTCAGCATTCTCAAGGAAATGAAGGACGATGATATCGTCAAGATCTTCACCTACATGAAGGACGCGGAAACGGCTCCGCTCCTGGAATTGCTGGCCCATGGCAGCCCCGCCGACGCCAAGCGCGCCGCGCAGATCTCCGAGCGGCTCAAAGTCGTGATGTTCCGCCCGACCACGAACAATCCATCGTAACGGCCATATGATGACCCCTACTGCCACCGCACCTGCAACCGCGCCCGCGTCAACGGTAACGAATGGCGTCGCGGCGAACTCGGTACCTGCGCTTCCCGCCAATCCGCAGAAAACAGTCCCGCAACTCTCGTTTGCCCAGGTGATCACCAAAACCTTGGGAGCACAACAGGAATCGGCGTTGGCGACACTTTTGGGGTCGGGGTCCGGGTCTGGCTCGAAAGACACCGGCGCCAAGAAAGCCAAGGCTCCGGACGCAAGCGCGGCGGCGACGACATCATCCGCAGCGGCATCGTTTCTGCCGGTTATGAGCGTGACGCCGGAGCCAACCGCGGCCACCGCTGTGCCAGGCCAAACGGCTCAAACGACGTCGTCGCCAATGACCACCCCGATGTCATCGAATACACCGGCAGCGCCGCTGGCGACAAGTGCCAGCCAAACCACCCTCTCCATTACTCGGGCATCCACGGAAGCCGTGACGGTCAAGGGTTCACCCGTTGGCGCCGCGTCACCCGCTCCGGCGAGGGAGTTGGGCGCGGAGAGCAAATCAATCGCCGAAGACCAAACCACCGGTCCCCAGCGGCAAGGGCAGGCAGCCAGCGACCCACCCGTGACCGCATCCGCCTCGGCGCCTTTGCCGAATCATCCCAAGAGCGTCAGCATCGCCACGCAGTTGTCTTCGGCTGTCGCGGAATCAGCGGCGCGGCCCGCGACGGACAGCGTTGTTGGCACGGCGGGTGCAAAACACTCCGTGGAAATGAAATCGCAGGGAAAAACGGAAGGAACTGCCCGGGGCGGGGAGAAAAATCTGCCGCGTGGGAGTTTCCTGCCCGATGCCGGCAAGGCCGAGACTGTTGGAGCAGCGCACCGTGGGACAACGACGCCCACACCGGCGGCGACACAAACAACCGTCAGTACGAGTGCCCCCATGTCCGTGCTCGATGGCACCGGCAGCGGGAAGACGACGGCGGCTCTCGGCAGTTCCCGAGTGGAACAGGCATCCGCTCCCCAATCAACCAGGGTTATTCACGACGTGACGGATGCCGTCGTGTCCTTCAAGCGGACGGGAGCCAACTCCGCCGACGTAAGCCTTCGGCCCGACAAGGGGACGGAGCTCAGTCTGCATCTGAGCCTCAACAACGGTCAGGTGCAGGTGGCGGCGCGACTCGAGCAGGGGAATTTCGATTCGCTCAATTCGCGATGGTCCGAGCTGCAGCAGTCCCTCGCGCAACAGGGAATCCGCGTGGGGCATCTGGATCATGCGTCGTTGAACCAGAACGCAGGGAACAACCAACAGAACAACCAAGCCACATCTTCGCAGACGCCATCGGAGGGATTCGGCAACGGCCAGGGCCACCGTTCGGCCGAGCGCGCGACGGATGGCGTCGAAGAATCACCGCTCACGACGAGTGTGGTGACGACCCAACGCGCCGACAGCAGCCGCAACATGTCGCCGGTGCGCCGTGGTTGGGAGATGTGGGCGTAAAGGAACACACCATGCAAGTTGGCACCGTCAATTCCGCCACCGTGTCCGCGACCGATTCATCCTCGACTTCATCGAGTTCGGTGACGACACAGACGCTCAACCAGCAGGATTTTCTCAATCTGCTGGTGACACAATTGCAGAACCAGGACCCGATGAATCCGATGTCGGACACGGAATTCATCGCGCAGATGGCGCAGTTCTCGACACTGCAACAGGCCCAGCAGACGTATGAATCGATTTCGGAGACCCAGGCGGCCAATCTGATTGGCGCGAACGTGACCATTCAGGCAACGAACAGCACTGCGATCACAGGCACCGTCAGCGCCGTGCTGATGAATTCGGGCTCGCCGGAAGTCGTGGTCAATGGCACGGCGTATCCGTTGAGTGACATCCAGGCGGTCACGCCGCCGGCGAATACCAGTACATCAAGTTCCACATCAACATCTTCATCGTAACCGAGCAACGGAAATGGAAAACAAGGAGTAAACCATGCTTCAAGCACTAACATCCGCAGTGAGTGGCCTCAATGCGTTCCAGCAGGAGATCGACGTAATTGGTAACGACATTGCCAACGTTTCGACGATCGCCTACAAATCCGCGTCCACGGATCTTGCCGATTCGTTCAGCCAGACGCTGGCCAACTCCGACCTGGGCGGCGATTCATCGGTCCAGATCGGGTTGGGCGTGGTCACAGCGGGGATTTTCAATCAATTCAATCAGGGCGCCATCAACCCCACGGGCGTGGCCACCGACCTGGCGATCTCTGGAAACGGATTCTTTGTCGTGAAGAATGCGGTCAGCGGCGAGGAATTCGTGACCCGCGCGGGCGACTTCCAGTTGGACTCCAGCGGCTACTTGGTGACGCCCGGCGGCCTGCGCGTGCAGGGATATACCGATCCGACATTAACGGCGATCGGCGACATCAAGATCGATGCCGCCAACATGCCGGCGGCGGACAAGGCGGTGAATGCGACCATGACATCGTATGCCATCGACCAGCAGGGTCACGTCGACATTACGCTGTCGGATGGCACCACGTACGTCACCGGTCAGATTCTGATGCAGAACTTTTCCAACCCGAACGGTCTCATCAAGGAAGGCAACAACCTGTACGGAGGGATCGGTGTTTCCGGCCCGTTGGGGGGAGCCACCTCACCCACGCCCGCTGCTCCCGGCACCAACGGCATGGGCACCATTCAGAGCGGTGCGCTGGAGCAATCCAACGTGGATCTGTCCAGCGAGTTCGCCAACCTCATTCAGACCCAACGCGCGTTTCAGGCCAACGCTCGGATCATTACAGCCAGTGACGAGATGCTGCAAGACCTCGTCAACATGAAGCACTGATGAGCCATGGCTACTGACCAGGAAACTCCGGGTACCGAAGCCCCGCCAGCAGGCGAGCCGGCTGCGCCGGAATCCGCCCCGAACTCCTCAACGGGCGGGGGCATCAAGGCGTGGCTGCCGCTGATCGTGACGATCATCACGATGCCGGCGCTGGCCTACGTCACGACCGTGTTCGTGCTCATGCCCAGAATGCGAAAGGCCGTGGCCGCCGCGACGGCCGCCGCCACCAACTCGACAGCCGCTGCTGTGTCCACCACGGAGGCTCCTGCGGCCGAAGCGAAGCCGGCGCCCGCCGCCGCGGAAAGCAAGGGAAAGGGCAACGAAAAGGGGAAGGATAAGGAAGGGGGAGGAGTGAATGCGACGCTGAAAGAGGCGGGCGTCAAGATCACCACCGATGGCAAGATTACCGTGCCGCTCACCAAGATCCTCGTCAATCTCTCCGGCACAATGGGGTCACGGTATCTGCTGACCAGCCTCACGCTGGCGGGCGACAAGCAGGATTTTGCGGATCAGATCCTGAATAATCAGGCGCAACTGATCGATCTCGCTTCCGGCATCCTGAGCGCGAAGACCATTGCCGACCTCGAGAAGCCGGAGGCTCGCACCGTGATTCGGTCCGAACTGAAAACCGTGTTCAACAACGCGCTGGGAAGCGGCACGGTGAAGGATGTGTATTTCACGGAATTCGCCATTCAGTAACCCACGGTACCCGACCCGGTATGAGCACCTCCACCCCCACCGCCACCGCCGAACCGCCGCAACCGGAAGCACCGCCGACTGCATCGGCCGCTCCTTCCGCAGGCGAAACCGGGGCGGCGGCAACCGCGGCTGCGGCGGCGACTGCGGCTGCGGGATCGAAGGGGGGACTCGGGCAAGGAGGGCTGCTATCCCAGACGGCTCTGCGCAAGCTACGGTCCCAGCAGGAGGAGTTCGCGCACAACCTCGAAGCGAGGCTGTCCGTCAACTTGCGATTGGATCTGTCGATCAGCCTGGCGGGACTTCAGGCCATCAGTTTCCAGAAATTCGTGGAACTTGCCGGGACGCCACTGCATTTTACGTTGTTCAAGCTCGACCCTCTCCGCGGCATCGGGTTGCTGGAGATCCCGCCGCAACTGGGGCTCAACATCGTCAACCGGCTGTTGGGCGGCACCGGCGCGCTGGAGAATGCCGCCCGGGCGCTGACCGAGATTGAAGCGGCTGTGTTGGACCAGGTCTCGACCGTGCTGCTGGCGGAATGGGTCGCCCCATGGAGCGGCCTCCAGGAATTGAAGCCATCGATGTTGGGCCACGAGATCGACGTGCGCTTCTTGAATGCCATCTCGCGCGATTCGCTGATCCTCGAAATCACTTTCGACGTTGGGATCGGCGAGACCCAGGGACGGTTTCGGATTGGGCTGCCCTACGCCAGCATGGAGCCGCTGATTCGGCGCCTGTCGGGAGAAGCCAATGAAACAGGAGGCGGGCCGTCGGCAGTCGGCGCGGTGGCGGTGCCACGCTGGAACGCGCAATTGGACGACGTGCCTGTGAAGCTGACCGCGGTTTGCAGCGGACTCAGCCTGAGTCTGCAAACGCTGGGCACCATCAAGGTGGGGGATACGGTGCCCGTGGACGCGCAGCGATTCCACGAAGTGGAAATCCGTCTGGGCGAACTGGCCAGGTTTGTGGGACTGCTCGGCACCAGTGAAGGGCGCTGGGCCATACAAGTGACTGGAAAACTGGAGGCTTGAACGTATGAGTGCAACCGCCGCGACACTTCCCAATCTGGATGTGCTGCTGGATGTCGGGGTCAAGGTGACCGTCGAACTGGGCAGTTGTCAGATGCAGATGCGCGACGTGCTGCAGCTGGCGACGGGTTCGGTTGTGCAGTTGGACAAGGCGTCGGATGCGCCGGTCGATCTGTACGTCAGTGGAAAGCTCTTTGCCCGGGGAGAAGTGGTCGTGGTGGACGGGCGCATCGGCATCCGGATTACGGAGATGGTCGGAGCCAAGGCATGAACCGGAGTGCATGGATCGGCGGGATTCTGGCGGCGACCATGGCGTGGGATCGGCCCACGCTGGTGTGGGCCGAAGCCGTCAATTCGCCCGGTCCAACGCCGCTGCCGGACCTCGGCGTCTCGGTCCTTCGGGTCTTCGGCGGCTTGGTGCTCGTGCTGGCGCTGTTTCTGGGCGGGGTGTGGCTGTTCAAGAATTCGCAGAAGGCGCTCGGGCGCACGAACGGGGTCAATAAACTCCGCGTGGTGGAAGTCAAGTCGCTCGGAAACCGCCAGTCGATCTGCGTGGTCGGTTACGGGCGCCAGCGGATGCTGGTGGGCGCCTCGCCCGCCGGCGTCTCTCTCGTGAGCCAGTTGCCGGAAGCATCGCCAGAGGAGGAAACGAGCACGGCGACTCCGAGCTTTGCCGATGCCCTGCAGAGCGTACTACAGCGGAAATCATGAACCGACGGATCGCCCAGATATTGAGTGTCGTGGCGCTGATTCTCTGTTTCAGCGCGGCGGGTGCTCATGCGCAAACCAATCTCGCGTCCACCGCAGGGACTGGCGCGGCGCTGCCGTTCAAATTCAATTTCGCTGTCGAAAGCGGGCAGCAACAGAACACGGACGTGGCCATCAAGATCCTGTTCGTGATGACGCTGCTGACGCTGGCCCCGTCGATCATCCTGTTGATGACCAGCTTCACCCGCATCGTGGTCGTCCTCTCATTTGTGCGCACGGCGCTGTCTCTGCAGGGCACGCCCGCCAACCAGGTCATCATCGGGCTGGCATTGTTCATGACGTTTTTCATCATGGCGCCGACGTGGGAACGTATCAACCAGGATGCGCTCCAGCCATACTCCGCCAATCAGATTTCCAGTTCGGTGGCGATGGAACGGGCGTCCACGCACATCCGCACGTTCCTGCTCAAGCAGACCCGGGCCAAGGACGTGGAGTTGTTTGTCACGCTCGCCAAGCTGGGGCCGGTCCGGCCCGACCAGTTGCCGTTGCGCGTCGTGGTGCCGGCGTTCATCATCAGTGAATTACGGACGGCATTCCAGATGGGGTTCCTGTTGTTCGTGCCGTTCATCCTGATCGATCTGGTGGTGGCGACGGTATTGATGAGCATGGGGATGATGATGATGCCGCCGATGACGATTTCGCTGCCGCTGAAACTCCTGCTGTTCGTGCTCGTGGACGGTTGGACACTGGTCGTGCAATCACTCATCCAGAGCTTCGCAACCTGATTATGGACGCTGCCTTTGCCGCCGAACTCTTGAAAACGATGGTCTTCGAGGCCATCACGCTGGCCGCGCCATTCTTACTGACCGGGATGGTGATCGGACTGGCCGTGAGTTTGTTTCAAGCGGTGACGTCGATCCACGAACAGACCCTGACGTTCGTGCCGAAGGCGCTGGGCGTGGTGGGGGTGTTGCTGTTGCTGCTCCCGTGGATGATCCGCACGTTGACGCAGTTCACGATCGTCGTCATCCAGAAGATGCCCCAGATGGTCCACTAGCGAGGCGGCCATCATGACCTGGAGCGAGCCAATCGTCTGGATGCTGGTGTTCGCCCGCATCACCGCGCTGCTGGCCATCCTGCCCATGTTTTCCGCCGCCTATCTTCCCGTGCAATTGCGGACCGCGCTGGGCGCGCTGCTGGCATTCTTCACGGCGTCGGCGTTGCCGCCAGTGAATTTGGCGGGTATGGGGGTTGGCTCATTGGTGGGGTTGTTCGCGATGGAGATCTGCGTCGGCCTCCTGCTGGGGTTTGTCGGACGAATGCTGTTCTACGCGTTGGACGTCGCGGGAAACATCATGGCCACGCAGATCGGGCTGATGATGACGCAGGAGTTCAATCCACTGGCCGCCGCGCGCGAGCAAGCGCCGGGTGCGATACTGAATTTTCTGGCGATCACCTTGTTCATGAGCCTGGATATGCATCACTGGCTGCTGATCGGGTTCCAGCGCACCTATGATCTGCTGCCCATCGGCGCGGCCCGCCTGACCGGAGCGTTATTCACAGCCACGATTGCGAAGTCGACATGGATGTTTGTGGCCGCCATCCAAATCGCGGCCCCGCTGATCGCCGTCTCGTTTGTCATCTCGCTGGTGTTCTCGGTGCTCGGCCGCGCGGTCCCGCAGATGAATGTGTTCGGCGAGAGCTTTGCCTTTCGAATCCTCGGCGGACTGGCGGTCTTCGGGCTGACCCTGAACTTGATGGCCCAGCACATCAGCAATTACCTGCATCAATTGCCCGAGGACATCCTGCGGGTCGCCCAATTGCTGTCGGGGAAATAATCCATGGCTCTCTGGGACCAAGACACCGGGGAAAAGATACACCCAGCGACGCCGCGGCGGATGGAGGAGGCTGCCAAGCGTGGTCAAATTGCCCATAGCGCAGAAGTGCAGACCGTGTTCGTGCTGATGTCGGGACTCATGGCGCTGACGTTCTTTGGACGTGAAATCTGGCAGACCCTGGAATTGACGGTCGCCCAGTCCCTCGGGCACCTGCACGAAATCCCGCTCTCCGCCGGTATGATGCAGGGATACGCGATCAGCGCCGCCCTGCTATTGGCGAAGATCGTCGCCCCGATTCTGGTCACGGTGCTGCTGAGCGCGCTGTTGGCCGGCGGGTTGCAGAGCCGGTTCAATACCGCCTCCGAGGCCTTGACTCCCAACTGGGAACGACTCGATCCAGTCGCCGGATTCGGCCGCATCTTCTCCCTGCGGTCGGCGACCCCCACAGCCCTGGCAGCGGCCAAGCTGACGCTGATCGTCTTGCTCACCTACTCAGTCGTCAAAGAGGTCCTCTCGGACCCCATTTTCTATACGTCGGTCAACGCGGCAAGAATTGCCGGGTTCCTGGCAGCTTCTACCTCCAGGATCTGCCTGCGGGTGGGGATCGCGATGATCCTGATCGCCATTGCCGACTACGGCTACCAGTTCTGGCAGACCAATCACGACCTGATGATGACCAGGGAGGAATTGAAGGAGGAATTGAAGCACTCCGAAGGTAATCCGCAGGTCAAGAGTCAGCAACGCCGCCGCCGGTCGGCGATCACGCTGCGCAAACAGCTTTTGGAAGTACCTAGGGCCGATGTGGTTGTGACGAACCCCACGCATTATGCCGTCGCGCTGCGCTACGACCGCAAGACCATGAAAGCTCCGAAAATCGTCGCCAAGGGCATTCGGCACAACGCGCTACGTATTCGTGAGATCGCGGCCCAAAATCAGGTGCCCATCGTGGAGAACAAATCGTTGGCACGACTCATGTATCGCTACGGTCGCGTTGGGGCGGAAATACCTGCTCAGCTCTACGCCGCGGTGGCGGAAGTGCTGGCCTGGGTCTATCGCACCAACCGGTACCGCTATTACGCGGAGCAAATGGAAATGAGGCAATAAACGATGCCGCCAAGCAATTCACACCTTGGACGGTTCTTTCGCTACAGCGACCTGTGGCTGGTGACCGGGTTGCTCGGCACCGTGTTGTTACTGATCCTGCCGATCCCGAGCATGCTGCTGGACATGCTGCTGGCCATCAGCATCTCGCTCTCATTGCTCACGCTGCTGGTGATCCTCTACTTGCGCGAGCCGTCGGACTTCACCGGGTTTCCCTCGTTGCTATTGTGCCTGACGCTCTTCCGGCTCGCGCTGAATGTTTCGTCCACCCGCCTGATTCTGCTTGATGGATATGCCGGTCACATCATCGAGGCGTTTGGCAATTTCGTCGTTCGCGGGAACTATGTCGTCGGCCTGGTCGTGTTTCTGATCCTCGTCCTGATCAACTTCATCGTCATCACCAAGGGTGCCGGCCGTATTGCCGAAGTCGCTGCCAGGTTCACGCTGGATGCCCTGCCGGGCAAACAGATGGCGATCGACGCCGAATTGAATACCGGGTTGATCAAGGAGGATGAAGCACGGTCGCGGCGCCGCCAATTGGAGCAGGAATCCGACTTTTACGGGGCCATGGACGGCGCCAGCAAGTTTGTGCGGGGTGACGCCATCGCCGCCATCCTCATCACGGCCATCAATATCATCGGCGGGTTCGCCGTGGGCGTGATGCAGAAGGGGATGACAGTCGGGGAATCGCTGCAGCGGTTCACGCTGTTGTCCATTGGCGACGGCCTGGTGTCACAGGTTCCCGCGCTGATTACATCGACGGCGGCAGGTATTCTCGTTACCCGGGCCGCATCGAAGGAAAATCTCGGACGCGATCTCTCCCGGCAATTACTGCTGTACCCCCGCGCCATCTGGGTGTTGTCGGCCATGACGGGCTTCATGGCGGTCGTGCCCGGGCTTCCGATGCTTCCGTTCCTGGTGATGGCCACCGGGAGCGCGGCGGTGGCCTACAGCCTGAACAAGCACGGGATGGCCATGGTGCCGGAACCGGTGCCCGCCGGCAGCGCTGGCGAAAAGTCGGCCGGCCGTGAGAATGCCCCGGTCGGGGCCGCGAAGACCAACAACGGCACGGGGGAGAAACTGGAAAGTCTTCTGGCGGTGGACACGCTCCAAATCGAGCTGGGTTATGGATTGGTGGGATTGGCGGACCAGCGCAAAGGCGGGGAATTGCTCGACCGCGTAACGGGCGTGCGCCGGAATTTCGTGTCGGAAATGGGGGTTATCATCCCGCCGATTCGGCTCCGGGACAATCTCCAGCTCGGCGCCAACGAGTACCGATTCCTCCTCAAGGGCGAGACCGTCGCTCGCGGCGAATTGCGGCCCGGCCTCTGGCTGGCCATGAACGCCACGGGCAGCAAGACCGAGCTCAAGGGCACGCCGACCGTCGAGCCGGTCTTTCGTTTGCCGGCCACCTGGATTACCGAGACCGAACGCAAAAACGCCGAGATGGGCGGATACACCGTCGTGGATGCGCCGTCGGTGCTGGTCACGCATCTCTCGGAAACCATCAAGCGGCACGCCCATTTGATTTTGACCCGCCAGGATGTCCAGGTCCTCCTCGACAATCTCAAACTGACCCATCCGACGGTGGTCAACGAGCTGATCCCCAGCCAACTCAACGTCGGCCAGGTCCAGCGCATCCTGCAGAATCTCCTCGCCGAGGGTGTCTCGATCCGCAACCTGGCCGGTATCCTCGAAAAGGTCAGCGATTACACCACCACAACCAAGAACCCCGACGAACTCAGCGAGCAAGCCCGCCGCG
This sequence comes from Verrucomicrobiia bacterium, assembly GCA_035541135.1. GTDB lineage: Bacteria > Verrucomicrobiota > Verrucomicrobiia > Palsa-1439 > Palsa-1439 > Palsa-1439. The sequence continues at coordinate 131,768 of DATKNW010000016.1, forward strand.
CGCTGGGAGCCCAGATCACCCGCCCATACCAGATGGAAAACGGCGGCCTGCGGGCCATCACCCTCGACCCGAAACTCGAACAGGAAATCGCCAAGGGCGTGCGGCAATCGTCGACCGAGGTCGCTCTCGTCATGGAACCGAAACTGGCGCGGCATGTCATGGAAACAGTCGGGAAATTTGTCCAGCAAATGATCAGTGGCGGCCAGCCGCCGGTGTTGCTGTGCGCTCCCCAGATCCGGCTCGGCTTCCGCCGGTTCTTGGAAAGCACGTTTGGCGATCTCGCTGTCCTGTCCTATGCCGAGATTCCGCCCCGGATCGAGATCCAAAACGCAGCCATGGTCCCGTGTCCGGAATAAACCATGGAACTCGAACAATTCATCGCTTCGTCTGCTGCTGACGCGGCGCAACAGATTCGCGCCAGGCTCGGCGCCGACGCCGTGGTGGTGAATATCCGCCAGATTCCCGGCCGCTGGTTCCGGAAATCGTGCATCGAGGTCCTGGCACACGCGGCCGAAGGGGTGAATTCTCCCACCGGTCATTTGCTGGATACGACCGACGAAGCCACCGCGCCCGTTCCGCAACAGCCCGAGCCGACAGAGACAATCACCGTCGTCAGTGAACCGGTGGCTTCCGCGGTTGACGATCGCGCCGAGGTCGCAACGAAAAGGCGAGATGCGTCCACGATGCTGGAATCTCTCGGTTTGCTGCCGCTGTACGCCGAGCAAGCGCTGCAGCGAGTGCCAACCACGCAGCCCAAATGGCTGTTGGATGATCTCAAACAAGCCCGGCAGGCGTTGATGGCCACCTGGATTCCCTGTCGGCCGGCATCCGGCCGGCTCCACGCATTTGTCGGCGCGCCCGGTGTTGGCAAAACAACCACCCTCTGCAAATGGCTGACGCTGTCCACGCTGCTGGAAGGCAAATCCGCCCGCGTCTGGCGCTTGGACGGAGCAATCGCCAACACCGCGGAGGCGTTGACCGTCCATGGCGATGTCCTCGGCGTGCCGGTCGAACGGACGTGGACCGGTGCCCGGATCGACGAAGACATCGGCTTTCTGGATTTGCCCGGGGCCGTGGGAGCCGATGTGGAGGGGGTTCGAGCCATCGTGGAGCGGCTACGCGGAGCGTCGGAAATCCAGGTGCACCTGGTGCTGAACACAGCGTATGACACGGCCGCGTCCCTGGCGCAGGCCCGTGCCTGGATGCCGCTGCCGGTTCACGACCTGATAGTTACCCATCTGGACGAGGAACCCCGATGGTGCAAGCTGTGGAATCTGATGCTGGGAACGGGTTTACCGCTACGGTTCCTCTCAACCGGGCAGAATATTCCCAGCGACTTCATGGAGGCCAATGCTGAACGCGTGTTATCACGTGTTTTTCCGCGCCTGTAGAACGTGGCAGGTCACATGCTGGAGAACCGGGCGCGAATGAAATTGCTGCTATTAACCGGAGGCCTGATCGGGTTCGGAATGGGGTTCGGCCTGGGGTTGGTTCACGAGCAATCCCTGCCGCACGCGCTCGCCCACGCCTGTATCGCGCTGTACGTCGGCGCGCTGTTGATGAGGTGGTGGGGCCGAGTGTGGATCAAGGCCCTTCAGGATGCGCAACGGGGGCATTCGCATGAGTAAGTCCAGTGCACCAGACTATATCGACGCCCCGTGCCCGGACCTGAACCAGGTACGGCGGCGGTACCATGCCGTGCAGGGCAGTGCCGCCGAGGACAGGCTTGTCCGCGAGTGTTTGCCGCTGGTCAGAAACGTGGTGGGGCGAATCGCGATGACGTTGCCGCCGCATGTCGATTTGGATGACCTCCACAGCGCCGGGGTAATCGGGTTGTTGAACGCCTTGAGGAATTTTGACGAAAACAACGGGGCCAGTTTTGAGACCTACGCGCGGATCCGTATCCATGGCGCCATCATCGATGAGCTGCGACGCATGGATTGCGTCAGCCGCACGATGCGCAGCAAGGCGCGCCACGTGCAGGACGTCATCGCCCAATTGGAGCAGCGCAAGGGTGAACCACCGACCGAAGAAGAGGTCGCACGGGCCCTGAAACTCTCCCTGGCCGAGTACGAGGCGTTGCTTGACGAAATCCGACCGGTGACCTTCGTGTGCCTGGATGCGGTAATCGGTGGGCGCGATGGCGGCGAGCAATACGAGACCATGGCGGACGACAACCAGGAAACACCGGTGGAGACCGCGTCGAAACGGGAGTTGGCCCATCTGATCGCGCAGCGAATTCAACAGTTGCCCGAAGTGCAGCGCAAGGTGCTGGCGCTGTATTATTTTGAAGATTTGCGGCTGCGGGAGATCGCCGAGGCGTTCGGCGTCACGGAGTCCCGCATCTGCCAGATTCACACACAGGCGATTCTGGGCATCAAGGCCTGGTTGCGAAATCGAGAGTCAAGGACGACGACATGATCGTAATCGTTGGGGTGATCGTGGTGCTGGGAGCGGTGCTCGGCGGATTCACCATGGCCGGCGGCAACGTTGGCGCCCTGGTGCACGCCTCGGAATTTGTCACCATCGGCGGCGCGGCGACGGGCGCATTGATCGTCATGTCGCCGAAGAAGGTGTTGATGGATATCGTCAAGGGGCTGCTGCAGACGCTGAAAGGCGCGCCCTACGGCCGTCAATCGTACGAAGACCTGATGAAGGCCCTCTACGAGATGTTCATGCTCGGCCGGCGCGAAGGCATGATCGCGTTGGAAGAGCATGTCAACAATCCGAAACAAAGCAGCATTCTGTCCAAATACCCGTCGGTGGTGGGCAACCACCACGCCATCGAGTTTCTGGTCAACGCCCTGCGGCCGATCGTGGACGGACGTGTCAAACCCGACCAGTTGCGGGCGTTGCTGGATATCGAACTGACGGCGAAGGAAGAGGAACACCACGCGCCCATCGGTGTGATGTCCAAAACGGCCGATGCGCTGCCCGGGTTCGGCATCGTGGCGGCGGTGATGGGAATCATCGTCACCATGGGCGCGATCGCGGGACCGCCCGAACAGGTCGGTGAAAAGGTGGCGGCGGCGCTGGTGGGCACGTTTCTGGGCATCTTGCTTTCGTACGGATTTGCCCATCCCCTCGCGTCAAATATGGAGTTCATCAGCATTGCCGAGATGTCCTATTTGCGCTGCATCGCCTCGGCCGTCGTCGCCTTTGCGAACGGGATGGCGCCAATTGTTGCCGTGGAGATTGCCCGCCGCGGATTGAACAGCGAATTGCGACCTTCTTCTGAGGAAATGGAAACGATGCTCAAGTCCCTCAACACACCGGCGAAAGGGTAGGGCGCCATGGCTGGCAAAGGAGGCGGCGGCGCTTGGAAGGTGGCTTACGCGGACTTCGTAACGGCCATGATGGCCCTGTTCCTGGTGTTGTGGATCACCGCGCAGGACAAGAAGGTCAAAGAAGCCATCGAGCTGACGTTCAAGCATCCGTTCATGCGTGGGCCACGCCAATCTTCAGGCATCATTCCCAACACCCTCGATACGATGCACGGGAAGACGCTGGAGGGCCAGTATGACACGCCTTCCCCGTTGGAAATGGACATGCTCCGGCACCTGAATGACGATCTGCTCAAAGTTCTCGGAACCAATCCGGAATACCAGCGCAATCAGTCCGTGCAAATCGAGTTTACCGACAAAGGGCTGAATATCAGTGTGCTCAACCGTGTCCAGAAGCCGGTCTTCGAACCGGGGACGGACACCTTTACCGAGTATGGCCATTGGGTGTTTTCGACGCTGGCCTGGGAGATCAGCCGGTACAAAGAATTTGCCATGGAAATCGAAGGCCATAGCCCGAGAGGGGAAACCAATCGGGTCGCCACCCTGGACAAATGGGACTTGACGGCTGGCCGCGCCAACGCCGCCCGCCGGGTCCTTGTCGGCAACGGCGTCGACCCCGACCAGGTTGCCCAGGTGACCGGATTCGCTGATACCGAACCCATGCGAGGCTCGGATGCGTCCGACGAAGTCAACAGTCGCGTGACCATTGCCCTCGTGATCCGCCCCAGAGATCAACTTCAAGCGCTGAAATCACAATGACCAAGCCCTTCACCCCATTCCTCACACCGGACAAACTCGCCTCCGCGACATCGGCGGCGACCGGCGAACCTCACGCGGCGCATCCCGGCTCGGAGCCGACGGTCACTCTGAAGCGCGACGGCGAGCGTGTCACCCAGATCATCGTTCAGTGCAGTTGCGGCCAGGTGATCGAACTGGCGTGCGAGTACTGAGCGTTGGCAAGCGGAAAAAAAGTTCAACCCCAGCGGCATGTTTTGCCAGTGATCTCGGCGCTAGCATGCGCAACCAATTGATAATCAACGCCATCAGAGCCGTGGCACGCGATTTGCCATGTCGTAACATGCGATGAATGTAAGCCTTTACCAGGCAGCGGCGGCCATGAACGCCAATCAGAACTGGCAGGATGTGATATCGGAGAACTTGGCGGCGAACTCGGTGCCCGGCTTCAAGAAGCAGGACGTTCTGTTCAGCACACTGGTCGGAGCCCAGGGACAGAGCGGGTTGATGCCAACTTCGCAAGCCGTCACCAATTTCCAGCAGGGGCCGATCCAACCGACGAATGTGCCAACCGATATCGCCATTGAAGGAGACGGATTCTTCGAGGTTCAACTGGCGAACGGTCAGACCGCCTATACGCGTGATGGCGAGTTTCAGTTCAATGCCCAGGGCCAGCTTGTTACCAAGCAGGGATATCTGGTGCAGACCGACAGCGGCCCGATCCAGATCGATTTGAAGCAGCCCATGCCGGTTTCCATTGCCGCCGACGGCACCATCAGTCAGGGCGGCAATCTGCTGGGAAAACTCAAGATCACCACGTTCAACAATCCGCAACTGCTGTCGCAAATCGGCAAGAGCTATTTCATCGCCAACAACCCCGCCTTGGTGCCCTCCGCAGCCACCCCGAACACGACGCAGGTGCGTCAGGGGTATCTGGAAAGTGGCAACGTGTCCCCGGTCTCGGAAATGGCCAATATGATTACGGCGATGCGCCAATTCGAGGCGAATCAGCGGGTCCTGCAGATTCATGATGATCGGATGGGACGCGCGATCAGCGATCTCGGCAACCCCAACGCCGCATAAGAGGTTAATCCCCCATGCTTCGAGCCCTCTATTCCGCCGCTTCGGGAATGAACGCCCAGCAGGACAACCTGGACATCATTTCCAACAACCTGGCCAACGTCAACACCACGGGCTTCAAGTCGAGCAAGATCGAGTTCCAGGATCTCCTTTACGAGACCCAGCGCCAGGCGGGCACGGATCAGGGTTCGGGAGACCAATTGCCCACCGGCATTCAGGTCGGTCACGGCTCGCAGGTGGTGGCTACCGAGAAGGTCTTCAGCCAGGGCGAATTGAGCAGCACCGGCGAACAACTGGACGTCGCCATCCAAGGGGACGGATTCTTCGAAGTGCAACTGCCCGACGGCACACTGGCCTATACCCGCGATGGCGGGTTCAAGACGAACTCCAACGGCCAGGTCGTCACCAGCAATGGGCTGCCGGTCCAGGGGTTTCAGGCCGTGCCCCAGGGCACGACCAACATCACCATCTCCTCCAATGGCCAGGTGTCGTACACCACGCCCACCGGCACCACGACGTTCCAGATACAACTCGCGCGATTCGAAAACGAAGGTGGCCTGAGCGCCCTGGGCGGCAATTTGTACCAGGAGACGACGGCCTCCGGTACCGCCGAGTTGGGGACTCCGAGCACCAACGGCTTCGGCTCGCTCGCGCAGGGGTATCTGGAGTTGTCCAATGTGCAAATCGTCAAGGAAATGGTCAACATGATCGAGGCTCAGCGCGCTTACGAGGTAAACTCCAAGGCGGTCCAAGCGGCGGATGAAATGATGCAGATGAGCAATAATCTCCGCCGCTAATCCATGAGATTCTCCTCCTTCAGATTGACCGCGATGGTCGCCATCCTCACCGGCGGAGGGCTCGTACTCCCGGCATCTGCCGCCGAGCCCTCTGCCTCCGTATCTTCCACCAACGACGTTGCCAGGGCCGTGCCCGCGCCCCTCACGCTCGATGAGGACGGACTGAGGGGATTGCTGACCGCCTCGCTCCAGCGCGATTACGTGCGCGACCTCGGGGAACTGGAGCTAACTTTGGGGCGACCATGGACCGCGTTGGTCATCTCCAATGCGCCGGTCACCCTGAAGGTCACCGAAGTGCCGACCATGGGCGTGACGGAGAACTTCATTGTCCGGTTTGACTTGATGGCCAACGGCCAGCGTTTGGGCTCCTGGCAGATGCCGGTGAGCGCGCGCATCTGGCGCGACGTCTGGGTGGCGCAATCCGCCCTGCACCGCGGGGAACTGTTCGCCGCCAGCGATTGCCTCCGCGAGCGTCGGGACGTGCTGACTTGTCGCCAGGCCTATCTCGGCGACGCGGATCGGACGACCCGGGAAATCTCGGAAAACATTTCAGCCGGCGCCGTCATTCTGGAACGCCACGTGCGGCCGCGCACCGTGGTTCGTCGCGGACAGGTGGCGGAAGCCGTTGTGCGGGACGGCGCCATGGAGATCTCGTTAAAGGTGGAAGTTCTGGAAGATGGCGCCCTCGGCCAGCAGGTGCGGGTGCGCAATCCGCAATCGAACCGCGAGTTCCGTGGAAAGGTGGAGAATGAAGGCACCATTTCGGTTTCTTTGTGAAGTGTCCGTGGCTTGCGCCCTGGCCATTGCTCCGGCCCGGGCCGATTCGCTCTGGCGCCAGGCCACGGCGCCATCGATGTTTGCCGACCATAAGGCGTTTGGGATTGGTGACATCGTGACGATCCTCGTCCAGGAAAACAGCACGGCCACCAAGAACAACGAGACGAAGACCTCCAAGCAATCCTCGATGAAGGACGCCTTGTCGGCGTTCCTCTACAGCCCGGCCGGCAGTGCCTTCCTGACCAAGAACGGAGCGCTCCCGGCGTTGCAGTACAGCCAGGCCCACGCCTTTGACGGAAGCGGCCAGATCAATAACAACGAAACTATCGTCGACGAAGTCCCCGTTCGGGTGGTGGATGTCCTCCCCAATCGTAACCTCGTCGTGGAAGGTTCGCGGCACACCTCGTTCGCCGGAGAACAGCAGGACGTCGTGTTGCGGGGCGTGGTGCGACCGGACGACATCACCGCCAACAACACCGTCTACAGTTACAATGTCGCCGACGCCACCATCAGGATTGTCAACAAGGGCACGGTGACCAACAGCCAGAAGAAGGGCTGGCTCATGGAACTCTGGGACAAGCTCACTCCCTTCTAGACCGATCGGAATCATCATGCGACGGAGAATCCTTCTCGCTCTTCAGATCATCGTCACGCTCCTGAGCGGTTTGCCGACGGGATGGGCCATGGGGGTGCGGCTCAAGGACCTCGTGACCGTGGCGGGCGCCCGGGACAACCAGCTCGTTGGTTATGGTCTGGTGTCGGGCTTGAACAACGAGGGCGACCAGAACCCCGTTCACACGCTGCAGAGCATGGCCAATATGCTGCTGCGGTTCGGGATCAATGTCCCGTCTTCCACGCTGGCGGCGAAGAACGTCGCCGCCGTCATGGTCACCGCGGATGTGCCGGCGTTTCAGAAGCGCGGCGCGAGACTGGACGTAACCGTATCCTCCCTGGGCGACGCCAAGTCGCTCCTCGGCGGCGTGCTGCTGCAGACGCCGTTGCTGGGCGCGGACGGCAAGGTCTACGCCGTGGCGCAGGGCGAGGTCTCCATCGGCGGATTCTCCGCAGGGGCCGAAGGTGGCGGCGGCGCGACCGTCCAGAAGAACCATCCGACAACGGGGCAGATTATCAACGGGGCGCTGGTGGAAAACGAGATACCCGCAACCATCGTGCGCAACGATACCATCGAACTGATGTTGCGGGAGCCGGATTTCACCTCGGCGGCGCGGTTGGCCGAGGCCATCAATGAGAAATTCACCAATTCCGCCGAGGCCGTGGATTCGACCTCGGTGCGGGTGAAACTACCGGAGAACGCGCAGCAAAGCCCCGTGGAGTTCATCGCGTACTTGGGGTCGATCGAGGTCACGCCGGACGCGCCGGCCCGCATCATTATCAACGAGCGCACGGGCACGATCGTGGCCACCTCGCGCATCAAGATATCCAGTTGCGCGGTTTCCCACGGCAATTTGACGATCACCATCGCGTCGACGCTGGATGTCTCCCAGCCCAACCCGTTCAGCCAGACGGGCACGACGGAGGTGACACCGCGCACCGAGACCAAGGTGACCGAGTCCAAGGCCCGGCTGGTGCCGCTCCCCGAGTTGCCCACGGTGGAAAAGGTGGCCAGCGCCTTGAACGCACTGGGCGTGACACCCCGCGACATGATGGCCATTTTTCAGGCGATGAAACAGGCCGGCGCGTTGCAGGCCGAACTGCTGATCCGGTGATTCCATGGATATTTCGTCTGTCCAATCGAAAGTCAATCCGGCCGATGTTCCGGTGGAACGGCTCGCCAACAACCATGCCCTGACGGAGGAGCAGAAAATTGGGGAGGCGGGCCGGCAGTTCGAGGCGATTCTGTTGCGGCAGATCCTGACGGAAGCACAAAAGACCACCATCAAATCAAAGTACAGCGATGAGTCCACGGCGACCTCGATTTACCGCGACATGACGGTAAGACAATTGGCCGACAGTATCAGCCGCGGCGGGGGACTCGGGCTGGCGAAGGCGTTGAACGAGGAATTGACGAAACAATTGACCGGCCAATGAATGAATTTATCGAACAGTTGATCGGCACGTTGCGGGAAGAGCTGCAGCAATACGGGGAAATGCTGGCCCTGTTGGAGCAGCAGCAGCAACACGTGATCCAACGGTCGTCCGCCGCGCTGTTGGAGAACCTCGCGGCCATCAATGCCCAGACCGCCGTCATCGTGGTGGCGCGACGGCAACGGGAGCAAGTCCAGGGTCAGCTCAGCACCTCGCTGCAGTTGCCGGCCGACGCAACATTTCGCACCCTCCTCGGCGCAGTGCCGGAGCCGCATCGGGGGTTGATCCAAGACCTCGTCGATGAGATCAACCGCTGTCTGCGCCGCGTCCAGCAGCAATCGCGGCAAAACCATCTGCTCCTGCGCTGCTCGGTCGAGATGATGCAGCGGTTCATGGCGCTGCTGTTTCCCGCCAGTTCCGTCACCACCTACAATCAGGCGGGGAAGTCCTCCGCGGTGGTCACGGGACGACCAGGGTTGTGTGAGGTGGTGGGATGAGCCTCGGCCTGCTTCAAGCGCTGAGCATTTCGTCCCGCGCGATGGACACGCAGCAGGCGGGCATCGCCGTGACGGGGAACAATCTGGCCAATGTCAATAACCCCAATTACTCGCGGCAGGTGCTGCAGATTTCCACGTCCATCTCCGTGCCGACGAATATCGGCATGGAGGGCACCGGGGTTCAGGCCACGGGTGTCGAACAGATCGTCAGCCAGGCGCTGAACAGTCAAATCCAGGCGGAAAACAGCACGTCGTCGTACTGGCAAACCCTGCAACAGGCGCTGCAGTTTGCCCAGTCCGACCTCGGCCAGCAGGTCACCAGCGTCAGCAGCGGCAGCTCGGATTCGTCCCAGGGAATCGCCAGCAGCCTGTCCGATTTCTTCAACGAATTGCAGAACTTTTCAGCCGATCCCACTTCCTTGTCCGAACGACAGGTGCTAATCGGAAAAGCCAGCACGTTGGCGAGCCAGTTCAATCAGGTGTCGTCACAATTGAGCTCGCTGACCTCGCAATTGAACGACCAGTTGCAGACCGACGTCACCAACGCCAACCAGCTCCTGAGCGATATCGCCTCGCTCAACAATCAGATCTACACCGAGAAGATCAATACCAACTCAGCGCCCAATGATCTGATGGATTTGCGCGAGGAGAAGCTCGAGGACCTCTCGAAGCTGGTCAACTTCACTGCCAGCCAGGAGGCCAACGGCAGCGTGGACATCAGCATCGGCGGGGTGCAGATGGTGTCGGGCTACAATGTGACCGACACGATGAGCGTCTACAACGCTGGTGGCGGGCAGATGTTGGTGAAGGCGACGACGGCGGGCACGCAGCTGACGCCGACGAGCGGCAGCATCGCCGGCGAGATCGACGCGCGCGACGGTCCCGTCGCCACGCTCAACACGAACCTCAATACGTTGGCGAATCAGTTGATCACGGCCGTCAACGGGGTTCACGATGGCGGGTACGGCCTGAACGGAACCTCGAAAGCCCAGTTCTTCACCGGCTTCGATGCCAGCGATATCGCCGTCAACACCGCCCTGGTGGACGATCCGTCGTTGATTCAGGCCAGTGGCACGAAGGGCGTGACGGGCGACAACACGGTGGCGCTGGCGATGGCGCAATTGGCGAACCAGCTCAATCCCGGATTGAACAATCAGACGTTTAGCCAATCCTACGACAACACGGTTGCCACCTTGGGACAATCGTTGTCTTCGGCCAACAGCGAAGTGACCGACCAGGACACTGTCCAGCAAATGCTGACGCAACAACGAACATCCATCAGCGGGGTTTCGCTGGTGGAGGAGATGGGCAATCTATCCGCCTACCAGAATGCCTATGAAGCGTCCGCGCACCTCTTGAGCGCGGTGGACGAAATGCTCAAGGAATTGGTGAGCGTGTTGACCTGAGAAAGAGGAGACTGACCATGCGCGTGACGAGCAGCTCGATTTTCGATTCGTTGATCTACCAGATCAACCGGGTGTCGGCAAACCAGCAAAAGTTGGAAAACGAAGCCACCACGGGCTTGGCCGTGCAAAACCCGTCGGACAACCCCGGCGCGATGCGGAGCATCCTGGATCTCGAGGCCGAATCCTCCTCCGTCGGTCAGTACCAGGCAAATATCACCCAATTGCAGCAACAGGCCTCGACCGCCTCCAGCGCGATGCAGTCCCTGCAAACCATCCTTTCGCAGGCCAGCACGCTCGCCACGGAAGCCGATGGCACGAAGACGCAAAGCGAGCTGAATGACTACGCCACCCAGGTAACGCAACTCATTCAGGAAGCCGCCCAGGCGGTGAACACCCAGTTCAATGGGAATTACCTGTTTGGTGGGACGCTCAACACGCAAGCCGCTCCCTACGTGGTCAATCAGGACTCCTCGGGAAATGTCACCAGTGTCACATACAAAGGCAACACGTCGGTCCCGTCGGTGGAGATCGCCGCGGGCGTCACGATGTCGGTGTTGCCCGTGGGCGAGAATACGACCGGCAGCGGCCCCAGCGGGTTGATCACGGATAGCCGAACAGGCGCCGACCTCTTCAATCACCTGATTTCCCTCCAAAACGATTTGCTGTCGGGTAACACCACGGCCATCAGTGGCACGGACTTGGGCAATTTGCAGAAGGACTCCGACAACATCACCCAGCAAATCGCCACCAACGGCGCGGTGCAGCAACGGATGACGGCCGAAGCCAACATTGCGTCAGCCCAATCCGCATCGCTGTCGAGTCTGACCTCGTCCCAGGCCGACGCTGATCTCGCCACCGTAATGACGCAACTGACGCAGACCCAGACGGCTTATCAGGCTGCCGTCCAGGCCACCGTCGGGTTTCAGGATCTGCAGATGTCGATCCTGAGTTTCCTGCAGTGATGCAACCGATGCCTCCGAGCCTCTGTGGTCACAGTGAAACCTCAATCGGCCTCAGCCCGCCGACTCATCCGGGTATTGGCGCTGCAGGTCCGTTCGGATGCGTTTGCCCCGGATCTCATGGAGTTGCGCGCGCGCGGGCGAGGTTGCTCTGGGCCTGGGTGAAATCGGGTTTGATCCGCAAGGCCTGTTCATATTGGCTGATCGCCTCTTGGACATGGCCCGCCTGTTCCAGAGCGACCCCTAGGTTAAAGTGCGCGTCCGCGTAGCCGGGGTCAATTCGCAGCGCTTCCTCCCAACGCGCCATCGCTTCCTGACTCCGCCCCTGTTGGATCAACGCGAGCCCCAGATTGTTGTCGGCCTCGGCATAATCAGGCTTGATCCGCAAGGCCTTCTCGTAATGGCCGATCGCCTCGGAGACCGCGCCGGCCTGAAGCAACGCATTCCCCAGGTTGTTGTGAGCCTCGGCGAAATCGGGTTTGATCCGCAGCGCCTGTTCATATTGCCGAATCGCCTCGCGCCCGTTGCCCAGATGGATCAGGGCCAGCGCGAGGTTGTAGTGGGCATCGGCAAAACCAGGTTTGATCCGCAACGCGTGTTCGTAGTGGCCGATCGCTTCCTGCGGTCTGCCCAGCCCCATCAACGCAATCCCCAGATTGTTCTCCGCGTCGGCGAACTCCGGTTTGATCCGCAGCGCCTGTTCGTAATGCCGAATCGCCTCCGTCACCCGGCCCGCTTGCGCCAACGCAGTTCCCATGTTGTAGTGCACCTCCGCGTAATCGGGCTTGAGCCGCAGCGCCTGTTCGTACTGGGCGAGCCCCTCCGGCAATTTGCCCTGTTGAACCAGGACGACGCCCAGGTTGTAGTGTGCCCGAGTGTTGTCGGGGCATTTCGCCACGGTGTCTTGCCAGATCGTCAACGCCGAGTTGTAGTCCCGATTGCGTTGGATGGTCAGGAGTCCCAGAACCACCACCAGGGATCCGCCTGCCACGCACCCGAGCGCCACGCGCCACTGCTCCGGGACCATGCGCCGGCCAAGCGCGACCGTGCCGAGGACAACCAGCGTCACCACGGACGCCAGCGGCAGATACATGCGGTATTCTGCTATCGGTGAGCCCAACAGCGGCACCACACTGGAGGTCGGCGCCAGAACCACGAAGAACCAGGCCCCGACAAATCCGATGCCCGGCCACCGCTTGAGCGCGAACAAGACGCCGCTTGCCAACGCGGCCAGAATCAACGCGCACGGCGCGATCGCGGTTGGATCCCATCGGGGCACGTATTCCCCGTAGTCGAAGATCAGCGGGTGCGGCCACAGGGCCAGCCGAAGATACAACACGAGCGCGCGGCATTCCGTCAGGGCATAGCCCCACCACGTAATCTCCGGGCGGTAGCCGACGCTGCGGTCGCCCACGTCGGTCATCAAACATGCCAGCAGCAACCAACTGGCCGCCAACCCCGCGTACAATCGTCGGTGACGGGTCCAAGCTTTCCGAAAGCTCCCACTGGCGAAAATCGCATCATACATCAGCACGATCACCGGAGTCGTTATCATGGATTCCTTGCTGGCTGTGCCCAGGAAGCACGCAGTCACCGATGCGACGAACCACGCAGTTGATCTCCGTGATTCCACGCCGCGAATGAACGCATACAACGTCAACAGGCAGAACAAGCCCATCAACGACTCGCACCGCTGCCAAATGTACGTCACCGCCCCCGTTTGCAGCGGATGAACTGTCCAGATCATCGCCACCGCCAGCGCGATCCACTCCGCCGACGCGCCGTATCGCTCTCGAAACACTGGCCGCAGCAATGTCCGGCGCACGATGCCATACAGGGTCAAGCCTGCCAGGATGTGCACAGCGAGATTGAAGGCGTGATATCCCCACACACTCGTTCCCGCCAGCGCATAGTTGGTGGCCAGAGTCAGGTTCACGATCGGGCGACCACCCACCTGCGAACTTGGGGGCGGCGACAGAACCTTCCAGATCGGCCACAGATTCCGAATCGTTGGATTGTCCCCGATCACCGAGATATCATCCAATAGAAAGGGGACCGCGAAGCTGTTGTGGTACGCCACCAGGGCTGCGAAGACAATCATTCCGCTGGCCAGAATGATTTTCCATCGGGGCGGTGAGGCAGCAGGTTCTGCGGTTACAGCCGGATCGAGTGACGTCGTGCCCCCCAACATGCTGCCAGCGTAACAACGGCGCACCGGCAAGTCGAGCGGGCTGTTGACCGACTGGCCAACTCGGATCAGTCCACTTCAGTCGAGGTGGAAAACGATCTGCAGTTCGGTGCTGACAGGACTATTGTCGGGATGAGAGGGCATGATGTCCTTCATGTACGCCCACCACTTCCGGCAGTCCGCTGTGCGGGCAATCGCGTCCCACCGCTTCTCGTCCTCGATTTCCACGTATCCGAATAATTGTCCCGTCTGGCGATTCAGGAAAATGGAGTAATTATGGACGCCGTGCCCTTTGAGCACCGCCTCCAATTCCGGCCAGATGGGATTGTGACGCGCCTGATACTCGGTCTCCTGTCCTTTGTTCACCGACATGACAAACGCTTTTCGAATCATGCGTGCCTCCTGATTGCTCAACCGAGCCGACTCTAGGGGAGCTTCGGGCTCAGGACAAGCGGGACAATCTGTAATTTACATTCCCCCCCGGAGCAACTCTTCCAGAAAGTGCTAGACAAACCGGTTGGCATTTTGTAGCAAGGCTGCTCATTGTCCGATGGGAAGAACCCGAAGACACCTCCGGAAGAGTAATCCTGTATGAGAATTGAACTGCACACCATCGACTATGTAATTCTCTGCGTATATTTCATCTTTGTTCTGGGCATTGGCTGGGCCCTGAAACGCTATATAAAGACCGGCGGCGATTTCTTCCTCGCCGGCCGGTCGATCCCCGCGTGGATCGCGGGATTGGCGTTCATCTCGGCCAATCTCGGCGCACAGGAAGTCATCGGCATGTCCGCCTCCGGTGCCAAGTACGGAATCATGACCTGCCATTTCTATTGGGTCGGCGCGATTCCGGCGATGGCGTTCGTGGGTATCTTCATGATGCCGTTCTACTATGGCTCGCGCGCCCGGTCCGTGCCCGAGTATCTGAAACTGCGCTACGACGAAAAGACGCGCGGCTTCAATGCCATCTCGTTCGCGGTGATGACAGTGTTTTCCTCGGGCATCTCCATGTATGCGCTGGCGAAGTTGTTCGAGATTCTCTTGGGCTGGAATTTCCACTTTAGCGTGTTCATCTCGGGCATTATCGTGCTGGCCTATATCTTTCTGGGGGGGCTGACCTCCGCCATTTACAACGAAGTCCTGCAATTCTTCCTGATCGTGCTCGGTTTTTTGCCGCTGGTGCTCTTGGGGCTCAAAGACGTCGGCGGCTGGCAAGCGCTCATCCAGCGGTTGAACGACGTTTCCGTGAGTAAAGGGTTCGCCCCTGGCACGTTTACGCAGTCGTGGGCGCACACCGGCTCGGCCGCAGCCAACCCAATGGGCGTGGAATGGTTCGGGGTGGTGTTTGGCCTCGGCTTTGTGCTGTCGTTCGGCTATTGGTGCACCGACTTTCTCGTGGTACAACGAGCGATGGCTGCCAATTCCATGTCCGCGGCGCGCCGCACCCCGCTCATCGCCGCGATTCCCAAGATGGTGTTTCCGGCCCTGGTGATCCTGCCCGGTTTGATTGCGATCTCGATGCATTATCAGTCCAAGGGCGGATTTCTGCCGATCGAGCATGGCGAGCCGAATTACAACATGGCTATGCCGGTCATGCTCGGTCACTACTATCCGTCGGGGATGTTGGGACTCGGCTTGACGGCGTTGATGGCGTCGTTCATGTCGGGCATGGCCGGCAACGTCACCGCGTTCAACACGGTCTGGACGTACGACATCTATCAAAGCTACATAAAGCCCGGCCAATCCGACCAGCATTACCTCCGAATGGGCCACGCCACCACGGTTGTCGGCATTCTCCTGAGTGTGGCGTGCGCGTATGCGGCGACGCGGTTCAACAACATTCTGGATTTTCTCCAGCTCGTGTTTGCCTTCGTCAACGCGCCGCTGTTCGCGACGTTCATGCTCGGCATGTTCTGGCGCCGGGCCACCGGCCACGGTGCATTCTTCGGCCTGCTGGCCGGGACGGCAGCAGCGGCGGTCCACCATGGCCTCACCATCCCCGCCGGCGCCACGTCGGGCATCCATGGCGGCTGGCTGGGGTCCATCGTCCATACCTATCCCAGTGACATGGCCCAGAATTTCTGGACTGCTATCTTCGCCTGGACAGTCTGCTTCGCGGCGACCATCCTGATTTCGCTGGCGACGAGCCGCAATAAGACCGACGACCAGCTCAAAGGCCTGGTCTATTCGCTGACGCCCAAGATCAAGGACCACGACGTACCGTGGTATAAGCAGCCCGCCACGCTCGGCATCATCGTCGTCGCGGCGGCGGTGGTGTTGAACATCATCTTTTGGTAAGGGAGAACCGGTATGAAACTCGACATCCGAATGCCCATGGGGGTGATGTTTGTCCTGGTCGGTGTCATTCTGACGGTGTTCGGTTTGGCAACTTCCTCCGACGCGGCGCTCTACCAGAAATCGCTCGGGCTGAATATCAATCTGATTTGGGGATTGGTGCTGGCCGCGATTGGTGCGGTGATGGTAATTCTGGCGCGCCGCGCGATGCAGCGTTCTCCCGATACGACGACGCTGCCGCATGAAGGTGAGAACAAACCGTAAGCAGTTTCTTGAACGAGGGAATTGGACTATGAAGCGAATGAACTGGCTGTGCACGGCGGCAATTGCAGCCGCGTTGATCACCGGCTGCGGCAAATCGGAGCCGCAGGGCCAATCCGAGACCGCCAAACCGAAAGCCCGGCTCCGCCTCGCGTTCGTCAGCAACAACGCCGCGGATTTCTGGGCCATTGCCCGCGCTGGCTGCAACAAGGCCGTGGCGGATCTGGGCAATGTTGACCTGGATTTCCGGATTCCGGCGGATGGCGCCGCCGCCACGCAAAAGAGCATCGTGGAGGATCTGCTGGCCAAGGGCGTGGACGGTATCGCCATCAGCCCGATTGATCCCGCCAACCAGACGCTGCTGCTGAACGACGTGGCCAAGCACGCTCTGTTAATTACCCAGGACAGCGACGCTCCGCAAAGCGACCGCGCGTGTTATCTCGGCACGGACAACGTAGCGGCGGGCCGGCAGGCCGGTGGACTCATCCGCGAGGCGTTGCCCCAGGGCGGCAAAATCATGGTCTTTGTGGGCAATACCTCGGCCCAAAACGCCCGCGACCGGCTCGAAGGCATCAAGGAAGCCATCCAGGGCTCGAATATACAGATTCTCGATGTCCGCACCGATGACACCGACGCCGTGCGCGCCAAAGCCAACGCGCTCGACACCATGGTGAAATATCCCGACGTGGCGTGTCTCGTCGGCCTTTGGAATTACAACGGCCCGGCCATCCTCAACGCCGTCCGCGACGCGGGCAAGATCGGGCAGGTCAAGATCGTGTGCTTCGATGAGGATGCCGAGACGCTGGCGGGCGTCAAAGAGGGTGCCATCTATGCCACCGTCGTCCAGCAACCCTACGAATTTGGCTACCAGGCGATTCAACTGATGGACAAAGTCATCAGCAGCGGCGACAAGTCCGCCATTCCGGCGAGCAAGAAGATCATTATTTCCACGCTGGCCATCAAACAGGACAATGTGGACGCGTTCGCGGCCAAGCTGAAGACGATCCGCGGTCACTAGGTTGGATGAACGCGCCGCCGTTGCTCGAGCTGAAGGGTATTACCAAGCGTTTCCCGGGCGTGCTCGCGCTCCACGACGTGAGCCTGGCGGTTGGCCAGGGTGAGGTCGTCGCGCTGATTGGCGAAAACGGCGCGGGCAAGTCCACGCTGATGAAGATCCTCGGCGGCGTCCACGCTGCCGATGCGGGGACGATCGAGTTCGATGGCCGACCCGTCACCATCCGAAATGTCGCCGAGGCGATTGCGCTCGGAATCGGGTTCATCCACCAGGAACTGAACGTCCTCGACAATCTGGACGTCGCCGGCAACATCTTCCTCGGCCGCGAACCGACCTGGGGTGGGGGACTGCGGTTGATTCGCCGCCAGGAGATGAATCGCCTTGCCGAGCCTTATCTGCGGCGCCTGGGATTGGAGGTTTCGCCCCGGCGGTCGTTGCGGGAGTTGTCGATCGCGCAACAGCAAATGGTCGAGATCGCCAAGGCGTTGTCGCAAAACGCCCGCCTGCTTATCATGGACGAGCCCACCAGTTGCCTGACATTGTCGGAGACGGATCGGTTGCTGGCCGCGATCAAAGACCTGCGGGCCGATGGCGTCAGCATCATCTATATCACCCATCGCCTCGGCGAGGTCCAGCAATGCGCCGACCGCGTGGTGGCGTTGCGCGACGGAAGAAACGTCGGCAGCCTGGAGGGCGACCAAATCCGTCACGATGCCATGGTGCGCCTGATGGTCGGACGCGACCTGCAGAATTTTTACGTCCATCCCAAAGGAGCGAAAAAGCCCGGTTATTTCCAGGTGCGCCGGCTCCGCACACGGGCTCATCCACGATGCCGGATCAGCTTCGACGCCGCGGCGGGGGAGATTCTCGGATTTGCCGGGTTGGTCGGAGCGGGCCGCTCGGAGATGGCCCAGGCCGTCTTCGGAGTGGACACGCCGCTGGAAGGCGAGGTGTTGGTGGAGGGCAAGCCCGTGGCCATCCGGTCGCCGCGCGAGGCCATGGCCCACGGCATTTACCTCGTGCCCGAGGACCGGCGCAACACCGGGCTGGTAACGGAGATGACCGTGCGCGAGAATGTGACCTTGCCCGGCCTGCGGCGGTACGCGACCGCCGGTCTGATTCGGCGCGCCAGCGAAGTGCAGGTTGCCAAAAGGCAGTGCGCGACGTTGAACGTCAAGACGCCCAGCGTTGAAGCCCGCGCCCTGAACCTGAGCGGCGGCAACCAGCAGAAGCTGGTGCTGGCCAAGTGGCTGGCGCTCGAGCCGCGGGTGCTCATCTTCGACGAGCCGACCCGCGGCATCGACGTCGGCGCCAAGGCGGAGATTTACCGGCTCATGCGGGACCTCGCGGAAAACGGCGTGACGCTCCTGATGATCAGTTCGGACATGGAAGAGGTTCTCGGCGTGAGCGACCGCGTGATTGTGATGCATGAGGGGAACATCGCCGGCATCCTGGAACGCGATCAGTGCCGCGAGGAAGCGATCATGCAACTGGCCGTTGGCAAAACTGCGGAGAGCGCGTCGGCATGAAAAAAGAAGCCGGTATCTCGGTCTTGTTGGTCGTGTTGTGCGCGATCGTGGCGATCAAGAATCCGCGGTTTCTCGGCGCGGCGAATCTGGAAAACATGGCGCGGTTGATCGGCATGTTCGGCATCTTCAGCATCGGCATGGGCCTGGTGATCATCACCGGCGGCATCGATCTGTCCGTCGGGTCGGTATTCGCGCTGCTCGGGATCGTGCTGACGATGATGCTGCGCGAATGGCACTGGTTCTGGGCCGTCGCGGTGCTCGCGGTCATCGCCGGAACGATGGCGCTCGGCTGGTTCCACGGGCTGCTCATCACGAAAGCGCGGATGCAGCCGTTCATCGTAACGCTGTGCGGGCTGTTGTTTTATCGCGGGCTGGCCCGTTACATCGCCCATGATGAAACCAAAGGATTCATCAACGAGAACTTCGGCCCGCTGCGTGAGCTGGCCACCGGCAGCGTGCTGGGTTTGCCCATGCCGTTCGTGCTGTTCCTGGTCACGGCGGTGGTCATGTGGATCGTGCTGCATCGTTCCGTGTACGGCCGCTATCTGTTCGCCGTCGGCCGCAACGAAGAGGCGGCCCGCTACTCCGGTGTCAACAGCCGCGCCATCATCGCCAGTTCGTACGTCGTCTCGGGCGCCCTGGCTGGTATCGCCGGAATTCTCATCGCGTTTTATACGAACTCAATCTCACCCTCGACGCACGGGAATTTCTACGAATTGTACGGTATCGCCGCGGCGGTGCTCGGCGGCTGCAGCCTGCGCGGCGGGGAAGGCTCGATCCTCGGAATCGCGATCGGCACCGCGTTGCTCCAGGTGCTCCAGAATCTTGTCAATCTGCTGGGCATCGACAGCTCGCTGAATTTTGCCGTGATGGGAGCGGTGATCCTCATTGGCGTGCTGGCCGATGAACTTCTCAGCGCGCGCCGGCAGGCCCGCAAAGTTCTCGTCGCGGCCGACGCCGCCAAGGCCCGGCCCAATCCATCCGATTGACGAGTGGAAACCGCGCGAACGATCAGGCGCGACCGGCGGATGGTCGCCCCAGCCGCCGTGACAGTGTCAGCCGCAGCTTCGCCATGTCGGTCATGGTCGCCGCGATCACATCCAGCCGGCGGATGTGTGACGCGCCCAACTGCCGTTGCACAAACGGCACAGGGATCTCCTTCACGCGAAAACCAAGGTACTCCGCCTGCACGAACAACTCGGCATCGACAAACGGGCTGCGCGATCGCAATTGCAATTTCTCCCAGGCCGATCGCCGGATGGCTTTGAACCCGAAGTTGATGTCCCGTAACCGCAGCCCGAACAGCCCGCGCACCATCGCATTGTAACCCAGGGAAATCACCTTCGATTTCCAGTTGGCGTACTTGGCGCCTTCCGCGGAATAGCCGGTCAGCACGTCCGCGTCCGAAAACGCCTCCAGCAACTGCGGCAGGCTCTCCAAACGGATGGGCAGATCAAAATCGGTGTAGACGAGGAAGTCCTTTTGGGCGCCCCGGAGCCCGGCACACAACGCGCCTCCGAACCGCTGGTTGTGCGAAAGCCGAACCAGTCGGATTCGTGGGTCTTTTCGCGCCCAACGTTCCACTTGTTCGGTGCAGCCGTCTGTGCTGGCATCGTCCGCGACGATGATTTCGAAATCCGCGAACCGGCGTTCGAGACATTCCACGGCCTGTTTCAACGTCACGTCAACGGCCGGGCCTTCGTTGAACATCGGCAACACCAGCGAAATGGGCGTGGAAACCAACGACCCGAACCATTGCGAATCCGTTTCGCTGCCCTGCCGGTCGTCGCGGACCGCCGCTTCGTCGGGAAAGTTCATCGTGATTTGACTACCGCTTCGATCCATCCCCCGATGCATAATCCTCCTTGCTCTGTTCCTCCGCCTCTGCGTGCACTTCCTCGCGCCAGAGGTCATTACGAACCGCTCATTCGTGCCTGACAAACCACAACCGTCAGCGGCACGCCCCACAGTCCGATCATTGCCCAACACAACAGGCCACTTGCTGCTGCGGCACAAACCCGATGGTCAACAGGCTTGCCGCCGCAAACAACGTGCGCCGCTCGTCCCACCCAGCGGGTTACTGCGCCCGCCCATAGGCTGCCACAAACACCAATGCCATCATTGGCGACAATAACACAAGGAAATAATGGAGACTCCGCAAGTGGCGCCGGCGTCGTCACGACTCTGGTGCCGTCGATTGTCTCCGCCCTTCGTCCGCTGGGATTGTAACGACTTCCAACATTTCGCTCGGGGCCAGGTCAGTGCAGGCACACGTGAGGGGTTTCACCGTCATGCCACTTCTGACCTTTCTCTCGGGGCCAGGTCAATGGTATAGAACATGCCTGCCCATGACTGATCCATGGCTATCCCGCGCGCGGCCGCCCAACCTCGGCAATGCCGAGGCGCACCTCTGGGTCGCAGTTGTCGATACCGTTGCGGGTAATCTGCCGCGTTTTCCGTCGACCCTATCAACGGATGAGCGAGAACGGGCCGCCCAATTCTTGAAGGACGCGGATCGCCGTCGTTACATGGCGGCGCGAGCCCTGTTGCGGCACCTGCTCGGGGCATACGCCGGCGCCGATCCCGGCCAATTGCGCTTCACCTACGATGCGGCGGGGAAGCCCGGACTGGCTGCCGACGCCCCGCACGGTTCGGTCAACTTCAGCGTTTCCCATTCGGGAGATCTGGCGCTGTTCGGATTCGCGCGGCAGCATCGGATCGGTGTCGACATCGAACGCATTCGCCCGGATATCGACGTGCGGCATTTGGCGGAACGTTTTTTTTCCAAGAATGAATTTGGGAAGCTGAACGGATTGCCGGCCGATCAGCAACGGGACGCCTTCTTTCGTTGTTGGACGCGCAAGGAAGCGTATCTGAAGGCGCGCGGGGGGGGCATCGCCCATGGTCTGGATCGTTTTGAGGTCACGCTGGGGCCGGCCGAACCGGCGGCGATCTTGAGTGCCGATGATGACCCGGATGCGCCCCGGCATTGGACGCTCGCGCATCTGACACCGGCACCGGGTTATCTCGGCGCTACGGCTGTCGAGGCGGTCACGGTCACCTTCCAATGCTTTCGGTGGGGGACCGGCTAGGCGCGGTGCGCGCGGTCGAGGCAGGACTTCAACTTTTCCGCGACGCCCTCGACGTACTGGCTGTCAAACATGGAGATATTGTCACCCCCGGCGTCGTAGATCTCGATGCCCCCGTTGATGAGCGGGGTCCAGCCCTCCTTCGGGCCGAAGGTGTACAGCGACGGGGCCTCCGCCGTCAGAAACAGGATGGCGTTGCCCGCGTACGGGCCGGGCGCGTAGGCTTTGGCGGCGGCGATGTTGATATCCGGCACGCTCAACATGCTTCGCGTCCATTTCCCGGCGCCGCCGAGGGGCGCTTTGGAGGAAATTTTCCAAAGGGTTTCCTTCATGCTGCCCAGGGCCAGACGACCCAACCCCATGGTTTTGGTGCCGAGCGCCGCCAGCTTGTCGCGCATCCCGAGTTTGCCCAGCTTCTTCAATTCGTGCGTGATCTTTTTGGTGAGATAGGTTTGTCGCAACGGCCAGCCTTCCAGCGAGCCCGGCGCGGGGGTATTGAACAGCGCCAACACCGCGACGCTCTCTCCCTGGGCGTTCAGTTGCCTGGCCATGTCGTACGCCACCATGCCTCCAAAACAGTATCCGCCCAAATAATACGGACCGCGCGGTTGGACCGAGCGGATCTCCCGAAGATAGTGGGCCGCCATCTCCTCAATGGTGTCGTGCGCGGGTTCTCCACTCAAACCCCGCGCACGCAGCCCGTACAAGGGCTGGTTCATTCCCAGACACCGCGACAGGTTCCAGCAGTAGAAGATTTCGCCTGCGTGACCGTGCACGCAGAACAGCGGGGGCTGTGTTCCCTTGGGTTGCACGGCGACAAGACATGAGTTGGATGGGTGCGCTGATGGAACGGAGAGAATTCCTGCCAATTCCGCAATCGTGGGGGATTCGACAAGCGTCGCCAGGGGCAATTTCGTCTTGAAGGCCTTTTCGATCTGGGCAAACAGCCGAGCCGCCAATAACGAATCTCCGCCCAACTCGAAAAAGTTCTGGTTGACGCCGATCGGTCGCACGCCGAATGCGGCCTCCCACAGTTCCACCAGTCGCGCTTCGACGCGCTTGCGTTCCCCGGTATCGGCTGCCTTCTTCCCGATGGAGTCCGGCAGCCCCTCGATGGTGGTCGGAGCCGGCGCCGGCGAGACCGCAACATCGCGGACGATGGCTCCGGGATCCTTGGCCATCGCCATGAGAATCGAGCGGTAGTCATCGAGGATCCGCTTCATCGTCCCCGCCTCGAACAGATCGGTGCTGTACTCCAGTGTGACCTCAAGCGCGGGTTCGGTCTTGAGCCAGACGATCAAATCGTGCTTCGCCGTTCCGGTGGGCAACGGCAGCCAGCTCACCGTCAGGCCCGGCAGTTGCCAGGCGTCCTTGGGGGCGTTTTGCAGGATGAACATCGTTTGGAATGGGGGGTGGTGATGGGCGTCCGAGCCGTTCGCCGTTTCCTCCGTCAATATTCCGAAGGGGAGTTCCTGATGCGAATAGGCGCTCAACGCGACCTCGCGCACGCGCTTGAGCAGTTCACGGAACGTCGGATTGCCGGCCAGGCTGGTGCGTAACACCATGTCGTTCCCGAAGCGGCCAATCAATCCTTCGACTTCCACCAACGGCCGGTTCGCGGCGCAAGACGCGACGCCGATGTCCTCGTCATTGGAGTACCGGTGCAGCAGACACTGAAAGCCGGCCAGCAACACCATGAACAGGCTGACCCGCTCCTTGCGGCTCGTGGAAACGAGTGAAGTCGCCAGGTCGGCCGGTAGCATCATCGTTTCCCGCGCCCCGCGATGGGTGGGCGCGGCCGGACGCGCATGGTCCATTCGCAGATGCTGAAAGCCGGTCGGACTGGTAAGCTGCTGTTTCCAGTAGGCCAACTCCGATTCCAATGTCGTGCCCTGAAACCGATCCTCCAGCCAGCGGACAAAGTCGCCGTACTGGTAGGACGGAATCTCGCCTGGCGGCGTAGCGCCTGCGGTGTGCGCCTGATAGATCTTGGACAACTCGCGAATCAGAATTCCGGAAGACCAATCATCGTAGACGAGATGATGGCTCGTCAGTTGCAGCACGCGGTTGTCCGGCGAGAGCCGAAACAATTGCGCCCGCAACAGCGGTCCGCGCGCGAGGTCAAACGGACGGGTGGCCTCTTCGAGGGCGAGTTGCTGGACCCGCGCATCACGGGCGGATTCCTCCACGCCGGACAAATCCGTGGCTGGCAGGGCCAACTCCGGCGCGGGGACAACAATTTGGACCAGTTCGCCATCGATCACGTGGAAAACGGAACGCAGCACCTCATGCCGTCGAACGATCTCTTGGAGAGCCCCTCGTAGCGCGACTTCGTCCAGCAACCCACGGATGCGGAGAAGCAACGGGTAGTTGTAAACAACGGTGTCCGAGCGTCGTGAATCCTCGAGCCATGTCTTCTGTTGAGAGAACCACGGCGGCACGACGAACGCATCCTCGGCCTGCAATTCCGGATTCTCTCTTTGAACGCGGCTCAGAAGATCCTTCGACACGAGTCTCGCGCTGCGTCCGTCGCCGCGCGTGCGGACCCCGGGGGAAATTGTTCGTGGGAGGCTGCTACCGCTCATAGGGCCTCACCGCGGATAATTGGGAAAGAAGTGACTCGGGCGCGTTAACAAGCGCTTCCAGCATGGTCTGCCAGTCGCGGAGCAACCGCGCGACGCTGGTCGGTTCGAACAGGTCGGGATTATACTGCGCACGGCCGAGCAGACCTTCCGGTCCCTCTCTCAACTCCAGATACAGACCCCATCGAGCGCCACCGCTTTCCACGTCCATGAATGTCTGGGTCCAGCCGGCACTCAGGGGCGTCAGTTCCGGAGCCAGCGAGAGCACGATTTCAAACAACGGCTTGGCGGTCGGGTCGGACAACAGCCCCAGCTTCTTCAGCAGCCATTCCATCGGCGCGTCGTCGTTGGCGATGGCTCCGGAAACGGTCTCCCGCGTCCGCCGGAGCAACTCGTGGGCCGATGGGTCGCCGGATAGATCCATCCGTAACGGCACGGGATTCAGGAAATAGCCGATGAGATTCTGAACCTCCGGCCGCTTGCGGCCCGATGGCGCGAGCGTGCCGATGACGAAGTCGTCTTGATTGGTGTATCGGTGGAGCACCGCCGAACACCCGGCCAGCAGGCCCATGAACAACGTGATGCCCTGGTCGCGACACAGCGCCTTGAGTTGTTGCGTCAGGCCGTGCCCGATGACGAACGGACGGATGACGCCACGGTAGGTCGGCGCGTGCCCGGCACGACGGTTCGGCGGCCAGTCCAGTGAAGCGGGAGCCGGCAGCAATCGCTCCCGCCAGTAAGCCAGTGGGGATGACGCAGCTTCGCTCTGTAGCCACTGTTGGTGCCAATACGCATAGTCGGCATATTGGACGGGCAATTCGGCCAGAGGAGACGGTTTGCCTGCGGCAAATGCTTCGTATAGTGCGGCTAATTCGGAAGGGAAGACATTGTTGACGGTCACGCCGTCCACCACGCTCTGGTGCATGGTCACAAAGAGTCGATGATCGGCTTCCGTGAGGGTGACCAGCCTGGCACGCACGAGGGGGCCAGTTCTCAGGTCGAATGGTTTCCGCGCATCCTCGGTCGCCAGACGAAGGGCTTCCGCTTCGCGCTTGCCAATGTCCAGGTTTCTGAGGTCGTCCCAGGGAAGCGGGGCCGCGGCAGGCGCCGGGCGAGTCACCTGAACGGGTTGTCCATCGACCACCTCGTAGCCGGTGCGCCAGACCTCGTGCCGGCGAATGATCTCCGTGAAACAGCGTTGGAGAATATTGGCATCCACCGGGCCGTGACGATGAATGGTGATCGACTCGTTGTAAAACGGTGGTACGTCAGCCGCCGCACAGGCACGTCGCCAGACCTCTTCCTGCACCGGGGCCAGCGGGGCCGGCGTTGATGCGGGCCGTGGTGTAATCCTGGCGGTATCCGTGGCGGCTTTCGAGACGTCCCCGTGCAGGTATTTCTCCAGCAGCCGGAGCTTGGCTGCGGAAAGCATCGTGGCATTCGGGATGGACTCGGTCTTCGTCATGTTCTACCCCGGTTTGCCGCCCGAGAAGTTGACGCCCAGGTACGTCAGGCCACGCAGGCCGGAATTATTCCGCCATGTGAGAGGCCCGGGTTCCAACGACCAATGCGGGAAAAATCGCAGCATCTCCTCGAAGGCAATCTGACCTTCAATTCGCGCCAGTGGCGCCCCGAAACAGTAATGCGCGCCGTATCCGAACGCCACGTGGCGGTTGTCCTTTCGGGTAATGTCCAGACGGTCGGGATCGGGGAACCGGTCCGGGTCGCGGTTCGCGGCCGCCATGATCGCCATGACGGCCTGCCGCTTGTGGATTCTCTTGCCCCCCATCTCCGTGTCCTCGGGGCAGATCCGTCCTGTATGCTGGCTGGGGCTTTCATAGCGCAGCAATTCTTCCGTGGCCGACGGAATCAGCGATAAATCTCCGCGCAGCTTTTCCAACTGGTCCGGATTCCGCAACAACGTGAGCGTGCCGCTGGCGATGAGGTTGGTGGTGGTTTCCTGTCCGCCGATCATGGTGACGATGGAATTGGCGACGACCTCTTCTTCGGTCAGGCGGTCGCCGTCGACGCGCGCATTCATGAGCGAGCCGACCAGGCCATCCGGCCGCAGCCTGTCCCAGTGCATGGCGCGACGAAAGTAGGCCGTCATATCCTCGGTGGTCCTGAGGAGCTTCGGGACGCGGTCGGGGTTGTGTTGGAAGTTGCCGAGCATCTCCGCGAAATCCTGGGACCAAAGTTTCAATTGCCGGTGATCTTCGGTCGGTACGCCGAGCATTTCGGCCGTCACGATGCACGGGAGCGGTTCGGCCAGATCGGCAATCAGATCCGCGCGTCCCTTCTCCTTCACCTTCTCCAGCAACTGGCGCGTAATGTCACGGATGTGACCCCGCAGCACTTCCACGCGTTGGGGTGTGAAGGCGGCGGAAGCCAGGGCGCGGATGCGCGTATGGGCCGGCGGATCCAGAAACAGCATCTGCTTCACCATCACCTTGGCGATGGGATTCATCGCCGAAAGATCCATGGCGGTCAGTTGCTCGGGGGTCGGTGTGCGGTCGGCTGAAAAATCGCGCAACACCCGAACGACATCATCATAACGCGTGACGACCCAGGTGTGCATGTAGGGGTCCCAGTGCACGGGGTCTTCGCGGCGAAGGCGATGGTAGAGAGGATGGGGATCGGCTAGGACCTCGGGATCGAGCAATTGGAACAGGCTCAGTTCCGAGGCAGCCTTCTTGACGCCAGACGAAGCTCGAGTGTTGGTGATCACGGTGACCGAGTTCCGCCGTCCGGCCGCGGACTCGAATCCAGAAGACGTTGCACTTCGCTGTCGCTCATGGCCTCGAGTTTGGCGACCAGCCGTCGCTCGATCTCCGCGGACAATTCCGCGATGGTCGGGGCCTCGAACAACGTGCGCAAGGGCACTTCGACTCCAAACGTGTCGCGGACGCGGGCCATGAGTTGCGCTCCCAAAAGTGAGTGGCCACCCAGCGCGAAGAAATTCTCCTCAACATCGACATTTTCCAGCCCCAGCAGGGGTCCAAGGATGCTGGCGACGGCCTTCTCCATGTCGGTCCGCGGAGCCGTGGAGGCGCTGTCCCGCAGCGTATTGGAATCGTCCGGTGCCGGCAACGCCGCACGGTCGATCTTGCCATTCGCGGTGAGCGGCAATTCTTCCAGCTTTACGAACGCGACCGGTATCATGTAGTCCGGCAGGGTCGCTCCGAGAAAATCGCGCAGGTCGCGTGCGGAAGGGTTCGCATCGGGAGCGGCGACGAAATAACCCGCCAGACGAACGTCGCCCGGCGCCGGTTCACGCGCCACCACGATGCTCTGCCGCACGTGTGGATGCCGATTCAGGGCAGCCGTCACTTCATCCGGCTCCACGCGGTGGCCGCGCACCTTGACCTGGTCGTCCATGCGGCCCAAAAACGCAATCTCCCCATCCGGCAAAAACTTGGCCCGGTCGCCCGTCCGGAACAGCCGTTTTCCCGTATCCCCATTTAACGGGCTGGGCACGAATCGTTTCGCCGTCATCTCGGGCTGATTGCGATAACCCCGCGCCAGGCCCACGCCCCCAATGTAGAGCTCGCCCTGTGTTCCGGTGGGTACTGGCCGACCGGATTCGTCCAAGATGTATACGCCCATTCTGTCAATTGGGCGACCGATGGACGGGACTCCGTCCCCCGCGCCGTTCGGAGACACCAGACCCGAAGTCGTGACGACCGTGCACTCCGTCGGGCCGTAGTTGTTGATCAGCTCGAACGGGAGGCCGGCCGGTGGATAATAATGCAGCGTGTCCGCGCCTGTGAGCATGGTCCGCAACGCCGTTCCCGCCGGCCACGACAGCGTCAACAGACGTTCCGCCATCGGCGTCGGGACGAAACTGATCGTGATGCCCTGGGCCACCAGCCAATCGCGCAATGAATCCGGGTCGCTGACGGTCTTCTCGTCGGCAACATACAAGCTGGCGCCAGCGGTCAGGTATGGCCAGATCTCCCAGACCGCCGCGTCGAACCCGACCTTGGCAACCTGGCTGGCGCGGTCCGCTGACGTGACGCGGAACGCGCGTTGATGCCAGTGCACCAGATTGAGCAATCCTTCGTGCGTCACCTCCACGCCCTTAGGTTGACCCGTGGACCCCGACGTATAAATGACGTAGGCCAGATTCTCCGGTGAAAAATCCACTTCAACTTCCACGGCAGGCAACGTCGACGGGGATTCAATGATTCGCCCGGCATCATCGATGGTGATGGTCCTGTGGTCGCCCGCGGGCGCCTGATTCTTTGCGCAATGCGCCGCGATCAATACGGGAACTCCCGCATCCGCGAGCATGAATGACAACCGCGCCGAGGGATAGGTGGGGTCCAACGGCAGGTAGGCGCCTCCGGCCTTGAGGACTCCCAGGGCCGCCACGACCATCGCCGGCGAACGGGGAATGCATAATCCGACCACGACGTCCGTGGTTACGCCAAGACTCCGGAGTCGCGCCGCCAGCGCATCGGCGCGGGCATCGAGTTCCCCGTAGCGCAGGACGCGGGAGGTAGACGCTACTGCCACCGAGTCGGCTCGGGCAGCCGCCTGCGATGACACGAGGTCCGCAATCGATTCAGGCCGCGTCGGGGTTGCGACGCCGCCGTCGCCCTGTGCAGCACGCGCTATCATGTCGTCGTTGTCCATTTTGGTCAGTGGCAGAAAGACGCACAGCGGGCTGGGGACTGGTCACCAAGAAACGACAAATGCTGCCCGGCCACGATCGAATCTGCTCACCTCTCACGCTCTTCTAGGTAACAAAGTATACCAGCACTTTCGAGCTTCCGCAACGTCAAAGCGTGATTCTAGTTGACTTGGATTGTCATAACGTATGCGCCCATTGCCGCTTGGAGACACGGACGTGCGAAGTGTTTTCGGTCACTGGTAACCACTTGACAGATGGGGGGGGCCACCGCGCAACGGGGCTTTCCCTCTCATGCCCGGAGGATCCCATCCAAGTACGCTGTAAACAGCACGGGTTGGCTATCGGGGTGTTGCGGCGACGATTTGCGCGGCTTCGGCAGTCAGTTCGCGAATCCGAGACCAGCTCTTTTCGGCGATGAGTTTTCGCTCAACCATCCACGAGCCGCCGATGGCGGCCACGATTGGCAACGCCAGATACTCGCGGGCATTAGCGGCATTGATTCCACCGAGAGGAATAAACTTCACGCCCGCCGGGCCGTACGGACCCGCCAATGCCTTGAGCATTTTCACGCCGCCGGCGGCTTCGGCCGGGAAGAACTTCTGAAGTTTGCAGCCGAGGGTCAGCCCGCGTTCGACGTCCGATGGGGTCATCACGCCGGGAACGAACGGCAGTTTCAGCGCCAGCGATTTCGAAACGATCGTCTCATTCAATCCGGGAGCGACGCCGAATTGCGCGCCGGCATCGATGGCCTGTTGCAGTTGCTCCGGCTCCAAAATCGTGCCGGCCCCGACCAGCATCGACGGGAGTGACTGGCGCACGTTGCGAATCGCCGCAGGGGCCGCGGCGGTGCGAAACGTCACTTCCATGACATCGATACCGCCAGCCATCAACGCTTCAGCCAATGGTTTGGCGCTTTCCGCGTCGTCGATGACGACCACGGGGACAATCCGTTTCTGGAGAATCTGGTGCATGAAAATGCTCCTTGATTGCGCTTTCCATACAGTGTGGGAAGCGTTTTCATTCCGCGCAAGAGAAAAGTCGTCGCATGACGGGATCTTGCTGCCGAACATTCCGAATAGTGGTGTCGCTGGTCGCCTTGGCCGGGAGCGTCGTCTTCGCGGAAGACAAACCGGACATCGAATACGGCCGGGCGTCGGGCACAAGTCTGCGGCTGGATGCGCACGTGCCCGATGGCGCGGGGCCGTTCCCCGTCGTGCTCATGGTTCACGGAGGCGGTTGGAGCAGCGGCGACAAGCACAAAGACGTTACGGTCGTCCTGGACCCACTGACGAAGACCGGGGAGTTCACTTGGTTCTCGATCAATTACCGGATGGCGCCGACGAACCACTGGCCGGCGTGTTTCGAGGACGTTCAAACCGCGATTCGCTGGGTCAAAGCGCACGCCGCCGAGTACAAGGGCGACCCGCAGCGGATGGCCTTGATGGGATACTCGGCCGGCGGACAATTGGTCTGCCTGGCTGCGGTGCTGGCCAGGGACAACACGCGCGTGCAGGCCGTGGTCGGCTTTTCGCCGCCGACGGACATGGTCGCCGACACCGAACGTCGCAACGGCCTCAGCAAATCCCTCCAAATGCTGTTCGGACGGGACACGAACACAGTGGACGCATCGGCGAAAGAGCTGTTGAACGAAATGTCGCCGATCGAGTTCGTCA
Source organism: Verrucomicrobiia bacterium (assembly GCA_035541135.1). Lineage (GTDB taxonomy): Bacteria > Verrucomicrobiota > Verrucomicrobiia > Palsa-1439 > Palsa-1439 > Palsa-1439. The sequence continues at coordinate 162,617 of DATKNW010000016.1, forward strand.
AACCGGGGTTGCCGCCGTTCTTGTTTGTCCAGGGCGATGCTGATAAAACCGTCCCATATGAGCAAACCCTTGCCTTTATGGCCAAACTCAAGGAAAACGGCGTCACCAACGAGATGATTACGATCAAGGGGGCGCCGCACCGAATCACCGAGTGGGACAAGTTCGACCCGGGCTACCACCAGAAGCTCTTGGCGTGGCTTGAGCAGAAGTTGGCCGTGAAAAAATAGCCCGACGTATTCGAGACAAAGGAGTTAGGAGGAGAAATGAAGACCACGAGCGTTTCCATGAAAGCCAGGCGGGCCGTTGGTCCGGTTCTGTGCGGGTTATTATTGTCGGCGGGCTTGTTCGCCAGCAGGGGACGGGCAGCCGACAGCGCCGCGCCGGCCTCTGGCAGTTCGAGCAAGGTGTTCAATGTTCGGGACTTTGGGGCGAAAGGCGACGGCAAGACTCTCGACACTGCCGCAATCCAGAAAGCGCTTGACGAATGCGGCAAGTCCGGCGGCGGCACGGTGGAATTCACGCCGGGCACGTACCTGAGCAAACCGATTGTCGTGCGGACCAAGACGACGGTGCAACTCGACGCGGGGGCGACACTTCAGGCAACCGGCGACCAAGCGGCCTTTTTGAAGTCGGGCACGAACTGGCTGGAAGCAAGGAGTAGTGGTGACTTCATTCCGTTTGTCTCCGGGAAGGATTTGGTCGATGTCACCATCACGGGTGGTGGGACGATCGATGGCGCCGGCCAGAACTGGTGGGGGGCGGCCGAAGAAGCGCGCCAGAAGAAGCCGGGGTACACGTTGCCGCGCCCGAACCTGATGGTCATTACCCGTTGCAGGAATTTGCGCGTCGAGAATGTCACGCTTCAAAACTCGCCCAAATTCCATTTGGTCCCGACAGACTGCAATGGCGTCATTATCTCGAACGTAACGATTCTCGCGCCGGCGCACGCGGCCAACACCGACGCGATCGATCCGAGCATCTGCCAGAATGTGCTGATTACGAAGTGCCGGATCGACGTGGGAGATGACAACGTCGCGATCAAGTCCGGTCATGAGGCGGAGGGTCGGGAATTTGCGAGTGAAAACATCACCGTAACGGATTGTACGTTCCTGCACGGACACGGCATGTCAATTGGCAGTGAGAGCGTCGGCGGAGTCCGCAACGTGACGGTGCGGAATTGCACGTTTGAAGGGACGGAAAACGGGATCCGCATCAAGTCACAGCGCGGGAGGGGTGGACGGGTCGAGAACGTCAGCTATCGTGACATCACGATGAAGGACGTTGATCCGGCGATCACGTTCACGTCCTATTACATGTACAACTCGGCGGGCGATGCGGTTCAGCGCTCGACCCCGGAACAAGACGTTGCGGAACCCGTTACGGAAACCACGCCGGTCTTTCGCAATATTCAGGTTCAGAATCTGCGGGCCACGACCAAGCACGGAGCGGGCATCATCTGGGGTTTGCCTGAAAGCGCGATTACAAATGTCGTGCTCGAAGACGTGCAAATCGCTGCGGCGACCACGGGTCTGAAGGTCAAGAATGCGAAGGGCGTTCTGTTCAAGAACGTGCAGGTGACCTGTAAGGAAGGGCCTCCCGTCATCGTAGAGAACGCCGAAGTGCAGGGCTTGGGGCCAGCGACAAATCAAACCGGGCCCCGGGCGGCCGGTCCCGCCACCGTAGCGGGTAAGGTGTTCGATGTCCGGGCATTTGGCGCCAAGGGGAATGGCACAACACCCGACACCACGGCGATCCAGAAAGCGCTCGACGAATGCGGCGCCTCCGGCGGCGGCACCGTGGAGTTTTCGTCGGGCACGTACCTGAGCAAGCCGATTGTCATGCGCAACAGCACGACCATGAAACTGGATGCAGGTGCGGTTCTGAAAGCGACGGATGAAAGAGAGGACTTCGTGAATCCCGAGCAGACGAATTCCTTCATTCCGTTCGTGGGTGGGAAGGACATTCACGATGTGGCTATCGTAGGCCCCGGCACGATTGACGGTTCGGGCGGCAGATGGTGGCCGTCCGCCGAGGAGGCGCGGCGCAAGACGCCCGGCTACACGCAGCCCCGTCCCAAGCTGGTGGTCATCACGGGGTGCACAAACCTGACCGTGCAAGATGTCACACTGCAGAATGGCCCCTGTATGCATCTGGACCCGACCGATTGCGAAAACGTGATCATCTCGAACGTCACGATTGTCGCGCCAGCGCATTCGCCGAACACGGACGCAATCGATCCCACAGACAGCCGGAACGTGCTGATTACGAAGTGCCGCCTCGACGTGGGCGACGACAACATTGCGATCAAGTCGGACCACGGAGCCGTGGGCCGCGAGTTTTCCTGCGAGAATATTACCGTGACGGACTGCACGTTCCTGCACGGGCACGGCATGTCCATCGGCAGCGCCGTAAAAGGTGGCGTGCATGACGTGGTGGTGAAGAACTGCACATTTCAGGACACTGAAAACGGGATTCGGATCAAATCGGACCGGCGCCGGGGCGGGTTGGTGGAGAACATTCATTACAACGACATCGTGATGAACAACGTTGACCCTGCCATCACGTTGACGTGCTATTACATGAACAACTCGTCGGGCGATCCCGTTCCGCGGCCGCCGCCGGTGGTTGATGCCGCGCAAGCGAAGACGGAGCACACGCCGGTCTTTCGCAACATCTACTTCAACAACGTACAGGCCACCTGTCAGAAATCGGCCGGCATCATCGTCGGATTGCCGGAGAGCGACATATCGGACGTGTTTCTGGAGAATGTCCAGATCAGCGCCGCCACGACCGGGTTCCTGGTCAGGAATGCCAAAGGGATTCAATTCAAGAATGTCCAGTTGAACAACAAAGAAGGCCCCGCGGTTATCACCGATAACGCCGAGGTGATCGGCTGGAAAGATACGGCCCGGCAATGACGGCGTCAGGATTCCGTCCACCCCTGCAGTTGGTTGGCATCGCGGCGGCGCTGGCCGTGCTCGCCGGTTGCGCGACGGATCGGTTCATGCCGTGCAAGTTTGCCGGCGCCACTCCCCTGCAATGGTCGGTCCGCATGGCCGATTCGGAGATGGCGCGGCGTGGTGATACGCTGGCTTGGAAAGAAGGCGGCAAAGCGAAGTGGGATTACACGTCAGGTCTGTTTACGTTGTCGCTGCTGAAGCTCAACGAGCGCGTTCCTGATCCGCGCTACGTGACATACAGTGAAGCGGTGATCGGTTCGTTTATTACAACAAACGGCGACATCCACGGTTACAAGTTCGAGGATTACAGTCTCGACAACATCGACCCGGGGCGGACAGCGCTGGAGTTGTACAAGTTGACTGGCGATGAGCGGTACCACAAAGCGGTGGATCGGTTGCGTCAGCAGTTGAACGTCCATCCGCGAACGAGCGAAGGCGGCTTCTGGCACAAACAGCGGTATCCCCACCAGATGTGGCTGGATGGCTTGTACATGGCCGAGCCGTTTTACACGGAATACGCGAGCCTGTTTCGCGAGCCGGCCCCCTCCTTTGACGATGTCGCGAAGCAAATCCGGTTGGTTGCGGCGCACACGTACGACCCCTCCACTGGGCTTTTCTATCATGGCTGGGATGAGAGCCGTCAACAGGGGTGGGCCAACAAGGAGACCGGACGGTCCCCGAGTTTCTGGGGGCGGGCCATGGGCTGGTATGGGATGGCGTTGGTGGATGTGCTGGATTATTATCCCGCAGACCACCCGGCTCGGACGGAGATCATTGCCACGCTGAGGGAGCTTTGCGCGGGGATTGTGAAACACCAGGATCCGGCCAGCGGTCTCTGGTACCAGGTGGTCGATCAGGGAGGACGGCAGGGCAATTATCTCGAAGCATCGGCATCGAGCATGTTTGTGTACACGCTGGCCAAGGGAGTGAACCACGGATATGTGTCACGTGAGTATGTGCCCGCCATCGTGAAAGGCTACCAGGGCATCATCGAGAAACTCATCAAACTTGATGATCAACAACGAGTTTCGTTAACGCATGTTTGCCTCGTGGCTGGTCTGGGCGGCCAGCGGGATGGATCCTACGAGTATTATCTCAAGGAACCCGTGGTGGACAACGACCTCAAAGGGGTTGGACCATTCATTCTTGCGGGGATCGAGGTTGATAAGCTATCCGATTCTATTGCGAGTGAAGCACTTAAGGCCACGATTGGCACGAGGTAAGCTGCTGACTTCTCCGCCGTCTTTGTGGCGGTTTTACACTTCGAGTCCCAGTGCTACGTTTTTGGTATCGACACCGGGACCACCGTTTTATATGATAATTTCAGTCGCTATGGGTCCTGCGTCAGGGAGTTGACGGGGAAGTAGCTGTTGGTCGGTAGGTTACGACGGATGTAAATCGAAGGAATGCACGTCACGTTTGCGTACATGAAGGGTCTTTTTTTTCCATGAAACATGTTATTCGCAGTCTCTTTGTCGTTGCTGCAATACTCAGCTTTGCCACACCCAGCCGAGCAGTCGTCATTCTGGACGATACGTGGGCTGACGGGAACCGTAACAATACCAGTTTGCCAACCAACGCCGCTTGGTACACCTCCACCAGCGGGTCGCTCACGGCGACAACGGGGTCGATGACTCTCTCGCTGGGAAGCGGCGCAAACCTGGCCGTGTCGTATTTTACGACGAATGCCAGCGCTCCTGTCCAGCTGTCGGTGGGCGACACGCTGCTGACCACGATCACGTTTGTATTCAATGGGCTGGCGTCGCAAAACTCGTCGCTGGGTTTTCCGCTTGGGATCTACGAGTTTGGCTCGAACCGGGTCAGCGCGGATTTCAGCGGCAACCAGACCCAAGGAGCCGGCGTGCAGGGCTACGCGCTGTTTCAGAACATGGGAACGACGTTCAATAACGCTTCGCCGATGAGCGTCATGGAGCGTACGAGCGTCTCGGATTCTGATCTTCTCGGCCATTCAGCCGACTACACCTCGCTTGGAACCGGCCCCGGCAATACGAACAATTTCAGCGGATTCGTCAATGGAACCACCTACACGCTGCAGCTCTCCCTCCAGCGAACGACCACCAACGCAATGGTGATTTCGGTGACGTGGGTGAACACCAGCACTGGGGCATCTTTGTCCACCGCTGCAGTCGACACCAGCGCTACGAATTTCAATTTTGACGGCATCGGGCTCCGTCCAGCATCCGCAAGCAAGGCGGCGAGCACCATCCAGTTCGAAGAAGTGAAGGTTGAGTATATCGCCGGGTCCACTCCTCCATCGATCACTACGGATCCACAGGACCAGCAGGTCTATACGAATCAGCCGGCGTCTTTCAGCGTGCTGGCCAGTGGAACCCAGCCGCTGTTTTACCAGTGGTTATACAACTCCAATACGGTGCTGACAAATGCGACCAGTTCTTCCCTGACGATCAGCAACGCGCAACTGACGGACGCGGGCGGGTACTCGGCAATCGTCTCCAACGCCTATGGCATTGTCACCAGCGCGGTCGCGCAGTTGTCGGTGACTATTCCGGATCCGCCGACAATTATCATGCAACCGCAGGACCAGACCGTAATACCGGGCGATACCGCGACGTTCACCGTGCAGGCCGGCGGCTCCGAACCGTTCAGCTACCAGTGGTATGACAACACGAGCACGTTGATCGCCGGCGCCACGGACAGTACGTTGACGTTGACCAACGTTCAGCCGAGCGCGGCCGGCCCGTACTTTGTCGTTGTCAGCAACCTGGCGGGCAGCATCACCAGTTCCAGCGCCATGCTCAGCCTCAATACCAACCCGGTAGCGCCGGTCTTCACCTCGCAGCCCGTTTCGTTGACGGTCGTGGCAGGCAGCGTCGCGACATTTGGCGCCACGGTGATTGGTACCGCGCCGATTTCCTATCAATGGTACACCAACGGCGTCGCTCTCGTGGGAGCCACATCGTCCACACTGACCCTGTCAAATGCTCAAGCTTCCGCGGACGCCGGTTACACGCTGATTGCGGCGAACAGCGCGGGGAGCGCGACCAGCCAGGTGGCGGTGCTCACGGTGACCGCGACCGTGCCGATTCCCAACAGCGCATACAATCTCGTCGGGTTCGGCCAGGGGACGACGGGCGGGGGCGTTTTGGCGGACACAGACCCCAATTACGCCAAAGTGTACACGGCAACGGATCTGGCCAACGCGTTGAGCAGCAAGACGGTGAAGATTATCGAGATCATGAACGATCTCAATCTCGGCTACAATGAGATCGAAGCCTCGGCCAAGGTCAATAGCGAGCCGTTCCGCGCAGATACCACGCCCAAGCTCCACCCGGTGCTGATCCAAACAGGAGTCAGCCTGATTGACGTCCAAAAGAAGAACGGCCTGACGATTTTCTCGGCCAACGGCTCGACGATCCGCCACGCCCACTTGAATATCAAAAACGGTTCCAACATCATCGTGCGCAACCTGCGCTTTGACCAACTGTGGGAATGGGATGAAGCGAGCAAGGGCAACTACGATGAAAACAACTGGGACTTCATGACCATTGGCGACTCAGGCTCGATTACGGGCCTGTGGATTGATCATTGCACGTTCACGAAGGCCTACGATGGCATCACGGATATCAAGAATGGCAGCGCCGGCATCACGATCTCCTGGTGCAAGTACACCGGCGATGACGGGGCGACCAATCCGAACAGCTTTGTGTGGCAACAGATCAACGCACTGGAATCCAACCGGACGAGTTACGCGATGTATAACGCCCTGCGGACGGCTGGATTCAGCACCACGGATATCGTCACGATCATTCAAGGGCACGACAAGACGCACCTGATCGGAGCCAACGATCTCGATTCCAATAACGCCCTGCATACGGTCACACTGCACCACGAATGGTTCATCAATCCGTGGGATCGTCTGCCGCGCCTGCGCGCCGGCAACGTGCATGACTACAACATTTATGTCGACGACACGGTGGGGCTCGCCGCCAAGAACTTGCGCAATCAGCACACGTTCAGCAGCAGCTACAGTTTCAATCCGTTCCTCAATGGCACGATTTCGACGGAGAACGGCGCCACGCTGGTCGAAAAATCGGTATATATCGACTGCGTCACACCGTTGCGCAACAATCAGACCAATCCGTCGGACCCCAGATATACGGGTAAGATCGAAGCGATCGATTGTATTTACCACTTCGACAATTCGAACGGCACGACGACGGATTACCGCGGCGACAGCACGAATGCCACAGGGTTCGCATTGTTTGGCCCGGCCCAGGCGCCGGTGATCGCGTTCTCGTGGAACCTGACCGGCAACCAGTTGCCGTATACCTATTACCCGGACGATCCGAGCCAGCTCAAGGCGATTGTTACCAGCCCGACGGCCGGTGCCGGCGCGGGTGTGCTCACGTGGAACAAGACGAATTGGCTGGTCACATCCTACGCCCCCACGGGCCCGATCATCGTCACCAGCCCGCAGAGCCAGACCGTGGCGGCCGGCCAGAGCGCGTCATTCACCGTGGTGGCCAGCGGCAGCGCGCCGCTGTTCTATCAGTGGTATTTCAACTCGACCACGCCGATCAGCAATGCGACCTCCGCGTCATTGACCGTTACCAACGTCCAGTCGGGTAACGTGGGCTCGTATTCTGTCGTGGTAAGCAATGGCGTGAACGCAGCCACCAGCAGCGCGGCGGCGCTGACGATCCAGTCGTCGGCAACACCGCCCGTGGCTAGCTTTACGGCCACCCCGACCTCCGGTTTGGCCCCGTTGGCGGTGAATTTCACGGATAACTCGACCGGCTCCATCACCAGCAGCGCATGGACCTTCGGGGATGGCGGCACCGCCAGCTTTGCGGCGCCTACCAACATAACGTATACGTATGTTTCGCCCGGCACCTACACGGTAACCCTTGTGGCGACAGGCCCTGGCGGTTCCAACACGTCTACGCAGGCCGGTCTGATTACCGTCCTGGCTCCGTTTACGGCGTGGCAGCAGTCCTATTTCAACTACTCGGGCAATCCTGCCGGAGCACCAAATGCCGATCCGCTGGGGAAGGGTATCAGTAATACCAACCAGTTCCTGCTCGGGTTGAACCCAACGAACCCGGCGTCGGTATTCGCTATTATTTCGGTCAGCCAATCGGGTGGAACCAACACGGTGGTCTGGAAGACGTCCGGTGGCGACGTGAACGCCGCGCTGTTCGGCGGTCCGACGGTGATTACCAACATCGTGCAGGGCGCCGTGGGCGCGGCCGGTGGTGGTTACAGCAACAATTTCAGCGATGTGAGTGGCCCCATGATCATTGTGCCCGCAGGTGACACGGTGACGAATTACTCGGACGCCGGCGGGACCAACTTGTACTATCGAATCCGTCTCGGGCCGTAGATAGGATGCGGATTGAACTCAACACGAATTGGATTCCCGGCACTAACAAACGCTAGAAATCAACGACGAGAGACGCGAGGGGGCTGCAGGCGATGGTCCATCGCTTGGGCGGGTCAGGCCCTTGTCCGGGCCGTGCTGATCCTGATCGCCCTGAGCGTATCGGCGCAGGCTGCCAGCTACTATGTTGCCACCAACGGCAACGACTCCACCGGCACGGGCAGTATCAGCGCTCCCTACGCCACGCTTACGAAGGCAGTAAGCGTAATGAGCGCGGGCGATGTCACCTACATGCGCGGCGGCAGATACTCCACGTCAGCGCAGATCAATATGACCGCGATTGGCACCTCAGCCACTCGCTACACCGTCACCAACTATCCGGGCGAGGTTCCGACCCTGGATTACACTTCCGAGGCGCGTGGCAGCTCGGAAGGGATCCGGATTACCGGCGCCTATTGGCAGCTTTACGGACTAGTGATTACCAATGCCGCTCACAATGGCATCAATATCCGAGGAGGCACCCTCACTCCGGGGCAGGGAAGTTTCAACTGGATCGAACGCTGCTGTTTTGTCGGTTGCAGCAATAGCGGCTTCATGGTCGGTTCATCGGGCAGCCTGACCTACCTTCCCGGCACCAACACCATCCTGAACTGCGACGCCTGGCTCAACTTTGATGGTCCCGTGGGCGGAAACGCGGATGGATTCAGCGCGAAATGGTACATCGGCACGGGCAACCGGTTCGTCGGCTGTCGCTCATGGAATAATTCCGACGATGGCTGGGATCTGTGGATGGGCCAATCCCCGGTGCTCATCTCGAACTGCTGGACCTGGGGCAACGGCAGCAATATCTGGAAAACCTCGTCGTTCGCAGGCAACGGCAACGGGTTCAAACTTGGCGGCAACAATGTCCCGGCCGCTCACCGGCTCCTCCGGGGTCTGGCCTACCAAAACGTTGGCAACGGCGGATACGGCATCGACGAGAACAACAACACCGCTGGCCTGACGGTGGATCAATGCGTGTCGTGGGGGAACCTGAGCGGGGACATTAACCTGAATCACTCCCCCTCCCAGAACGAGCCGCACCTCATCCGCAACAACGTCGCATTTGGGAGCGTTGCCACCAACAAATACTCCACGCTGCTCAGCAATAGCTGGCAGGTGATCTCCGGGGGCGTGACCTCCAACGATTTTGTGAGTATGGATGCCTCGCAGCTCGCCACGGCCCGACAGGCCGACGGCAGTTTGCCGGTGATCACCCTGGTTCATCCAGTGGCGGGTGGCAGACTGGTGGATAAGGGCGTCATTATCTCTGACCAGCCGTACTGCGGTTCCGCCCCCGATCTCGGCGCCTACGAGATATGTGGTGGCGGCTCGCCGCCTACGATCTCGCAGCAGCCACAATCCACAACCAATTGCTCTGGTGCTGCTGCTACGTTCAGCGTTACTGCCTCCGGCACCGCGCCGCTCTACTACCAATGGCAGACCAACAGCGTCAATCTGGTCAGCGGAGGCGATTACAGCGGCGTGACGTCCAACGTCTTGACTGTGTCGCCTGTCTCGAGTACCGACGCGGGGAGCTACCGATGCATCGTTACCAACGCGAGCGGTAGCGTCACGTCGTCGGTCGCCACGCTGACGGTGAGTGCAAAGTCCTCGGACCCGACGTCGGCCACAGCCACGGCGACGACCATTTGCAGCGGGCAATCGACGGCGCTGACGCTGAATGGCGGCGGAGGCGGGACCGGCGAGACGATTCACTGGTACAGCGGCTCATGCGGGGGCACGTCGGTGGGCACGGGCAACGGCCTGGTTGTCAGCCCGGCGGCGAGCACGACCTACTACGGGCGCTATGAAGACGGGGCGCCGTGCAGTTACGCCACAGCTTGCGCCTCGGTCACCATCACGGTGTCGACAGATCCATTCGAGTGCTGGCGGGTGTTCTATTTCGGGTGTACCGACAACGGATCGGTGTGCGCCCAAGCGGCGGCAAACGCCGATCCGTATGGTAAGGGCATCAGCAACACCAACCAGTTCCTGATCGGACTGAATCCGACGAACCCGGCCTCGGTATTCGAGATTGTTGGGATTACCCAGTCGGGTGGAACCAACATAGTCACATGGAAGACATCCGGTGGTGATGTGAACGCCGCGTTGTTCGGCGGTCCGACCGTGATTACCAACATCGTACAGGGCTCCGTCGGCGCGGCTGACGGCGGCTACAGCAACAACTTCAGTGACATCAGTGGCCCACTGATTGTCATGCCCGCAGGGGATACCGAGACCAACTACTCGGATGCCGGCGGAACGAATCTCTACTACCGCATTCGGCTCGGGCCGTAAGGGCCTTCTGGCCGGTGGAGGAGAGCGGTCCGGGTTTGCACCGGGTGCAAACCCGGGGCGCAAGCGCAAACCAGAGAGATCAGGTTTCTTCTTCCGCGAGCGTGTGACCGGCAACTACACCGCGCCCGGTTCCATGCCGAAGTAGTTCTTCGCGTTGTGATAGCAGACGTTGCGTACGAGCTCGGCGAGCAAGTCCATATCCTTCGGCAGATTGCCGCTGGCCACGTCGCGGCCGATGATGTCGCAGAGCAATCGGCGGAAATACTCGTGGCGGGAATACGAGAGGAAACTGCGGGAATCGGTAATCATTCCGACGAACCGGTAGAGCAATCCGAGGTTGGACAGCGCGTTGATCTGCCATTCCATGCCTTCCTGCTGGTCGAGGAACCACCAACCGCTGCCCAATTGAAGCTTGCCCGGGACGCTGCCGTCCTGGAAGTTGCCCAGCATCGTGGCGAACGCGTAATTATCCGCGGGATTCAGGTTGTAGAGGATCGTCTTGGGAAGGCGATTGTTTTGGTCGAGCCTGTCCAGGTACCGGGCGAGCGGCTCGGCCTGCGGCCAGTCGCCAATCGAATCGAAACCAGTGTCGGGCCCGAGGGTCCGCATCATACGGGTATTATTGTTGCGAAGCGCTCCGAGATGCAGTTGCATGACCCACCCGCGAGCATGATATTGCTCGCCGAGCCACTGCATGATGAAGCTTCGGAATTTGTTCGCGTCCGCCGGTGACACCTGCCGCCCGGCGCGCGCGTTGTCGAAAATCTGTTTGGCATCCGACTCGGTGCAATCATCGCTGAACGAATGGTTCAATCCATGGTCGGACAGGCGGCAGCCGTTGGTGTGAAAGAAATCAAGCCGTTGCTGCAGCGCGGTGAGGAAGGCGCTGAGATTGCGCGGCTCGCCGAGCTTGTCCACCCAGGCGTTCCAAGCCTTCGGCTGGTCCACCGTCAGCGCCTTGTCCGGGCGCCACGCCGGATACACACGTGTCTTTAGATTGCCGCTCTTGCGGATCCGCTGGTGATGTTCGAGGGAATCGGTCGGATCATCGGTCGTGCAAACGACGACCACGCGATTGGACTCGAGAATCTTGTGCACCGGCATGGACGCCAGCTTCTCATTCGCTTCATCCCAGATCTGTTTGGCGGTGGTTTCGTCGAGGCGCTGGGTGATGCCAAAGAAGCGTTTCAGCTCGATGTGCGTCCAGTGATAGAGCGGGTTGCGCAGGGTATGCGGCACTGTGCGGGCAAAAGCGAGAAACTTCTCCCAATCGCTCGCGTCGCCGGTGCAAAACCTCTCCGAGACGCCATCCGAGCGCATGGCCCGCCATTTGTAGTGGTCGCCCGCCAGCCAGACTTCGTACAGGTTGCGGAACTGCCTGTTGGCCGCGATCTGATCGGGCGGCAGATGGCAATGATAGTCAAATATCGGTTCGTGGACCGCGACCTTATGATACAGCTCGCAGGCTACCGGTGTCTGGAGGAGGAAGTCTTCGGTGATAAACGCCTGCATGGCATCAGCCCTTCGCCAGCAGCGAAAGGTGTTTCGTCAGGTGCTTCTCCAGCAGCTCCTTGTGCAACGGGGCGTTCTTCACCAGCGTTTCGATGATCTGCGGTTTGAAGGTCGGATGCGTGAGCACGGAGCCAAACGTCACGTGCAGCAACTGCCGCCCGGCCACCTGATCCAGGAACACGGGCTCTTCCTTCGGCCCGGTGAACTTCGGCAGGGCTTTGACGTCCGCCAGCGTGGTCGAAATATGGTAACTCTGGCGATCGGTATCAAACCGGCCACGGCAAAACTCGACGATCTCGGCGAACACCTTCGGCATCGTCCGCGAGACCACGCGCAAGCCTTCCAGGTAGCTCGTCCCGGATGTCTTCACGTGCAGAAGTTGGCCGCAAACACGACCGACGATCGGATAAATCGCAAACTTGTCAGAACCGCTGTGAACGCTAATCTTGTACGGGCCACAGTAGCGGGCGATCTCCAGATGCTGGCGGAGTTCAGCCTCGAACTTCTTCAGGTCCCCCTTGTAGTCGATGCCCTTTTCGAACTCGCCAATGAATCGCGGGGCCACGCTCACCACATGGGGAACAGCCAATCGGCGGAGTTCCAAACCGATGAACAGATGGTCCAAGATGCTGGTCGGGTCGCTGGTTTCGTCGACGCTGACCTCGATCTCAAACGGGCGCGTATCCATCACCTTGGCAATATGACGGCCCATGACCCCGACGTGTTCGAGGGCCCGGCCGTATTTCACCGCCGCGCTCTGCAGTGTTTGCTTGTCAAACTGCAGCTTTCCAACGTTTGGCACATCGAACTTGCGTCCCGAGTACGCCGATTCCAATTCCGGCGTGAGCGCGCCCTTGCCAACATGCTCGGAGGGGTCAATGGTGAAGAAGCAGAAACCGGCGGCGCTCATGCGGTCAACGTGTTCGGTTGTCTTCAGGTGGTCGGCATCAGCCCCCCACTTGCCAGCGTAGCCCTTATCGTTGAGGGCGGTGACGGCGGCTTTCACAACCTCCTGGGCTGTGCGCTGGGTGCGCTCCAACTCACGAATGGATTGCTGGGCGAAGATCGGCGCGAAATCGAATTTTTCTGCAGCAGCGAGATGTCCGGGGGTGGCCAGTCCAAAACGGTCCCCGAAACCGAAAGATCTCACGAGGCCAAGGGTGGTGGGGGAAGGTACGGACTTGGCGGCGAGTGGGGCGGCCGGCTGCTTTTTTCTTGTTGCGGCTTTACTGGGTGATGTCGTATTCATTATGCTCACAATAGGTTATAAGGGACATATGTTTCCGTCGGCATCGTACGACGGAACATGCGAACCGCCAATGTGATTCGAGTATCCTGTTGAGTCATGATTGTTGAGACTACTTGGATGTGTGTATGAGCTTGCTCCCGAAGGTATTACATCTACCTCCGGCCGGGCGCCCGCGCTGGGTGTGCCCGGAAAGCGCGCAGCTCGACTTGCTGTATTTGGCGTGGGGACATCGGCAGTATGGGCAGAGCCCCATCCGCGTGTCCCGGCATCCCGGGTGGCATTATGTTCTCGTGAACCGCGGCAAGCCGACGCTTGTCTTGGAGAACGAGCAGAAGATGCTGAGCGCCGGAGACTTCTTGGTGATCGATCCGGATTGCGCGAGCGGTTGGACGGATCGACCTGACGGCGTGTCGGACCTCCTCGTGTGGATCTGGCGCACGGGTCCGCGTTGTACCGAGTGCGCTGTGGACTCCGGGACGTACCGCCAGTGGACGATCGGCACGCGCTTGTGGCACAAGCTGGAGCAATTGCACGGTCTGTGTCGCCTCGAGGTCGAGCGGCCCGATGAATTGACGAAATTGGCCATCGAACAACTGCATCTGTCCATCGATGTGACCGTTGCCCGGCACGTCCAGCGCAAGATCGGTCCGCCCGAGCCATCGTTGCGGATGGAGTTGGCCGTGCGGTGGATGGCCCAGAACCTGGCGGAGCCAAACCCCGTCACCGCCCTGTGTGAATATCTCCAAATCTCTCCCGCCACGGTCGTGCGGATGTTCCAGACCCACCACGGCGAATCGCCGGCAATGTATCATCAGCGGTTGAAGATGGCCCGGGCTCAGGAATTGTTGGAGACGGAGCGTTTTTCGGTCAAGGAAATCGCCTACGCGCTCGGGTACAAACATCCCAACGATTTCAGCCGCGCGTTCAAGCAGTTCGTCGGCAAGAGCCCGAAAGCCGTGTCCGACAACCGCAGCCCGCGCAACCAGTCGCGCTGAGCGCGCGCTACTCGCTCGGCAGGAGCAATCCTTTCATCATCGCATTTGACCAGGACAGGCTGATCGCGGTCTTTTGACCGTTCAGGTTCGCCAGGACAACCTCCACACGCTGGGTGCTGCCGGACGGGTCGCCGATCGGGACGAGGCACGTGACCTCGTTGGTCGTTCGCCACGACGGAATGAGTTGCGTGTACTTGTCCGAGTTGGAATAGACCGCGCTGGGTTGGATCGCCACCAATTCCCCGGTATCCAAGGACAGGACACTGACATTCCCTTGGTGGTCGACGATAGCCACTCTCTTTCCGTCGGGGCTAAGCGCAAAGCGGTCCACCCGGTCGGGAAGTCGCGCGCTGTCGGAGGGGCGCACGACCGATTCAAGGGTGGGCTTCGGACCGGGCCGGATGGCAAACAGCGTCAGGGGGTTGGGTTCGTCGGAGGACAGTGCCGGCAAGTGAATGGGCGCGGCATCAAAGAGAATCCGGCCATCGGCGAGGCAAGCTGCTCGAGTGTGGTTTGGGTCGAGAACCAGACCGGCCAGATCTTTGGCGTCTTCAAACTTGGCGAGGATTTCCCCGTTCGTCCCGCAAACTTGCCGGCTGGTGATGGTGCCCAGTTGCGTGTTTTGGGAGCCGTAAGGGGCTGCAATTTTGGGATAGACCAGATTTCGGCTGTCGGTCGACCACGCGGCCTCAAGCACCCCGTCGTCCACTTTCACGGCAAGACCGTTTGTCGATGTGGCGAGGAGATACAAACTGGGGCCGTCGGGCTCGCCAAGAGTAAACGCGAGCACATTCCCATTCGGCGAAGGAAACGTCGCGAGAACCTCGTCCGGGAACCGCGCCAGCAACTGCTCGGACCCAGCTTTGTGCGACAGCACGTCGCGCGTCCTGAGCTCGTGTATGTCCGGAATGAGATTGCTGATGGAGAGCGAGCTTGAATTCAGTGCCGGCGCCAGGATCTTGGGATTCGTTTGCTGGAGATAGAGCACGACCGAGCGCGTGATCCAGTCCCCGGCAAATGCGCGTCCCACCGCATTGCTTTCCCATTTCTTATACTCTGCTGAATCGCTGAATTTGCTCCACTCGCCGTGATAATTCTCCAGGGTGTTCACCAGACCGGCGGAAGCTGTGATTGTTTGCCCGGCGCGGTCGGGGCCGAGCAACTTGGCGTATTCGTCCCAACTGGCGGGCTTCACTGTGTGAACGGCAACGACCCGCCGCGAGTCGGGGAACCAGGCGCGTGCGTCGGTTGCCTTGCCAACAATCTTCCCGGCGCGATCAATCAGAAAGGTGTCATTGTCTGCTCCCTGGACGAACGCATGCTCCCCATCCGGCGCCCAACAAATCCAGTCGGTCGGGTCGCAACCGGCGCAAAGCAGAAGAAGGCCGCCTGTTACCGGAAGAACCCGACGGAGAAACCGCTTGGCGTTGTTCATTTCAATTGTCCTTTCTGTGAATCGCCGTTTCGGCAGCCGAAGCCAGCAAATACAGGCGCTGGTTTGACCAGAACGGAAGGGATTCGGCCTGTTTCTTTACGACAGCATCGAGATGCCGCATCGGCACGGATGTGTCTTCGATTGATCTGGCTGTTGAGATGACGTTGCGCTCGCGCGAAGGGGACAGGCGAAGCGCGAGAGCGGTAATTCCCACACCGATCACGAAAGACGCCGCGAGGGCCAGTCCCTGCTCGGCGCGATGACGCCAGACGATTCGGCGGATTTGATTCGGCGGCACAACCGCCAGCACGGGTTGGCGCATGGCCTTGCTGGCGATGTGGACCACGGCCTCCATCTCCCGGGCCTGAGCGGACGCTGGCGCATCATGGGCCAGATAATCGGACAGCAAGGCATCAACGTCGGGGTCGAGCCGACCGAGCGCGCGGTCCATGAGCAAACGTTCCACAACATCGGGTTTCATGGTTGAATCTCCTCCTGCCGGTTCATTAAATCACGCAATTGGCGGACGGCGTTGTGCAGCCGCGAGCGAACGGTACCCACCGGGATTTCCAGCACGTGGGCAATTTCTTCATAGGACAATTCCTGTTCCAGTCGCAGTTCGAGCGTTTCGCGCAATTCGGGGGACAAACTCCGGATGGCCTCGCGCATCGCGGTGAGCCGGTCGTCTTGTTTCTGTTCAGGTTCGTACCAGAGTTGCGCGGCAGGTCGGGGATCACGCTGCCGGCGATAATGACGGGCCAGCATGTTGTGGGCGATGGCAAACAGCCAGGCCCGGGGCATCGTCACTTTCGCCAGTTGGTCGGATTGGCGGACGACCTGCAAAAAGGTTTCCTGCAGCAGGTCTCCGGCCGTCGCGGCATCCGGGCATCGCTTCGCGAGGTAGTGATACAGCTCGCTGGCGTATAGTCCATACAACCGGCCAATGGCATCGGATTCGGCTTGCACCCGCCTGAGATTGTCTCCTCTCTCTCAGTAGTTGCAAGCCGAACCCGAAAAGTTCACCGCCAATGGCAAGGATTGACTGCGTGTGTAGAAGCAGTTGATACACAACAACTTCCGCAGGCGGCCCCGTCCACCTCTACAGTCGTGGCTTGTTTACGCTTTGGCCACAGCGCCCGAAGACGGCTCTTCGATTTCCGCCATTTCCAATTTGGGCACGATCAGATGGATGATGAGCAATGCAAGAAGATAGGCGATACTGGCCAGCACGAAGACGGGCAGGTAGTTGCCGGTCTGCTTTAGCACCTTGCCCGTGATGATAAACAGAGTCACGCCACCACCGGCGCCAAACATGCCACCCAACCCCGTCACGGAGCCAACCACACGCCGTGGGAACATATCGCCCGCCAGGCTGAAGACGTTGGCCGACCACGCCTGGTGCGCCGAAGCCGCGATGGTGATGAGCACAGCCGCCACCCATTTGTTGTCGGTGATGGCTGAATACATGACCGGCACCACAAACGCTCCGCAGATAAGCATGGTGACCTTGCGCGCCTTGTTGACTGTCCATCCCCGCTTCATCAACGACCCCGCCAGCCAGCCGCCGGCGATGCTGCCCACGGAGGCGACGACGTAGATCATCACGATCATGGGTTCACGGGCTTTGGGATCCAGGTTGAACTTTCTGTTGAAGAAATCGGGACTGCCAAAGAGATAGAACCACCAGAAACAGTCTGTCAGGAATTTGGACGCCGCAAATGCCCAGGTTTGCTTGTGCGGAAGCAGCTTTCTCCACGGAATTTTGACAGTGGCTTCGACAGCGTCGCTTTGAATGACGGCCAGTTCCGCCTTGCTCACCCTGGGATGCTCCTCGGGTTTTCGATACACGGAGACCCAGACAATAATCCAGGACAGGTCAATGATGGCCGTCATGAGGAACGCGCCGCGCCATCCCACGGCGACACTGCCAATATTCAGAGCAACAATGAATGGAAGCGCCCACGGCACGAGCAGGCCGCCGACGTTGGAGCCGGAATTGAACAATCCCGTGGCCAGTGCGCGCTCGCGCTTGGGGAACCACTCCGCTACTGTCTTGATCGCCGCCGGGAAGTTGCCGCCTTCACCGAGGCCCAGAAGAATTCGGCAGACGAAGAAACCGGCGATGGGGCCGCCGAACAGCATGCCGATTTCCGGAGCGAACGCATGCGACATCGAAGCCATGCCCCAGAACGCGCAGGCGAGCGCGAAGCCCCAACGCAGACCCAGCACGTCCATCAATCGGCCCATGAACAACATGCTGATCGCGTAGGCGATTTGAAAGAACACCTGCATGTTCCAATAGGCAACGTCCCAATCTCCCTTGGCCACGCTCAATCGCCCCGGCATCTCCGGCGCGAGATTCGCGAAGACACCGCGGTCGATGTAGTTGGCGGTGGTGACCCAGAACAGCAGGGCGCAAATCACCCAACGAAAACTCGTTTGCCGTCGCGCATCATCTGCCGCTGTGGAAGCGGCTGTCATTCCGATTTGCTGTGCCATGGTGTGCTCTCCGTGCTGTGTTTGCTTGTTCTCCTACCGTGCCAGCCAGCCGCCATCGACCGCGATCGTGTAGGCCTGCACGTAATCCGACGCCGCCGACGCGAGGAACACGGCCGCGCCCTGCAGATCCATCGGCGTGCCCCAGCGTCCGGCGGGGATGCGCCCGAGGATTTCGGCATTGCGCTTTTCATCCGCGCGCAATGCCGTCGTGTTGTCCGTGGCCATGTAGCCCGGCGCGATGGCGTTGACGTTGATGCCGTACGGGGCCAGCTCATTGCCGAGCAGCCGGGTCAGCCCCATCACGGCGCTCTTCGATGCCGTGTACGACGGCACGCGGATGCCGCCCTGAAACGAGAGCATCGATGCCGTGTTGATGATCTTGCCGCCCTTGCCCTGCTTGATCATGACCCGCGCGGCCGCCTGACTGAGGAAAAACAGGGTGCGCAAATTGATGTTGATGACGTCGTCCCAATCTTTTTCGGTGAATTCGGTCAGCGGAGCACGGCGAATGATGCCGGCGTTGTTGAACAGAATGTCGATATGACCAAAGGCGGCCAGGGCGGCGTCAATAATCTGCGGTACGCACGCGCTGCTGGAGAGATCGGCGCGCACCGTGGCGCAGCGTCGCCCACGTTTTTCCACGCCGGCCTTCGTCTCGGCCTGGTCGATCACGTCCACCGCCACGACGTCGGCGCCGGCCTCGGCGAGGCCGAACGCGATCCCCTGGCCGAGACCGCGCCCGGCCCCGGTGACGATGGCTACTTTATTATCCAGTTTGAATTGATCCAGGATCGCCATGCAGTTGCCCTTCCTTCGCGATGTTGGTTCATTTCAACTCGCGCACGGCGAGTTGGTCCATGTCGGTAAACTCCTGATTCTCTCCGCCCATCGCCCAGACGAAACAGTAATGTCGCGTTCCCGCGCCGCAATGAATGGACCAGGGCGGGGACAGCACGGCCTCGCCATTGCGGACAACGAGATGCCGCATCTGCTGCGCGCTGCCCATGAAATGAAATACGGCGGCGTCGGGCGCCACATCGAAGTACAGATAGATCTCCGAGCGGCGCGCGTGAGTGTGCGGCGGCATCGTGTTCCAGATGCTCCCGTCCTTCAATTCAGTAAAGCCCATGACGAGCTGGCAGCTTTGAATCCCATCTTTGTGGATGTACTTGCGGATGACCCGCTGATTCGCATCGGTCTGTGAGCCGAGCGCCACGGAGGCTGCATCCGCGACGGTTGCCAGGCGTGTGGGATGAACGGTGTGCGCCGGGTAACTCACAAGGTAAAACCGTGCGGGCTCGGCGCGGTTCGCACTGGTGAATTCGATCTGCTTGCTGCCGCGCCCGATGTACAGGCAATCGCGTGTTTGTAGCGTAAACGCTTGTTTATCAATGATAACCGACCCTGCGCCGCCGAGGTTTATGACGCCGATTTCCCGGCGTTCGGCAAAATAGTTCGACGCCAACTCCTTCGAGGTTTCAAGCGCGAGCTTCTGCTCGGTCGGCACAACCCCGCCGATGATCGCGCGATCGAGATCCGTGTAGACAAGCTGCACCGTCCCCGGTTGAAACAGGTTTTGGACGAAGTAGCCGGCGCGCAGTTCGTCGGTGGTCAGGCGCGGATAGCGCGCGGCATCTGGTACATATCTCGTTTCCATGATTCAGGTCTCGATTCGCATCTTGTGGATCAGGAACACCATTATCGTTGAACCCGCGCGCTGCCGCCGCCCATGACTTTCTCCACTTCTTTTTGCGTGGCCATGGAGGTGTCGCCGGGCGTGGTCATGGCCAGCGCGCCGTGTGCCGCGCCGTAGTCCACCGCCTGCTGCGGGTCTCCCGTCTTCAGAAAGCCAAAAATCAATCCGCTCGCGAAACTGTCGCCGCCGCCGACACGGTCGAGGATTTCCAGGGCGGGGTACCGTCGACTTTCATAAAACCTGCCGTCCATCCAACAAATCGCGCTCCAGTCGTTCTTGCTCGCCGTGATGACCTTGCGCAAGCTGGTGGCGGCGACCTTGAAGTTTTTGAATTCGGCCACCGCTCTCTCGATCATTTTCTCGAAGGCGTCGGTCTCGATCTTCGTGATGTTCTGGTCCAGGCCTTCGACCTCGAAGCCGAGGCAGGCGGTGAAATCCTCCTCGTTGCCGATCATCACGTCGACGTATCTGGCGATTTCGCGGTTGACCTCGCGGGCCTTGGCCTGGCCGCCGATGCTCTTCCAGAGGCTGGGCCGATAATTCAAATCGTAGCTGACGATGGTGCCGTGCCGGGTGGCGGCCTTGACCGCCTCGATGGCCAGCGCCGCCGTGCTCTCGCTCAACCCGGCGAAAATCCCGCCCGTGTGAAACCAGCGCACGCCGATCCGGCCGAAGATTTTCTCCCAATCGAAATCCCCGGGCTTGAGCTGGCTGGCGGCGCTGTGGCCGCGGTCGGAAACGCCCACTGCCCCGCGGATGCCGAAGCCGCGCTCGGTGAAATTCAGTCCGTTGCGCACGGAGCGTCCGATGCCGTCGTCAGGCCGCCAGAGGACGAAATCGGTGGCGACGCCGCCCTGCATGATGAAATCCTCGATGAGATGTCCGACTTCGTTGTCGACGAAGGCCGTGCAGACGGCCGTCTTGAGGCCGAAACACTTGCGCAGGCCGCGCGCGACGTTGTACTCGCCGCCACCCTCCCAGACCTTGAATTCGCGGGCCGAGCGGATGCGTCGTTCGCCGGGATCGAGCCGTAGCATGATCTCGCCGAGCGAGAGCTGGTCGAACGTGCATTTATCGCGAAGTTTCAGGGGCATGTGTTGGTTCGTGTTGAACGGGCTTGCTCTCTTTCGACGTTACAGAAGCGGCTCACTCTTCAGCCCCACCATCTTTCGCCCGGTACGTTCTGAAAGAGAGGCCGTCGTCGGAAGAACCCCGTCTCATGCTGGTTCCTATTGTCTACGGGGCAAAACCGCCGTCAATACGAATATTATCGCCCGGGCGACGCTGACGGGTCCTGCGCCGGTGCCGGGCCGAGCGACTGGGCCAAAGATTGCCCGGGCGGACGAGGACATGCTAGGATGCAATGGATGACAGGACAGATGGCAAGCGACGACGCCCCCGCTCCGCAGTCGATGGCATCGGCGCGCAACTTCTGGCTTCTGGCGTTGGCGCTGGTAGGCGCGACCGTGCTGGCATACCTCCCGGCCCTTCGGGGCGGCCTGCTCATTGACGATCCCGACCACGTGACCAGGCCGGCGCTCCAATCATTCGCCGGACTGTGGCGAATTTGGTTGGGGGTGGGGACGACGCAGCAGTATTTCCCGGTTCTTCACAGCGCGTTCTGGTTGGAACACCGCTTATGGGGCGATGCGGTGCTGGGCTATCATCTGACCAATGTGCTGCTCCATGCCGGCTCAGCTTGTCTGCTCGTGGCGGTCATGCGGCGCTTGGCGCTGCGCGGCGCGTGGCTGGCGGGCTTCATCTTCGCGCTTCACCCGGTGTGTGTCGAATCCGTCGCGTGGATCTCCGAACAAAAAAACACGCTGTCCACCTTCTTTGCCCTGGGCGCAACGCTTGTCTTTTTGCGTTTCGACGAAGCCCGCCGCCCGTCGAGTTATGCGGTTGGCCTCGGGCTGTTCCTCCTGGCTGTTCTCAGCAAATCGGTGGCCGTGACGCTGCCGGCGGTGTTGCTGGTGGTTTCCTGGTGGGAGCGGGGTCGGCTCGAATGGAAGCGCGATGTGATACCGTTGCTGCCGTGGTTTGTGCTAGGAGCACTCGCCGTCCAGCCGGCCGCATGGATGGAGCGGAGAATGTGCGCAACGCATGCTGCGGATTTTTCCCTTTCGCTGCTCGATCGGGGACTGCTGGCGGGCCGGGCGTTTTGGTTCTATCTGGGCAAGCTGATCTGGCCGCTTGATCTGGTCTTCATGTACCCCAAATGGACCATTGACCCGAAGGCATGGTGGCAATACGCGTTTCCACTTGGAGCGCTGGTCTTGCTGGGGGGGCTGTGGCTGTCAGCCCGACGAAACCGCGGACCACTGGCAGCGATTCTGATTTTCACCGGAACCTTGTTTCCGGCTCTCGGCTTCATCAACGTGTATTGGCTGGCTCTCGCCTACGTCGGCGACCATCTCCAGTATCTGCCCTGTTTGGCGATCATCGTGCTGTTTTCTTCCGGTGCGGCACGGATTGCCAGCAGGATGCCGGCCGTCCTCCAGCCCGTGGCGCTCGTGATGGTCGTGGGGTTGTTGGCGACGCTGGGCGCGCTGACGTGGCACCAGAGCGGTATGTATCGGGACGCCGAGACGCTGTACCGTGCGACACTCGCAAGGAACCCCGGCAGTTGGGTGGCGCATTGCGATTTGGGAACCACCCTGGCTCAGGAAGGTCGGCTGCCCGACGCGATCGCACAGTACGAGCAAGCTGCGCGGATTGCCCCCGAGGATCCCGATACACAGTTCAACCTCGGGCTCGCTTTTAAGAAGCAAGGTCAACTGGTGGAAGCGATCGGCCACTACGAGCAAGCACTGCGGCTCAAGCCCGATTACGCCGACGCACACTACAACCTGGGGAATGCGTTGCTTCAGGAAGGTAAGCTTACGGACGCAATCGAGCACTACCAGCAAGCCGTGCGGATCGCCCCCGGCTTCGCCGATGCACAGTTCACCCTCGGGCTTGCCTTGGGGAAGCAAGGTCGGCTGCCGGAAGCGATCGGGCATTACGAGCAAGCACTGCGGCTGAGGCCCGACTATGCCGAGGCACACGGCAACCTCGGGAATGCCCTGGCGCAAACGGGCCGGCTGGCGGAAGCGATGGGACACTGGGAACAGGCGTTACGACTCAAACCCAACTACCCCGAAGTGCAGAACGATTTGGCGTGGCTGCTCGCAACGCTGGCGCCGGCGGATGGCGGCGATCCCGCTCGGGCCGTGACGTTGGCCGAGCGGGCTTGTGAACTCACGCACAACCGGGCAGCCGAGTATCTGGACACGTTGGCCGTTGCCTACGCCAGCGCCGGCCGATTCGACGACGCCATCGCCACCGCGCGAAAGGCCATTGAGTTGGCCCGCTCGGAAGGGCGACTCCAATTGGCCGGCGAGATCGAAACCCGGCTGGAATTGTACCGGGGCGGACGCCCGTACCGTGCTCCGGCGAGTGGGACGAGTCCGCAACGGCAGTGATCCGAGCCACCGTCCGCGCTGAAGAGGATTCTGTTCGGCTGCGAGAGCGCTTGCCTACAGGTGCTGAACCCGTATGATGGCGTCGATGACGAACGGGCAATCACGCGCCAATACTCCCGCTCAGCAGCCGATGTCAATGGCGCGCGTCCCGAAGGTAACCTCTGCGCATAACTCCTGGCTCCTGGCGCTGGTGCTGGTGATCGTCACGTTCGTCGCGTACCGGCCGGTCTGGCGGGCGGGGTTCATTTGGGATGACGACGACCATCTTACGAGCAATCCCGCAATGCTCTCGGTCGACGGTTTGAAGCAGATTTGGTCGTCGCTGGCCGTGTCCCGATACTATCCGCTCACCCTCACTACGTTCTGGATCGAGCGCCGCCTCTGGGGACTGGCTCCGCTTCCGTATCACGCAGTCAACGTGGCGTTGCAGGCGGCAAACGGCGTGCTGCTGTGGATGCTGCTGCGGCGATTGGGAGTCCCGGGTGCATGGCTGGCTGCAGCCGTCTGGGTAATCCATCCCGTTTGCGTCGAATCGGTAGCATGGGTGACCGAATTAAAAAACGTCCAGTCCGGTTTCTTTCTCTTCCTGGCCGTACTCTGCTTCTTGAAGTTTGAGAGCGACAACAGCCGCCGCGCCTACACGTTCGCCATGGCTTTTGGCGCCGCAGCCATGCTGAGCAAGCCGTCCACCGTGGTGCTGCCCATCCTTCTGTTGCTGTGTGCTTGGTGGCGGGACGGACGTTGTCGGCGTAGCGAGCTCTTCCGTGCCGCCCCGTTCTTCGGTCTGGCGGCGGCCATGTCGGCGCTAACGGTCATTGAGCAGCAACGCGAGGTTTGGGTGGTAAACACGGAGAGTTGGCAGTTGTCCCCGGCCGAGCGTCTGACAATCGCGGGAAAGGCGGTGTGGTTCTATGCCGCACACGTGCTGTGGCCTGCGAAACTCACGTTCATCTACCCGCGCTGGGATGTGTCTGCAGGCTCGGCGAGCGCTTGGCTTTCGCTTGCCGGCACGGTCGTGGCGAGTGCGCTCCTCTGGACGTATCGACGACGGCCTTGGGCTCGAGCCGCGTTGTTCGGGACCGGTGTTTTCCTCACCGCTCTGCTGCCCGTGCTGGGGTTCTTTGACATCTATTACTTTCGCTATTCATTTGTGGCCGATCACTTTCAATATCTCGCCTGCATCGGATTGATCGCCCTTGTTGTGGGGACCGGCACGGTCGCTTGTGCCCGAGCCGGTCGATGGGGCCGCGAACTGGGAGCGATTGGCGCGGGCATGGCGTTGTTGATCCTGGGCGCATCCACGTGGCGGCAGGCGCGCATTTACCAGGATCTTGAGACGTTGTGGCAAGACACGGTTGCCAAGAATCCCGAGTGTTTCTTGGCACATAACAACCTGGGAGTCGCCTTCGCCAATCTGGGGAAGGTGGCCGAGGCGAAGGCGCAGTGGCAACAAGCCCTGCAGATCGAGCCCGACTACGTCGAAGCGCATGGCAATTTGGGCAACGTTTTGTATCGGGAGGGCAGGATCAAGGAGGCCGTCGCGCATTACGAGCACGTGTTGCGGATCAACCCCGACCTCCCCGGAGCGCACTACGATTTGGGGCTCGCATGGGCGCGATTGGGACGGCGAGAGGCGGCAATCGGGCAGTATAAGCAGGCGTTGCGGCTGAAACCGGATTACGCGGAGGCGTACGGCAGCCTTGCGAATTCTCTGGCGCAAGCGGGCCGGCTCCCGGAAGCGATGAGACTCTGGGAACAGGCGTTGCGATTCAAACCCGATTACCCCGAGGTACAGAATGACCTGGCATGGCTGCTCGCGACGCTGGCGCCGAAGGATGGCGGCGACCCGGCTCGGGCCGTGACGCTGGCCAAACGGGCTTGTGAACTCACCAACAACCGGACGGCAGAATATCTCGACACCTTGGGCGCCGCCTACGCGGCCGCCGGCCGATTCGACGACGCCATCGCCGCCACCCAGAAGGCCATCGGATTGGCGCGCTCCGAAGGCCAAATGCAATTGGCCGACGAGATCGAGACGCGGCTCGAACTGTACCGGGCGGGACACGCTTACCGCGCTCCGGCGAGCGGGACGAGTCGGCGGGGACAGTGATCCGAGCCGCTGTCCGCACCGGCAAGGATTCTGTTCGGCTGCAAGAGCGCTTGCCTGCCCGCGCCGAAACCGTATGATGGCGCTGATGACCAACGGGCAATCAAGCGACAACGCTTCCGCTCAGCAGTCGACCGCATCAGGGCCCACTACAAAGGCGACTTCTGTACCCGAGTCCTGGATTTGCGGCTTCATATTGGTGCTCGTCACCTTCCTGGCTTATCAACCCGTGTGGCGGGCGGGGTTCATCTGGGACGACGATGTTTACATAACCAACAATGCGTTGCTACGCGCGGTGAATGGGTTGTGGGGAATCTGGGCCAGGCCGGGGGCCACGATCCAATACTATCCGTTGGTTTTTACCAGTTTCTGGGCGGAGTACCATCTCTGGAAGCTGCAGCCTCTCGGCTATCATCTGGTGAACGTTTTCCTGCACGCCTTGAATGCGGTTCTCCTCTGGCGCGTGCTGCGACGGCTGGAGATACCGGGCTCGTGGTGGGCGGCGGCCATCTTCGCGCTTCACCCCGTAGAGGTGGAGTCCGTGGCGTGGATCACGGAGCGCAAGAACGTCCTTTCCGGATGCTTTTATTTTCTCGCGGTGCTGGCCTATCTCCGGTTTCGACCGTTAATGGATCGGGAGACGACCCGCGGGTGGGACTGGCGATATTATCCGCTGGTTCTCGTATCGTTTGCGTGCGCCATGCTGAGCAAGACGGCGACGTGTTCGCTGCCCGTGGCGCTGTTGCTTCTGGTCTGGTGGAAAACCGGCCGTGTTGAACGGCGAGATGTCCTGGCGTCGGCTCCGATGTTTGTCCTGGGAGCCGTGTTGGGCTACGTGACGATCCGTGTAGAGAAAGGTGTGGGCGCCGGCGGAGCGGAATGGGCGCTGTCGTTTGTCCAGCGCGGCTTGGTGACGGGCCGGGCGCTGTGGTTTTATGCGGCCAAGGTGTTTTGGCCGGCACGGCTCACCTTCAACTATCCGCGCTGGGAAATCGACGCCGGGGTGTGGTGGGAGTACGCGTTTCCATTGGCAGCGCTGACCGTGCTCATCGCGCTCTGGCGGCTGCGGTCGCGGATCGGACGGGGACCGCTGGTGGCGGTGTTGTACTTTCTGGTCACCCTGGGGCCCCTGCTGGGCTTTTTCGATGTGTACTATTTTCGGTACTCGTTTGTGGCCGACCACTTTCAATATCTCGCCTGCATCGGCCTCATCACGCTGGCTGTCGCGACGGTGAGCGCCGTGGTGCGACAATCAGCCGGGCGATACGCGGTGGGCCTGATCGTGGTCGCGGTGCTGGGGATGCTCAGTTGGCGGCACGGCGAAGCGTTTCACGACGAAGAGACCTTGTGGGGCGACACGTTGACGAAGAATCCCCGGTCCTGGATGGCTCACACCAATCTGGGGTACTTGTTCATTCGATTGGGCCGGCTACCGGACGCCATCCGGGAGAACGAGGAAGCACTGCGGCTGAACCCCGGCTCCCCGGAGGCGCATTACGACCTCGGGGTTGCCCTGGCCAAAGCCGGCCGGCTGCCGGAAGCCGAGGCGCATTGGGAGCAGGCGCTGCGGCTGCGGCCCAATTACGCCCAGGCGCACAACAATCTGGGGGGCGCCCTGCTGCGGCAACCGGGCAGGCTCGACGAGGCGATCGGGCATGTGAAGGAGGCCCTGCGGCTTCAACCCGGCAATGCGGAAGCGCGTGACAATCTGGGAGTCGCGTTCGTTCGACTCGGCCGGGTAGCCGAGGCCAAGGCGCAATGGGAACAGGCCTTGCAGCTCAAGCCGGATGACGCCGAGGCCCACGCCAACCTCGGGAACGCCTTGAAGGACGAGGGCAGGTTTGAGGAAGCCGTCGCGCACTACGAGCAGGCGCTGCGGATCGAGCCCGACCTCGCCGCTGCGCACTACAATCTGGGATTGTCGTTGGCCCGATTGGGCCGGCTCCAGGAGGCGATCGGGCAGTACGAGCAAGCGTTACGGCTGAAGCCCGACGACCCCAAGGCGCACCGCAGCCTCGGGAATGCCCTGGCGCAAACGGGCCGGATACCAGAAGCGATGGGACACTGGGAACAGGCATTACGACTCAAGCCCGACGACCCCGAGATCCAGAACGATCTGGCGTGGCTGCTCGCGACGCTGGCGCCGGCGAACGGCGGCGACCCGGCGCGGGCCGTGACGTTGGCCGAACGGGCTTGTGAACTCACGAACAACCGGGCGGCCGAGTACCTGGACACGCTGGCTGTTGCCTACGCCGGCACCGGCCGATTCGACGACGCCATCGCGACCGCCCACAAAGCGAGCGGATTGGCGCGCTCCGAAGGGCAAACACGATTGGCCGACGAGATCGAGACGCGGCTGGAACTGTACCGGGCCGGACGTGCCTACCGTGCTCCGGCGAGCGGGACGAGTCGACGAGAACAGTGATCCGAGCCACCGTCCGCACCGGCGAGGATTCTGTTCGGCTGCAAGAGCGCTTGCCTCCTCGTGCCGGAGCCGTATGATGGCGGTTGATGACGAACGGGCGGTCAAGCGACGATGCTCCCCCTCGGCAGTCGGCGGCGTCGGGACGCGCCGCGAACAAGCGCCCGGCGCACAACACCTGGCTGCTGGCATTATTACTGGCGCTCGTCACGTTCGTCGCGTACGAGCCGGCGATGCGCGCGGGTTTCATTTGGGACGATGATGCTCACGTAACGGGCAACGTGAATCTGCGGTCGGCGCATGGTCTCTATCGCATCTGGTCCGCTCCGGCCGCGAGCCAGCAGTACTATCCACTGCAACTGACCGCTTACTGGATGGAGTACCACCTGTGGAGTCTGCAGCCGTTTGGTTATCATCTCGTCAACGTCCTGGTCCACACGCTGAACGCGCTGCTTCTGTGGGAGACACTGCGGCGGCTGAATCTCAGCGGCGCATGGGTGGCGGCGGCGATCTTCGGGGTTCATCCGGTGCAGGTCGAATCGGTGGCCTGGATCTCCGAGCTCAAGAATCTGCTTTCCATGATGTTCTTCCTGCTGGCGCTGCTGGCGTATCTCCGGTTTCGCCCGCTGCCCGCCACGAACCAGCCGGGTCCGGAGCGCCGGCGCTTTTATGCGCTGTCGATGGTTCTGTTCCTCTGCGCCTTGTTGAGCAAGACGGTGGCGTGCTCCCTGCCCGCCGTGCTGCTCCTGCTGATCTGGTGGAAGGACGGAAGGGTCAGCAAGCTGGATCTGGCGGCCCTGGGCCCGATGTTCCTGCTTGGGGCAGGTCTGGGGCTGATGACCGCGTGGCTGGAGAAGCATCATGTCGGCGCCAGCGGAACCGAGTGGTCGCTGTCGATCCTTCAACGCTGCTTGCTGGCGGGGCGGGCGCTCTGGTTTTACGCCGGCAAACTGATCTGGCCTCATCCACTCATCTTTATCTATCCCCGCTGGGGCATCGATCCCCGGGCGTGGTGGCAATACCTGTTTCCTGTAGCCGCTCTGGCAATGTTGGCCGCGTTGTGGTCGATGCGCCTGCGGATTGGAAGAGGCCCGGTTGCTGCCGCCCTGTGTTTGGGAGTCATCCTGGCGCCGGCCCTGGGGTTTGTTGATGTGTTTCCGTTCCGTTACTCGTACGTCGCCGACCATTTTCAGTATCTGGCCTCCGCCGTCCTGATCGCCGTGGTTGCCCATGCAGGGGCCGTACTGGCAGGTCGGCGCGGTGAAGGGGGCCGGCGGGCCGGGGTAGCCGTTGTCGTTACTGCCCTGGCCGCGCTGGGAATGGCCACGTGGAAGCAGACACACGCGTATCGGAACGGGCGGACGATCTGGGAGGATACGTTGTCCAGGAATCCAAGTGCCTGGCTGGCGCACAACAACCTGGGGAACATCCTTGCCCATGAGGGCAAGCTGGATGATGCCATCGTTCATTTTGAGCAGGCGCTGCAGCTCAAGCCCGACTACGCCGAGGCACATGGCAATTTGGGAAACGCGTTGTATCGGGAGGGCAGGATCGAAGAGGCGATCGCGCACTACGAGCAGGCTCTGCGGATCAGGCCCGATTATGCCGAGGCGCACAGTAATCTGGGATTCGCCCTGGCACGGCTGGGCCGGCTGCCGGAGGCGATCGAGCACTTCGAGCAGGCGGTGCGGGTCGCGCCCGATTACGCCATGGGCCAATACAATCTGGGGATTGCCCTGGGGCAGGCGGGCCGGCTTGGGGAGGGGATCGCCCACTTACAAGAGGCGCTGCGGATCAGGCCCGATTTCACCCAGGCGCGAGGCGCGCTGGCCCAAATGCAGGCTCAGATGCAGGGCGGACAGTAAAAGCGTTTGGTGCAACGGCACACCTGATTGGAAAAGCTGCATGAAACGAACCCTCACGTTGTCCCTCTCCCTGACACGGCAAGGGAGAGAGGATTCTCCTTGCCCACACCGATGAGGGGAAAAAGCCCATCCGATGAGGTGTGTCGCGCCGCCAGTACCGTGTCACTAACGTGGTTTTACAGCGGGACGGATTGCACTCATACCCCTCACCCGTCCTCTCCCCCAAGGGGCGAGGAGACTACGGCACAGTCGGAACGAACGGGCAAGACGTCGACGGAGGCGACCGAAGCTCGCGCTGCCAAGACGAGCGGCAACCGGAGCAGTTGCCCTGCAACAATGCGTCGTGTGCGGAGACGCGGCCCACAGCATTTCCATGGGAATCACCAGGCGTTGCAGGCCCACTGCCCTTCGGGCAGGCGATTCCAGATCGGGCCAGTGCATCGACACGCCTGATCGGCAGGGTTTCGGGAGGGCGAGCCTCCCGGCGAGCCGAAGAAACACCAGCCAGACGTAGCGGTTCGGCAGGAGCCTCACCCTCCCAATGAATCGTGTCGCAGCACCAGGGCAAGCGAGTTGTGCAGAAAACAAACGGGCGTCCCGGAAACCGGGACGCCCGTGAAGGTACGAATGATAAGGCGTACTGTCTAGCTGCGACGACGGCGGATCAGCCCGAGCATCAGCGCAAGGCCCGACCCAACCAAGAGGCACGTGGATGGCTCAGGAATCGTGGGGGTCACATCGGCCCAGCTCTGGCCGACCAACACGTTGTCAACGATGAACGGACCGCCGGCGGTGGTTAAAGCTTTGAACCCGACATCGTTGATCGACGTTGCTCCCGTGGCGCCCGTCAGGCTCGCGGTAGCCGTTGGCGCACTGCCAGCACCAAACGTAAGCGAGGACGGATTTACCCACATGCTGGCGGTATGAGCAGTCATGTCGATTTCTTCCACGATCATGTTCGTCGTGTTCAGTGAAAGCGCGGTCGCGCTACCAGCCGTTGCGGACTTGGGATTGGCACGGATCTCCGGGATCCCGCTGGCATAATAGTAGAAGTCGATCGCATCAGTGCCGCCGTTCGGAGCGCCGCCGCCACCATTCATCGCGGTGACGTAGCCATTACCGGTGTTGGCACCCGTTGGATCGAACAGGAACGAATACCAGACCTGTCCGGCGGTCTGATTGGCGTATGTAGCGACTGTGCTTGAAGCGGTCCCTTCGGTGATCTGCACTTCGCCTGAGCCGAGATCCAGCAGCCCCGGATACGTCAGGTTGCCAGAGATAACGGCCAAGGCGGCGGAATTACCACCGACCGACCACGGTCCCTGGCCTGAAAGTCCGCCTACGGGGTAGTTAAACCCGTCCGAGAACAGCAAGCTGGCTTGGCTGGACGCTGCCAATCCAAGAGTTACGATAGTCGCCAGAGCGACGACTGCTAGTTGTTTCCTCATCATACCCTCACCACTCCTTACCTTGTTTGTTGACCCAATTTTTTCCGAGCAAACTTCTTATCCCATACCTCTGACTGCAAGCTCAACCCTACTACATCCTACCTGCCGGCCGCCGTTGCGGTGGCCGGCGAAAATTGTTCTTCTCTACCCTTTCAGCCTAGCAAAACGCTTCGCAAAATACCAGACAAATCGGCAGGAAAAACACCCACACTACCAACCACTTGCGAACATCCCACTTGTGAACCATGACAAAGAAGAGATAAGAGCGCAGCCGCCGGGTGTTCACCGAGTCGTGAACGAAGGCACTTGTTGTTCGCTGACATACCTTTCATTTCCGCTCGGCTGCGCTCCATATCCTATTGTCCGTTCAGATCCTCCACCGGTTAGGGCACGATCACCCGCACGCGGTAGTACCGAGTCGAACCACTGGCGGCGCCATTGGTGTCGATGAAGCTGCTGAGCAGACCGATGCCAGTCCCGCTGGAGAGCACATTGGTCTGGTTGGCGCTGACGAAGTTATTGGTATAGTTGCCACCGGTCGCGCCGGTGGTGAACTCCAGGACGTTGGTCCGTGACGAAGGCCCGCCGCTATAGCTGCTATCACCATTGGCGCCGAGATACGTGATCACGACGTTCGTGGTCTGAGCCTTGGCGATGCTGATGATGTGCAGGGTCGCCGTCAGATTCGTGCCGAAGCCGGCCAGGAACCTGTTGGTATTGAGCATGCCACTACCCGACGGATCGGCTGTGCCCGCTGAACTCGGGCCGCCGCCCGGATAGTAGTAGCTCTGCCAACCGCCATACGTCATCGCCGGAGTCGACGTCGACACGCTCAACTGGATGGCAGACCCATTCGTGACGATGGCGTAGACAAAGCCGCCGCCCGGGGTCGTGCCGAGGCCCAACGAACCGGTGCCGGCCAACGAGCCGAAGGTCAGCACGGTGTAGCTGCCCACACCGAACCCGCTCAAGCTGCCGACGTTCAGGACGCCGCCCAGGCTCAGAGCGCCACTGACAGCGATATTGTCGCTGCCGTTGGGGAAGCCAAGATTGATCGCGGAACCCGGCTGCAGACTGAGGTTGCCGGTGATCGAGATGTTGGGGACGATCGTGCCGTAACTGGTGACGTTACCGGCAATCGCGCCGGAGCCCTCAAGGGTGGCGCCATTGTTCACCGTCAACCCGGTCGCGAAGGCGTGGATCCCGCCTGCGGGCGACATATTATAGATCGCTGCGGCGGTGCCATTGCCGATGACAAACGGGCTGCCGAAATTCGCGTTGGCCGCG
Organism: Verrucomicrobiia bacterium; assembly: GCA_035541135.1. Taxonomy (GTDB): domain Bacteria; phylum Verrucomicrobiota; class Verrucomicrobiia; order Palsa-1439; family Palsa-1439; genus Palsa-1439. The sequence goes on from DATKNW010000016.1 coordinate 195,258, forward strand.
AATGACGCGCTGCCCACATTCATCTGGCCGCCGTTGAACACCGCCGAGTTGGCTCCCAGCACCTGCAGGAAGCCGACGGTGGTATTGCCGCCGTCGACCGTCAACGTGTTGGTGGGCGACAACGAGGCCCCGACCATGAGCGCTGCGGCGTTCACGGTCGCGTTGCTGATGTTCAGCGTATTGGCGTCCGACAGGAACGTGGTGCCGAACGTGACGGTGGCCGAGCCGAGGTGGATCGTGCCGCCGAGCTGGGTGTTGTCAATGACCGCCGGCAGACCCGGGCCGCCAAAGAAGACGTGGCTGTATCCACCCGAGCAAACACCGCCGACCTCGAACGTGCCCGAGTTGTACAGTTTGGCCCCGTCAGACACGATGAACACATTGTTCGAGCAGGCGCCGCTGCCGATATCAATGTCATTGGTGTAGTTGGCCACCCGATTGAAATTCGACCAGACCGTGGAAGATCCCGAGACTGTCCACAAATTGTTTGTGGCGGTCATCTGGCCTCCGCTGATGTATATTTTGGCGCCGTTGGTAAAGATCACGGTGTTGTTGGGTCCGCTACCACCCAGGCCAAAATTGCCAGCGGTATTGGCCCCGTCCACCTGGGCGATGATCGTGCCGCCGTCGACGACGAAGGTGCCGTTGTTGGCGTTCATGCTGACGGCGTTGGAACTGCCCTGAACCACGCCGAGGCCGAGATTGTTCGTCAGCAGGACGGTGGCCTTACCGAGGATGGACCAGGTCTCCACCGGCCCCTGAGGGTTCAGATATCTGGCCTGGACGTAGGCATTGGAGATCATCAGGAAGTTGCTGTCGTGGTTGGTTTGATTGGACGCGCTGCGTACCACGGTAAAGAGGCCGGTGGACATCCGGCCGATTCCGCCGATGGCCAGTCCATCGTGAATGTGGTAGGCGTTGTTGCCCACGGCGACGGTTCCCTGAGCCGAAATGTAGGCACCATCGTAGACGCTGAAGAAGTTGTTGGTACCGCCCGCGCTCCCGCTGCCCTGTTGGAAACCGTTATCGATGATCAACTGGGTGCCGGCGCCGCAAACGGACCCGGTGCAGTAGCTGCTACCGAGGCCGAACAAGAACGAGCCGGCGTCATGCAACGTGGCGCTGTTCGAGAGAATGAACGTGCAGCTATTGGCGTTGCCCCGGAAATAGCCGTTGATATACCCGGAACTGCCGGGATCGGAAACAATGACGACGTTGTTGGAATCGAACTCATCACCGCCGAAATTAAACGTGCCGCCGCAGGAGAACTGGCCGCCGTTCGACACGATGAGTGAGTTACCGGGGCTCGTGTCACCGATGCTATACGTGCCGATGTTAGCGGCGACATTCTGCAGTATGCCGCCATGGCCGACGTATATCGAGCCAACAGAATTCGAACTGCAGCCGACCCTCACGATGTCCGCCACCACGGTGCCCTGGGTGATGACCATCACCGCCACGCAACTGGCGAGGGTTGGATCGTTGGTGCTGGTATCGGCAACGCGCAGTTGAGCATTGGCGATTCCGTTCGCGCCGGAGTCGTCGACGGCCAGCGTTCCACCGCCCGAGGCCGTCACGTACACTGTCGACGTCGAGTTGTAGTAGCCGACCCGGAAATCATTCGTGGTCGTGTATGTGTGGCTGGAGCAATCGAGCGTGAACACGCCGGCCTGGTTGGAAACAATCGTGTCCTTTATGTTGGCTGTATCGACATCCACGGTGACAGTGAAGTTGTCATTGTTGGTGAAGAACACCGAGTCGCCATTGCCCGCGAAGGTGCCTTGGTTCCAGTTGGCACCGGTACTGTATGCGCCGCTATCGGCGATCCAGACGTAGTTGGTGGCGTAAGACCGGATGGCGCCGCCCAAAAGCGCGAGCGCCATCGCGCCCGCAGCGACCGCCCGTCCCATTCTGAAACGGAATCGGCGACTGCCGGCCGATGATTGTTTGGAGATGCTTGCTGTTTGAAATCCGCGCACGACCGTTCCCGTCTGATTCATCGTGAACCTCATGGTTTTCGTAACCCTCGCGTTTTTTTTGAGGTGCCCTAACACCGCCGCTCACACGTGACAACACCAGCGTAGGAGGCTCTCGCGTGCCTTCTCACCCCGTTCGTTGCAATTTACAATACAGTAAATCGGCTCATTGTCAATGCATCTTAAGCGGGCGTTGCATAGCAATTTGAATCACTGACGCAGGAAGCTCTCGGGCTTTAGAGGGTGGCAACACGACTCGATCTGGCGAATATTGCCAAGGCGCGAAATGATCGTGGAACCGTCGGATTTAGGCCGATGGGACCGTAGCACAGGGCGTCGGCGTGGCAGGTCCGGGCAGGACCCGAGGTTTTCTTGTGAAATCTGGCCGGTGCTCGAAGATGGATTTCCGGGCGGACGATTCTGGCCCGGGATGAATTCGGGGACAGGGAACTGGGGTGGGAGTGACGTCCTTCTGCAATCGATTGCAGCAACAAGCGTGGCCGTGTCGGTATCCGTCCATTTAAATCAGCAAGGCCAGCCGTCAGAAGGCGTGGAGCTTCGCCGATGCAGTCTTATGATACTGTCTTTGGATCGTGGGATGGTGGCGCACCGCCCCGGCTCGTCCGCCCAAGCCTCCGGACCGTGACCCAAGCGGGAACGGCCAGACTGTGGGAGAGGCGATGGGTCGTGGGAGTCGGCATGTCTGCCAGGGTAGTGTTCGCGCGGAGCCGACAGGTTTGCGGCATTGGAGTCGGTCGTGCATTCATGGGGGGCACAGGCGTGGCAGAGAGAGCGGCGGCGGAGTGAGGGCGGCGCATCGCCTGGATTATTCGACGGGGAGTGCAGTAGCAGTACGTGGCATCGTCGGTGGCAAGACGTCCGGACCGTACGCCGCAGAGTTTCGTGGCAGCTCGTCCGCGCGAGGGGGGCTGTGAGCATTGAGGAGTCGTTTTGGCTATTGGCTGGCGGTGTCGAATAAGGCGGGTGAAGACGGCGTATACGTGCGCTGGCAGCGGTGTATCGGGGGGCAGGAGCGGTTTAGCGGACCGTGCGGCGGATAGCATTTCTAGTCGCTGAGAGAACAGGCTCTGGAAATCGGGACAGGGGCACAGCATATTCCTTGCAAAGTTTTCAGAACCGAGTAAGATTATATTGGATATTCCGAACGGGAGTCCAGTGCTCGGAGACGTGAGTAGTACGAACATGAATCGAACGACGGAAACAACCACGAGGCCATACTGTTTCATAACCGGAGGCGTGACTGATCAGATGCAACCCAACCGAAGCGCAAGCAAGGCGTTTACACTCATCGAACTGCTGGTGGTCATCGCGATCATCGGGATTCTGGCAGCGATGCTGCTACCGGCTCTGAACAGGGCTCGGCAGAAGGGCTATCAGGCGGTCTGCATCGCGAATATCAAGCAATGGGGCACGGCTGAGGCCTTGTATGCCGACGATTGGAACGGGAACCTTTTCTATGGTATCCAGTCAACATATTGGGACGTCGCCACCCCCTTGAATCCGCTCGGGTCGTATCTCGGGGCGAAGAACAACGTCCAAGAGAAGCTCCGTCTCATGCGGATTTGTCCGGCGAGAAGAGGGTATTGCCAGAATCTGTCGAACTGCTACAGCTACGGGATGCCGATCGGATCGTTTCGCGTTCTCGCGAATCAGTATGCGTACTGCGGTACCCCTGGTAACCCATATTACGGGGGTATCGATATGCCCTATATACCGAACTTGAAGAGCTGTCCGTTCCCTGCGCAATTTGTCCTGATCGCCGAGGCCAGAGGCAATACGATGAAGATGAATGATGCGGTGAGCTATTCCAATACGCCGTACGACAGCAGCACACCCAGTCAGGCTGATCCGATGATACCGATCCAACGGCACGTGGCGGTCCTCAATTACCTTTTCGGCGATTATCACGCCGAAGCGCTTACGATCGATCAGATCACAACGATATCCTCACCCTGTGGAAGTAGTGGAAACTGTCCTGCGGCCCAGTTGAACTAGCATCAGGCAGCCGAGTGATTCGGCGTGCAGTTTTCTTGACGGACACCGGCCTGCGGTCCGGATGTGAGAGAATTTACAGCAGACGTCTTTTGAATCGGTCGTCACGTCGTGTATGGTGACGGGCGGCGTGGAGCGACCGGTTGAAGCGGGCGCCCGGTGATTTGGCCGGGATTCAGAGGTTGGGTCAGTGACAATCGGTTAGGGGAAGAGGTACCAGACAACATGGATTCGTGAGTTTTCGGTAGAAGCAGACCTGCGGTCGCAGCTGTATACATCCTCATGACGGGAGCCAGGGCTATTGTTCCAAGCCGGTCGAGTCGCCACTCAACTGCGGAAGCGCTCTCTCCATTTCCATCTTCACAACGGCGTCCAGCAACGCCTCTCGTTGCCCGTGCGTTCAATTGGCGGCCCGATTTCATCAGATGTACGAAAATGGACGCGCGGAAATGGCAAACGGGGTGCTTAACGCAGCAGGCAAAGCTGACGCGGCGACGTATCGGCAAGTTGGCCGGCCGCAGGTTTGGAACTGTGCGGGGCAGCGGCTGACGATTGGCCGGTGGAGGATTTGAGATGAAGCCACGGATGATGACAACACGGTTTGGCGAGCGATGCGCGATGCGGCTATTGAGCCGGCTCTGCCAGTCGCAGCGGAGACAGTCTTCGGCTGCGGCTTGGAGACGTGCGGCGGGCTGCGCACTGTTGTTCTCACTGGCTTTCGCCGGGGTGGCGCGGGCGTTGCCGGTGCCGCTGCCGACAATTAATACCAACCTGATCTACGATGTCACCAATACCGCCTTCGCCGGCGGCGCGCTTGGCAATGGCGTTTCCAACAGCACCGCTGCCATTCAAGCGGCCATCAACTTCGCCTCGACCGCGTCGACATCGGGGGCGACGGTGCGGATACCGGCGGTGGGTGTGAACACCAATTATATCTGCGGGCCGATCACCATGAAGAGCCACGTGAACCTGCAGGTTGCCACCAACGCGATGCTGCAGATGTTTCCGATGAGCACGTGGAGCCCCAGTTATGGCACGGCGTCGTTTATTGGAGGCGCAACCCTTACCGATATCGAGGTGAGTGGGCCGGGCACCATTGACGGCCAGGGCACCAACTGGTGGTACCCACTCGCCTCATCGCGGCCGAACTTCATCCAATTCGATCATTGTACGCGGGTGCTGATCCAGAACGTGAGGCTGCAGAATCCACCGACGTTCACGATTTATCTGAAGAACAGCGACACGAGCGTGACGATCGATCACATTACCATCGATACGCCCTACGATTCGCACAACACCGACGCGTTTGACATCAGCTCGACCAACCTTGTTATTCAGAATTCGTTCATCAGCACCGGAGACGACGACGTGGAAATCGGCGGCAGCGGGGCGGCGGCCACGGACATCACGATTTCCAATTGCACGTTCGGCACCGGTCATGGCGTCTCGATGGGCAGCAAGATCGGCGGCGGCGTCAATAATGTCATCGTGAGCAACTGCTGGTGGAATAACACGGAGTACGGCATCAAGATCAAATCTGACCAGGGTGACGGCGGCCTGGTGCAGAATATCAAGTATTGCGACATGACGATGACCAACGTCAATTTCCCGATCGCGTTTTACATGGATTATACCATCCTGGGCTCGCCGTCGAAGTCCATCAGCATAACGCCGGCGAATGCGGCTTCCGATTCGGCGTCCGCGACCAACAGTTCGACGCCCTTTTACCGCAATATCACCATCAGCAATCTCACGGCAGTCGGGAATAGCGGCATCCAGGGGCCCGGCAACATCGCCGGCATCATGTATGGACTGCCGTCGTCACCGGTGTCCAACGTCACGCTGTGCAAGGTCAATATCCAGGGCCGCACCAGCGATGGGACGTTCTGCCTGTATCACGTGCGCGGCATTCAGTTCATCGACTGCAATCTCACCACGCCCACCAGCGGCACGAATACGCTGACATTCTACAACGCGCAGTTCACGATCACCAACAGCGCCCCCAGCGCGACTAGCAATACCGTGACGATGTGGGGATTGTGGTCGCCATCCAACACCGTGGTGTCCCTGTTCAACGGCCTGGCTGAGACGGGCGACAGCGGCGCGCTGGGCGCGAATCCATTGCTCACATTGGCCGACAGCACGCTCACCATCAGCAATAACGCGAGCTTTGGCACATCGTCGAAATGGAATTACGGCCTTGGGACGACGCCCACCATGACGGCGGTGAGCGGCAATCTGACGTTGGGTGGCACTCTTAACGTCTCCGATGGCGGCGGATTCACCAGCGGGACGTACACCGTGTTCACGTACGGCGGCACGCTGGGGGGCACGCTGACGGTGGGCACAACGCCCAACCTAGGTTTCACATACGCAGTATCCACCAATACACACGGTCAGGTGAATCTGGTGGTTTCGTCCCCCTGTTCCGTCGGCGCGGCCGGCTCAATCAGTGGATCGAGTTCTGTTAGCGCCGGGGCGAGCAGCGTGACGTATTCGATTTCCAGCGTCAGCGGCGCGACGACCTACGCGTGGACCGTGCCGACCGGCGCGACCATTGCCAGTGGCCAGGGCACAACCTCGATCACGGTCAACTACGCCTGCTCGGCAAGCTCGGGCAACGTGACGGTAACCCCTTCGAATGGCACCTGTAATGGCGGCGCCTCCATCTTGGGCGTGACGGTCACCGGTGTCGGCGCGGCCGGCTCGATCAGTGGATCAAGTTCTGTTAGCGCCGGGGCGAGCAGCGTGACGTATTCGATCTCCAGCGTCAGCGGCGCAACGACGTACACGTGGACTGTGCCGACCGGCGCGACGATTGCCAGCGGCCAGGGCACGACCTCGATCAGCGTCAACTATGCGTGCTCGGCGAGTTCCGGCAACGTGCAGGTCACGCCATCCAACGCCAACGGCTGTACCGGTACGCCGGCCAGCCTGGGCGTGACGGTGACCGGCGTCGGTGCCGCCGGCTCGATCAGCGGGCCGAATCTCGTCAGGGCGGGCACCAATGGTGTGACGTACTCGATCTCCAGCGTTAGCGGTGCGACCACATACGCGTGGACGGTGCCGACGGGCGCGACCATCGCCAGCGGCCAGGGCACGACGTCGATCACTGTTAACTATGCGTGCTCGGCGAGTTCCGGCAACGTGCAGGTCACGCCATCCAACGCCAACGGCTGTACCGGTACGCCGGCCAGCCTGGGCGTCACGGTCACCGGTGTCGGCGCGGCCGGCTCGATCAGTGGATCGAGTTCTGTTAGCGCCGGGGCGAGCAGCGTGACGTATTCGATTTCCAGCGTCAGCGGCGCAACGACCTACGCGTGGACCGTGCCGACCGGCGCAACCATTGCCAGTGGCCAGGGCACGACGTCGATCACTGTTAACTATGCGTGCTCGGCGAGTTCCGGCAACGTGCAGGTCACGCCATCCAACGCCAACGGCTGTACCGGTACGCCGGCCAGCCTGGGCGTGACGGTGACCGGCGTTGGTGGCGCGGGTTCGATCAGCGGATCGACCACGGTGTGCGCGGGACAAACGGGGCTGGTCTATTCAATCTCCAGCGTCAGCGGCGCGACGGTATATACATGGACGGCTCCCACGGGGGCGACGATCACGGACGGACAAGGGACGACATCCATTGCGGTGACGATGGGCTCGCTCGGTGGGAACGTGCAAGTGACGCCAGCCAATGCCTATGGCTGCAGCGGCACAGCATCGAGTTTGCCGGTCACAGTGAATGCCGTGCCGAGCATCTCTTCCGATCCGTCGCCACAAACAGCCTGCGTGGGTGGAACAGCCGACTTTACCGTTTCGGCAACAGGTGTGGGATTGAGCTATCAGTGGCAGGAGAACGGCTCGAACATCAGCGACGGCGGCACCATTAGCGGGTCGGGCACGATCACGTTGACGCTCACGGGCGTCGATGTGGGCGATTCAGGGGCGAGTTTCGATTGCGTGGTCAGCGGCACGTGCAGTCCGCCGGCGGTTTCTGGGGCGGCGACGCTGACGGTCGGTGCCGGTGGGGGTCCCGCGACCTTCAATGTTACTGGTGGCGGCGCGTATTGCGCCGGTGGCGGCGGCGTGAGCGTCGGCTTGGATGGATCGGAATCGAGCGTGGTTTACCAGCTTGAATTGGGTGGCAGTCCCACGGGCGCGCCGCTGGCCGGTACCGGCAGCGCGATTTCATTCACCAACGTGACGGGGGCGGGTGTGTATACGGTAATTGCGTCCAATGCGACCAGTGGCTGCACGGCGACCATGAACGGCAGCGCGACCGTGTCACTGACGGATCGGTTTGCCTGCTGGCAAATGCAGTACTTCACCTGCACGGACTGTGTGCAGGCAGCGGCGACAGCCGACCCGGATGGTGATGGTCAGAACAACATGGCCGAGTTCCTGTCCGGCACGAATCCGACCAACGGCGCGTCGGCACTGGCGGTTGTTTCTGTTGTCAAGACAGGCGCAGATGTCAATGTTACCTGGAGGACGGCCGGTGGTCACACGAACATCGTACAAGTCACGAACGGCGATGCCGCCGGCGGCTATGGCACGAACAACTTCCAGGATATCCCGGCTTCGCAAACAATTCTGCCGGGCAGCGGCGATACCTCGACCAACTATATCGACCTGGGTGGCGCAACGAATGCCCCGTCGCGGTACTACCGCGTTCGCCTGGTTCCGTGAGGTGAAAAAGTAGCAGCGGGCGTCGCAATTACATTGCGAAACCAGCGTCGGAGCGTATCGGCTAGGTGTTTTTCGTTGTCCGAAAGGGCGTGGTGCGTGTTTAACTGGCTCGGAAAGAGAGGCTTTCGATGAAGTGGAGTGTCAAGAAGAATCTGGCGTCCATCGCCCTTGTGTGGGTTGTTTCTCTGCAATCTTGGGCTCAGTCCACGCCCTTCAAGGTGGACATCAACAACACCGCTCGGAGCGACAATACCGCTCCGGGCTATTTGCCCTGGAATCTGGCGACCGATCTTGGATCGACCGGCCAAAAGGCGACCCGCAACTTCACCAACGCCGCGGGCGCCGTCATTTCCTGCACGGTTTCCCAGACCGTGCCCGCGTTCGGAACCGCCAGTACGTCTCTCATGGCGAATTGGGGGAACAAGGACGGCAACAGCACCAGCACGGATCCGAACGCCGGCTATCGCCTGTCCTGCGACGGGGTTTGGACCTACAACACCACGTTGGGCATACCGTACACCAACGGCGGGGCGTTTTGCCTGGTCATCTCCAATCTCACGGCCGGCACGCACACGATCACCACGTATCACAACGACGTGTATGGCAACCACGTCAATACGACGTGGCACGGCTCCAATCATTTCATGAGCGCGTGCGTCATCAGCGTCGACGGCAGCACCGTGATGACCAGCACCCCGAGCTATTACGCCACCAACGACAGCAAGTGCGGGTTCGCCTATTTCACAGTCAATGCCGTGGCCGGGCTGCCGACGACCATCAACTTTGATCCCGATCATACGAGTACAAACAATCTGGATTTCGTCATCCTGAACGGATTTGCGATTGATGGGTTGTCCCCCGGGACGACGGCGACCGGAGCGGTGCCTGGTGATGGGGACGAGCATGTATTCGCCAACAACGATGCGGCCGTGCCCGGCTCCGCCGGGACGGGCTACACCACGCTCAGTTGGACGCCGTCTCAGTTTGCGGTCACCAACGACGTGTATTTCGGCACTGTCAGCAATAACGTGGCAACCGCCACACATTCTTCCCCCGAGTTCCAGGGCAGCTACACGACGAACTTCTGGAATACGCCCACGAACCTCGACAGCGCGCTGACGTACTACTGGCGCATCGACGAAATCGATGCGACCAATGGCGTCGCCAAGGGCGATATCTGGCGGTTCCGCACGCGGCACATGGCGTTTCCGACGGCAGAAGGATACGGCCGATTCGCCCGCGGCGGGCGCGGGGGCGCGGTCGTCGAAGTGACCAACCTGTTGGATTACGACGAGACCATCGGCGAGCCGGTCATTCCGGGCAGTTACCGCGCCGCGATTGAGGCAACCGGCCCGCGCACGGTTGTATTTCGGGTGTCGGGATTGATCAGGCTCAAGCAACCCTGCACCATCAATTCCACCAACGGGTATGTCACGATTGCCGGGCAGACCGCCCCTGGCGACGGGATTTGTCTGAGTCAGTATCGGGCCGGGCTGGCGGGTTGTTCGGACGTGATCATGCGATTTATCCGCTGCCGGTTGGGCGACTACAGCCAGGAAGCGATGGATGGCATCGGGTTGGGCAACTCGAACAATTCCATCATGGATCATTGTTCGCTGGGGTGGACGATCGATGAGGCGACCAGTTCCCGCCAGAGCGGCGCGGTGGGCAGCCAGTCGGGCAATATCACCTTCCAGCACAACATTATTTCCGAGGCGCTGGATTATTCGTACCACTATAACGACACCGAGCGGTCGCAGGACGGTTGCACGAATTGTTATCAGCCGCACGCGTTCGCGGCGTCGATCAGCGGGGAGATCGGCAGCTATCACCACAACCTCATTGCCCATTGCACGCAACGGAACTGGAGCCTGGCGGGCGGACTTGACCAGAGCGCTCATTACGCCGGGTCGCTCGACGTGCGTGATAACGTCGTGTACAACTGGCTCGACAAGACCACCGACGGTGGCGTGGCGCGAATCAATTACGTCAACAACTACTACAAGCCGCTGCCCATCAATCCCTACAAGACGTGGCTGCTGCAGTTGGACGCCCTCAATCCCGCGTACGGTACGGAACAGGTCTACATGAACGGGAACGTGATGGAAGGGAAGAACTACGACACGAACAACTGGCAGTACGGAACAGCGGTGAGCCTCAAGTACAACGACACCAACGCCTACAACTCGGTGCGCGTGAGCTCGGAGATTTATCCGTCCTACGTCACGACGCAGAGCGCCCATGACGCGTTCAAGGTTGTCCTGTCGGATGTCGGCTGCAATCTTCCCAACGCCGACGTGATCGATCAACGCGTCATTCAGGAAGTGTTGAATGGCACGTGGCATTATGTCGGCACCAACGGCCCGAATTACACCATCAACGGTTTGCTGCAAACCAACAGCGTCGGCCCGAACTACCCGGGGTTCATCGATACCCAAACCGATGTCCACGACGTCGCCACCAATTCTCCCAATTACCCGTGGCCGCCGTATAACACGTACAACGCCGATGTTGATTCCGATCACGACGGCATGCCGGACTGGTGGGAAGTGCTGCACGGGACCAATCCGAACTCGCCGCCGGGCGATTTCTCCGACGCCAATGCCGACTCGGTTGGCGACGGGTACTCCAACCTGGAGCGTTACCTGAACTGGCTGGCGGCCCCGCACGAAAACTGCGCGCAGGATTCGTATGTGGACCTTGATCTGAGCCAGTACGCCGTCGGGTTTACCAATCAACCTGCGTTCACCGTGGCCAACGCGGTCAACGGGACGGTAGCCGTGCTGGCCGATGGCAAGACGGCGCGGTACACGCCGACATCCGGCTTCAACGGGCTCGGCAGTTTTGATTTCTCCGTTACGGACACGGAAGGCACGTCGTTGACCAACACGGTCGGCGTACACGTTGTCGCTTCTGTCACGCCGACGCCGGTGGCCAGTTTTACGGCGAGTCCGCTCAGCGGGGCGGCGCCATTGACCGTGAGTTTTACCGATGCGTCATCCAATTCGCCATCGGCCTGGTTCTGGACGTTTGGGGATGGCGGCACCTCGACGACCGAGAGCCCCGTGTACACGTACGTCACTCCGGGCGCCTGGACGGCGTCCTTGATTGCCTCCAACGCGGGCGGCGCGAGCAGCCCGTTCACGCAGACGATCAACGTCTACGATCCGTACGCGTGGTGGGCGCAGACGTACTTCGGCAACACGAACTGTGCGGCGTGCGATGGAAACGCCTCCTACACCGGCACCGGCATGAGCAACACCAACAAGTTCCTGGCGGGATTCAACCCGACCAACTCAGCGGCGTCCCTGCGCGTCATCAGCGTTCTGAAGTCCGGCACGAACGTCGTTGTCGCGTACCTGGGTGCCAGCGGCGACACCAACTATCTTCCGGGCGTTCAGTCGCGGACCAATGTGCTGGATTTCACGACGGGCACTGCCAACGGCAGCTACACGAATGGCGGCTGGCAGGACACGGGCCAGACCAACGTTCTTGGCGTGGGCATATCCGCCGCCGGTGGCGAGGGAACAGGCGTCGGCACCGTTACCAATATGATCGACGTTGGTGGCGCGGCCAATGCCACGTCCCGCTACTACCGCGTGCGGGTTCTGTTGCCGTAGAGGGCTGGATTGTCGTCGGTTGAGCATCGGATTGATTGGGGGCTGCGAGAGAGGTAAGGACACAACGAACTGGCCCGATGGGCCTGCGGAAGGATGCAGCATGAGACGTGTATTCAAACTCAGTGCGGCGCTGGCCACTTTGCTGGTCCTGGCGGGGTCGAGTTACGCGACAGTGCTTCTGGACCAGACGACCTGGAGCAGCGGCACGCGCACCAGCCAGAATCTTCCGACGCGCTCGGCCTGGTTTTCTTCCAGCAGCGGTTCGTTGTCGGTCTCCGGGGGCGCCCTGAGAATGGCGGTGGGCAGCAGCTCGGGGATGGCGATCACCTATTTCACGACCAATGGCAGTGCGCCGGTTCAATTGAATGTCGGCGACACGCTGACCACCACCTTCCGTATGAACTATAACGGCGTTCCGACGAACGCGAGCAGTTCGCAGGGGTTCCGGATCGGCATCTTCGATTTCGCCGACGGGAGCAATGTGCCGCTGCGCGTGACGGCCGATGGCGGCTTCAGCAGCAGCTCCCAGGGACTGTTTGTGCAGGGCTGGTCCTTGTTCGGGAAAATGTACACAGCGTTTGGCGATAACCAACCGATCGACGTTCGCAAGCGTACGGTCATATCCGACAACAGCCTGCTCGGCGCCAGCGGGGACTGGACCTCGATCTCCAAGACGGGTCAGAATACCAACATTTTCAGCGGCTTCGCCAACGGAACACTGTACACGTTGCAGTTTGCTTTCCAGCGCTCCAACCTCACGACCTTGGTGATTTCGGAAACGTGGTCCAACCTGTCCAATGGCGCGACGCTTTCCGTGACGACGGCCGACAGCCTGGCGACCAATTTCAGTTTCGATGGGATCGCGTTTCGCCCGGCGAACAACACCCAGGCGGCGGCGACCAACAACTTCACCGAGGTGAAAGTGGAGTACACGTCATCGCCCGTCCCCGCCACGATCATCACCAACCCACAAGATCAGGACGTGGCTTCCGGGAGTACGGTGACGTTCACCGTTGTTCCCAACGGCACTCTGCCGCTGTTCTACCAATGGTATTTCAATACGAACACGCCCTTGGCCAATGCCACCAACTTCACCTACACGATCAGCAGTGTTGACCCCACGAATGTCGGCGGCTACTCGGTGATTGTGTCGAACGCCTACGGCGTGGCGACGAGCACGGTGGCGCAATTGAGCGTGGCGGTCAATGGTCCCACCATCACCAACCAGCCCCAGGACATGACGGTCATTCCGGGACAGACCGCCACCTTCAGTGTCGGCGCCAGTGGCAGCCTGCCGTTGCTGTATCAGTGGTACTACAACACGAATTCGATAATTCCCAACGCTACGGCGTCCACGCTGACTTTGACGAACGTGCAACCCGGTGATGCTGGCGTGTATTCCGTGGTCGTGAGCAATCCCATCGACTCCGTCACGAGTTCCTATGCGAACCTGACGGTCAACACCAATCCCGTGGCGCCGGTGTTCCTCACCCAGCCCCAACCCGCGTCGGTGACCGTGTACGTCGGCACCAATGTCAGTTTCAGCGCGGCCGCGGTTGGCACGCAGCCAATCAGTTACCAATGGAATGTCAACAGTGCGCCGATTGCCGGGGCCACCACGACCACGCTCGTGTTGACCAACGTGCAGACAACCGACTCGGGCAACTATACGCTCACGGCGTCCAATTATGTCGGCTCCACGATCAGCAGCGCCGCCGTGCTCACGGTCCTCTCCAAGACGCCGCCGTTGCCGGTCATTCCTACGAACAACGTCAATGTGACCAACTACAACGCCGTGGGCGACGGCACGACGGACAACTCCGGCTCCATTCAGAACGCCATCAATGCCGTGGCGGCTCTGGGCGGCGGCACGGTCGAAATCCCGTCGGGTGGCTCGTTGAGCACCTATCTGAGCGGGCCGATCACGCTGGCCAGCAGCGTCAACCTGCAGATCGACAGCGGGGCGATGCTGCAAATGCTGCCGAAGACCAGTTGGCCCGGCGGCGGTAGTGGCGTTCCGTTCATTAACGGTGCGGGCCTTCACGACGTCGAGATTAGCGGACCGGGGACAATTGACGGCCAGGGCTCGACCTGGTGGCCGGCCGGCGACCCGCGACCGTACTTCATCGATTTCTCCAGCCAGTGCCAGCGGGTGCTCATCCAGAATGTGACCTTGCAGAACCCGCCCAAGTTCCACCTGATGTTGAAGGGTGGCAACGTGAGCGTCACGATCCAGGACGTCAACATCAACACGCCGTTCTCCGGGAACACCGCCCCGAACACGGACGGGATGGATTTGGGATCAACCAATGTACTGGTTCAAAACTGCACGATCAGCGACGGCGATGACAACATGGAGATCGGCAGCAGCGCCGACGCGGCGGCGGACATCACGGTTTCGAATTGCACGTTTGGCGTCGGGCACGGCGTGTCCTTTGGCAGTCAAATCCAGGGCGGGGTGCACGATGTGCTGGTCAGCAACTGCACCTTCAACGGCACGGATCAGGGCATCCGGTTCAAGTCCGACCGTGACATCGGCGGCCTGGTCCAGAATATCCAATTCCGCGACATCACGATGAGCAACGTCGGCTATGCCGTCATTCTCTACGATTTCTATGACACGGTCTCGACACCGAACAGCATCACGCCGACGACCGCGGCCAATGACGCGCCCCAGCCGGTCATCACGACGACGCCGATCTGGCAGAACATCCTGCTCAGCAATGTAACGGCCACGGCGCTGACCGGAAGCCACATCGGGGGGATCCTCTGGGCCCGACAGGAAATGCCGGTCACGAACTTTACCCTGCAGAACGTGAACATTGCGGCGCCGACCAAGACGTTCTGCATCTACAACGCCACCGGAGTTCAGATCATCGATTCCAACCTCGGCGGACCGACGAGTACGAACACACTGACCATGTACAACGCCTCGATCATCGTCTCGAACAGCGCGTTCGTTACGAACCTGGTGACGCTCACCGGACTGGTGCGACCGGGAACGAACAACAACATGGCCTTCTACGACGCGACGGCGACGATCACCGACACCAACGTGCTCGGCGCCGGCTCCCTCGCGCTGGGAGGCAGCGTTCTCACGTTCAAACAGAACTCGGTGACGTCCTCCAACAGCCTCTGCGTGAGTTCGCCCAGCACGCTGGCTTTCAACGGCGGCGCCAATACGCTGAACGCCACGGTGAAGGGGTCCGGGGATCTTCTGGTGAATGTCCCCGGGAGCGCCTCGCTGACGTTACGAGCGGACAACTCCGACTTTGCCGGCGCGCTCGTCATCTCCAACAATGGCACCGTGTTCATCAATAACACAACCGGCAGCGGGACCGGCACCGGCGCGGTCACCGTCGCCAGCGGAGCAACCCTGGGCGGAGCGGGGACCATTGGCGGGCCGGTGACGGTGAATGGCGCGTTGGCCCCCGGCAACAG
This sequence comes from Verrucomicrobiia bacterium, assembly GCA_035541135.1. Taxonomy (GTDB): domain Bacteria; phylum Verrucomicrobiota; class Verrucomicrobiia; order Palsa-1439; family Palsa-1439; genus Palsa-1439. The sequence goes on from DATKNW010000016.1 coordinate 210,991, forward strand.
CCCGGGCACGTTGACCGTGAGCAACAACCTGGTGGCCAACGACACGGCGGCTCTGCAGTATCAACTCGGCACCAGCAGCGATCTGACGGCGGTCAGCGGCGATCTGACGCTGGGTGGCACGCTCAACGTCAACGATGCCGGCGGGTTTACCAATACGACGTACACGCTGTTCACGTACGGCGGGGCGCTGACCTACAGTGGCCTGGCAATTGGCACGGTGCCGAGTACGAACTTCATCTACGCGATCTCGACCAACACGGTGGGTCAGGTGAATCTGATCGTCAGCTACCCGCCGCCGCCGGTGGCCAGTTTTACCGCGGGTCCTCTCAGCGGGGCAGCGCCATTGACCGTGAGTTTCACCGATACCTCATCCGGTTCGCCGGCAGATTGGTTCTGGACGTTTGGCGATGGCGGGACCTCGACGAGCGAGAACCCGACGTACACCTATGTGACACCGGGCGCGTGGACCGCGTCATTGATCGCTTCCAACACGTACGGCGCCAGCAGCCCGTTCACGCAGACAATCAACGTCTACGACCCGTACGCGTGGTGGTCGCAAACGTATTTCGGCAGCACCAACTGCGCGGCGTGCGGCGGAAACGCCTTCTACACGGGCAACGGCATGAGCAATACGAACGCGTTCATGGCGGGATTCAATCCGACCAACTCGGCGGCGTACCTGCACATTGTCAGCGCGGTGAAATCCGGCACGAACATCGTGGTGACCTACCTGGGCGCCAATGGAGACAACACCTATACGCCTGGAATTGCGTCGCGGACGAACGTGCTGGATTTCACAACGGGAACCGCCAACGGCAGCTACACCAACGGCGGCTGGCAGGATACCGGCCAGACCAATATTCTCAGCGGCGGGAACGGCCTGGGCATGGTCACCAATATGACGGACTTCAGCGGCGCCACCAACGTCCCGTCCCGCTACTACCGCGTGCGCGTTCTGTTGCCCTGAGAGAACGAAGTGTCGGTCAAGGAACTCGGTGTTTGATATGGATGCAGACGGTGCGAAATCGCTGTTTACCAGAGCGATTGCGGCACCGTCCGTGGTGTTGCTCGGGTTGGCACCGGTCGTATTTGGCGGCCCGCCGCCATTGCCGCAGATACCCACCAACCAGTTTTACGTCACGAACTTCGGGGCGTATGGCAACGGTGTGTCGAACAACGCGTCGGCCATACAGAGCGCCATCAATGCCGCGGGCGCGGCGAGCGGCGGCACGGTGATCGTGGCGGCGGTCGGCGTGCTGACGAATTATCTGAGCGGCCCGATCAACCTGACCAACAACGTCAGTTTGCAGATCAATGCGGGCACCAAGCTGCAGATGCTGCCGAAGAGCAGTTGGCCGAGCGCCTCCATTCCGTTTATCAACGGCACCAACCTGCATGACGTGGTGATCAGCGGATCGGGAACAATCGATGGACAGGGATCGGGCTGGTGGTCGGGCGGAGGTACGCGGCCGTATTTGGTGAACATTGTCGCCACGACGCGGCTGCTGATCCAAAACGTCACGGCACAGAATTCGCCGATGTACCACTTCGCGCTGATGGGCGGAAACAATGGCGTGACGGTGCAGGGGATTACGGTCAACACCTCCTCGAGTTCGCCCAATACCGACGGGATCGACCTCACGGCGACCAACACGCTCATCCAGAACTGTTTCATCAGTGATGGCGACGACAATATTTCCTTCAAATGCACCGGCTTCACAACGGTGGACACCGTGGTGTCGAACTGCACGTTCGGTTCCGGTCATGGCGTATCGGTCGGCAGCGACACGTCCGGGGGCGTGCGGGATTTGATCGTCAGCAATTGCACGTTCAATGCGACGAATTATGGCATTCGGTTGAAGTCGGACAATGCCGCCAGTGGCAGCGGCGCGGGCGGACTGGTCGAGAACCTGGCCTATTACGATCTCAGCATGACGAATGTGGAGTATCCATTCGTGCTGTACAGCTACTACAATGAGGTCGGAACGCCCAACAGCGTCACACCCCAAACGGCCGCTGGCGAGAAAGTGGGGTCCACCAATAACGTCGTCATCTGGCGCAACATCACCGTCAGCAATCTGACCGCCACGGCGCTGACGGGGAACAACATCTCGGGGATCATTTGGGGACGACTGGAGATGGTGGTTTCCAACGTCACGCTGGATTGCGTAAACCTGTTCGCCCCGACGAAGACCTTCTGCGTGTATAACGCACGGGCCATCCAGATCATCGACTCCAACTTGAGCGCCCCCAACACGGGGACCAACACGCTGACACTGTTCAACGCCCAGGTCACGATCACCAACAGCGCGTCGAACCCGAATGTGATGACGCTGGGCGGATTGGTTGTCCCGCCGACCAACAATGTCCTGGCGTTGTTCAATGCCCGGGCGGCGGTGACCGCCACCAACCTGCTCGGCGCCAGCCCAAATCTCACGTTGAGCGGCACGACGCTCACGATCAGCAACGGCCTGAGCCTCGGGGGCGCGTCGGTGCTGAATTTCGGGATTGGCACGAACACGACCGAGATCGCCGTGACCGGCAGCCTCGTGTTGAACGGCACCCTCAACGTCACCGATGGCGGCGGGTTTGGAGCTGGAACCTACACCATGTTTACCTACGGCGGGACATTGACCGGCAGCGGACTGGCCATTGGCACAACGCCGAATCCGAGTTTCACCTGCGCGATTTCGACAAGTGTGGTCGGTCAGGTGAGATTGCTCGTGATTAACAACAATCCACCGCCGGATCCGTTCGTCGCGTGGCAGTGGCAGTATTTCGGGTGCACGAACCTGGCGCTGTGTCCCCAGGCGGACGGCAATGCCGATCCGCTGGGCAAGGGCATGAGCAATACGAATCAGTTTCTCGCCGGGCTGAACCCGACCAATCCCGCCTCGCTATTTCGGATTACCTCGATTGTGAATTCGGGCGCGGACGTGTGGGTCACGTGGTCAACCGCCGGCGGACATACGAACATCGTGCAGATTACGGACGGTGACACCAATGGTGGGTACGTCACGAACGGCTTCGCGGATATTCCAGCGTCGCAGACGATTCTGCCCGGCAGCGGCGACGCCTCGACGAACTTCGTCGACTCCGGTGGCGCAACGAATGCTCAGGACCGCTACTACCGTGTCCGACTGGTACCCTAATATGCACACGCACCTTCCTAAAGTGGCCGTCGTCACCTGTCTGTGGTCGATCCTGGCTCTGATTCTGGGGCTTGGCGGACAGTTGGCCAGCGCGAATCCCGATCTGCCAATCATCAGCAATCAGACGTTTGCCGTCACCAATGCCGCGTATGGAGCGGTCGGTAACGGGACCGCCAACAACGCCGCTGCGATTCAAAGCGCGATTAGCGATGCCAGCTCCCACGGCGGCGGCACGGTGCTGATTCCCGCCAATGGGACGCTCAGCAGCTATTTGTCGGGGCCGATCACCCTGGCCAACGGCATCAATTTCCAGGTCGATAGCAACGCGACCCTGAAGATGCTGCCGTTCGGCAGCTATCCGACCAATGGCACAATTCCCAACTTCATCGCCGGCTCCAGCCTCCATGACGTGGAACTCAGCGGCTACGGAACCATCGACGGCCAGGCGACAACAGCCAAGCCGGGCTGGTGGGATGGCCGGGCGACTTCGTTGCGGCCGCTCATGATCAGCTTGAGCGGCTGCCAGCGGGTGCTGATACAAAATCTGCATCTGAAGAATCCGCCGAAGATGCACATTGGCTTTGGCGGCACCGGCGACAATATCACGATCCAGGGAATTACCATCAACACACCCTCGTCGCCCAATACCGACGGCATCGATCTGGCGGGAACGAACTGCCTGGTTCAGAACTGTTCGATCAGCGACGGCGACGACAACATCGCGTTCAGCCCGACCAGCGGGACGATCGATGCGAACATCCTCGTCACCAATTGCGTGTTCGGCATTGGCCACGGCGTGTCGATCGGCAGCAATACCGCCGGCGGTCTGTCGAACCTTACGGTCACAAGTTGCTCCTATGACGGTACGGATTACGGCATTCGGATGAAGTCCGACAATAACACGACCAACCTGAGCTTGAATGGCCGGGGCGGCACCGCGCAAGATCTCACGTATTCCAATCTCACGATGACGAATATCCAAAAGGGCGCGATCGTCATCTATAGCTACTACAACGAGGTGGGCACCCCGACCAGTGTTACACCGGCAACCGCCGCGGGCGAGTCCGTCGGCACCACAAACATTCCCGTCTGGCGCAACATCACCATCAGCAACGTGACCGCATCGGTCGCCAGCGGCGCCATTCCCGGTATCATCTGGGGGCGGCTCGAGATGACGGTCTCGAACCTCACCCTTGCCAGTGTGAGCCTCACGGGCGCCACGGCATTTGACATCTACAACGCCCGCGCCATGCGGATCGTCGACGCGCAGTTCAATATCAGCGGCGCCAACGCGCTGGAGCTGTACAATGCCGAAGTCACGATTACCAACAGTGTCCTCAACACGAATGTGGTGTCGTTGGATGGGCTGGCCACTTCACTGACCAACAACGTGCTGGCGTTCTTCAATGCCTCGGCGCGCATGGCCCACACCAACGCGCTCGGCCCCGCTCCGTTTCTCACCTTGTCCGCCAGTACGCTGACTGTGAGCACGAATCTGAACCTGGGGAGCGCGTCGGTGCTGAACTTCGGGCTTGGCACGAATGCCACCAAGATCGCCGTGACAGGCAACCTGGCGTTGAGGGGTACGCTGAATACCACCGATGACGGTGGACTGACCAACGGAACGTACACGCTGTTTACCTACAGCGGCACGTTGACATCCAGCACACTGATGATCGGCTCGGTGCCGAACGCGAATTTCACGTATACCATTGCGACCAACACAAGCGGCCAGGTGAATCTGGTTGTCGCCGCGCCGCCGGATCCGTTCACGTCCTGGCAATTGCAGTACTTCGGGTGCACCAATCTGGCGCTGTGTCCCCAGGCGGACGGCAATGCTGATCCGCTCGGGAAGGGGATGAGCAATACGAATCAGTTTCTCGCCGGGCTGAATCCGACAAACCCCGCTTCCCTCTTCCAAATTACCTCGGTCGTGAATTCGGGCGCCGACGTGTGGGTCACGTGGTCAACCGCGGGCGGGCATACCAACATCGTGCAAGTGACAGGCGGTGACACCAATGGTGGCTACGTGACGAACGGCTTCGCGGATATTCCGGCGTCGCAGACGATCCTGCCGGGCAGCAGCGACACCGCAACGAACTTCGTCGACTCCGGTGGCGCAACCAACGTCCCGTCCCGCTATTACCGCGTCCGCCTCGTGCCGTAACAGCCCGCAGCTCCCCTTTGGTGGCGCGGGCGTCCCTGCTTGCGGCAGTTCAAGCCCCAAACACCCCCAAAACGAAGCCATTTTTTGGCCGAACGAAGCCAAACGAAGCCAACGCCAAAATCGGCGTACCAACTTTCGTAACCACCTGTCCCCCACGCTCATCCGCGACCGCAACACGCCAAAAACCGTTGGCTTCGTTTCGCAGAAACAGGGGGGTGGGTGGATCCCTTTGGAGTGCGGCGACTCGTCGCCGCTTTGCCGTTAGCCCCGGCACGCCGTCGTCTTGCTCCCGTTTAGGCTGTGCGCGGGTCTCCTGACCCCGCACGGCCTTTGACCGAAGGTCTCCCGGCCTGGCCGCTCTCTTCTGCACTTTCCTCTAATCAGCCATTTGCCATTGGCCATCTTCCCGCTATGTCAAGGCCGAGCCGCTGGGAGCGGCGAGACGCAACGCCGCAGGCGGCCCATTCGGGTGAGCCGAGCGGGCGCGAGCGAGCGAGTGCAAAACAGGTCCCCATGCTTTTCAAAGAACAATCCTTTCATCTCAACCCATATCGTATACCGATGCACATGTCAACTCCAAAATCGCCCCCTGATTTCCCCATTATCCAACGGGGAGCGCACACGCCCCGCGTGCCGTCTGACACGCCCTCCATTCCGATGTCGGGCCAGAAAAAGCGACGTTGCCTGGACAATCACCCACCTGTAAACTGCCCGCGTGCCCCTCTCATGGAACGAGATTCGCCACCGTGCCAGCGCCGACTCAGAAGGGGTCTTATGACCGATGTGTTTTCCAAGCGCGAGCGTTCACAGGTAATGGCCGCAGTGCGGTCGAGAGGCAACAAAGACACCGAGTTGCGCCTGCTGTCCATCTTTCGCGCACACGGCATAAAAGGCTGGCGACGCCACCAGCCCATACCGGGGAACCCGGACTTTGTCTTTCGGCGTGAACGTCTGGCTGTTTTTGTTGACGGATGTTTCTGGCACGGTTGCCGCGCCCACGGGGAATGCCCAGCCACAAATCGAGCCTACTGGCGTCGGAAACTTGCACGGAACAAGGCTCGCGATCGAAAGATTGTTCGTTTGCTTCAGCAGCAAAGCTGGCGGGTTATTCGGGTGTGGGAACATTCCTTGCGCAATCCCAAGGCTGTCATCGCGAAAGTTCGGGCGGTTCTGCGGAGGCCCGGCAAAACCAACGCGCGTAGATCGCCAGCGAGAATTTGATGTTTGAAGATTCACAGCAAACCGGCTATTCATTGTAGGGAATCGTGTGAAAGACCAAAGGACAGTCGCTGAATTCTTCGCCGGCATCGGTCTCATGCGCATGGGGCTGGAACAGGCCGGATGGCAGACTCTCTATGCGAACGACATTGATGAGAAGAAATGGGAGATGTACCGAGACCACTTCGGAGACGATGGGACGTTCCATTTGGGTGACGTCCACGAGGTGGATTCGACCTCAATCCCAAGAGTGGACTTAGCGACCGCGTCGTTTCCCTGCAACGACCTTTCCTTGGCGGGCGCACGCAAGGGGCTTGCCGGCGAACAGTCCTCTGCCTTTTGGGGATTCATCCAAGCCATTACAGCAATGGGAAGCAGGCGCCCCTCGCTCGTGTTGCTCGAGAATGTGACCGGCTTCTTGACATCACACGACGGAAACGATTTTCGAGATGCGCTCGCGGCCTTGAACAATTTGGGTTACGCGGTGGATGCATTCATTATCGACGCCCTCCGGTTCGTTCCGCAGAGCCGGCAGCGTCTATTTGTCGTTGGGACGAAAGGGCAAGCCCGTCTCGTAAAGGAGACGACGCCGAGGTTTTTGGAAAGCGATTGCCGTCCGTCAGCGCTAGCTGACTTTATTCTTTGGCACCCCGACATCGCTTGGCGAATCCGTCAACTGCCGCCACTTCCAACGCCCGGTGCCAAACTGGAGGATGTAATTGAAAGCTTGTCGCCAAACTCTGCGTTTTGGTGGAGCCGGGATCGCGTTGATTACTTGCTAAACCAAATGAGTCCCAAGCATCGCGGTCAAGCTGAGTCAATGATCCGCAGTGAGAAGACTCGTTATGCCACAGTCTTCCGTCGCGTCCGCTATGGGAAATCAATGGCAGAATTGCGCACGGACGGAGTAGCCGGATGCTTGCGAACGCCGCGGGGAGGCAGTGGCAGGCAGATTCTTTTCGTCGCCGGAAAACGCCACTGCGCCGTGCGCTTGTTGACGCCGCGCGAGTGTGCACGGCTGATGGGCGCAGGTGATTTCACGATTAAGGCGCCCGTCAACCAAGCGTTGTTTGGCTTTGGCGACGCGGTCTGCGTACCGGTAATCAAATGGATCGCCGAGAACTATTTGAACCCAGTCTGGAAAGAACTGTATGCCGAAGAAAAGATCCCAAGAGCGGTACGAGAGCGCCACGTCATCTACAGAAGAGCCGCGCGGCGCTAGAGCAGCCCGCGTCGGATTGCCGGAGGACGTTGCCGCAATTCGCCGGGAGATCAGCAGCTTCTTTGATACGAAGGACGCCGCAGGCAACAAGATCGGCAACTACCAATACGGCGTTTACGCCTTCTATGACTATGACGGCGAGCCGATCTATATCGGGCAGACTTTTGAAAGCCTCAGACAACGGATCGGGCGTCACTTGACCAACCAGCGGACGGACGCAGTGGCGATGAATGTTCTCGACCCGTTCGAAGTCGCGGAGATTTGCGTCTGGCCATTGGACTTATCAAACGTGCCGGAAGGGGAAAGACGAGCCTATCTTGACCGTGCGGAGTACACGCTGTTCCAGAAAGTCGTTTCCGAGTCCAAACTTGGCGCGGTACTCAACGAGAAGCCGCCCCTTCGGTCGAAGACAATTCAGCTACCGTCCTGCCACCGACGGCGAATTATCCCTGATAGCATCTACCCACAGCGGAAACACCCCGACGTTCGGATCGCGCGGCGAGCCAGTACAATCGCCAGCCTCGCGCGCGTCATCAGCGAGCGCGATGTGTCTCCAGGCCTTCGCCGTACACTGCTCACCCAAGCGAGGAGATTGGAGAAGTTGGCCGCTGAACGACTCGAGGATTTCCCCGCCGATACCAATTCCCAATGATCCGGCCTCGACGCTGGCCGGTCTTACCGACAGCGTCGTCTATCCAATTTCATTCTTTGCCGGTCCTTTGCCCACCGCGACGCACGAAAACACCCAGGAGAATCCGTCACGGCGGCTCTCGTAGCGTATCCGGCTCACCATCCACGTACGGCAGCATTGCCATCGTGAACGACGGCTGGCAGACTGGGTGCGATGCGTAGATTGCTGACCCTAATGTTGATCTGCGGGGGAATCATGAGTGGAAATCTCGCCCGAGCCGAAACCAACGACGAACGGGCCCGCTTCAGGCTGATCACGCTTGATCCGGGACATTTCACCGCCGCGCTGGTGCAGAAATTCATGTACCCGGACGTGGACTCCGTGGTGCATGTCTACGCTCCCACCGGCGACGATGTGGCGGAACACCTGAAGCGAATCGAGCGGTTCAATGCGCGAGCCGATCAGCCGACCCATTGGCAGGAGAAGGTCTATACCGGCCCGGACTTCCTGGAAAAAATGCTGAGCGAAAAGCCCGGCAACATTGTGGTGTTGGCCGGCAACAATACCAACAAGGCGGAGTACATTCTCCGGTCGGTCCAGGCGGGGTTGAATGTGCTGGCGGACAAACCGATGGCCATCACACCGGGCGATTTCTCCCGATTGCGGCAGGCGTTCGACATCGCGACGACGAACCACGTCCTGTTGTACGACATCATGACCGAGCGGTTTGAAATCACCACGGAGCTGCAACGGGAATTGTCGCAGCAATCCGCGTTGTTTGGCGAACTCGTCCACGGCTCGACCAACGAACCTGCCATTACCGAAGAAAGCGTTCACCACTTTTTCAAGACCGTGGCCGGCACACCGCTAAGGCGGCCGACGTGGTACTTCGATGTCCGCCAGCAGGGTGAGGGGATTGTGGATGTCACCACGCATCTGGTGGATCTGATCCAATGGGGAGCGTTTCCGGAACAGGCGTTGAGTCCAGAGGATGTCAGCGTATTGAGCGCCCGTCGCTGGGCCACGCCGATCACCCGCGAAAAATTCAAACAGGTGACGGGCGCGGAGAATTTCCCGACATTCCTCAGCGCCGATGTGAAGGACGGCGTGCTTCAGGTCTATGCCAACGGCGAGTTCACGTACCGGTTGCGCGGTGTTTATGCCAAGGTCACCGTGAAATGGAATTTTGAGGCGCCGCCAGGGGCAGGGGACACGCACCAGTCCATGATGCGCGGGACGAAGGCGAATTTGATTATCCGGCAGGGCGCGGAGCAACCGTTCCAGCCGGTTCTGTACGTCGAAAAAGTCGGCCATGTCGACGATGCCAGATTTGAAAAGGCGCTCAAGACCGCCATCGGAGACCTGCAATCGAAATATCCCGGCGTGGGCTTTCGACGGGACGGGAAAGTGTGGCAGATCACTGTCCCCGAGAAGTATGATGTCGGCCACGAGGCGCATTTCGCGCAGGTCACCGAGAATTATTTGCGATACCTTCGCGCCGGGCGGTTGCCGGATTGGGAAGTGCCGAACATGATCACCAAGTACGCGACGATCATGAAGGCCTACGAATTGAGCCGGTAGGTGCTCTCGCCACGTGTTTTTGAATGGTTGCAGCGCAGGGTCGCGAGCTTGTATCATGCGCGGAGCGACGGGAATTGCAGTATTTATCCAACGGGAGGCAATACTCAATGAATCGGAATAGTGTGAAGATGGCGTGGTCAAACATCCTGGCCGTTGCGGCCCTTGCCGGATTGATGGTCGGGTGCAAGACGACGGGGCAGAACGAGTCGGCGCACGGTGCTTACAGCGTGACGACGCCCTCCCAGACCGAGCCGGCGCGCGGCTCTTTCAACGTGACCACGTTCGGCGCGTCATCGGATGGACAAACGATGTGCACGGAAGCGATCCACAAGGCCATCGACGCGGCGGCGAGCCGTGGCGGCGGAACGGTCTTTTTCCCGTCGGGGACGTATCTGACCGGCCCGATTCATCTGCAGAGCCATATCACGTTGTACCTGGACGCGGGCGCGACCATCAAATTCAGCACCAATTTCGACGATTACCTGCCGATGGTGCCATCACGCTGGGAAGGCATCTCGGTGACGAATTTCTCGCCGTTGATCTCCGCCTTTCAGGCGAGCGACGTGGCCATCGTGGGCCGCGGGACGCTGGACGGGCAGGGGAAAGCCTGGTGGGATTTTCTCCATAATTTGCGGGGCAACAAAGATGCCCCGCGCAGCAAGTGGCAGGACGAGTTTGCGCGGTTGAACCAGGATCGGATCACCGAGCTCAATTACGGCCCGCTCAACGTCGGTTTTTTGCGTCCACCGTTCATCCAGATGTGGGAGTGCACCAATGTCCTCGTGGACGGCGTTACGATCCGCAACTCGCCGTTCTGGAACGTCACGCCGGTCTACTGCGAGAATGTCACCGTGCACGGGGTCTCGATCATCAGCCCGGCCAAGTCGCCCAACACCGACGGCATCAATCCCGACTCCTGCCGCAACGTTCATATTTCCGATTGCCTGCTGGATGTCGGCGACGATTGCATCACGATCAAATCGGGACGGGACGCGGACGGGCGGCGCATCGGGAAGCCGGCGGAGAATTACGTCATCGACAACTGCACGCTGCTGCACGGCCACGGCCTGTCGATCGGCAGCGAAATGTCCGGTGGGGTCAGGAATATCGCCATCGCCAACTGCATCTTTGAGAACACGGATAACGGGATTCGCATCAAGTCCACGCGCGGCCGCGGCGGGGTGATCGAGGATGTGCGGATCAGCAATCTCGTGATGCGCAACATCCGCGATGACGTGTTGGTGCTGACGACGTTTTACCGGAAGTCGGACCCCGAACCCGTGTCGGAGCGCACGCCGATTTTCCGCAACATCCATTTCAACGGCATCACCGGGTCCGGCAAGGTCACTTGTGAGGTGACCGGCCTGGCCGAGATGCCGGTGGAAGACGTCACGTTCAGCGACATCCAGCTCACGGGCAAGACCGGGTTTGCGATCAAGGACGCCAAGGGAATCGAATTGCATCACGTGACGGTGAATACCGAGTCGGGCCCGGCGTTCACGGCGACGGGCACCGACGGTCTGGAATTGGACGGGGTCACCACCGCCAAGCCGCACGAGGGGACACCAGTGGTCCAGCTCGGCGAGGTAAAGAACGTGTTCGTCCATGGGTGCGTCGCGACGCCGGGGACCGAGACCTTTCTGCGGATGAACGAGTCTTCCGCGGATGATGTGACCGTGGACGGGAATGACCTGAAGCAGGCGAAGACCGCGGTGGAAAAGGTCAGTGCTACCGCAACGCCCGCGCCAAAGGATGGCCAACAATGAGGCTTCGTTTTCTGCTCGCCACGGCACTGGCCATCGCGAGCACGGGCCTGACGGTTTCGGCGGAAACGAATCTGTATGTCTCGGCGGACGGGAGCAACGCATTCAAGACGGTGCAGGAAGCGATCAACGCCACGCCGCAATCGGCCAGCGCGACCAACCCGTGCATCGTCCATATCAAGGCCGGCACGTACAGGGAGCTGATTTACGCCCAGCGCGAGAAACATTTCGTCCACATCGTGGGCGAAGACCCGGAGAAAACGGTTCTGACGTTCAATCTGGGCGCGAAGACGCCGGGCGCCGACGGGAAACCGATCACCACGCATCGGACGCAGTCGACGGACATCGACGCAGACGACTTCACGGCGGAGAATCTGACGTTCGAGAACACCGCGACGGGGCTCGGCCAGGCCGTGGCGGTGCGGGTGGACGGCGACCGCGTGGTGTTTCGCAACTGCCGGTTTCTCGGCCGGCACGACACGGTCTTTCTCAATCGCGGCCGCCAGTACTTCGAAGGCTGTTACATCGCCGGCGAAGTCGACTTCATTTTTGGCGGGGCGACCGCGTTCTTCGAGAAATGCCACATGCATTGTCTGACGAATGGGTACGTGACCGCCGCGTCCACGCCACTGGAGGAGCCGTTTGGGTTTGTGTTCTCAAACTGCCGGGTCACCGGCGAGCCGGGCGTGAGGTCCTACCTGGGACGCCCGTGGCGCCAGTATTCGAGCGCCATTTATCTCAACACGGAGATGTCCGACGTGGTCCGGCCCGAGGGCTGGAACAATTGGAAGGACCCTGCGCGGGAGAAGACCTCGCGATACGCCGAATTCAACAGCACCGGGCCCGGGGCCGACCCAAAGGCGCGCGTTCCGTGGGCGCGGCAACTGACGGCGAACGAGGCCAAGGCGATCACGGTCGCGAAAGTGCTCGGCGGCGCCGACGGTTGGAATCCCACGAAGAGCCCGTAACGAAACTGCCGCGGGTCTGTGGGAGCGACATTCTTGTCGCGACCGGTCGGGGCAAAGCCGAGTTCGACGAGACGCCGCTGTCGTGTGCGGCAAACGCCCCTCCCACGAGCTTCTGTCAGGCGCTCCGGCGCGAACCGGCCCGCCTTACTGACGCAGCACGTGGAAATCGCCGAGGGACTGGTCGTTGGGGCCGTTGGGGAAGAAACGGAATGGCGGCCTTTTGCAGGAGGCGCCCGAGATACGTTGCGCCGTGACGCCGAACGGGAGCCCGCCGTTGCTCGTGACGATGGTGGAAAACCGCGCGCTCCCGATCTGTGACGCGGCGATGTCACTGTTGATGAACGCATTGACGAGCGAGTGAATGTTGACGCTGCCGAGCCGCGTTCCGTCGACGAACGTGCCCCCGCCCGAGATCGGATTGGTTGAGATGTTGGGCGAGTAGCCGAGATAGAGCGTGGAATCGATCATCCACGAGGCGGTGACGGCGCCGGCGCTGCCGTTGGAAATGATGACGCTGGCGCCGTTGATCGTGCCTGCCACATTGAGCGAACCCAGAGCGAGTTGATTGGCCGCGAGGCCGTCGCCGGAGATCGTGATGGTTCCGGCGCAATCGCCGGAAATCCCCGCCTTCTTGTCGCCCTTCAGTGATACAGAACCGATTTGCGGCGCGGCCAGCGATGCTCCATTCCCCAGGCGCGCGGCCTGTAGCCGATTGATCCGGTTGCCGATGTCGATCACGCAGCCATCCATCAGATTGTGCGCGGAGATGGAGGTGATCCGGTTGGCCGGGTCGCTGGAGATCACGACGGCGTCGTTGGTGAGATCGTGGATGCGCAGTTGCTTCAGGTAGCCGCCGAGCTGAATGCCGGCACCGACCACGTCGAACGCGCGGGCGTCGATGAGGCCGCAATCGCTCGCGCCGGTAATCTGGTCGATTTGGGGGAAACCGGTGGCGTTCCGGCCGTTCTTGACCAACATGGTGATCTTGGTGGCCGCTTCCGTTTCATCCAGGAGCAGGTTGAGCGGTTCCGGCTGCAAGACCTGCATGACGCCGATGGAGCGCAGCGACAGTGTGATCACCGCGCCGCTTGAATTCGTGAAGACGATTGTTTGGGGGCGGTCGTTGACAATCGTCACGACGGCGGTGACCTGGGTGCCCAGCGAGGCGCCCGTCGCGTTGGACAGCGTGACGTTGACGGTCTTGTTGCTCTGAAAGGTCGAGAACTTCATTATCTGGAAGGTGAACCCCGCGCGGGACGAGTTCGGCGAGAAGATCAGCGTGCCGTTCGTGCTGAAGTAATCGATCCCGTTTTGCGCGGTGCCATCGCTGGTGGCATAGTCGGCGGTGGCCTGGGCCGACGAATCGCCGAATCGGATCGCGGTGACCGTGGCGCGACCGACATGTTCGTGGACCCGGTACGCGGGATCACTGAACTGGATGACCGGCGGGCCGGTGGCGCGGATCGTCAGGATGGCCCGGCTCGGGCTGCCGAGGGCGGCGCCGCCCGTGGGATTGCTGAGGACGAGTTTGACGGTTTGATTGGTTTTCAGGGCGTTCGGCGGTGGCGCGATGAGCGGAATGGCCACGGTATTGCTGACGGTGCCGCTCGAGAAGGTGACCGTTTCCGTCGTATTGGAGTAATCGACGCCGGCTTGGGCGCTTCCGTCCTGAGTGTTGAAATTGACCGTAACCGATTCGTTGGTATCGCCGATTCGAACCATGGTGATGGTGGCTACGGTGTCTGTGTCGTCCGCGGTGTAGGTGGACTGGGCAAATTGGACCTGTTCCACCGCGACATTGGTATTGATGATTTGCAGGGTGGCCGTCCCCTGATTGCCAATGGTGATGGGCCCATCCGGATTCGCCAGGGCCAGACTGACGGTTTGCGTCGATTGCGGGGCGCCGCCGCCAAGGATGCCGATGAGGATGGTGTTGGTCACGGGACCAGCCGTCACCACGCCGACCTCATCGGTCAAGATATTCGGTTGAAACGACAACGTGAAATTCGTGCCCATGGTGCCGACGTAATTCACACCGTCGGCAGCGGTCCCATCGCTGGTGGAAAAGTCGATGAAGGCGGTGTCGTCGGTGCTGCCCGTGAACACGATGTTGATCGTGGCGTTGGATTGAGCGGTGGTGACCGTGTAGGTCGTCTGGCTGAAAGCCACGGTGCCGGTTTGGGCGCGCGCCGCAGCGGGGAGGAATGCGATCGCCAGGGTGGCGGCGGTGAGAAGAATGAGGAATCGCGCCGTCCTCGGGGGCGGAGCCGGCCAACCATTTCCCCGTCGAATGCAGTCCGCAGACGCGGCGCGACGTAAGACGAACCTCATGCCCATTGTACATACCGTGTCGGGTCGCCAAAAGCAATGCTGGGAGCGTGGCAGACGGGGAGGGCTCAGGCCGGATCGTGTTCGGGCAGCAACAACACGGCGTAGACGAGGAAGGCGAACACGACGATGGAGCCGATCCATTCCCAGAAGCCGACTTTCCAGAGGGCGGTTGCGGCGATGGTGTGATAGGCGGGAGTCGACCGGTTCACGGAGATGCGGATGGCCAGCCACGTCAACGTGATGAGGATAATGGGGAGCGTGAGCAGGTTCCACGAGAGGATGAGGCGACGTGGATGGAGTGCGGTCCCGGGCGCCGCCCGGCAATATCCAATCGTGGCGCACACGTTGAATGTCACGATGCCCAGTCCGATGCCGATGACCGAGATGCGCGCCAGGAGGTTGTGTAGTTGAGGAAAGCGGGCTGTTCCATGCAGTGGATGAGAGGCGATCAGGCCGGCCAGCGTGAGACACAGGCAGCCACCGAAGAACAACGCGGCTCCGACTGCCGACGCACGCGGAGCGGCGCCGCCGAGTCGTCGGCGGATGTAACCGGCGAACGGAGCCATCAGCAGGCCGGTCGCCGCGACGCTAGCGGAGGCGATGTAATGGAACCGGGGATTGGTGAGCGGGTAGAGCAATTTGGAGATGGACAGGTAACGCCAATCGTAGGTGTCGGGGTACAACGCAGCGGCCAGGGCCAGGATGCCGAAGTACGAGACGAAGATCAGCGGAAGCAGGATGAACCGCACGGTGTTCCTCGTGAGATCACCACCGAAATAGCGATGGATTTTCGGAAGTATCATCGTGCCCGGAACCGCGCGGCAACGTACTGCAAAGGACGATGGGAGGCGAGAGGATTCATGCACAAAGGGCACGAAGAAGACACGAATCCGCACGAAGGCGGACAGGCGGTTGTCGGTTGGGAGTCCGAAATGGTGAAGGGTGGGATACGGCCCGTCCACGAGCGGCGGCGTCAAGACCGTGAATCCGTTAAGGAGGGAGGGAGAGGGAAGGTGTGAGAACGGGGGTGAGGCCGGTGATTCTCACGCAGAGGCGCAGAGGTCGCTGAGAACGACGAGTGGAATCCTTTGCCCGATTGTTGAGAGGCCAATCGGGCAAGAACCTCCTGGGCGCGGGGTCGAGAACGGGTCGGGCGGAGCGCGGCTGAGGGACGGCGGGAGTCAGGCAGCAATTGACCGCCCCTATTTCGATGGATTGTTTTTCCAGCCGCGCAGGTAGAGCAACTCTTCGAACTCTCGGAATTCAGGTGTGTTGCGGATGCTCTTCTTGAATTGGTCGTGCACGACTGAAAGTGATGGGTGCAGGCTCGGGAAGTCTTCGGCCTTGAGAACCGCGACGATGTAACGGCACGCGTCCTTTGGGAACTGGGTGAGAACAGGGCTAGTTTGCAGGATCTGCATAATGGAGTAGACGGACACGTTCCTTAGGGGCATTTGAACGATGCGCGCAACTGCTTCGGGAAAGACTAGACCGAGGCAAGGGCACCATTCCGCCATGACGCTAGTCTCCTTGGTTGATAGCGCGACCGGAACGCCCACCAGCCGTGAATCTAGGTATTCTCTGAGCCATTTGTCCCAGAGCGCCTTTGTCCGCTCTGGGGGCATTTTCGTAAGGGAATTGGTAAATCCTAGGGCTAATGCCCGAAGCACGTGCTCCGGCAGGAGCGGTAAGAACTCTTGGAAGAACCCAGATTCCACTGGGTTCGGCAGGACGTGGATGGCTAAGCCAGCAAGGTACAGACCAAGGTTCTGAAGCGTGTGGTCGTCGAACTGCTCAGCCTTTTCTGTCGCAGCTTTGAGCATTCCCCGCAGGCGACCAGCAAGTTGACGGTAGTATGGGAGCAGTTGCTTCTCGATTTCCACGAACGTGGCGCGTCGGTAGTTTAGGAGGACAGACCATGTTTGCTGGGCTATGGTGGCGTCACGCTGCCAATCGAGAAGCGGCAGGAAGTAGTCCTCGGCGAACTGCTTGTCCCAAGCGAAAACGTGGTCCATCCATGGGGTCATGGCGATTCGAGCAAAGACCCTTAACTGGGTCGATCCCTCTAGCGCGGCCTTCATTTTGGACTTTAGTGTGGGGGGAACGCCTTGCCATGATGTTCCAGCCTGTCGACGCAGACGACTGCAGTAGTGGATCCAGAATTCCCCAATCCACCCACCCTCATGGTTGATAGCACGTGTGTACCAGTCACGGTAGGTTTCGTCGAGCGCTTCCCCGGTTTTGTCGCAAACGTCCCAAGCTTTACCCATCAGCGATGCGGCCTTGCCAACCAATGAGGTATTGGCGTCGTTGAGCACATCATTTCCGCGCCAAATCCCGTGTGAGATTAGGTGCGCGACCCCGGCGAATACCTGCGGGACCTCGGGTGCTCGGTCCACGACAGAGAAGGCCCATTCCCAATCTGCCTGGGTCTTGAGGATCTCCTCGCAGGCACGAACGGCACTGAGCCAAATCTCGCGGTCGGCTGCACTGACTTCTATCAACTCCGTCATGAATTCCTGCGCCCAACCCTTGTTTCGGCGGAACAGTTCTGCGAGATTGACCAGATAACTCCAGCGTTCTGTCTGCATCGGGTCGTCGACGTGCTGGCGCAGGAAGCTCAGGTACTTCACTGCGGGCTCGGACAGCACCTTCTCGAAGTTGAATCCCTCCTTCGGATCGGCAAAGATTGCAGAGCCGTGCCAGTGTGTGAGCTCTGGGCGGTCTCTCTCACCAAAATCCCCGTGTACGGCCTTAATCTTGGCCTTTGCGCTCTTCACGAGCCGGCATTGGGGGTCAGCTCGGCTCAGCCACACCAAGGTATTGAACTGTTCATAAGCCAAGGTTGTAGGCTCGAGGCCTTTTCGGGCCTTACCGGTTATTCCCTTGGCAACCCTACGCAGGACTTTGCGTTTCATTTGCGCCGAGGCGGAGGGATAGGCGGTTGCCAGAACGTCGAAAACCTCCTTTTTCATCCCCAGGTCGAAGATCAGGTCATTTTCTAAGAGCCAGTCGAGTCGCGCGTTTGCATTAAGCTTGGGATCAGAGGCCATACCGTAGATCGCCAGACGGCGCAACAAGGGGACATCCGACGACCACCAAATCTTGATTTGGGCCCCCCCTCGTTCCGGATTCGTGTGGAACCAGTGCAACATAACGTCTCGCGCAATATCAATGAGCATCGATAGGCAAGGTTCCAAGGGGTCACGGTCCTGCTCATGCTCGGCGATGGAGCTGCGGCTCCAGCTCGTGCTGTCGAAAAAGCTGCTCGCCCGGTTCAGACCGCGAAGGAGCAGGTGGGCTGAGGTCAACTGCTTCGTCGCTAGGAGAGCAAGTGGCTCCGCAAGAGATGGGAGATTCGGTTGAAGGGTTTTCTTCCAAGTCTCTTCCAGCCAGTGGCGGGATTGCTCGGGCCACTCGACCCCATAGTCCACTGTTCTCGGGGGATTCTTTCCACGCTCGTTCTTACCGGTGCGTGCTGGCTGTGAGTAATCAAATCTCTTCTGCAGCTGAACCTCCGGGCATGTCATGTATTCGAGGATGCGCAAGGCTACAGCGGTGTGATCGGGTATTCGGCATTCCTGCAGCAGGTAAGCCCAGTGTGCTCCGTCAAGAATGTGGTAGCCTTGGGAAAGTAGGATTGACATCCACGTAGAGAAGTAAGGGTCTGGCGTCCTTCTGCTTTCCGTCCAGAGCTTATGCCCGAAGATTTGCGCGAATTGCGCGCTCAGGCGCTGATGATGCTTCTCGATAAGCTCCAACAAGAGAGACGGGAATTTCCTTCGTACGATTGTGCATACCCAGGCGGCAGCGACCGCCTCATGGGGCTGCAATTGCACCGCGGGACCGGCGCTTCCTGAAAAGAAGGGCTTGAAGTAGCCGCGGTCTTCCATCCATCCGATCCAAGCGGGGTGCCGAATTGCGGTGTAGAAGTCCTCCGCCAGCTGGGGATGGTGGAGGCAGTAGTCAAGGTATTCTGATACTTCCGTGTTCTCGGGCGGGAGCGCTGCTGCGAGTGCTCTGACTCTTCTGGAGCGGTTCAGGAGGGACTCTCTGGCGTGCTTTACCCAGCCGGAGAAGAATTTCGTTAGCGATTGGTGTTGGTTGACTGTGTTCGAGGGATCGATGGGGTACTGCACTACAGAGATTTCCAGCAATGACCAGTTCTCCTGATCTTCGGGCCTCAGATCGGACGAGACTAGTGTCCAACGAGGTTTAACTGACGCTTGGTTTAAGCCACGGGCTAGGTATGTTGTCGTGACGTCATTGTGGCTATATCCAACAAAGAGCACTGTGTATTGTGAGAACAGGGAAACAAGAAAATCCCGGGCCCAACCACGAGTCAAGTAGGCGACGCCAAAATCCTTGTCTGTGAGAATCATTGCCCGCGGCTCCACCCTTGCGGAACCGTGCAGATAAACGATTCCACGAAAGTCGTCCCCGAGAGGTAGGGCCGGCGCGTAGTATTCGGGCACGCGAGGTTTTCGGTAGACGATTCGTGAGGTGGCGGAGAAATGGTCGTCAAAATTCGTGGTGACGACCCTCACCTTATCGGGAGCACCAAATACTTGCAGGATTCTGCCGTGAAGCTCCGTGGGGCGGGTCCTCGGATTGTAGAGAATCTTCGCGGCCGCCAAGTGAACATTCGTTCCATCGCGGGCGGCCTTTCCGAGGGCCCGATCCTCTCTGCCCGACGGCACAGAATTCGCGCCGGTGATCTGGCGGGCTAGGCCATTAAAGTCTGGCAGCGAGGATGGCGGGGGTATTGATACTCCTGTTCCAACGAAGATGACCAGACGGTCTTCTTCGAGTGCGATCCTGACCTCATCGGGCAGCCGAACTCCTGAGAAAATCATGGTTGGGAACCCTCTCCGAGCTCACATTGCCATTCTTGACGTGCCCGGACGCATCCTTTCGAGCAAGAAGTGTGTTAGTCCAAGGCTATCGTTGATGTTGCGCCGGGGTGTTGGATTTGTCCAGCCCGGACGGGCGGCTGGGCGAGAGGCGGGTGGGAGGGTATTTGAGATTAGATTTGAGGAGACGGCGTACGGCAAAGCGGTGACCAGTCACCGCAGTCCAGAGTGTGGCGGGCGATCGAGGGCTGCAGCCCCGATAAGGAATCGCGGGCAGGCCGCGGTGGCTACATGGCCACCGGCCGAAACACGGCGGATTGTCAAGGAGGAAAGTATCGTGGGGCGATATTGTGCTCTTGATTAGATTCGTAGTTGTGATATGGCGGGGGAAGGTCTTTGAAAACATGGTAGATGGTTCAGGGTTAATGGTTGATGCGGAAAGGCAGGACATTCTCAGTTCGGGGTTGACGGAGCCGGTGAGATCCTTCGACGGGCTGAGGATGACGGAGTGGGAGGGGTGCCGGGCCATAGAAGATAAAAAATACGAAACGAACCCAAGATTTTGCATGCCGGCTTGAGTTTCTTGAAAAAACGAACCCAAGAACGAACCCAAAACGAACCCAGGTTGGTGGTAAACGAACCCGAGGAATGGGGGGTGGGGGTCTGCCTTCGCCAAGCCCGCCATGGGCGCGACAAGCGGGTAGGCGGGCGGGCGGAAGCGGGGCGACGGTCACAGAGCGCCACGTGGGGCACGTGGCCTACAACGGCGATGAACGGGCAAGATGCCCGTTCCACTATGCGATTATTCTTCTTCGATGGCGGTGTCGTAGAACTTGAGGATGTCCTCGCCGTCGGATTCTTCCATGAACTTCATGGCGGTGCGCGGGTGCTGGTTGAGGAAGCCGGTGACGAGGTAGGGGATGGCGAATCCCCAGCGCAGTTTTTCGCGCATCGGTTCGACGTGGTGTTGAACGCACGAGAGGATGGGTCGGAGATTGAACTTGGGATTGTGCAGGAAACTCAGCAGCAATTCCATCGGGCAATTGCCCGCGCCGCGGCCGAGGCCGGCGATACTGGCGTCGAGCATGTTGGCGCCGAGAATGATCGCCTCGATCGTGTTGGCGAATGCCAATTGCATGTTGTTGTGGGTATGAATGCCGATGGTCTTCTTGGCGGGCTTGGCGAACTTGAGAAACTTGTGCATGTACGCCTGGATCTGCTCGCCGTAGAGCGTGCCGAAGCTGTCCACGATGTAGATCGTGTCGACCTCGGATTTGCAGAGGACATCGAGGGCGTTGTCGAGTTCGAGATCGGGGACGGTGGAGACGGCCATGATGTTGATGGTGGTCTCGTGGCCCTTGTCGTGGGCGTCCTTGATCATGTCGAGGGCGGTGGGGATTTGATGGATGTACGTGGCGACGCGGACCATGTCGACGACGGTTTTGCCTTTGGGGAGGATGTCGGTGTGGTAATCGGTGCGCTCGGCGTCGGCCATGACAGAGATTTTGACGGAGGATTTCTTGTCGCCGATGATGCGGCGCATGTCGTCTTCGTCGCAGAATTTCCAGGCGCCGAATTCGTTGCGGCTGGCGAGTTTCTTGGAGGCTTTGTAGCCGATCTCCATGAAGTCGACGCCCGCGTCGATGTCGGCCTGGTAGACGGCCTTCACGAAGTCGTGGTCGAAGCGGTGGTTGTTCATCAATCCGCCGTCGCGGATGGTGCAATCCATGACCTTGATTTCCGGGCGGTAGCCGATCCAGCCCTTCGGTCCGGTAGCTTGAGTATCCTTCGTCACGAGAGTCTCCTTCCCATGGGTGTGTGGCATAGTGAATGTGACTGGGCGGATGCTAGACGGGGTGGCGTTATGATTCAATTCAATAAAGCTGGCGCAGAATGGCGGGGTATTCCATGTCAAAGTTCCTTACACGGTTTGGGCTGCCACGGATTAACGACAACATGTTGATGGGTAGGATTTTATATAAACACACAGCATCCCGAGCGTCGCCGAAGTTTACACTTCACACGGCGGGACTCGGGAGCGATCAAAGAATGGACAGTCGCGGGCGTGTGTCCAACGGTCTGATTCACAGGATGTTGCGAGCCTGGCCGAGTGTTGGATGGAGGTGGGTGACGGGCGAGTGGCACACCGCAAGCTCGGGAGGTGACCATTGGTGGCGAGGTGTAGGGAGTTTTCACGCATGGCGAAGTGATGGTCACGCGTGGGAGACGCTCTCTAGACGTGGGATCAGAATCAACTGAGGAGGCAGATATGCAAAGGGACGGGTCGTGTTTGGGAAAGAGGTTGAGCCTGTGTCTGTTGACGGTGGTCGCAGTGGTGGTCGCGACATCTGCTGCAAACGCAGGGTTACCGCCGGTGCTACCGGCGCCGGAGACTTCGGGCGGTAGCGCGGAATTGCTTGCTGTATTGGGACTTGTGACCGTGGCATTCATGCTGCGAAGGAAGAAGACGAGGGAATTGACGAAATCGTAGAACCGTTGGTTAGCGCACCCCTAAATACATAACGCAGCCGTAGCCCAAAACTCCCTCGGACCCCCGAGGGAGTTTTGGTTTTTCTGGCCAGGCAGTGCGGTGGCTTTGCGGATCGGACGGTTGAACCAAACGCCGCCCGGAAGCATCTAAACAATCGAGGTGGTTGACGTGAAAAAGCACCTTGATTTGCTTGTCTTGGCGGTCGTGATGTTCGTATTGCCCGCAGTTCCGCTGACGTACGCGCATGGTGGTGGCGGAGGAGGTGGCGGTGGCATGGGAGGTGGTCATGGGGGCGGCGGATTTGGCGGAGGGGGAGGGCATGGCGGCGGCGGATTCGGTGGCTGGCATGGTGGTGGGTGGCATGGCGGCGGCTGGGGTTGGCACGGTGGGCATTATCACGGCGGATACCTCTGCTTCGGGGGAGGCCCATTTGGGTGGGGCTATCCGTACTGGTGGTGGCCGCCGTACGATTATTACGATTACTACGACGACTACGGATATCCACCCCCATATGGGTACGAGTATGATGGTGCTCCTGCGTACCAGTACGGTTCTGCTCCGCCCGCTTCTCTCGAATACGACGGGCGCGATTACCTGCAGCTCGGTCACGATTCCGGCAAGGCGCTGCGGCTGAAGACCGCCTCGCAGGATTGGCTCGTCGACTACCTGCGCGCGTACATCGTCGGCGCCTCACCCAGCGCGCGCGATGATTTTCGTCGTGGATTCATTTCGGGGTACGGAGATGGCGGCGAAAACGTGTGGAACAAGGTTCTGGAGGAAGCCCAGCGGCCAGCGCCGCCAAGATCGGGACAATCCGCCGCCGGCTCCCAAAGCGGACGGCCTGTCCCAGCATCCGTGACGCCGCGGTTCCCTGGAGCCTCCGAGAAATCTGTTGATTAGTGACGGTTTCTGCATGCAAATTATTGGCGTGACGCGCCGGTGTTGAACAAGGAACCGGGTTGTGCGTCAGTTATCGTAGACGGCAATTGTAACCGGGCATATCAGTGTTTCGTCTAAACAATTGTGGGAGGATGAACATGAAACAGAGGTTTATCGCTGTTCCAATCCTGGCTGCCGGGATTGTGTTGACGGGATGCTACACCGAGGAAGGTCGCCCTGACTATACGGCCAACGGCGCGCTGGCTGGCGGAGCCATCGGCGCCGGCACGGGTGCGATCATTGGCGGCGCGGCGGCCCACAACGCGGGTGCCGGCGCGCTGATTGGCGGGGCGGTCGGGGTCGTTTCGGGCGCGTTGATCGGCCATTCGATTGATGAGCAGCAACGCGCGCGGATTCAGCAGGAGTCGCCAGCCACGTGGCAGCGTGTGGAACAGGGCCAACCACTGGGATTGGCAGACGTGAAGGAGCTGGCGCGGGCGGGCGTGAGCGACGAGGTGATCATCAGCCAGATCCGCAATTCGCACTCGGTGTATCAGTTGAGCACGGCGGAAATCATCGACCTCAAGAACTCGGGCGTCAGCGAGCGGGTCATCGACTTTATGATCAATACCTCCAGCGGCTACAACGTGGCGCCGCCGCCACCGCCGCCGTATGGGGCGCCTGCGGAATCGACCATCGTGACGCAACCACCTCCTCCGCCGATTGTGGAGGAATACTATCCGGCTCCCAGCCCCGGCTACGTATGGATTCCCGGCGCGTGGACGTGGTACGGCGGTCGCTGGGTGTGGGTGAGAGGTCGCTGGGCATGGCCTCCGCGTCGCCGCGCGATATGGATTGGTGGACGCTGGGAACCGCGCGGTGGAAGCGGCGTGTGGATTGCCGGGCATTGGGGATGACGGGCGCGACGCCGCGGGTCAGCATTCAACTCGCCACGGCGGCGAGCGGCAGAGTGGTCGAATTGGCTTGTGCCGACGGAGCCGCCTTTGTATAAGCGGCTGTCAGTGTCAACCGACGTGAAACGCCCTAAAGTACTGGTTGTCGACGATGATCCGGGGATGCGAGAAGTACTGGAGAGTATTCTGGCGACTGAGAACGTCGAGGTGTGCACGGCGGTGGACGGCAAGGATGCCGTTCAGAAGACACTGGCGCTCAAACCCGATCTGATTCTCCTGGACGTCGGGATGCCCAAGCTCAACGGCCTTACCTTCTGCAAGGCGATTCGGGCGGGCAAGGAAACCAGGAACATCCCGATCATCATTGTCACGTCGCTCACGGCCCGGGGGCGCTTGGAAGAGTGCATGGAAGCCGGCGCGGATGATTTCATCGGGAAGCCGTTTCAGATCATGGACCTGTTGATTCGCGTCCGCGCCATGCTCAAGACCGCGGATGTCGCCAACCATGTGGAACGAATCAACCAGTACCTCGTCGCCGTTCACGATCTCCGCGAGCGGGCCGCGGGCGACCCGAAGCCGTAGGCGACACGGATCACCGGGTTTGGCGTCTGCTTCAGATCTCCCGGCGTTGTCGCGGGGAGGCGTGAGTTGCCATCGCGAAGCGCTGCGGTATGTTGATCACTGATGGCACAATCGCTGCGTGACCGTTATCCGCGACACATCGAAATACCGCTGATGATTCTGGCGGCGTTCGTGTTGCTGTTGATCGCGCTATCGATGCCGCTGATGACGGTCGAGAAGATGGTGTTCTGGAAGAATGACTACTCCGTTATCGCGGGCGTTCACGGTCTGTGGGAACGAGGGCAGTACGCACTGGCAATCATCCTGTTCTTCTTCTCGATCGTGTTTCCCCTGGTCAAGTTGGCGGCGCTGGGGTTGATCTGGACCGTCCGTCTGGCGGAGGAGAAGCGACAAGCCGTGCTCCATTGGCTCGGCATTCTTGGCAAATGGTCGATGCTCGACGTGTTTGTCGTGGCGATCCTGATCGTCCTGGTGAAGCTTGGCCCACTGGCAAAAATCAGGCCGCAACGCGGCGTGTACTGGTTTGCCGCCGCGATCTTCCTGTCCATGATCACCAGCATGTATGTGGACGGCTTCGCCCGCCGAACGGGCTAAGGGATCGGCCCCGAGGAGGCTGGGGAGCAACGGCGAGATTAGCGGGGCTTGACGACCTGGGCCAGCGCCTCGCGCAGCCCGGCGATCGTGACGGGTTTGCCGATAACGAGGTCGACTCCCGTCGGTATTTCTCCGGCGGCCTTCATCATGTTCCCGAAGCCCGTGAGGAGAATCACCGGCAGATCCGGCTGCATCTCCTTGATGGCCACGGCCACCTGATCACCGCTCATTCCAGGCATCGCGCGGTCGAGGATTACGAGATTGAACCCGCCATTTGGTACCTTGTTGAGCGCCTCGGGTCCGTTGGAAGCGCTGTCCACCTTGTGCCCGTCCCCCTCCAGGTACTCGCGCAGAATCTGGCGTACGATTTCCTCATCGTCGACCAACAACACCGACAACGGACCGATGTTCGCCGTCGCAGAATCACCGGCCTGGCTCGCCGAGGCTTCCTGCGCACACGGCAGGGAGAGGCGAAACGTTGTGCCCTTGCCGAGAGCGGTCTCGATGTCGACGGTGCCCTGATGGCGCTGCACGATGCCGTAGACCATGGACAACCCCAGGCCCGTGCCGCGGTCGCCTTTGGTGGTGAAGAATGGCTCGAGGCAGCGCTGGCGCACTTCCTCCGTCATTCCCGTGCCGGTATCGGTGACTTCCATGATCACGCGCGACTGGCGGGAACGCGTGCGGACCGTGATGGTGCCGCCTTCCGGCATCGCGTCCACGGCGTTGAAGATCAGGTTGGTCAGTGCCTCCCGCAGGTCGGGCTCGCTGCCAACAACCCGGGGAATCTGACCCAGCTTCGTGACGATTTGTATGGTGACCCCCTTGGCCTCGGCCTGATTCTTCCACTTCGGTTGGGTCAGGGAGACGGACTGTTGAATCAGCTTGTTGAGGTCGACCGGCGCAAAGACCTCGCCCTCCTCGCGCTGACGGTAGAACTCGCGCAGCCGGTTGACGACAATTCCGGCGTCCTGCGCCGCCGTGTTCATCATCTGCAGATACCGCAACGTCTTCTTGGTGTCGGACAGGTTTTCGGGACGATGGCACAATAATTCGGTGAATCCGAGGATCGCCGCGAGGGCGTTGTTGAAATCGTGGGCAATGCCGCTGGCCATCGTGCCCAGCGCGCGCAATCGCTCCTGCTGAACGACCTGGTTGTGGGCGGCCTTGAGCTCCTGCATCGTCCGTTCGAGGTTCTGTTTGCTCTCCCGCAGTTCGTCCTCGGCCCGCCGGTGGTGCGTGATGTCTTCGAGGCTGCCGACGAAGCCCATCGGCACGGGGTCGTCCGACCGCAGCGGAGCGGCCCGCATGTGGGCAAACCGCGTGGTGCCATCCGGGTTTTGAATCCGATACTCGTACGAGTACTCGCCGCGGCCGGACTGGACGTAGCCCAGCCAATGCTGCCACGCGGCATCGCGGTCGTCGGGATGAAGGCACTTGACCCAGCCGTTGTTCTGGCTCTCGATGAGGGAGCACCCGAGGATTTGCCGGCAGCGGGGATTGATGTAGGTGAATTGCCCGCGGGTGTCGGTCAGGAAGATGCCGAGGGGAGAACTGGCGCTGAGCGAACGGAACAACTCCTCGCTTTCGCGAAGCGCCTGTTCGGTTTGCTGGCGGGGGCTGGCATCCTGTTTGATGGCGACGAAGTGGGTGATCTCCCCGCGCTCGTCGCGCACGGGCGTAATCGTCATCTCCTCGTTGTACAGGCTGCCATCCTTGCGGCGGTTGATGATGTCGCCGCGCCAGACGTGGCCGGCGTTGATTGTCCCCCACAGGTCGCGGTAGTAGTCCTCGCCGTGCGCACCCGAGCGGAGGATCCGCAGGTTTTGCCCGACCACTTCTTCCGCGCTGTAGCCGGTCAATTGCGAGAACGCCGGGTTGGTCCACACGATGGTGCCGGTGCAATCGGTAATGACCACGCCGTTGGCGGCGGCCTGCAGAGCGGCACTCTGGAGGCGGAGCTGTTCTTCCGTCCGTTTGCGGTCCGAAATGTCCCGCGTGAGACCCTGGTACCAACCGTTGGTCATTTTGCGGAGATCGACTTCGACCGGAATCTCCGAGCCGTCCTTGCAGCGCAGGAGGCGCTCGAAACGGACCGCCTGGCCGGTGGGGAGTGCCGCCATCCGTGAGGTGCCATCGGTGATTTCCTTGGGAGAGTACGTGTCGGTGATGCGGAGACGCGCGATCTCTTCCGCGCTGTAACCACTCATCTCACACGCTTTGGGGTTGGCAAAGCGGATTGCTCCCTTTTCGTCGGCGACGAAAAGACCGGCGTCGGCCTGGTCCACGAGAAGTCGATATTTGGTTTCGCTGAGCGTCAGCGCCTCGAGCATTTGTTTGTGCTGGGTGTTGTCCCAGAAGATCGCGGCAAATTGCCCGGGTTTCGGGCAGTAGGCCGTTACGAGGAGATGTTTGTTCAGTGCTCGCCGGTAGTTTTCGAATCGGACCGGTTTTCCCGTCAGGGCCACTTCCCCATAGGTCGCGATCCAGTAGTCCTCGATATCGGGAAACACTTCCCGCGCGGTCTTGCCGAGCACCCGATCGGGCGGAATACCGAGGATTGTTTCGAACGCGGCATTCACCTCCAGGTACCGGTAGTCACAGGGCTTTCCGTCGGCGTCGCAGATGATCTCACACAACGCGAAACCCTCCTGCATCGTCCCGAACAGATTCCGATAGCGCTCTTCACTGAGACGGAGGGCGTCATCGACGCGTTTGCGTTCGGTAATGTCCCGCGAGTTGACAATGATGCCACGGACCGCGGGATCGTTGACCAGGTTTTTGCCGATGGCCTCAAAGACGCGCCACGATCCATCCTTGTGCTGATAGCGGAATTCGCCGCAGCGAACGGCGCCGGATTGACTCAGGGCCTCATGGAAAATGATCTGAATTCGCGCGACGTCATCCGGGTGGATCAATTCGAACGCGCTGTGCCCCACCAGTTCTTCGGGCCTGTAACCGAGGACGCGTTCGATCGACGGGCTTTCGTAGCGAATCACCCCGCTGGGGTCCAGAATCGTGATGACGTCCGAGGTGTTCTCGATCAACGACCGGAAATACGCGTCGTCGGGGCAGGGGGCTTCCGTCGCGGGTCGAGAAATGCTGGCTCGATCAACGTTCATCCGTGAGAAATCACTGCAACTCTCGTGCCATACGGCACCTACATGCCCCGTCACGCTTCCGCAGCCGTGATGCGCACATTTTTGTGCCGTTCACCCTGCTGACGTGACAGAATTGGCATCGCGGACGGCGGTTGGCTGCGTGTCCAGCACCTCGCGAATCTTCTGGGTCAACAGGGCGGGCGTGAACGGTTTCTGCAGAAAGGCCGTGTGAGGATTAAGGACACCCCCGCGGTCGATCGCTTCCTGTGTATAGCCGGAACAGAACATCACCTTCATCTTCGGGTACGCCGCTTGGAGCCGTTGCGCCAGTTCCTTGCCGCCCATTTCCGGCATGATGACGTCCGTTAACAACAGGTCAATGCCGTCGCCCTTGCGTTCATCGGTCAGGCGCAACGCGGTTCGACCGTTGTCCGCCTCGACAACGGTATAGCCAGCCGACCGCAACAAGCGGGCATTGAGTGTGCGCACGGCGGAATCGTCCTCGACCAGCAGAATCGTTTCCGTTCCGCGCCGCTGGGTGACGGAAGGAGGGGCCGGCGAACACGGAGCCGTCGGGTCGGCAATCCGCGGCAGAAAGATCTTGAACGTCGTGCCGTGAGTGAACTCGCTATACACGCTGATGTGGCCGCCGCTCTGTTTGATGATGCCATAGCACGTGGGAAGACCGAGCCCGGTGCCCTGGCCCCGCGGCTTCGTGGTAAAGAACGGCTCGAACACGCGCGCCTTTACCTCATCCGTCATACCGGTGCCGGTGTCGGTGACAGCGATCATCACGTAGTTCCCCGGTCTCACGTCTTCCGGCAGATGCGCGCTGGCCGCGTCCAGCGTGACGGAGGCGGTTTCCAGCAATAGCCGGCCACCGTTGGGCATGGCGTCCCGGGCGTTGACGGCCAGGTTCATGATGACCTGTTCGATCTGGCCGGGATCGGCTTTGACTCGCCCCAGGTTGGGCGTGAGCTTGGTGATCAATTCCACGTCTTCGCCGATAACGCGGCGCAGCATTTTGTCCAGGTTCTCGATGACCGCATTCAGGTCGAGAATCTTCGGCTGCAACGTCTGCTTGCGGCTGAACGCCAGAAGCTGGCGGGTCAGGGACGCGGCGCGCTCGGCAGCGCCGGCGATTTCCTCGATGTTGACCCGCGCGCTGTGATCGGCCCCCAGTTCTTCGCGCGTCAGGTCACAATAGCCGATGATCGTCGTGAGGATGTTGTTGAAATCGTGGGCGACACCGCCCGCCAATCGCCCGATGGCCTCAACCTTGCGCGACTGGAGAAGCTGCTGCTGCAACCGCTGACGCTCGGAGATGTCCCGGGCAATCACCGCCGCGCCGACGACGTCGCCCGTTACACTCTTGATCGGGGAGACCGACAGCGAGACATTGATTCGCTGTCCGTTCTTTCCCACCCGCTCCGTCTCGAAGTGAGAGATATGCTCCCCCTCCCGGATCTTCTCCAGAATCTCCTGCCACTCATGGGAACGGTCGGTGGGGATGATCAATTCCACGGAACGCCCGATGGCTTCCGCAGCGGAATAGTCGTACAGGTTTTCGGCCGCCGCATTCCAACTCGTGATGATACCGTTCAGGTCCTTGCCGATGATGGCGTCATTGGAGAACTCGACGATCGCCGCCAACTGGTTGCGGGAATCTTCGGCTTGCCGGCGGGCAGCCATTTCGACGGCCAGTTCGTGCCACCGACGCAGCGAGAAGATGGCGGAACCGACGCACATGATTCCCGAGACGAAAATGATTTCATTCAGCCCGACGCCGAGCCAATGATGTTTGTCCGACCAGCGGTCCAGCGCCCTGTCCAGGTCGAAGTAATGCACAGCAAACAGCAGGGCAAGGCTGGACGCGACCAGGATGATCAGTTCGCACCGTGCGCAGCGGCGGCGGAAAATACTCGCCACGAACGAACGGACAAGCGGATCGACGGAGCAGGGACTCGGACTCATTGAGCTCCAATCGAACGTGTCGCGCACCTGGACGGCGATGGGGTCATCGTGAAATCACCCCGGTTGTCGACGGTTGGTCCAGTACTTCGCGGATTTTCTGGCCCAGCACGGAAGGAGTGTACGGCTTTTGCAGGAAAGCGGTGCCCGGCTCCAGTTCGCCGCCACGATCAATGGCTTCTTGCGTATAGCCCGAGCAGAACAGGACCTTCGCATTTGGATGTACGGCGCGGAATTGATCGGCGAGCTCCCTGCCGCCCATCTCCGGCATGATGACATCCGTGAGCAACAGCGCGATCTCGCCCGGAGCGCGTTGTTTGGCCACATACAACGCCTCCTGGCCGTTGCTGGCTTCGACGACGTTGTATCCTTTGGAGCGCAGCAACCGCGCACTCAGGCCGCGGACGGATTGGTCGTCCTCGACGAGCAGGATCGTTTCGGTTCCCTTCGGGTGGGCGACTGCTGCTGATTCGGGCATATCCATCGGGGCTCCCTCCAGAATGCGCGGCAGGTACACCTTGAATGTGGTGCCACGGCCGACTTCGCTGTACACGTGAATGTGGCCGCCGCTTTGTTTGACAATGCCATAGCATGTGGACAGACCCAGTCCCGTGCCGTGGCCCTGTGGTTTGGTGGTGAAAAACGGTTCGAACAGGTGCGCCTTGACCTCTTCGGTCATACCGGTTCCGGTATCGGTGACGGCAATCATCACGTAGGCACCCGTGGGGACATCCTGCGGCAACAGCATGGTTTCCGAATCCAGCTTGATATTGGCCGTCTCGATCAGCAGTTTGCCGCCATCGGGCATGGCGTCGCGGGCATTGACCGCCAGGTTCATGATCACCTGCTCGATCTGGCCGGGATCGGCCCGGACGCGTCCCAGATCCGTGGTCAGCTTGGTGATCAAGTCAACGTCCTCACCAATGAGGCGGCGCAGCATTTTGTCCAGGTTCCCCACGACGGCATTCAAATCCAGCACCTTCGGCTGGAGCGTTTGCTTGCGGCTGAAGGCCAGAAGCTGGCGGGTCAGAGACGCGGCGCGCTCGGCCGCCGCGGCGATTTCTTCAATGTTGGTCCGCGCGTTGCCCCGGACGTCCACTTCTTCGCGGGTCAGGTCGCAGTAACCGATAATCGTCGTGAGGATGTTGTTGAAATCATGCGCGACGCCGCCGGCCAGCCGCCCGATGGCCTCGACCTTCTGCGATTGCTGAAGTTGTTGCTGCAGGCGTTTGCGCTCCGAGATGTCCCGCGCGATCGTCGAGGCGCCGACGATGTTCCCCGACGCGTCGCGGATCGGCGATACCGAAATGGAAATGTCCGTATGATGGCCTTTTTTCGTCAGACAAACCATTTCCAATTGGCTGACACGTCGGCCGCTGGCGATTCGCCCGAAGATCTCCTGCTTCTCGTGTGCGCGCTCGGGGGGAATGATCATTTGGACGGGCTGGCCGGTCGCTTCCGTGGCCGAATAACCGAAGAGCCGTTCCGCGGCCGCGTTCCATGTGGTAATGGTCCCGTCAAGATTGGTGGCGAAGATGGCGTCCTCCGAGGACTCGATGATCGCGGCCAACTCAAGTCGGACGCCTTCAGCACCCTTGCGTTCGGTAATGTCGCGGATGATCCCCTGGAAGAGGTTGTCTTCGACGCGGTGAAGGCTGATTTCCGCGGGGAAACAGGTGCCGTCCCTGCGGCGGACGGTTCGCTCGAAGCACACGGTCTTGCCGACCTGTAATTGCAGGCGTCGCTCGGTGCCCCGGATGCGCTCCTCGGGGAGGTATGTCTCTTCGATCTTCAATTGTAACAGTTCGTCCGTGAAGTATCCGAGCATTTCGGACATCGTCCGATTCGCAAACACAACGTGCCCCGCGCTGTCGGTGGCAACGATCCCGTCCGTGGATTGTTCCACGAGCCGTCGATATTTTTGCTCGGCTTCACGCAACTGCGATTCGGAAGTGGACATGTGCTGCTCCAATCGCAGGCCGTACATCGTGATCCCGGCGACCATCACCAGGATCAGTCCGCCCAGCACCCATTCGAACTTGGCCAGGCTGTTGGCATCGGCGACCTGGGCGTCTACGTACTCTTCTCGGCGCGCCCGCAGGTCCGCGCGGAGTT
Source organism: Verrucomicrobiia bacterium (assembly GCA_035541135.1). Lineage (GTDB taxonomy): Bacteria > Verrucomicrobiota > Verrucomicrobiia > Palsa-1439 > Palsa-1439 > Palsa-1439. Next base: position 243,524 of record DATKNW010000016.1, read on the forward strand.
GGTTCAACGTCTGCAAAAGGTTGTCGTACTCGTGGCTCTTCTGGGAGATGACCGAATACGCGGCGTCGAGTCTTCCCAGGCGCACCAACGTGAAGATCGAATCGCTGGTCTCGACTAGCTGTCCCATTTCTTCCTCGACCCGGGCGCAGTCGTTCAACAACCCCGCGGCATCGCGGGCCGAGACATGGGCTTGAAGATCATTGCGCACAAGGTGGAGTGTCTCGTTGAAGCGGGAAGCGGCCGGGAGGATTTCCAGTTGAGCGGACTCCACGTCATTGCTGCTGAGCGCGTCGCTGGCGGCCGTGGCGACAATACCGGCTTCCCTGGCCAGAGTATCGATGTGGCTGAGTCGGCTCACCCACACCATGCCACCCTGCACCGTGCTCGCGTGCAGTGCGACCAGTTGGTGGTTCAGGAGCAGACTCAGGAAGACCGTGAACAGGTCGAACGCCGCCAGCAAAAAATACACGCGGTGCCACTTCATCGGCACGCGTCGCTTCGGACGCTCATCCCGTGAGACTGACATGTGCTTGGGTTTTGGTCCTTTTACGGGGGTTTTTGTGTAGCTTTTCATATGCCACGGTGACGGTGCAGCCTTGGTTTGGTGCCGATTTGAGCTCCGAACCAGCGATGAGATAGGGGGATGCGCGTTTTCGCGCACAAGGAAAACGGTTCACATTAGGCGGCTAAATCCGCTATTGTCCACCCGTGATCCAGTTGTTGTATACGGTCTTGTACGCGGTGGGGTTCGTTTTCCTCAGCCCGATGTTCCTGTACAAGATGTGGAAACGGGGGAAGTACCGCGCGAATTTCTGGCAACGGTTCGGGTTCTATTCAGGCGACCTCCGCCGCTGGCTCGCCGACAAGAAGGAGCGCCGTTGCTGGATCCAGGCCGTCAGCGTCGGCGAGATCAACGTCGCCCTGCACTTCATCGACGTCCTGCAGCGGGAATTTCCCGGTCTGCGCGTCATTGTCACCACGACCACCTCGACGGGCTACACCCAGGCCTATGAGCGCCTGCCCCAAAATGTTGACCTGCTCTATTTCCCGCAGGATTTTCCCTGGTGCGTCCGCCGCGCCTATCGCCTGATCCAACCCGACTTCGTCGTCCTCATCGAATCCGAGCTGTGGCCGAACCACATCTGGACGGGCACCGCGCGAGGCGCGCCCATCTTTCTGGTCAACGCTCGCATGTCGCCCCGCTCCGAACGCGGCTACAAACGTGTGGGTTGGCTGTCGCGACAGGTGTTCGACCGGCTCTCCCTCGTGTGCGCCCAGAGTCAGGAGGATGCCGCCAATTTCACCGCCGTCGGCACGCCCGCAGATCGCGTCCACGTAACCGGCAACATGAAGTACGACATCTCCATGCCCCGGGCGAACGCGCAGTCGGTCGATCCGGTCCAGTTGCTCAAGCAGATCGATGTGTCGCCCGCGCAACCCATCCTCGTCGCCGGCAGCACCCATCCCGGTGAAGAGGAAATTCTGTTCGACCTGCTGGCCGATTTGCGCCCGAAGTTCCCCCGCCTGTTCCTCGTTCTTGTTCCGCGCCACGTCGAGCGCACCCGCGAAGTCGTCGACCTCGCCAAACGCAAGCAGATACGGTTCATCCTCCGGTCCGACGTGAGCTCGCGCCTCGAACCGACGGATCAGCCGTATGATTGCCTCATCGTCAATACCACCGGCGAACTGAAGTGGTTCTACAAGATCGCCACCGTCATCTTCGTCGGCAAAAGCCTCGTCGGCGAGGGCGGACAGAACATCGTCGAAGCCGCTGCCACCGGTCATCCCGTGATCTTCGGCCCGAACATGCAGAACTTCCGTGCCATCGCCCGCGAATTCGTCGCGCACGGCGCGGGCGTCCAGGTCGCCGACGCGGACGGACTTCGTCGCGCCGTGCAGGAATTGCTGGAAGATACCGGCCGCTGCCGCGCCGTTACCGAAGCCGCCCGCCACGTCATCGAGTCCAACGTCGGCGCCACCACCCGCAGCGTCGAGTTGATCGCCCGGGCGCTTGCGAAGAACCAGACTGCGGTTCGTCCAGGTTGACTGCGAGATCTGTGGGGGCGGGCGCCGCAAGCCGTGCCAAGATGCACCGAGTGGCGAGAGATGCCACAGGATTTGCCGTATCGATTCTGCTCAGTGGGAAGACCGGGCGTCCTGCAGTCGGCCAAGTGCCTCCTGCGCCTCGGCAAGGTCGGGCTTGATCCGCACGGCCTGCTGCAAGTGCTCGATCGCCTCCGACACCCTGCCCGCGCGGCCAAGAACGATCCCCAGGTTGCAGTGCGCCTCCCCGTAGTCGGGATCGATTTGCAGGGCTTCCTCATAGTGTCTGATTGCGTCCTCGATGTCTCCCCGTTGCGCCAAAACGTTGGCCAGGTTGTTGTGCGCGGCGGAGTTCCTCGGGTCGGTTTGCACCGCCTGCTCGTAGTGGCGCTCGGCGTCCGCCATGCGTCCCTGGCGCTCGAAGGCAGATCCCAAATCGTTGTGGGTTGCGGAGGCGCCCGGCGTACTCCGCAGTGCCTCCTCGAAGTGCTCAATCGACTCGGGAAGCCTGCCCGCTTGCAGCAGTTCGTAGCCGAGGCAATGTTGCGCCCGAGCGTACTCCGGGTCGATACGCACCGCGCGCTGGTACTCTCGAATCGCCTCCCCGAGTTTGCCCGCCACCCTGAGCCGGTCTCCGCGAAGTGTGCGCGCCTCGGCATAATGCCCGGCGGTCGCCAGCAGATTGAACGCCACCGAGAAGCCCAGGAGCACGCCCCAACCACAGCGCCCCGCCCACCGCCGGCCCAGCCGATCCGCCAACCCCGGCGTCCCGGCCAATGCGCGCTCCAGCCCCAGGATGCCAACGCACGCCAACAGCAACAGCGACGGCAGAAAGTCCACGGCGTAATCGAAGGCCGAAACGCAGAAAAGCGCGAGGGGGATCGCGCACATTCCAAAGAGCAGGGCCGTGGCGGCCACAAACCAACGCAGGTTCGATCCTGTCTGATCCGACCGTCCCCGCCACGCTAGCGGCACAACCAGTGCCAGCCATGCCAGCGGAATGTTGACCAGCACGCCAAAGGATTTCCTAGGGTTCAGATAGCCCGCCGGCAAGGGTGGCAGGGAGCCCTCGTGCACGAAGGGGAATCGGCCGCTCCAGCGCGCTGGCTGCAGAAAATAGGCGCGGAAATTGAACCAGAGGAAATGAGGGCTGAACGGCTGCCGTGAGATCTGTTGTTCCGAATTCAACTGGTAGCGCCAGCCGAATTCCAGCGGGTTGCCGAATCGCAGTTCGTTGTAGAGCATCAGCCCCGACCCGATGAGCGCGAGTGGGATGGTCGCCGCCGCCAGCGAGGCCCAGACCCGCTGCCGTTCACGGCAAGCCCGGGCCACCGGCACCAGCAGAGCGACCGCACCAAACAACAGATTCGACCGCGCCCCCACCACCAGTCCGTACACCGCGCTGGCCGCGACCAGCCAACGCCACCCGTGCTCCTTAATCGTGTAACGCGCGCCAAACGCCACCCAGCGCCAACATGGTCAACATGTAGCCGCAGGTGCGGGGCGCCTGATAAAAGCTCGCTTGCGACAACTGCGCCAACGTGCCCACCGCGAACCCGAGGGCGAGAACGCACGCGGCCACCACCCCGACACTTACCTCGGCAAAATACCGGCGCCACACCGCGCACAGCAAACTTGCGCTGGCCAGGAAGCCAACGATGCAAAAGATCGTCACGGCCTGACGATAAGACAGAGAGCCCCTGGTCAGTGTGTTGTAAGGCCAGAACAGGATCAAAGCCGGCGTGGGCCCGAAGTAGAGATAGAGCCGGCCGTTGTAGTAGCTCAGGTCGTGCAGCAGGTAGGGCGGGGAAAACCGGTACACGGAGTTGGCGTCCGGATCATAGGGATCAGCGAGTTGGGCGAATCCGACCGGTACCGGCTTCTCCAGATAGAGATGCCCGTCGCGGAAACCTCGCGCCAGCAAGTTGTAGGCGGAGTCAGATGGATTCTCCAAGCCGAACTTCTCCCAATCGCCCGGCAGGCTCATATACGCGTCGTACCCGACGACCAGCATGCAAACGGCGGCCAGCAGTGCCCACTCCTTTCTCGCTCGGCCGCGCCATCCGGGCCCGCGCAATAGCTCTCGTAGAGACTTCATCTGTCTCGCAACACCTTACGCAGTTGCCCCGTTGAACGCACGCGCTTTGTCGACGAGAACATTGGAACGGGCTCCCCGACTCCGTCGATTTTTTTCCGCTGATCGCCCGGTCGAGACGGCACTCCGCACGTCCGTCAAACCGAAGCGGACGCTGCCTTCCAAGTCCTCGCCGCCACCGCGCCGTAGATTTACATAACGTCTTCCACGACATGAAGAACCGTCTTCCATTTGATTTTCACAAAAAATCCTTTTACATTGCCGCCGAGTCTGTTCTAAGGTACGGTGCACTTGGCGAAGAGTAACCCCGAGCACCTCGGGGTTTGCCTCACATCCGCGAGGCAGGAGGAGTTGTTCCATGAACAAAGCAGATTTATTGGCGAAAACAAAAACCGAACTGCTGAAGATCGCACAACGTCTTGGTCTGCGAGGCGTCTCCACGCTCAAGAAGGAACACCTGGCCGACCGGATCCATGACGCTCAGCAGCGTCCCAAAGGAGCTGCCGCCAGGGAACAAACGGGAGGCGGTTCCTTCGCGCAACGCGTCGCCGATGTCGTCAAACGCCGCGCGGTCCGTCGCCGCACTGACGCCGATGAACCCGAGCCGGCTGCCGTCAAGACCGCCGCCAACCCGCGCGCGGAACGTCCGGCCCGCACACCAAAAGCCCCGGTATTGCCCACGGTGACCGTTGCCGCCGACGATGGCGCAGCTCAACTGTCCGCCGAGATGGCCGCGCACAAATTTGATGTCGCGCCGGCGGCGCAACCGCGGCGACAGGTCTTTCACGAGGAACATCTCGGTGAATTGCCTGATTCCTACGGCACCGGCCGCCTGTTCCTCACCGCGCGCGATCCGCACTGGCTCTATGCGTACTGGGATTTGAGCTGGCAACAAATGGCCGATTGCCGTGGCCAGGCCTCGGACGGTCGCCTGTTGTTGCGCGTGTACGAGAAGAATCACGCCGACCCGATTCAGGTGCTCACGCTCAGCCATGATTCGCGCAACTGGTACATTCCGGTCAACAAAGCCGCGACCACCTACCGCGCCGAGCTCGGCTACTGGCAGCACGACGGCCATTTCCACGTCGTCAGCCACTCGCGGGAGACCACGACGCCGCCCGATGCGGTCTCGCCGGACACAACCGCGCGGTTTGTCACGATCCCGATCGATATCGCGTTTCGCGATCTGTTCAACATCATTCGCGGCCACATGCGGGACGGCGAAGCCCTCGCCGACGCCCTGCATCGCCTCCAACGCGCCGGTTTCCGCTTCCCGTTCAAGCTCGGGCTCGAACTCGGCCCGTGGACGGCGGAACAGGCGGCCGAACTGGAGCGCATCCTCGGCGGGGATTTGTTCCGCCGGATCCAGATGGGGTCGTTCGAAATCTCGGAGTGGCTGCGCCGGCGGATGCAGGAGGAACTCAGCTCGGGCATGTTCAGCGCGTTCAGCCCCGGCGGCGCCAGTTGGTCGATCGCCCCGCAAAAAGGCTTCTGGTTCGCCGTCAATGCCGAGTTGATCATCTACGGCGCGACCGAGCCCGATGCGAAAGTCACGGTCGACGGCAAGCCCATCAAGCTGCGCAGCGACGGCACGTTTTCGTTCCACTACTCGTTCCCCGACGGGCAGTACAAGCTGCCGGTCGTGGCGGTCTCGAAGGACGGCGACGACAAGCGCGAGGCGCAGTTGACCTTCGAGCGCCAGAGCCGCACCAAGGGCGAGGTCGGCAGCGTCAAACAACCGGCGCAGTTGAAATCGCCAGCGGCAGCCTGATGCGCGCCGCGGCCTGTCATTCAGGGCATCACAACGGTTCGCGGGCGGAACCGAAACACGGAAAGGAACCCTCGCCGTGCCACAAGGTTATGTAGCGCTCATTCTGCACGCGCATCTGCCGTTTGTGCGCCACCCGGAGTACGAGGATTTCCTCGAGGAAGACTGGCTCTACGAGGCCATCACCGAGACCTACATCCCGATGATCAAGGTGATGGAAGGGCTCGTCCACGACAACGTGGATTTCCGCCTGACGATGTCGCTGACGCCGCCGTTGTGCTCGATGCTGCTCGATCCTCTGCTCCAGGAACGCTACATCAAGCACATCAGCCACCTGATCGAGCTCACCGAAAAGGAAATCGACCGCACGAAGTGGGACCGCACGTTCCACGACCTGGCGTGGTTCTATCATAACCGTTTCCAAGAGGCCCGCGCCACGTTCTGCGACGGTTATGGACGCAACCTCGTCGGCGCGTTCCGCAAGTTTCAGGAAATGGGCAAACTCGAAATCATCACCTGCGGCGCGACCCACGGGTTTCTGCCATTGATGGCCGAGCACCCCGAAGCCATCCGCGCCCAGATCATGATCGCTCGCGACCATTACCGCCAATGTTTCGGCTGCGACCCGCGCGGCATCTGGTTGCCCGAGTGCGCCTACACGCCCGGTCTCGACAAGTACCTGCAGGAAGCCGAAATCCGCTGGTTCATCATGGACACGCACGGGATCATGTTCGGCAATCCGCGTCCGCGCTTCGGCATTTACGCGCCCGTGTTCACGTCGGCCGGCGTCGCGGCGTTCGGGCGCGATGTGGAATCGTCCAAGCAGGTCTGGAGCTCCGAGGAAGGCTACCCGGGCGATCCGGATTACCGCGATTTCTACCGCGATGTCGGCTTCGATCTCGAATACGATTACATCAAGCCCTACATCCATCCCGACGGCATCCGCTGTTTCACGGGCGTGAAGTATTACCGGATCACGGGCAAGACGCCGCACAAGGAGCCGTACAATCGGCATTGGGCGATGGAGAAAGCCGCCAGCCACGCCGGCAATTTCATGTTCAACCGCGAGAAGCAGGTCGAGCATCTCCACGGCGTGATGAAGCGTCCGCCGTTGATCATCTCGCCCTACGACGCCGAACTGTACGGTCACTGGTGGTTCGAAGGCCCTGATTTCATCAACTATTTCACGCGCAAGGTCGCGTACGACCAGAACGTGTTCAAGCTGACGACGCCGACCGAGTACCTGCGCGATTTCTCCACGCAGCAGATCATCGAGCCGAGCGGATCAAGCTGGGGCAACAAGGGTTATTGGGAAGTCTGGCTGGAAGGGTCCAATGCGTGGATTTATCCGCACCTGCACGTCGCTGCGCAACGGATGACCGAGCTGGCCCGCAATTACAAGCATGGCGACGATATCGTCCAACGCGCGCTGAAACAGGCCGCGCGCGAACTGCTGCTGGCGCAGTCCAGCGATTGGGCGTTCATCATGAAGACCGGCACGATGGTGCCCTACGCCGTCAAACGGACCAAAGATCACATCCTGCGCTTCACGCGTCTCTACGACCAGATCAAGTCCGGCCACATCGACGAGCCCTGGCTCGCCTCGATCGAGTGGCGCGACAACATCTTCCCGAATGTGAACTACCACTATTACGAGTAGTAGCGGTGGTATCTTGGGATAGGAACTCCAGGCGGAAGACGCATGAGCCCACGCCTTGAAGACGCAATGGCTGCTCTGCACGGCACTGACTCCAGAGCCGTGCATGAAGCAATTGTGTTTATTGCCGAGGTGGCCTATTTCAACATTAGAGGGATCGAGTCGGACATAGTACCGGAAGCAAACGAGGAGCGACTCAGCCCGGGTGAGTTGCTGACTCTTAAGCGCGCGCTGCTCGACTTTGTCGAGCGAGATCCGTTTGGATCAGACGCCGGTTCGGCAATTTGGGGTTTGAGCAAGTTTTGCGACCGGGAGATGATCAAGACCTACCAGGTCTGGCTCAAGCGTTATGTTGATCACCTATCGCCAGAAGCATTTGCGCTGGGACAGACCCTTGTGTCGTTACACAATCTCGGTGAGCGCGCGATCACGGGTGGGAGCTTTTCGGCGGACGAGTTCGGAAAGAACTTCAGTGACGCAGTGGCTTATCTGAATCGTCAGCAAGATCGACCGACCAAAGAGTCGAACCCGTGAAAGTTGGGGGCGGACTGTGTGCTACCCCAGCGCAGCGAGCACGGCTTCCTTGATGCGCGTCAGCCGTTTCGTGTCGCAGATCTTTTTGCCGTCGGTGCCGGTGAGGAAGAACACATCGGCGGCTTCGCCTTCCTCGGTGACGATGATGGCATGGGCGATGTCCACGTCGCCGGCGGAAATCGCCGCCAGCACGTCGTGCAGCAACCCGACGCGGTCGGGCGCCTGAATTTCCAGCATCGTGTAATCGTCCGAGCGCTCGTTGTCCAACACGGCAACGGATGTGCCGGCACCTTTGGCGGTCTCGGACGCGGCTGGTGCACTGGCGAGCCACGTGCGCAAGGCGAGTTCGCCCTTGCCGCTCGGTCCCAGAGCGGCGGTGAGCAACAGCTCCATCTGCTTGAGCCGCGAGACGTCCTGGACGTGGCGGACCTGCTCGTCGCAGACCTGGAAGATATCGAGCACCACGTTGTCGGCCCGCGTGTAAATGTCGGCGCGGACGATATTGAGGCCGATCGCCGCGAACGATCCGGCGATCTTGGCCAGTAATCCCAGACGGTCCCACGTGCAGACGATCACCTCGGAAAATCCCCGATCCGGGAGGTGCCGCCAGCGGACCACGGGAGGCGCCAGCATCACGTCGCTGCCCGCGAGACCGTCGATAAATTCATGAACGATTTCCAAATGCCACCGCAACGTCGCCGCGTCCACGCGCGGCCAGTACCGTAGCGGCATCCCGACAAAATGCAATTCGAGTTCTTCCGCGCGCAGGTCCAGGTCGGTGGACTCGATGGTGGCGTACAGCCGGTTGCGATGCGCCTCGGCAAATATCCGGGCCGCCTTCGGGTTGCGATTCAGATGCGGCGCCAAGTGGGCGTGAGGGACCGACAAACTGTGTTTTTCGCGGGGTGTCGAAATTGGTATGAAAGTCTCCGTTTCCATGCGGCTCCCCAAAGCAATGAGCGTGCTCAGTCACGGCAATTCATCCCGCGCGATGTTGGCCCTCTGGACGTGATACGGAAAACGCCCACAAAATCAGCGGAATCGCGGGGCTTGGCCGACCGTCACAACCCTGCGAAAATCTCGCGCGCGTTCCGTCAGGCCGCGCCCGCTGTCGTCATTTGCTCACGCTGGTCAGATTCTTGGCAGGAGAGGGAGCGCTACTCCCAGAGCTTCTGGGGGTATTCGCAGCGGGCGATGAGCTGGCGGATGCCGGCGGTGACGCGGGGTTTGTCTTCCTGGTAGGTGACGCCGAACCATGACGATGGCGTGCGCAGGACTTTCACGCGGCCGACGCCCGCCGCGACCAGCTCGTTGACCGTGGTGGGGATGAAACACTCGCTCTTCAATTCCCGGCCGTGCCGCCGCATGAACTCGTAGAACCGCTCGCGCAGTTGCGGGAACACCAGCGGCGTGAACCCCCAGAAATTCATCGACGCCAGTTCATCCCCGGTCAGGACACGGCCATCGGCGAGCACGCCGTTACCTTGTCTTTCAATCTTGAGCAGTTCGACAATGGTGCGCAAGTAATCCTGCGGGTCGCATTCGCAGACGCCGCGGGTGACGCTGCCGTGTTCGGACAGCGTGTTGCGCAGGGTATAGCCGACCATCGAGTAGTCCGTGCTGCCGGAGCGCAGGAATCCGCCCATCACCTGGAACGATTCGCGTCCATAAAAATCGTCGGCGTTGATGACCGCAAATGGTTCGTTAACAAGTTCTTCGGCTTGGAGGATGGCGTGTGTCGTGCCCCACGGTTTGGTCCGCCCTTCCGGGACCGAAAACCCCTGCGGAAGGTTGGCAAGTTCCTGAAACGCGTAATCGACGGCGATCCGCGTCTCGAACCGGCGGCCAACCGCCTCGCGGAACGGCGCCTCAATATCACGGCGAATAACGAATACCAGTCGCGCGAATCCCGCCCGCACCGCGTCGTACACGGAATAATCAATAATCGTCTCGCCGCTGGGGCCGACGGGATCGATTTGCTTCAAGCCCCCGTAGCGGCTGCCCATGCCTGCGGCCATGACCACAAGTGTTGGTTGCATTCTCCCCTCTGAAATCGTTTCGCACCCGCTTTCCATACCTGTGGCGCAGGGATTCCGTCAAGGACGAGTTCGGGGGGAGCGGCTGGGCGGGATTTGGGTATCGCGGCCATGGCAGATGTGGTATCGATAACACCGTTGACTTTGGCGGGGAATTCTTTCACCCTGACGGCGCAGGATTTGGCAGCGACGGATCGAGACCTTATGAGATTTTGGAACCGAGTTGGCGTCTGCGGGTGGTGGGCGGCAATCGTTTGCATCGCCCTGACCTTCACCGGTTGCAGCGCACCCCCGCCGACCAACGGTCGCATCGAAATATCCTACTGGGAGAAGTGGACCGGGTTCGAGGATGACGCCATGCAAGCCGTCGTTGACGACTTCAATAATTCCCAGAATCGCATTTTCGTCCGCAAGCTGGCGGGCATTGGCGAGGTCGAACGCAAGCTGATGTTGGCGACGGCAGGGGGCGATCCACCCGACGTGGCCGGTGTCTGGCCGACCACGGTGACGGCGTTCTCCGAGAAAGGCGCGCTGACACCGCTCGACAAGATGATCCAGGAAGCGGGCATCAAACGCGAAGACTACATTCCCGTGTTTTGGGACATGTGTTCGTATCACGGATTCATGTGGGCGTTGCCGAGCACACCGTGGTCGCTGGCGCTGCACTGGAACAAGAAACTGTTCCGCGAGGCGGGGCTCGACCCCGACCGGCCGCCGCGCAGCCTGGACGAACTGGAGGCGATGTCCGAACGACTGACGATTGTGGAAATCAGACGCGGCGACAAGCTCGTGCGGGTCCGTTATCCCGAGCTGACCGACGCGGAAAAGCAGGCCAAGAATTTCAAATTGCTGCAGGTCGGTCACGATCCGCAACAACCGGGTTGGTGGATGCCGTTGTGGGTGTACTGGTTTGGCGGGAGCCTGTGGGACGGCGAGCGGCACATCACGGCGAACAGTCCGGAGATGATCGAGATGCTCCGCTGGCTTCGTTCCCAGCCCGAGAAATACGGCGTGGACAATCGCCGCGCCTTCGGCGCGTCGTTTGCGATCGGGAGCAGCGCGAGTTTTCAGTCGACGCAGAACCCGTTCTTCTCGGATCGGATCGCGATGACCCTGCAGGGCGTGTGGATGCAGAACTTCATCAGCAAGTATGCGCCGCAGATGGAGTGGGGGGCGGCGCCATTTCCGGCGAAAGATCCCGCGCGATTCCCGTTGGTCACGGTCGTGGACGAGGACGTGCTGGTGATCCCGAAGGGCGCCCGTCATCCGCGGGAGGCGTTCGAGTTCATCCGCTACGTCAACCAGCCGGGACCGATGGAGAAGCTGTGTCTCGGCCAACGCAAGTTCAGTCCGCTGGCGAAAGTGAGCGAGGAATTTTACAGGAAACACCCCAATCCATACATCAAGGAGTTCGTGGAAGTGGCCAAGAGCCCGCACGCGCGATATGAGCCGCGGTTCGCGATTTGGGGCGTGTACAACGACGAGCTCAACGCGGCGATCGACCGCATCATGGCGCTGGAAGTCACGCCGGAAGAGGCGGTCGGGCCGGTGCAGGCGCGCGTGCAGTGGAAGCTCGATCGGATGCTGACGCGCTGGGACATGGTCAAGGACTGGCGGATGAAAGAGTGGAGCGAGTATGACCCGCGGTGAGAAACGCAATCTCGGAATCGGGCTGGCGTTCATCAGCCCGTGGATCATTGGGTTTCTCGCCTTCACCGTGTTTCCCGTGTGCGCGTCCATCTACTACTCGTTTTGCGACTACGACGTGCTGTCGAAGCCCGTCTGGGTTGGCGCGTTGAACTATCGGGACATGGTCACGGACACCGTGTTCTGGAAATCGCTGTACAACACGCTGTATTACGCATTCCTGTCGTTGCCATTCTGCCTGATCGTCGCGCTGTTGATCGCGGTGATGCTGAACCAGGACATCAAAGGCCGCTCCGTCTTCCGCACGATCTACTTTCTGCCGTCGTTGGTTCCCGTGGTGGCCAGCTCGATGGTCTGGCTGTGGCTTCTCAACGGCAACGTGGGCCTGCTCAACTACACGCTCGAGCTGATTCACATCAAGGGCCCGCAATGGCTCGCCGATGAGAAATGGACGAAGCCCTCATTGATTCTCATGGCGATGTGGGGTTGCGGCAACACAATGGTCATCTATCTCGCCGCGCTGCAGGACGTGCCCCGCTCGTTGTACGAGTCGGCGGAGATCGACGGCGCAAATGCGTGGGTGAAATTCCGTCATATCACCGTGCCGATGATTTCGCCGGTGATCTACTTCAATCTGATCATGGGCATCATCGGCTCGTTGCAGGTGTTTGCCCAGGCGTACATCATGCTCGGCGGGGGCGGGCCGAACCGGTCGGCGCTGTTTTACGCGGTGTATCTGTATCAGAACGCGTTCGACTACCAGCAGATGGGCTACGCCTGCGCCATGGCGTGGATCCTGTTCCTGATCATTCTCGGGCTGACGTGGCTGGCCACGCGGTCGACGCGCCGCCACATTTACTACGAGGGAGAGTAACTCATGCGATCCGTCCAACGCCTGCTCTTGTACATCCTGCTCGTGCTCGGGGCCGTCACGTGCATGATCCCGTTGCTGTGGATGATCTCGACGGGATTGAAGCCGATCGAGCAAACCATGTCGTTGCCCCCGACGTGGATGCCGTATCGGTTGTACGTCGAGAACAACGGCGCGCTCACGGAGATCTCGCAGGGTGACGTTGACAAGTATCCGGCCGATAAAATCATCAAGAAGATCGCGCCGCGCTGGGAGAATTTCGCCGGCGCCATCCGCGCCATGCGGATCTTCTGGACGTGCCTGCGCAATACGCTCTTCTTGTGCGTGCTGACGGTGATCGGCACGGTAACGTCAAGTTCGCTGGTGGCCTACGGGTTCGCGCGCGTGGACTGGCGCGGACGGGACAAGGTGTTCATGGTGTGCCTGGCGACGATGATGATCCCGTTCCCCGTGGTGATGGTGCCGATCTATTGCCTGTTTCGGTGGCTGGGCTGGATCGGCACGCTCAAACCGCTTTGGGTCGGCTCGTTTTTTGCCGGGGCGTTCAATGTGTTCCTGCTCCGACAATTTTTCCTGACGATTCCGAAAGACCTTGCCGAGGCGGCGCGCATTGATGGCTGCAGCGAGTTCCGCATTTTCTGGCAGATCATTTTGCCGTTGTGCCGGCCCGCGCTGATGGTCGTCGCGCTGTTTCAGTTCATGTACACGTGGAACGATTTTCTCGGGCCGTTGATTTATCTGACGCGGCAGGAGGACTACACGCTCGCGCTCGGCCTGCAATTCTTCCAGACCGAACACGGCGGGACGGAATGGCATTACCTGATGGCCGCTAGCACGCTCGTCGCGTTGCCGATCATCATCCTGTTCTTCTTCACCCAAAAGACGTTCATCGAAGGCATCTCGATGACGGGGATCAAAGGCTAGACTCGCCAACCCATTCACCCGATGAATCCCTACGGCCATTTCGATGACGAGGCGCGCGAATATGTCATCCACCGACCGGACACGCCGCTGCCGTGGCTGAATTATCTGGGCCAGGAGGAGTTGTTCGGCCTGTGCACGAACACCGCCGGCGGTTACACATTCTGGAAGGACGCCAAACTGCGACGCCTGACCCGCTATCGCTACAACAACGTGCCGATGGATGTGGGCGGCCGCTATCTGTACGTCAACGACAACGGGACGGTCTGGAATCCCGGCTGGAAGCCCACCAAGACGAAGCTCGACCGCTACGAATGCCGGCACGGACTCGGTTACACGCGAATTCTCGGCGCGAAAGATGGCGTCGAAGTGGAGATGTTGTTCTTCGTCCCGGTCAACGAGACGTTGGAGCTGTGGAAGACAACGGTCCGCAACACCGGCAAGACCGCGAAGAAACTGAAACTGTTCTCGTTCGTTGAGTTCTGCCTGTTCGAGGCGCTCAACGACATGACCAACTATCAGCGGACGTATTCGATCGGCGAGGTCGAGATCGAAGGCTCCGGCATCTACCACAAGACCGAATACCGCGAGCGGCGCAATCACTACACGCTATTCGGGTGCACGCGCGATGTGACCGGCTACGACACGTCGCGCGACGTGTTCGTCGGTGTTCACAACGGACTGCACGAGCCGGCCGTGCCGTGGGCCGGGCAGGCGCGCAACAGCCGCGCCCACGGCTGGAATCCGGTCGGCTCGCACCAGATCGACCTCGATCTCGCGTCGGGCGCGGAGGAGACGTTCGCGTTCGTCCTCGCCTACGTGGAGCAGGGCGATCTGCCGAAGTTCGACGCGCCGTTCGTGATGAACAAACAGAAGGGGCGCGAGATTCTCGCGCGGTACGCCTCCGTCGCGTCCGTGGACGCGGCGTTTCGGAAGCTGCGCGAGCAATGGGACGAGTTGCTCGGCGCCTTTCAGGCGACCTGTCCCGATCCGCACGCGCAGCGCATGGCCAATGTCTGGAACCAGTACCAGTGCATGGCGACGTTCAACCTCTCGCGGTCGGCGAGCATGTACGAGACGGGCATCGGCCGCGGCATGGGATTTCGCGACAGCAGCCAGGACATTCTCGGCTTCGTGCACATGATTCCGGGGCGCGCGCGGCAGCGGATCCTCGACATTGCCGCCACGCAGCTCGCCAACGGCACGTGCTACCATCAGTATCAGCCGCTCACGAAGAAGGGCAACGCCGAGATCGGCGGCGATTTCTACGACGACCATCTGTGGTTGATCTTGTGTACGTGTGCCTACATCAAGGAGACCGGCGACCAGAGTATTCTCGACGCGCCGGTGGGGTACGCCGACCGGCCCGGTAGCCGCGACAACCTGCTGCATCATCTCGAAACGAGCATCGCCTACACGCTCAGCCATCGCGGTCCGCACGGCCTGCCGCTGATCGGTCACGCTGATTGGAACGATTGCCTGAACCTGAATTGTTTCTCGACCGAGCCGAACGAATCCTTCCAGACGGCCGGCGACGTGAAAGGTTCGACGGCCGAATCGGTGATGATTGCCGGGCTGTTTTTGTATGCGGCGCGGGAGATGAGCGCGCTGTACCAGTGGTTGAATCGCGGGGCCGACGCCAAGCGGATGCAGGCGCACTACGACGACATGCTGCAGGTCGTTGAAACGAAGGCATGGGACGGCGAATGGTACATCCGCGCGTTCGACGCCGCCGGCAAGCCGGTCGGCTCGAAGACCTGCGAGGAGGGAAGAATCTTCATCGAGAGCCAGGGTTGGTGCGTGCTGGGCGGGGCCGGGGCCGACAACGGGCGCAACCGGCTCGCGCTGGAAAGCGTCCACAAACATCTCTACACGCAGGACGGAATCATCCTGCAGCAGCCGGCCTACAGCCGGTACCATCTCGAACTCGGGGAGGTCACCAGTTATCCGCCCGGCTACAAGGAAAACGCCGGCATCTTCTGCCACAACAACACGTGGATTCATCTCGCATGGTGTCTGCTCGGCGAGGGCGACCGCGCGCTGGAGTATTACCTCAGCATTTGTCCGTCGGCGAAAGAGGAGCAGATCGAGATTTACCGGTGCGAGCCGTACGTGTACGCGCAGATGATCGCCGGCCGCGACGCGGCGACGCCCGGCGAAGCGAAGAATTCCTGGCTCACGGGCACGGCGGCGTGGACGTTTGTGACCGTGTCGCAAGGATTGCTGGGGATCAAGCCGGACTATGAAGGGCTGCGGATCGACCCGTGCATTCCGAAGTCATGGCCGGGATTCTCCGTGGTGCGTCGTTATCGCGGCACGGAGTACCGGATCTCGGTGAAGAATCCTACCGGCCTCAGTCGCGGTGTGAACCGATTGCGGGTTGACGGCCGCGACGTGCCCGGCAACCTCATTCCGCGTCCAGATGGCCGGACCACGGTCAATGTCGTAGCCACCTTGGAAGCGCAATAGGGGCTGGCAAGACGTGGCAGCGGCAACCGTCCGCGTCGGTCGGAAGCGAATTGTTGCGAGGTTGAGACCCCGGTTTGTGGTGTGATACTATGTCAACGAAAAACCACAAACTACGGAGTTGACCTCAATTCAACAGGAGGCAATCGCATGTGCACACCACGATTGAGGCACTAATGGGCCCAGACGATTGGGTGATGTTTTGCATGTATTACATTCCGAGCCTCGTCATTGCAATCAGTACAGCGTGTGTGATGTCAGCTGGAGCTTGGCTTGCGCGACACTTCCACAAACCCATCGGCTGCCGGACTGCTCTCTGCCTGGCCGTGGTTGCCGTGGTGTGCTGGCCAGTGTATTTCGCCTCCACGTCCAAGATGGCCACTATTCTTGTGTCGTTGAACTCTGAGGACGCGCGACTGGCCGAAACCGTGTACGAAGATGACTTCAAAAAGGAAGTGAGCACGGTTGGTAAAGCCGTGCGGTTGGCTACTGACACACACCAAGCTCCAAATGTCAGATTTTATGCATCGTGCCTAATCGCCGACTTGCTGGCTACAAATAGCGACGCGGACGTGACGGAGACCTTAGCGATGGTTAAGAATGCGCCGACAATTGAGCCACAGATTATCGGAGGGAATAGCCTTACCAGTGAGTTTATGGTTCCGGGACATGCGCCGCCTCGACTTTTCGTAGGAGAGATAATTCGACGCCGGTTAGGGGTCCTAGGGCGCCAAGAGTAAGCGTGGCTTGGCGCACCACGTCGTAAAACATTTCGCGAAACAGATTCGTGCCGGCAAACCGCCCGTGCCAATCCTTGCTGAAGGTAGAATGGTCGGGCACTTTGTCCTCCAGACCCAAGCTACAAAACCAGATGTGTGAATCGGGGTCGCGGCCCCGGCTCGTGGCGGGTTCAGGACCTGTGCCACCGCGCCATCGAAGACGGTGAGCGGGTGCGTCGGCGAATTGCGCGACGCGGGCCTGGCGAGGGAGATCAACATTAGCACCATGGCTGCCAATGGCAAAGCCGCCGTGGCTGCGGACGGCTGGGCCAGCCGTCCCTACCGACGACCCGGGAGAGATCGCACGTAGCCGGCGCATCGGTCGGCACAGGCGGGACGCCTATGCAACATGGGAAGACGGCACGCCCGGCGGCGGAGTCGGTGGTTCGTTCCCCATTGACGGAATTGTTCAGGGTCGGGGCCGTAGGGCTGGCATTGTGTCAAAAACGTCAACGGAATCTTTTGCATCCGTGAGACTTGGCTGGCGAGTGAGCGGACTTGGCTGTCAGACGGCTGTATTGCGTTTCGAGGCGGCTCCCGGCACGAGGGTTGCAGACGACGGAACCGGGAGTCTCGTTACCGAGGACTGATGAAGGACGAACCAGCAGATTTTGGACGGCTCGGCACGGAAGAACGCCTGCACGGTGGCGCGCGCGACAGCCGCGCACGCGGCATACACGTCGCCCATCGCAACTCTGGCGACAGAACCTGCAATCCGACCGCAGTTCGCGCCCCCCGTGTCCCTTCACCCCGAGCCGTCCATGGTGTCTTCGTGGGACAAGAGGGGACAAGATGACCCGCGTGAAGCGGTCTCGTGTAAAGGAATGAATGCATGAGCGTGGCGGATCAGCCGTCAACCCGAAATGATGATCTGCGGGCAGAGGTGCGCAAGAATTCCTTGGAGGAAGCGCGTCCCGCGGTGGTGCTGGTCCGCCAGGCACTGCAGGCGGTCGCGAAAGCGCCCGCGGACATCGGGAAGCTGCGGGAATTGTTCGAGCAGGCCCAAGCCCTGTCTGCCAATCCGATCCTCACGCGGCTGCCGACGATCACGCGTGTGGTCAGCGCGTTCGAGCAGTTGTTGCGTCAGTTGGTGGACAAGCCTGACTCCGTCAATCAATCGGTCCAGCGAACGATGGCCCAGACGGTCGATTTGCTCGCGGCACTGTTCGATGGCGACGGACGCGAGGTGGAACTGGTCACGGCGCGGGTGCTGGCGGTTGACGACCAGCAGATTGCGCTGCGATCGGTCATGAACGCGCTGGAGAAAGCCAACCTGAAACCGCAGGCATTGTCCGACCCCGGCGCCGCGTTCAGCGTGGCGCAGGACCGGCACTTTGACCTGATCGTGCTCGACCTGGAAATGCCGGTGATGACAGGTTTGGAGTTGTGCGCGAAACTGCGATCGTTGCCGAACTACAAGACGGTGCCGATCGTGTTCGTCACCAGCGCCACGGACTTTCAGCATCGCGCCGAGATCTGCCGCAGCGGCGGCAACGACGTCATTGCCAAACCATTTCTCGCCACGGAGCTCGCCCTGAAAGCGCTGACGTTGATCGTGAAGTCGAAGTCCATCGGCGGCTGAGAATCCCGCGCCGTTTGCCGCCGCATCACTCCAGACCACTTCCTGCGTTCGGCCGCGTGTTGACTGCGGCCAGAGCCGACAGGTAAACTCCGCGCAATACGCCTTCTGAATGACCGACAACACCGTCATTCCGACAACACGGACGCCATGGTCGTTTCTGGCGATCGACTTTATCTTGTCGCGACTGTTTCTCGTCGCCGTGGCCGGGTTGAGTCTGTGGCTGCTGCCCAAGGGCGAATTCTTTACCCAGCCGGGGACGATTCTCAACTGGCTCAATCACTGGGATACAGGATGGTATCTGAACATCGCCCAACACGGCTACCAGTACGTCCCGGGCAAACAATGCAGCGCGGTGTTCTTCCCGCTTTACCCCGTTCTGGTGGGATGGCTCACATGCGGCGGCGCGATCGACGCGCGGATGGCCGGGTATCTCCTGTCCAACGGCAGCTTGTTTTTCGGCATCGTGGTTCTTTGGAAGTTGACCGTGATCGAGATGAAGGACGAACGGTGCGCCCGGCGTGTCGTGCAGCTTCTTCTGTTGAATCCGGTGACCGTATTCTACTCCTCGATTTACACGGAATCGCTGTATCTGCTGTGCCTGGTGGGCACGCTGTACTTCGCCCGCACGGAGCGCTGGTTGTTGGCGGCCGCGTGCGCTTACGCTGTAGCGCTGACGCGGATGATCGGACTGCTGCTGGTGATCCCGCTGGTCTGTGAGTACGTTCTCCAGAACCGCCACAACCTGACCTGGCGCAAGCCCGATGCCTGGCGCGCGCTGGTCTGTTTCGCTGCTCCCGCTCTCGGGTTCCTGACCTATGTCGCCTACCTCGATCGGAAATTCGGTGAGCCGCTGGCGTTTCTCAAGGCCGAGCAGGCCTGGGGACGAAAGCTCGTCTGGCCCTGGAAGCCATTTCTCCACCTCGGGTGGTATGATCGACCCTACACGATTTGGTTTGTCGGCACCGCGATCATCGCCGTGGTGCTGCTGTTCCTCGCCGCCCGCTGGCGGTTGCGCCCAACCTATCTTCTGATCCTGGTCATCTTCACCACCATTTGTCTGTGCAGCAACCGACTCGAATCGCTCCCGCGCTATTTCTCCGTCCTGTTCCCGTTCTATTTTGTTCTTGCCCAGATGACGAAGAAGTGGCCGCGCCTGACCACGCCGCTGTTCGTCGTGTTTGTGGTGTCGCAGGCGATGGCGACCATCCTCTTCGTGAATGGCTACTGGATGACCTGAGGCGGACATCGAATCGGACGCGGCGGCCACGACACCGCACTCTGGCGTTGTTCGCAGCGGACAGATCCGATACACTCGGCGGCGATGCCACACGCCACAGCTTTGGTCACGCTGGCCATCGGCGATCCGCCGGAATGCGCCATGTCGCATCCGATTTTTCAGCGGTATGTGAGTCGGCACGGAATGGATTTTGTGCCGATCCGCGAGCGGGCCATTCTGGTTTCGCCGCCGTGGTTCAAACGGCGGCGCCATCAGTGGTTGCGATTCGAGAAATGCCAGCTCGGCCGCCTGTTGGACCGATATGAACGGCTCGTCTATCTCGACAGCGACATTCTGCTGACGCCAGCCTGCCCGAATTTACTCGACGTGGTGGCCGCGCGGCGGTTCGGCTGCGTCTTTGAAGATGTCGGCCCGCGCTGGTGGGAGCGATGGGAGGAATTCGCGCGCGCGCAGCGCAAACTGGGTCCGCTGCCCCGCAAACCCGAGGGCTATTTCAACTCGGGCGTCATGGTGGTGGATCGGGCGCATCGCGAGCTGTTCGATCTGGAGACCTGCCCGCCGATCGATGGACGCTGGGCCGAGCAAAACACGTTCAATTACCACGTGCATCGTCTGGGCATCCTGCTGCAGCCGCTCGAGCCCCGCTGCAATCTGCTGGCGGAATTCACCGAGTTGTGGGCGGACGAATCGCAGCGGCGCCAGGCCTGGGTCATCCATTACGCCGGCAAGAAGAACCGGCCTCTGATGGCGCAGGACTTCCCGCACATCCTGGCGGCGTGGGAGCGGTCGGATCAGCCAGTCGTCCCGCGCGCACTGTCGCCGTGTCATCCGGTGCCAATCGCCCGAAACAGTTCGTCGATATAGTCGTCCCAGGAACGAAACGCGCGGTCACGGGCCTGATCGAACAGTCGGCGATAGGCAGCCTGGTCGGTGAGTAACGCGCGCATTCCGCCCGCCAGGGCGGTCGCGTCCGTGCACGTCACCGTCAGGCATCCGCCGCCGTCGGCCGCTTCACCGATGGCGCCGTTGGCACCACAGATGCAGGGGCGGCCATGCCACAGGCTCTCCAGGATCGGCAGTCCGAATCCTTCGCGGACCGACGGGTAGACGGTGAACGAGCAGTCGCGATACGCCCGGTGCAGGGCGTGATCGCTGACATGGCGCAGCCATTTCAACGGACGGCCGCGCTTTCTCAGGCGACCGAGTTCGCCGAGGACGGTCGCTCCCCAATCCGCGGTCGTGCGACCGATGAGAACCAGCTCGAAGTTCAAGCCCGCACCCCAGAGTTTCTCCGCGGCTTCCAATAACGTGAGGTGGTTCTTTCGCCGGTCGAGGGTGGCCACGTACAGCGCGCGTCGAGCGCCAAAGTTTGGCTGTGGCGCCGGCCGTGGTTGCCCGAAGTCAATGGGCCAGCCGAGGACGATGGTCGTCGTGGGTGTCACGCCGAAGGAGTCCCAGTAGGAGCGCAGATCACTCTCGGCTTCGCGCGAGACGCAGACCACCTTGTCGAAGCTGGCCAGCGCGCACACGTACTCGCGAAAATTGCGCCGACGCCCGGGCGCGCTGTACTCCGGCAGGCGCAGCGCGATGGCGTCGTGAAACACCGCCCCACACGGCCCGGGGAACCAGGTCTGCACGTCGCGCAGTCGGTTGACGCGATTGTCCTGAAAAATCTCCGGCACGAGCAGCAGGTCGGCACTTGTCGCCGCCGCGTCGAGTGCGAAGCGGTGTCGCCAGTGGCGAAGATACCGCACCGCCTTCGACCAGGGGAATGGGCTGGAAAGTCCCTCCGGTCGTGCGCTGGCTCCGCGGTGATCGGCAAACGGATCGACAAGGAACCGCCATTCGGCCTTCGAGAGTTGACAGTACGAACCGAGTTTCGGGCTCCATAACAGCGGCATGACGTCGCTGCGGCAACGACGGAGCGCGGTGAAGATCCCGCGCACCATTCGCTGCACGCCGCCGTTCATCGGTGACTTGCAGGAGCTGGTGACATCGATGTAGAGCACGGGAGAACCTCAGGAGAAAGCCCGTGGCCGGCGGGATGCCCAGGCCAGTGCCCGACCTGTGGAGATGATTTTCGTTGCAAAAACCACGCGACATTCCTAACAATTCGCCGGCTTTCCTGCAAGACCGCGGTCGACGCGACAGGTCGAACGCGGTGACGCGGAAAGTTGCGAGGCCGCGTGCTCGCTACGGTCTGGTGGTCAATTGACACATGCCAAATCATCCACGCCATGAACATTGAAGCGACACCGATCCCCGGGGTGCTGCTCGTGCTCCCGGAAGTTCTTTCCGACGCGAGAGGCTTCTTCACTGAGGTGTACCGTGCCAACCGATTCCAGGAACTGGGGCTCCCGGAAACGTTTCGGCAATGGAACCAGTCGCATTCCGTCAGGAACGTTCTGCGCGGGCTGCACTTCCAATGGGACCCGCCCATGGCCAAGCTCATGCGCGTGACCCTGGGTGAGGCGTATCTCGTCGCCGTCGACATCCGTAAAGGCTCCCCGACGCTGGGCCGGTATTTCGGGACGATTGTCTCCGCGGAGAACATGAAGATGCTGTACGCGCCCGCCGGCTTCGCCCGTGGGTTCTGTGTCCTGTCGGAGCGGGCGGATATTCAGTACCTGTGCACCAGCACATACAACCCGAAAGCCGAGTCCGGAATTCTGTGGAGCGACCCGGCGCTGAACATCCAGTGGCCGGTGAAAAATCCGATCCTCTCGCCGAAGGACGCGAAGGCCCAGACGTTGGCCGAATGGCTCGCCCGGCCCGAGTCCGATTTTTTCCGGTACCAGATCGACCGCATGCCGTAACCCAACGATTACGGTTCGGCCAGGCGCCAGCGGGCGATGGTTTCCAGTCGCGCGCGATATTGTCGGCCGATCACCGTCGGGGAAAACCGCTCGCGAATTGTCTGTTCGGCCTGTCGTCCGAGACGCACACCGAGATCGCGGCCGCGATGAAGCCTCCGCATCGCCTCCACCGCGTGATCCAGACTCGGGTCGGCCCAAACCTGGCCTTTCCGATAGGGGCCATGGTCGCGTTCCAACGTCACCAGTTTGTAGTCGACCGGGATTGAATTGTCGGTCGACAGGAATTCGGCCGGAGCCGACCAGTTGGTGGCGATCACCGGTTTTCCCAGCGCCATCGCTTCCGCCACACACAGTCCGAATCCCTCGGCGCGGTGCAGCGAGACGTAACAGTCACAGGCCGCCTGCAGGCGCGTCAGCTTCTCGCGGGAGAAGGTCTCGTCGAGGAGGCGGACGCCCGGGAGATTATCAACGAGCCTCTGCAGGTTATCGCGGGCCGCGTCGTGCCGCTCGCCGTGGTGGACCTTGATGACCAGCCCCACGTCGTCGAGTCCGCCGAACGCCCGACGGTAGGCGTGGATGGCCGCCGCCGGATTCTTGCGCTCCTGATAGGAATCCAGATCGTACAGGACCAGAAACAAGTACGCGTCGCGCGGCAGGCCGAACTCGGCCCGGTCGACCGGCCCGGGCGGCGGGACATCAACCGCGTGCGGCATGATCAGAACCGGGACCGGAGAGCGCGCGCTGACCGCCTCGAATGTGAATCGGGACGGAACCCAGACTTCGTCGACGTGCGCAAAGCGGTCCATCCACGTGGCCGGGAAAACCGGCAGCTCCCACGCCCAGTACCCGATTCGGTATTGGTCTGGCGCGAAGAGCGCCGGATGGCGGACGGCCAGGGCAGACATTTGCGGCGCGTCCGCGTGAAACACCGACACCGGCCATCGCTCCGTCGGCAACGGTTCACCCGCATCGATCTGGCGGGCGGGGACCCGGGCGGCTTGCAGCGACCGCAACGAGGCGCGCGCGCCTTCACTGATGCCGTTGTCCAGCGAGAAGCAGGCGCAGACATTGACGCCAAGATTCAATTCCTTGTCGCTGGCATGGGGCAGGTACGATTGGCCGCCGTCGGTGAAATCGCAGATGACACGATCGTCAACCAGGACGCGCTGAATTCCCAGCGAACGCTGCACGGTGCGGTCGCGGTACTTCTTCAGACGGCTGGTGGCGCCAGCCAGGAGCGGGAACCTCGCCAGCACGCGCCCGAACCAGGCATACCAGCCATGGAGCGTGCTCAGTGAATGCCGCAATTGCAGGTCGCCGTTGCGGCATG
Source organism: Verrucomicrobiia bacterium (assembly GCA_035541135.1). GTDB lineage: Bacteria > Verrucomicrobiota > Verrucomicrobiia > Palsa-1439 > Palsa-1439 > Palsa-1439. Next base: position 267,306 of record DATKNW010000016.1, read on the forward strand.
CGCCGGGCGGCAGTTGGAACGATTGTTGAAAGGCGCCCGGGGTCGACGGTTCGATCACGCCGAGTCTGGTGCCATCAAGCCAGACCTCGCTCCGCGGCGGAGGAAGTTGTCGGCGGCCATCCCGCGGCGGCGTGAACGTGAGGTGAAAGATGACGGTCCGTCCGCGGACATCGCGCGGCAGTTGGATGCCGGCCTTGCGCTTGAACCAAATGGCGGTTCCATCGGCGCCGAGACGGTCTTCCAGAAATCCACGCAAGGCCGGTTTCATGGCGTTACTCGACAGCGAGATTGCGGCGGCGACCAGCGGGATTGTTCCTGTCGGCAAACCAACATACGGCGTTGCTGACCATCCGCGGGACGGCGGCGTTCAACGGCAATCTACAAGAATTGGAGACATCCAGGTAGAGCACGCTCGATTATAGTCGCAGACGCAATCTTGTGGCAAGACGGCCCTTGTTCCGTGGCGACCCGGCGGTGGACGTTGAATTTTCTTGTTCGCCAGGGCGGCCTTTGGCAGTATCGCCGGAGGAGTACGGAGGTTTTCTGATTCGTTGGTGCAGCCGCAGATTCTCCTGAGCAAGACGTGAGTTCAAACACTGTTATCGAGGTAGAGAACCTATCGAAGGCCTACGCGATCTGGACTTCCCCGGCGGCTCGGTTGCACGGACCGTTGCTGGGTCGGGTCGGACAACTGCCATTTCTGCCCTTGGGAACCCGCAAGCTTTGCAAGCGGCTCTCGCATGAATCCTTCCGAAATTTCTACGCGCTGAAGAACATCTCGTTCCAGGTGTCCCGGGGAGAGAACTTCGGGATCATCGGTCGCAACGGCTCGGGCAAGAGCACGCTGCTGCAAGTCATCGCGGGAACGCTCGCCCCGACGGAAGGCGAGGTGCGGCTGGGAGGCAAGGTGGCCGCGCTGCTGGAACTGGGTAGCGGGTTCAACCCGGAGTTCACGGGTCGCGAGAATGTTTACATGAACGCCACGGTGTTGGGGCTGACGAAACAGGAGATCGATGGAAAGTTCGAGGAGATTGCGGCGTTTGCCGACATTGGCGAATTCATCGATCAGCCGGTCAAAACGTACAGCAGCGGCATGTTGATGCGGCTGGCATTCGCCGTGACCACGCGGGTGGATGCAGAAGTCATCGTGATTGACGAGGCCCTGGCCGTGGGGGACATTTTTTTCCGGCAAAAATGCTACCAACATCTGGAGGCATTGCGCGCCAAGGGCGTGTCCATCGTGCTGGTCTCGCACGGCATGGGCGAAGTCGAGCAGTTCTGTCAGCGGGCCGCGTTGCTCCATCACGGCCAATTGGTATTCGAGGGAAGTGCCACGGAGGCCGTCAAACGGTACTACCTGATTGAGCAGGAAGAGTACGCCCAATCGGTTGCCAGCGGCGGTGCTCTCTCGCCGAGACCAGCGACCTCGCTGGTGACGACCGGCGACGAGATGGCGTGGCCGGCCCCCGAGGCGTTTCTGGATCTTTCGGGTGTCCGACAGGTCTCCAATGGCTGGGCGCGGTGTACCGCCGTCGCCGTGTGCGATGCCGAGGGCCGCCCGTGCGTTGCCTTCCCCCAGGGGGAGACCGCGAGCTTCTTTTACGAGTTCGAGTTGCTGCAGGACATCGAAGCGCCCATCGGCGGGCTGGAGATTCTCAACGACAAGAATGTGATCGTGCACGGAAAGAACACGCTGGAGTACGGCTCCGAAGTCCCGTTGAACGCGGGGGCAGGAGGACGCTTGCGATTTCGGCAGGATATTTCGCTGGAATTGGCGGTTGGCGAATACGTCGTCACCATCGGGCTGGCGATGCTGGCAAATTCCGACTATCAGCAGCGCGGCTCGATGTCGCACGCCGAACTGCATACGAAACTCATCCGGCTTTGCCACCTGGCCCGAGTGGCGATGTTTGCGGTTGTGTATCGTCGCGGCGGCCAACCCGTACAATTGCTGCACCACGGCGTCGCCAACCTGCCCGGCTTATGTGCCGTGACCCTCGTCGAGCATGTGGAGGCAGGACGGCTGAATGAAGTCTCCGCGTGAACCGGCGGTCGGCCGTCGCGCCAGGACCACACCCGTTTGTTGGTGTGGGAACAAGGCGTTGGAACGGTTTTCGGATGATTATCTTCGGTGCGCCCAATGCGAAACGCTGGTCTGGCAGCGCGTCCCGACCGAAGACGTCACGCGCGTGCGGAATGATGCGACGGACCTGTACGGACGGAGCTATTATCAGGAGCATCTGCAACAGAGTTTTGGCTATCCCGACCTGGCGACCCGGGCCCGCACCGATTTGCCAGAACGTTGTCTCCACTGGCTGCGGACCGTCCTGAAGTACAAAGTGCCGCCAGGAAAAGCCCTCGAATTGGGCAGCGCACACGGCGCCTTTGTCGCCCTGCTGCGATGGGCCGGGTTTGACGCCGCCGGCCTGGAGCTGAGCCCGTGGGTCGTGGATTTCGCCACGCGCACGTATCAGGTGCCTACCCTGTCGGGGCCCATCGAAGATCAGACCTTCGCGGCGCGATCGCTGGATGTCGTCGCACTGATGGATGTGCTGGAGCATCTGCCGGACCCGCTGGCCACGATCCGTCAGTGTGTCAGGTTGCTCAAACCGGCCGGGATGTTGGTTATCCAGACGCCAAACTACCCGGCGGGCCGAACGTATCAACAATTGGTTTCGGAGAAGAGCCGTTTTCTCGAGCAGCTAAAACCCCGTGAGCATCTCTTCCTGTTCAGTCAGGACTCGATCAAGCAGTTCCTGGTGCGGTCGGGATTGGAAAGTCAGGTCTTCGAACCGGCGATTTTTGGGCACTACGACATGTTCGTGGTTGCCAGCCGCCAGCCGCTGGCCGTTCAGACATCGGACGAGATCGTGAAGAGACTGTGTGCCGCGCCCGGTGGCCGGCTCGTTCTGGCGCTGCTGGATTTGAGCGAGCAACTCCAGGAGTTGAATACTCGGCACGTCCAATCCGAGGCGGATCGAACCGCCCGACTCGATGTGATCCATGAGCAGGGGCGACGAATCTCCGAGCTGGAGGCCGAAGTCCATCGCTGGCTGGAAGAGGCCAGGACGTATTCCGCGCAGGCACGGCAGCTCGAAAGCGGCCGATCCGAGCTGACCCGGCAACTGGCCGATTCCGAGGCCGACCGGGCCGCCCGGCTCGAAGTGATCCATGAGCAGGGACGACGAATCTCCGAGCTGGAGGCCGAAGTTCATCGCTGGCTGGAGGAAGCCAAGAAATACACCGTCTCGATCCTGCAGTTGGAAGCGGCCAGGGCCGGGTTGTCCGAGCAGGTCTCGCGGTTGGCGGAGGAGAATCGGCAGCATCAGTCCCAGCTCGCGGAAGCGGGTATCCAACTCAATGCGGCGAGGGCGGAGCTGGAGCGGAAACGGGCGGAGAATGAGTCGCTGGCGCGAGAGAAACAAGCTCAGGAATCGGCGTACGCCAGGGAGAAGATGGATCTTCTTGGTCAATTGGAGACGTCCCAGCGCGACCTCGCCGCCGTCAAGGCTGAGGGAGCGCGGATGTCTGCCGAGATCGCGAAATACGCCGGCATTTTGGCGCGGCTGGAAACAGAACTTGCCGGCGTCCGCAGCGCGAACGAATCTCTCACACGCGAGCTTCAGACATCTCGCGATGAGAATCGCAATTTGGGGGCCCGCCTGGACACGCAGTCACACGCCCTCGATGGCGCGCTCAGCTCCCTCGAGGCCGCGCGGCTGCGGATCCGAGAGCTTCAAGAGCAATTCTCGGAAATGAACAACCATCGGCTTGTGCGCGTACTCAAGGCGTGCGGGCTGTGGCGCTGGTGAGCGGCACATGGCAGCGATGCACAACGTGCTGACATTGACGACCGACCTCCCGTTCTTTCCCGGGAAGAACGGGAACGACTTTTTCAATCTGCGCCATACGGCCCGGCGACACGCGGTCGGCGTCGTCGCTCCGTTGCACCCGCACTATCCCGCGGAAGGCGTGGCCAATCTCGAAAGTCTTCTCTGCGGTTCCTACTTCTGGCCCCGGCCGATCACGGCACCCGCCCCGCTCCCCCCACTGCGGAACCCGCCGCCGCGCCTGGCACGGTGGCTGAAATCCCTGCCTCCCCGTGTGCGGAACGCGCTGTTGCTTCGATTGCTTCGTCTGCAACGGCAACCGGCGGAAGCCTACGGGCAATTGACCACCCTGGCCAACTGCGCTCCCTACCTGCTGCGCGCGATGGCCGACCGCCACTGGCAGTTGATCGTCCTGATCCAATCCAGCACGGAACCGTGGTTGGATTATCTGCCGTCGCAGCCGGCGAAGATGGTCTACTTTCACGACGTCCGCTCGGATTATCTGCCGAATCGGCCCGGCGGTTCCGAGCACAACGCGGCCGACCGGAGAAGCCTGCAGGCGATATTCGCCCAGGAGGAACGCTACTGCCGTCGAGTCGATACGGTAGGTTTTGTCTCCGAGCTTGATCGGCAACGCGCGATCAAGCTGTTTCAGCCGACGGCAGAAGCAGGCGTGTGTCCGATACCGGTGGACACGGACTATTATACGACCGCGCCGGCGGGATGGCGCAAAGACGGGCGTCCGATTGTGCTGTTCACGGGGCATCTCGGACATCCACCCAACGTCGACGCGGTGTTGTATTTTCTGGGGCAGATCTGGCCGCTCATCCGCCACGAGATTCCGGCCGCTGTGTTTCAGGTGGCGGGACTCTTGCCGGATCCGGAACTGCAACAGGCTTGTCGAAACACTCCGGGCGTCGAGCTTTGCCCCAACGTACCGGACATCCGGCCGTATTTCTGGAATGCCGCCGTCTATGTCGTGCCGATGCGCTTTGGTGGTGGTGTGCGACAGAAGATTTTCGAGGCGTGGTCGATGGAGGTGCCGGTCGTTTGCACGGCCATGGCAGCGGAAGGAACCAGGGCTGTCAGCGGGCAGAATTGCTGGCTGAGGGAAAGCCCATCCACATTTGCGGCCGCAGTCGTGGAGTTGTTGCGAGGACCAGATCGCGCGGTGGTGGCCGGGGCGAAGGCGACGGTTTTGGCCCACAATTCCATCCCGGTGGCCGCCACCCCATACGAAGAACTGGTTCGTCGGACCGTGAACGTCAAACGAAAGCGGCCCTATAAGTTATTGTTTGACCTGCGGTGGATGAGGATTGGCGCGGCCGGTGGCCAGGAACAGATGACCCATGAATTGATCTCGGCGATTTCCAGGCTCGACTACCGGAACGAATATCGCATGTTCTGTCCGCGGAGCACGTACTACGAGTGGGAGTTCCCCAGGGGTTTTCGCTGTCGTGGCTGCTTCACGGAGCCGACCGGCGCCAAATTATCCGCGTTGCAGGCGGGACTGGCAAACCTGCTGGCTCAAACCCTTCGCCGTCCGCAACTGTTGACGCCCGAGATGCGCGCGCTGCGTTGGTATCACCAGTTGGATTTCGACGTCGTCCATTCCGTCTGTGGCTACTCGCATCCCGACTTGCGGGCGTTTCCCAACATTCTCACGGTGCACGACCTGCAGCACGTTCATTTCCCGGAATTCTTCTCACCCGAGGCGCGGGCGGAGCGGGAAAGACTCTATCGGGAATCGGTGGGCCACGCGACGCATATCATGTGCGTCTCCGAGTTCACGCGCATGGATCTTCACACAAGTTACGGGGTTCCGCTGGAGAAGATGACAACGGTGTGGAATATCCCGTCGCGGGCGGCCTGGCTCAAGGTCGAAGAGCGCCAGCGCCGCCGCTTGCTGGCGCGAATGGGAGTTCGCGGCCGGTACCTGTTCTTCCCGGCGCACTGTTGGCCTCACAAGAACCACTTGCGGTTGGTGGAGGCCTTCAAGCTGGCGGAGGCGGAATTGCCGCCCGACATTCAATTGGTGTTCGCGGGCAGGCAGTTTGACGAGAAGCATGCGGCGGCTGAGTTGATTCGCGCCGAAGGATTGGAGTCCCGGGTGGTCCATGTCGGGTACCGCTCCCCGCTGGAGGTTCGGGCGCTCTACGGCGGCGCGCACGCCCTCGTGTTCCCGTCGTTGTTCGAGGGCTTCGGCATGCCCGTCGCGGAGGCGATCATCGCGGATTGCCCGGTGGCCTGCTCACAGACAACGTCGCTGCCGGAAATCGGCGGTGACGCCGCGATGTATTTCGATCCCCGGAATGCCAAGGCCATCGCCCGAGCGTTGATCGAGATCATCACCAGCCAGAAGATCCGTGCCGACCTGGTGGCGGCCGGCCGGCAGCGCAAGCGGACGTTTTCTCCTCGACTCAGCGCGGCCAAGGCCTTATCCGTATACGCCCGGGTGTTTCAGGAGGTTTATTCAGAGTGACAGCCCGTGAGATGAAGAATCTGCCGCTCATTTCGATCGCCGTCCCGTCATTCAACCAGGGACGCTTCATCCGCGAGACGTTGCAGAGCCTGGTGGACCAGCAGTATCCAAATCTCGAAGTCATCATCCAGGATGGCGGGTCAACCGACGGCGCGGTGGAGATCGCGCGCGAGTTTGCGGAACGAGAGCCGCACATCTTCAAATTGTTTGTCGAGAAGGACACGGGCCACGCCCAGGCGGTGAACCGCGCCTTTCGCCGGGCCAACGGGGAAATTCTCGGGTACTTGAACACCGACGACACGCTCTACCCGGGTTGTCTCCACCGCGTCGCGCAGGAAATCAGCCCATCCCGCGGGCGGAATGTTGTGTTCGGCCGCTGCCTGTTTACCGGCGAAGGCTCACCCTACGTCGGTGCCGAGCATCCGTCGAAGTTCACGAGCCATTTCGACCACCTGGCGATTTGGAAGCGAGGATATAACACCATCCCGCAGCCGGCCACGTTCTGGCATCGCCGGGTCTACGAACGGTGCGGCGGTTTCGATGAGAATCACAACCACGGCCTCGATTATCTCCAGTGGTGCAAGTTCAGCCGTGATTTCGTGTTTCACGGGGTCGACGAGCTGTGGGCCACCTATCGGATGCACTCCGCTTCGGTGTCGGCCAACAAGACGGAGCAGGATTGGCTGGAGATCATGACCCGTTACAGCCGGATGCACTGGGGACCATGGTGGCACCCGCTGCGCTGGCGATGCGAGATCTCCCATTGGATTCACGGGCAACACCGGCATGAGCGGGCCTGTCATCACGCCCGCCGGGCCGAGCAAGCCTGGGACCGCGGCCAATTCGCGGCGGCGGTTTGGGAGACAATCCGAACGGGGCACCTTTCGCCCCGGATGGCCTGGCACCGGCTGCTGCAGCCGGTGCTGGCCGACAAGACGTACTCCGGTCTCGTGTTCTTGCTGTTTCAGAAAACCGACGATGCGGCTTCGGCCTTTGTCGGCAAGTATAACGACAACTGGGTGGGCCCGGTCTACCGCCAAACCATTGAAGTTCCGCACCCGCAGACAGAAATCATGTTGGTGCTCGAGCATGTACCCCAGCCCCGGCGTCACCACTCCAGTATTGAGGTCGTGCTCTTGATTAACGGCCGGGCGGTTGCCAGGGAGAAGCGAAGCGCTGGCGGTCAGTTTGGCCTGAAGGCCATCGTGGACAAATCGACGAACAGCGGGACGGTGGAATTGGAGTTGCGGACGCGGCCGTATTTCATTCCGCGGCTGGTCTCGGACGCGGCGGACGACCGCAAACTGGCGGTTCTCCTCCTGGAGACCATCGTCAGGCGCTACCAACCTCCGCGCAACGGCCTTCGTCCATTGAAGGAGACGGAGCGTGCCGTCAGACCGCGAGATGCAAAGGTCGAGCACGAACGCCCGGTCCGGCGAGGGCCCGGGAAGAGAAGTTGATGCTGTACCCGAGAAGCAAATGACAGCACCCATCAGCATTATTACCCCCTCGTACAATCAGGGCAGGTTCATCGAGCGGACGATCCAGAGCGTGCTGAGCCAGGGCATTACAGGCATGGAGTATTTAGTCATCGACGGCGGCAGCACAGACGAAACCGTCTCGATTCTGCGGGGCTTTGGCGATCGGCTCGCCTGGATTTCCGAAAGCGATGCGGGTCATTCCGACGCCGTCAACAAGGGGGTCCGGCGGTCAACCGCGGCGATCATCGGGTGGTTGAACTCGGATGATATTTACTACCCGGAGGCGTTGCGGACCGTGTTGGAATACTTCGAGCGGCACCCGGAAGTCGAGGTGGTCTACGGCGACGCCAATCACATCGACGAGAATGACCGGTTCATCGAGAAGTACCCAACCGAGCCGTGGGATTGGAATCGTCTGATCGAGAGGTGTTTCATCAGTCAGCCGGCGACGTTTCTGCGGCGTTCGGTCGTGGACCGGTGCGGCCCGCTCGATGTCACCTTGCGCCAGAGCATGGACTACGAATACTGGATTCGCCTCGGCAAGGCCGGCGTGCGGTTTGCCTATCTGCCGAAGTTGCTGGCGGCGACGCGGCTGCATGCGGAAGCGTTTACCGTCCGCTCCCGCGTGGCTTGTCACCACGCGATCAACGAATTGATGCGCCGCCATTTTGGACGAGTGCCGGATCAGTGGATCTTCAATTACGCGCACGCGGTCGCCGAGACGAACGGATTTGACCAGGCCAACCCGCTCTCCTTTGCCATCGCGCTGTCCACCGTCACCTGGTACGCGGCCGTGCGGTGGAACCACTGCATCAACCGCACGACCCGAAAGACCACCGGCGAATGGCTGCGGACGAATTGGCGGCGCAGTCTTCAAGGAAGACCAGCGTGAGACCGCCGAACGGCCTCGGAACAGAGGAGTCGGCTGCGGCTACACACTCATTGCCGCTTCATCCACAGTGACCCGCCCCCGTGGGGGAGAATTCCCTCCCGATACCCGTAGTAAATCGGCAAGACCGGCAGCCACTCTCGAGAGAACAGGAAGAGCATGGCCAGCATATACTGTTCGTTGGACTTGCAGTCGAGAAACAGTTGGTAGGGGTAATCGAAGGGCAGGAAGATGTCGTGCAGGTGAATCCACACGCCCTTGGGCAGTCGGGGAAGAATGTTCAGGAAGAATTGCACGCAATCGCTGCCGTTCATCACCAGATGACTGCCATCCAGGAAGAGCACATCGCCGGGTTCCAGTTGATCGAACACGTCCAAATCGACCGTTGGCAGGCTGGCTTCGAAATACTCATGGGCAACCTTGCTGATGTCCTCACGGGGCTGCGGGTCGATGCAGGTGATCCTCGTCGGTAGTTGATAATCATCGATCGCCCGGCGCATGAACTTCGTGGAATTGCCGCACCCGATCTCGATCACGCGGCGCGGCCGATGGCAGGCGATCACCGCATAGGCCAGGCGGGCATCTCCCGGATGAAAGTAATCGTTTCCCCAGTACGGAGTAACGTCATCCGTCTTGGTTTGCGGCACGGTGTCGAGGTGGGGCGAAAAGATGAACTCGCGAACCTGATCCGCGTGCCGGCGGATGATATCGCGATGGCCGTCGAACACCTTCTTGAGATGAGGAAAGACGTAGTCCAGTGGATGCGGCCGCATCGGGACCCCGAGCGTCGGCACGATCAGCACATCGAGCTCTTTCTCCAGGCCGGGCATCAGGCTGACCAACTCGGAATAGAGCGGGGGTTTGTCTCTGCCGGTAATGCTCACAATATCGTCCAGGTCGTCCGGCCGCGGGCCAACAGCATCAGCCGAACGGAGCGACGCTAGCACACGTTCAACACCAAGGGCAACGAATAATCAACGACTGCCCTTCGCGGCCACGCCAGCTTTGCGACGAAGAGCTTGTTTCGTTGCTTTTCGATTGACCGTGCGACACACAACCAACAATATCGGGCACGACAGAACCGCATGAATTCGGCACATCTGACAACGGTTATCGGCCGGTCGCTCAAGTGGTGCGCCGAACCAAAGAACCTGCCGTTCACCATTCTGATTGCGCTGAGCGCATTCTCGGTGATCTCACGATTGATTCTGATCTTGAAGTGAGTGCGGACACGCATAGCGGCGAGTGGAGACCCGTTCGATTCGTCCAGGCCATGGTCCTGGTCGCGCTCGCCTACTGGACCGCGTACGCGGTGGTTGTTCCGGTGACCATTTGGGACTCGCACACATACAACCTCGCTCGATTACTCATCGCGGAGCACGGGGGACTCTTTGGAAACACCGGCTGGAACTCGGACCGGCAGGTGGCGTTCCCGTGGAGCTTCGATGCCATTCATTACCCATTTCTGTTTCTGGGGTGGGGGTACGCCGTGCCGAGCTTCCTGTGTTTTGTCGGTGTGATGCTGATCGTGTTTCAAATGGTGAAGTCGCGATATGACGCTCGAACGGCCTGGCATTGTTGCCTGGCGATCCTGGCTCTGCCGACCGTTATGTTTCAGGCCTCGAGCACCAAGAACGATCTGGGTTTCGTGTTCGGCATTGCCTGTTGGGTGTATGCGATGTGGCGATTCCAGCGCGAGCGGTTGGCCCGATACCTGGCGTTGGGGGCGCTGGGGCTGAGCTTCGCCGCGGGAGCCAAAACATTCGGCCTGTTCTTTCTCGCGATACTCTCCGTCCATACCCTCTGGCTTCTCCGCGACACAGCGCGGTTGGCCAGGCGATTCGTGGGATTCTCCGTCGTCTGTTTTATCCTGCTGGGAAGCGTGGAGATCTACGTGAATAACGAGATGACCTACGGCCATCTGATCGGGAATGCCCACATCGCCAGCCACCGTAATGTAGATGGGTTCAGCGGGATGATGGCGAACCTCGTTCGTTACGTCATCGGGTCGACCGACGTGGGATTGGATCTTGCCAATCCAGAAACCCCATCCGCGGCCTGGCTCGAGAGGTTCTGCCGATCGACCTTGAGTTTCATGCATTTGGAGAACAAGGGTTACCGACCCGATTTCGACGATGCGAAACTGCAGTTTCTCAAGACCGGGGGGGAAGCGGGCACGGACTACGGTCCGCTTGGCACCCTGAGCTTGTGGATCGCCGTCTGCTTGATCCTGTGCCGGCCCGCCCGAGACGACCTTCGCCGCCTGTGTCTGGCGGGACTCGGCAGTCTCCTACTGGTTTGCGCCACGGTGGCCTGGATGCCGTGGAACATGCGGTTCCTCATGCTGCCGTTTCTGTTGTTCACGCTGGCCACCACAATCTTCCTGACCGGGCCGGAATCACGGAGCCTGTTTGGACAAAGGTTGTTTCTGGTCCTGGCGGTCAGTTCCGCCATTTTGTTTCCGATGTATTCGTACAACAAGTCCCCGAAACACCTCTGGCGATCAGTTACGCAACGCGAATGGATGACCATGAGAGAACGCCCATCGATGACGGAAATCGTCGATGATCTCGACGCTCGCCGTGAACAGATCGGCCAGACGCCTCTACTGCTGTCGGCCGGGGGGGATTCCTGGGTGTTACCCATCTTGCAGATGCGGGATCTGCACGTTATTCCGGGGCCCGTCGTGAGTCTGTCACTGCTTCGCGACGCAGCCGCCCGATATCACAGCCAAACCGTATACGTTCTCTTGCTGAATCAGCCTCGTCCGTTGGAGCCTGGGTGTACCGTGGCACTGGTGAAACGATACGGTGAACCCGACTCGGGGCTCTACGTGTGGTCGTCTTCGGACAGGGCAGGGCAATAGTGCCTGCTCCCCGCCCGCGGAGCACGACGTCCACGACGGGAACGGGTGGTATTGACATTGTCCAGCGATTTTGTAACAAGGGGATCGGGGTGATCGTCCCCGTTGCTTGTCTGGGCTCGCTCGCATGACTGTGGAAACGAAACCTACGGACGTAACTGTGCCGGCGTTGGAGACTCGGCCCCACAGTGTTTCGCACGAGGCTCTTCTGTCGGTGGTGATTCCGTGCTACAACGAGCAGGACGTCCTGCCGCTGATGTACAAGCGCCTTACGGCCGCTGCCGCCGAGTGGCCGATCGACTATGAAGTCATTCTTGTCAATGACGGTTCGCGTGACAATACTTGGCAGGTAATGACACAAATCCATGAAGCGGACCGCCGCTGGAAGATGATCTGCCTGGCTCGCAACTTTGGACATCAGGTTGCGCTCTGGACGGGGCTCACCGCGGCGCGTGGCGACGCGGTCGTGGTGTTGGACGCCGACTTGCAGGATCCGCCGGAACTCGTGCCGCAGTTCTTGAAAAGATGGACGGAGGGGGTGGACGTTGTCTACGGCGTGCGCCGGAGGCGAAAAGAGTCCCTCTTGAAGAGAGCGTGTTACTTTCTGTACTACCGCGTCCTGGCGACGCTCTCGGAGGTCGAAATCCCGTTGGACAGCGGCGACTTTTGCCTGATGGACCGCCGCGTCGTGCAGGTCATTTCCTCGGCTCAAGATAGTCGACCGTTCATTCGTGGGTTGCGGGCCTGGGTCGGTTTTCGTCAGGAGAGCCTTCCGTATGAGCGGAGCGCACGGGCGGCCGGCCAAGCCAAGTATACTGTGACCATGCTCATGAAACTGGCTGTGGATGGCATTTTGAGCTCGTCGATACGGCCGTTGCGGTTGGCCACCTATCTGGGCCTGTTCGTATCGGCGTTCGCCTTTCTCGGCACGGTCTTTACGCTCGCCCAGCGCGTGTTTGAGGGACAGTTCGCGCGGATCGGACTGCGCCCGGTGCCGGGATTTGCGACCACGGTCATCTCGATCCTGTTCCTGGGCGGCGTGCAGTTGTTGTGCGTCGGCATCCTTGGCGAGTACATCGGAAGAATCTACGAGAATATCAAGGGGCGGCCAGTGTCCACCGTAGCCAGGACCCTGGGCGTCGGCTGGCCGTCGGACGAAGACGGGACCGGACGGAGCGCGCGACCGTGAGTGTTGCGGTGGTCGGCGCGGGGGTCACGGGACTGACCATCGCGCGGCGGTTGTCGGATGCCGGACAGGATGTCTGCGTCTTCGATGGCGGAAACGCGGGCGGTCTGGCGTCGGGCTTCGAATTTCCCGGTGTGCACGGAACGTATCTGGAGCGATTCTACCATCACATCTTTCGTACCGACAAACACGTCATCGATTTGATTCGCGAACACGGCTTGGAAAGCGACCTGCTTTGGCGTCACAGCCGCCCGGGCCTGTACGCCGGGGGGCGCATCTGGCCGCTGGAATCGCCGCTGGATCTGTTGCGCTGCCGACCCGTGGGTGGTCTGTTGGATCGGTTGAAGATGGGCTGGAACCTGCGGACATTTCAGAAGACGCCGGATTGGCGGCCATTTGACTCAATCACCTGCGAAGAATTCTTCCGGCGCCACGGAAACCTGCGTGGCTACCAAGGTCTGTGGGAGCCGCTGCTGAAGGCCAAATTCGGTGACGCGTATGCCAACACCCCGGCGGCGTTCCTCTGGGGGCGCATCTATCCCCGGAGCCGCTCCCGCGAAGGGGGCAAAGAGTGTCTCGGCTATCTTCGGGGCGGGTTCCAACGGCTGATGGTTGCGGTTGTCGAGAAGCTGGAGAAATCGGGTGTCGAATTTCGACTCGGGACCAAGGTCGAACGCATTGATCGCACAGGCCGCGGCGACTTTGCCCTTTCGGCTGGCGGGAAGACCGGGTCGTACGACCGCCTGGTCTGGACAGGGCACCCCGGCGATCTCACCCGCCTGCTCTTCCCCGAGGACGGCGAGTTGAAGCGCCGCGCCTCTCAGATTCAGTACATCGGTGCCTGCTGTCTCGTGCTCCTGTTGGATAAGCCGCTGGGAACTTATTACTGGATCAACAATCTGGATCCCGCGATTACGTTCGGCGGCGTGATCGAGCACACGAACCTGGTCGACCCGCGGGATTACGGCGGACGGCACATCGCCTACGTTATCAACTACCTCGCGTCCGATCACCCGCAACTGGCCCTGGATGCCGATGAGGTCTTTCGCCTCCATCTGCCGTCGCTTCGAAAATTGTATCCGTCCTTCGACGAATCGACGGTGCGGGACAAACTGCTGTTTAAGAGCACGCGGGCTTCGCCCCTGTACGATCGGGCATTTCTATTGAGGATGCCCCCGTTCACTGGCTGGTCCAAGGGCATTGGACTACTCGGGATGCCACAGGTGTATCCGATGGATCGAAACATGAATCACTGTGTCGAAGTCGCTTTGCAGGCAGACTTGAATCAGTTGCTGTCCTGAAACGGGCATATGCAGTACGCCGATACGCTGGGAACTCTGCTCCTGATGCTGGCCATCGGGTGCATGATCGGGTGGAGGGTTGGCGCGTTGCTGCCGTGGCGGTTACGGGCGGAAAGCCGGCTGCTGCTCAGCCCGCTAATCGGGCTGGCCGTGTTGCTCCACGCGGCGGTTCTGCTGGGCTGGATCGGGAATGGGTACCACCAGCCGCTGTGCCTGGCGGTCACCGCTCTTTTGGTCGGGGCATCGGTGTGGGGCCGGCGCGACCTGACGGAGGCGATCAAGAACATCCTGCTGGTCGCCTGTTTTTCAGTCGTTACGACCGCGGGAGTGCTGTATCCCGTATGGCGGTACGGCGCGCTGAGTCTCTACAACGATGCTTTCACGTATCTGGTGCATGGGCAGTGGCTGCAGACCCACGGGTTTGCGCATCGCGCCGTGCAGTCCGGCAACTACCCTGCCGCCACGCAGGTCTTATGTTATCAGGTGGTTGGCATGCGCATGGGTGCCTCGTTCCTGCTGGCGTATGTGCAAGCATTGATGGGCGCCACGTGGTCCTATCGCGTATACGCAGCCGTCGTGGCGATGCCGGTCGTGCTGGGCGGGCTGTCAGTGGCAGCGGCATCCTATTATGTGTGCCGCCGGCTTGTCTTGTCGCTGCTGTGTGGCGCGGCGGTCGGACTGACTCTGAACGGCCTGACCTACGGCGCGTCAAACGGTTTCCTTCCCCAGACATGGGGGCTGGCCTTCGTCGTGGGGAGCCTCGTTCTGATGGGGGGAATGCTCCGCCATCTGGTCACGCACCCCGGAACGGGCGACAAGTTTACGCACTGGATTCCGGTCAGCTTTCTTCTCTCGGCAGCGATTCACTGCTATTCCGAAATCCTCCCGTTCCTGGCGGCCTCTCTGGTCCTCGTGTTTCTGGCGGCAGCCGTGCCGCTACGGCGGCAGATCCGTCGCCTTGTACTCATCGCCGGGCGGTTGGCGTTGCTGTGTCTCAGCCTGGTGAATTTGGAAATGATCCGGGTTGCCCAATCCCTTCGCAGCCAGGTTTCGGCCGTTGTCGGGATGGCCGTTGACTGGCATTGGTGGCAGTTTGCCTCGTTGTCGATGGGGCTCCGCACGGGGGCCCATGACGTGAATGTGTACTTGCTGGACAAGGCGCTCATTCCCGTCGCCTGCATTGCGCTGGCGGGCCTCATGGTCGCCGGTTTGCTCTGGTCCTGCCGACGTCGCGGGAATATCTGGAGCCTTGTGCCTCAGTTGGCGTTTCTGTCACTGGTGGTCCTCGCCTTTGCCTACTTTCGCTGGATCGTCCCATCTCCCTGGCCAACGGGAACCGGGCAGTCCTGGAGTCAGTTCAAATTGAGCAATTGGGCAAGCCCTGCCGTGTTCTGTCTGTTGTCGGTGGGGATTGCTGTGATCGCGCACCGCAGCACTGTTCGATCTTTTCTCCTGTCGATTGGACTGACGGCGATCCTGGCCGTGGGATTTGCCCGGCACGTCCGACTGGCCGAATTTCGAACGCATCCGATCCGAGAAGACTCCGGTTTGTCGGTTGACCCGGTTTCCGCTTTCTTCCGCATCCGTCAGTTCGCGGGATTTATTCCACAGGACGATCCGATTTACCTGAGTACCGGCGAGCGCAAGGTGGGAGCTCGCCAAATGCTGATGTACGCCTTGATGGATCACGCGGTGGCGGGCAATTGGGGTGATGACGCCTGGGTGAGACCGTGGCTGGTGGAGAGCGAACGGGACCAGCCGATTGAGCGGTGCCGCTGGATGGCCTCGATGGATTCATGGATTCCGACAGGAGCCCATCGCGCCGGTAATCTCTGGTTGGGATCCTGCCCACGTACGTCGTTCGTACTGCAGTCGTCCGCTGGGGGATACCCGCGCGAGCAGGACCAGACCGGGTGGTGGCAGTGGACCGCCCGGCAGCTCCATTTCACCTGCCTCATTCGGGGGGAACAACCTCGGCGCGTGGTCCTCTCGTTTACCTACTTGCCGGTCGGCGATCGCCGGCCGGTCCATCTGTCCGTCGGCGGGAAAACCGTGGAGCTTGTGATGGAGGGCGGCTGGCATGATTGGACGTCACCAACAATTGAGCTCGACCAGCCCGGTCCGACAATCGAAGTCGCGTTCGACTGTGAAACACCTCCCGTGAAATTGTCGGAACAAGACCCGCGCGAGGCTTCGTACCTGATCAAGAATCTCGCCCTGCATCGAGTTGACGAATGAAGGGCCTTGTTCCCCGGCTTCGCCACCGTGGTCCGTGCGGTCGCATGATCCGGGCGGCGACAATGCGGTAGCAGCTCTGGAGCTTTGGTCTGAGGTGCCGATTTCAGCTTGCTTTCCCCTGTCGCATCAGTAATCCATTTCGCCGGAGCTGCTTGGAGGAAGGAACGAGGTCGATCATGCAAACAGGCAAACAGTCCACGGGCATCCGAGATTATCGAGTGCTCATTCCCGATTTCGGCGAGGCCGTCGTGGCACCGGCATGAGTCAATCGACCTCGAAGAAGATCTGGTGGCTGACCGCGCTCGCGATCAGCGGTTGGTACTTTACCTTGCGACTTCCCGGCCTGCTCGCAATCCCGATCTTCAATGACGAGGCGATCTTCCTGCGGTGGGCGCAATTGATCCGCCAGGCACCCTGGCGCAATGCACTCGTTTGCCTCGGTGATCCGAAACCACCGCTGCATCCTTGGCTGCTGGCACTGGCCGGCAGTGTGATTCGAGACCCGTTGCTGGCAGGCCGCCTGGTGTCGGTCTTGGCCGGATTTCTGACGCTGTGGGCGGTGGCTGGTTTCTGCTTGGAGCTTCACCATTGGCGAACCAACCCCGACCGTGGCGACTCCGGAGAGTTGTTCGTGTTGCTGGCCGTGCTATTGGTCCTCGTTTGTCCCTACGTCGCTTTCAACCAGCGTCTGGCATTGGTCGATTCCTCGTTTGTCCTCGCTTCCGTTTCTGCGGCGTGGATGAGCCTGCGGGCGCGGCGGCGGCTGGATGGGAACCTGGACGCCGGCCGTGGGTTGCTTTTCGTGGCGTTGCCGCTGGGACTGATCATGGCGGTGGCGCTGCTTTCCCGGCCAATCGTCAGTTACACGCTCTGGTTGTTGCCGCCACTGGCATTGTTCGCCCCGCCGGCGGCGACCCGGCCGATCCCGAGACGATGGGGTGCGGCGACGCTCTGGTTGGCCGTGGCGTTCATTCTGGCCTGTGTGCTCTGGCTGCCCTGGATTGGTTACGGGGTCTGGCACTCCGTAATCGCCAGCTGGCCCACGATCAAGCTCCGTCTTGTCTACCACCCGGACTACGCCCGACCGCTCTCGTTGCCCGACCGATTGGTGCAAATCAAAACCAACTTCATCAAGGTGTGTATTCCAACGGCCGAGGGACAAGCCAGCATCCACGACATCGTGAAAGGCATCACCGGCCAACCGCAGACGGGCTGGTATTGGTTCTATCTGACGCCACCGGTTTATCTCCTGTCGCTGATATCGCTTGTGTATCTTTCGATCCGGCGCGAATGGCGGGGGCTGCTCTTCCTCGGCTGTTATGCGGCGGCGATGGCCGCGCCCTTTATCCTGGTCGGCACGCGGTTTTATTCGCGGCATCTGCTCTATGGCGCCGTCCCGCTGTTGATCGGGCTGGCGTGGATGCTCGCCGATGTTCTCGGGGAGTTCATGCGCCGGAGCCGCGCGAGAATGTGGTGCGGCGTGGGGATTGTCTGCCTGTTGCTCGCTCCGTCGTGTCGGCAGATTCTGTTCCAGGACTTCGAGCCGGCAGCACAAGTCGTGACCCTGGATGATCGCCTGCAGTACCTCAACGGCTGGGCGAGCGGCTACGCTTCGACCCGGGCGGTGCAAGTTATCAAAGATCTCGCACAGAAACAGCCGGTGGTCGTCATTACCACGTCGGCGTGGGGTATGCCAGCCGACGCCTTCTGGGTCTATCTGGACCGCTACCCCAACGTCCGCGTCTACTATGTTGACTGGTTTGGAAAACAGCCGGTGCTGACCCAGGTCGAACCGGGCAAATACCTGCTGCGCCGTGACAAATGGGCTCTCCCCCCGCCTCCAGCCGAGCCCGTGACCATCGCCCCCGACACGGCCGTTTTCTTCGTCGGCGATCCATTTCCCGGGGCGGACGAAACCGGAAAGGTCCTCCACCAACACGATCAGGTCGTTGACGATGCCGTGCGGTTCTACAACAACGAGTTCGTCGGCGGTCCCGCGGCAGGCGACGGGGCGTGGATGTACCGGTTGAGGCTGCCCATCATGCTGGCACCGGCAGCCGTGGCGCCGCCGTCGGTGCCCGCGCAGGTTGTCGGCGCGTTTCGGCTCACGGAGGGCTGGCATCTGGTCGAGCGAAACGGGTCGGACTGGTCGTGCTGGACGTACGGGCGGGGGCGATTGAGCATCGCGGTCTCCAACGACACGCTGGCAACGCTCTCGGGCCAGATTCTGTCGGCGCAACGGCCCAATGATGCGGACATTCTGGTGAACAACGTGAAGCTCGCGTCGGTGTCTGTGGATTGGACGAATTGGGAGTTCCGGAGTTTTCCGCCGGTGAAACTGCCATTGAAGGCGGGGGAGAACACGCTGGAATTTGTCAGTCAGAAGCCGCCAATCAGAATCGGAACGGACGGTCGTGATCTGGCCGTGGCCGTGAAGAATCTGGTGCTCACAACCACCGCCGAATAGTGCCGCGAGCGCCGTGCGAGGCCCTGACCTGATTCTGGCTTGCTTTCTTATCCCGCCTCGGTAAACCATCCCCGTCAAAGCTGCTTGGAGGAAACACAGGGTCGACCATGCAAATGCGCCAACCATCCACGGGGAGCCGCGACGGCGAAGTGGTGGCGGAATGCGTGAGGCATCCCGAATCGAATGCACTCGTGTATTAGGAGGTTTCAAGCGGCAGCGTGAACGCATCCGGACCAGCACCTGTATTGACCGTGAAGCCTGCGGGAAGCCAGCCCGCGTCTCTGGTCAGCCTCCTGATGCCGTGGCGGATCGTTCGGGATTTGCGTCGTCACGGCAGCCTGATCCTGCAATTTACGAAACGCGACGTGCTGGTGCGCTATCGCGGGTCCTACCTGGGGGTGTTCTGGTCACTGCTGCGCCCGCTGTGCACGCTGGCTGTGTTTGGCGTGGTGTTTGGATACATTTTCCAGTCGCGATTGAGCAATGATCCCAACGAAAGCAAGGTCGACTTCGCCATGGCGTTGTTTTGCGGGTTGAGCATGCTGGACTTCATTTCCGAATGCCTCGGGCGCGCCCCGACACTGATCCTGATGAACAGCAACTACGTCACCAAAGTGGTTTTTCCGTTGGAGGTTCTGCCGGTGTCCGTCGCCGTGGCGGCGATTGTGCATCTGATCGTGAGTTTGATTCCACTGGCCGCGGCCTATCTGGTGGTGCATCACACCTTGCACATGACGGCCCTGTACATTCCGCTGATTGTGATCCCCCTGTTCTTCCTCGGGCTGGGAATCGCCTGGTTGTTTTCCAGTCTCGGAGTGTTTATTCGCGACATCAACTCCCTGGTTCCCGTGTTGCTGTTGATCCTCATGTACTGCAGCGCGATCTTCTACCGGATGAGCAAGGTGCCGCCGCAACTGCGCTTCATCGTGCATTACAACCCCCTGGCCGTGTTGGTGGACAATCTGCGGGACGTGTTCATGTGGGGCCTGCCCGTGGATTGGGGACAGTTCGGCCTGATGACGCTGGTCTGCTTCGCCATTATGCTCGTCGGCTACGCGTTCTTCATGCGGACCAAGAGCGCGTTCGCCGATGTGATCTAGCGGGCCGGACCGCTGCGGACGACCACGCCGTCCTTCATTTCGTGGATGAAATCGCTCGCCCGCGCAATCAGCGGGTTGTGCGTCGCCAGCAGGAGCGCTTTCTGTTCGCGTTTCACAAGCTCGGTCAACAGCCGGAACACGCGTTCCGAGTTTTCCGTGTCGAGGTTGCCGGTCGGCTCATCGGCGAGCAGGATTTTGGGGTCGTTCGCCAGGGACCGCGCGATGGCCACGCGTTGTTGTTCCCCGCCGGACAAATGGTTGGCCGGGCGATCCAGCTTGTCGCCGAGCCCCACAGCGTCGAGCAACGTTCCCGCGCGGTGGCGCATTTCGCTTGTGGTCAGCCGCCCCAGACGCCGCATCGGAATCATCACGTTTTCCGCCGCCGTGAACTCGTTCATCAGGAAGTGAAACTGGAACACAAACCCGATCAACTCGTTACGCTTGGCGGACAACTCGTGGTCGGTCAGGCCGGACACGTCCTCGCCGCCAATGGCGATCCGCCCTTCATCGGGCGGGTCCAGCAGGCCGAGCACGTACAACAACGTGCTCTTGCCGCAGCCGGACGGGCCCACGATCGAATGAACCGAGCCGACGCCGATATCCAGTGTGATTCCGCGCAGCACGTGGACGCGGGATTCGAACTCGCCCAGGTACCGGTGTAATCCGCGGCAGGACAACGGCGTGGCCGGCGCTGTCGCCGCGGTCGAATCGGCCATGGACATGCTCGTGTCGGTCATGGCGGTCATCTCATTGGCCCGAGCCACGCAAGATGGTCACGGGCGCCAGCGCCGCCGCGCGCCGCGCCGGGAAGTAGCTGGCGATAAACACGCCCACGAACGCGATGCCGATGGCGGCGACGTAGTGGTGCCAGTTCCATGACACGAGAAAATGGTCGGTCGCGAAGAACCCGCGGACGCGGACAGGAATGCGCGACACTCCCCAGGTCAACAACGCTCCCAGGATGCAGCCGGCGGCCGAGCCGATGACGGCCACGAGCAGACCTTGCCACAAGAAGATCGCGCTGATATCCGACCGCCGGTAGCCCATCGACCGCAAGATCGCAATCTCCCGGACCTTCTCCAGCACCATCAGCGTCAGGATGTTGAAGATGCCGAAGCCGGCCAGCACGATGATCGTCGAGACGGTAATCGCCGCTGAATAACGGATCGCCTTGAAGATTTCCAGGTTGCCGCGTTCCCGCTCCTGCCAACTGCGCGACCGGTGTTGCAGCAAGTCCTCGAGGTGCGCGGCCAGTTGCGGCGCGCGCCCTGCATCGCGGAGCTTGACGATGATATAGGAGACTTCCGACGGCCGGCTGAGCAGGCTCTGCGCGACCCGCAAATGGACGTAGGCCCGCTTCTCGTCGATCATATTGTCGCCGGTGCGAAAGATGCCGCTCACCTCGAAGCTGCGGGTCTGGCCGTTGGCTCCCATGATCGAGATGGTGTTGCCCACCTCGAGGTTGAGCTTCTGCGCCAGCAGCACCCCGACGAGTATTCCCGAAGCCTTCTGGCGGAAGACACCGAGATCGCCGTCAATTACATAATTGCGCAGATCGGTCGCCTGGAGTTGGGCGTCCAGGTCGATGCCCTGCAGCCGGAACACCTCGCTGCGGAAGTCGGTCTGCATGCTGGCGCTGTCGTCCAACACGGGAGCGCAGGCAATCACGTTGGAGAATTCGCGGATGGCCCGGATGACCTGGCTGGCGTCGGTGATGCCGGCGTAGTACTTGCGGGGCCGTTCGTTCTTGATGCTGACCAGGGCGTTTCCCTGATCGTCCAGCACCCCCGAGTAGCGATCCTGGAAACGATCCTCCACGACGATGGCCCCCGAGGTTCCCAGCACGGTCTGGATGTAGAACCGCTCGAAACCCTGGGTCTGCGCCTGGGTGCAAATGAAAAACGCCACGCCGAGAATGATGCCGCCCAGGCTGAGGATGATCGCCTTCTTGCGATGTCCGATGAACCGGAGGGCGATGTACAGCGGCGAAGGCATGGCGACGGCTACATGTTGATCGTCACGGCGCGGACACGCTGGCCCGGCCGGAACAAATCCTGGTCGGCCACGACGACCTGCTCCCCTTCGTGGAGGCCGTCGAGGATCTCCGCGCGCTCCAGGTTGTGGAACCCGATTTTCACGTTGCGGGGCTTGACGATCTCGTCCTTGACGACGAGCACCCGCCCGTTCAGCAGCGCGCTCGACGGGATGATGAGCGCGTTCTCGCGCTGGCCGGCGATGATGTTCATTTCTCCGGTCATCCCCGCCATCAAGTTGGTGGGGGTGTTGTCCAGGGTGAGGACCACGGTGTAGCGCTCGTTGTTGGCGGTCGGCAGAATCCGGCTGACCGTGGCCATCAAATTCGTGTCCGGATAGGAATACAACCGCACCGCCGCCTTCATTTTCGGCGCCACCTGGCCGACATCCTCCTCGTTAATTTCGCCGGTCAGGTACATCGACTTCGTGGCGACGACAAATGGGATCGCGCCCTCGTTGATGAATTCGCCGTTCACACAGCCGATCGAGTCCAGATACCCCGTCAGCGGCGACCGGAGGTCGCACCGCGCCTTGCGGTCCTCGAGGACGCCCGCCTGCTCGCGGAGAACCGAGACCGCCCGATCCAGCTCCAGTTGCTCCATCCGCACTCGTTCGCGGAGGGTTTGAACCAGGCTGCGTTGCCGGTCCACGTCGCTGGCCGGAACGTTCTGCATTTCCCCCAGTTTTTCCAGGCGGGCCAGTTGCGCTTCATCGTTGCCGAGCTCGGGCAGGCTGGGCGGGCCCAACCGCTGTCTTTCCTCGGCGGCGTTCAGCTCCGTCTCGGCGTTGGCCAGTTCGCGGTCGAGGTCTTCGTTGACGATCGTCGCCAGCAGTTCGCCCTGCGTGACCGCCAGGCCAACCGTGCTGTTCGTGGCGATCCGATCGGAAAAGTGGATCGTGCCGCTGCTGCGCGCGTGCGTGCTGATCGCCATGGACGCGACGACCTTGACGGTCCCGTACACCGCCGAGACCGCCGTGCCGCGCTGAACGACGTACACCTCGGCGACCGGGCGCGAGACCCGCAGCCCGTACAGGACTGCCACCGTTGCCGAGATGATCACCGCCGCCAGGATGACTGTTTTCTTCATGTGAAGGACAAGCGGCCCGATACTAATCGCGCCCGCGCGGCAAGACAAGCGCCGTCATTGAGGGTCGTCAAAATGAAATTGCAGGTAGCGGCCGGTGACGCGGTCCAACTCGGCCCGCGCGACTTCATGGCTGTACACGGCGTCGGTCATCACCTCCCGCACCCGCAGCAGGTCGTTCTGGGCTTTGAGAAAGTCCAGTTGTGTGGCCTGTCCGAGCGCGACTTGCGCCTCGATCAAATTCAGGCTTTCCCCGGCCTGGGCGACCGATTGGACGAGCGCTTCATGGCGCGCGTCGGCGTCTTGCAGCGAGCCTTCCACTGCCGCCAGCTCCCGCGGGACATTCTGCTCGAGCTTGTGAAGCACCGTCTGGTAGCCTTCGCGCACGGCTTCGAGCCGTTGACTTTCACCGGTGACCTGCCCGGTGTCGATGACCTGCCAGGCCATCGCCACGCCGAGCCGACCTTCGGATGACTGCGTTTGCTGCCCGGTAACGATCTGGGTTTGCCGGGTGAGCAAATAATTGTCCGGGATGAACAACCCGGAGCCGATCAGCGACACCGTTGGGAAGTAGCCCGCGCGCGTCGTCTGTCGGTCCGCCGCCGTCGCGTCAATCAGGGCGCGCAACAGCTTCAGGTCGGCGCGGTGTTGCACGGCGTACGCGGATTCTTGCGGCACGTCCACGTTCACCATGGCGTACTCCAGCTCGCCCACCGGCCGCGGCAACCACAACTGCCGCGAACCATTGACCTCGTCGCGCGGGTTCAGCCCGCACAGCGCGGCGATCCTGGTCACGACCGAGAGATACTCGCCGCGCAGGTCCGAGGTCTCCAGCTTCAGGTTCAGCGCCTGGACTTTTGCCGCCGCCACGGCTTCGCGGCCGCCCGTGCCGACGTCGAACCGACGTTGTTCGGCGTCCACGTTTGCCTCGAGCCGTTTCTCGATCTCGTCGTGCAGCGCGATGCGGTCGCGAAGATACAACGCCCGCAGAAACGTCGTCCGCGCTTCATGCAACCGGTCCGTCACCTCGCGGTTGAGGGCTTGCTCAGCGATGACGACCTCCAGCCTCCCGCGCCGGAGCGATGGCGGAATCCCCAGATCGATCAACGGTTGGGAGAGCTGCGCCCACACGGCGCTGAATGCGCTCGGAACCAGTTGGCGGGAGCTGTTGGTGGAGATGACGCCCGTGCGCGGGTTCGTGTCGATCTCGGGCGACTTGTACAGGTTGCCTCCGCGGAGACCAACGGTCGCCTGCCCGTTGAGATCCGCCAGCGCCCGCGAGCGGTAGACGATTCTCGTGCCGGCGGCGCGCTCCAATTCCGTGCGCAACGCCTGGATCTCGGGGTACCGTTGCAGGGTTTGCGCCAGGCAATCGTCCAGCGTCAGATCGTAGGTCCGCGCCTGCTGTTCGAGTGGGGCGCAGACCGCTGGCGCGGCGGCGGCGATCAGCAGAACACCGCAGACAATGGCGTCACGCAGCCTCATCGGGCGCCTCCGGTTGACGCGCGTGTCTCGGTCACCTGAAACCGACTGCCCATGGCGCGTTCCAGGCGCGCCAGCGCGGCATTGTAGTCAAACCGTGCCGACAATTCCGCCGTTTGCGCCCGCGTCAGGTCCAGCCGGGCCTGGAGCAGCTCCAGCTGGCTGATCAATCCGACCCCGAAGTTGGCCGTGGCCAGGCCGAGCGATTCAGTGGCGAGCTGGACGTTCGCCGTCTGGGTCTGAATGTTCTCCTCGGCGCGCTGCAGGTCGCGGAACGCGCGGACCACGTCGGTTTGAATGTTCCGCCGCGTCGCGTCGAACTGGATATCCGCCGCCTCGATGCGCGCCCGTGTCTCGCGCATCCGGCCCCGGGACGCCAGCCCGTCGAAGATGTCCCAATTGACCTGCACGCCCGCGACGTATCCGTCATAGTAATCGCGCGGAAGCGTGACGTCCGGCTCGCTGACCACGTCGTAGCCGGTATACAGGTTCACATGGGGCAGCACGTCGCTGCGATCGACGGTGAGTTGTTTCTTCTGGACCTTGATGTCGTTCTCCCGGGCGGTGAGTTCGGGGCGCTGGATCAACGCCCGCGACAGGCAATCGTTGATCTCCCAGGCTGACTTCTCGTATACCAGCGCGCCCTCGACATCGAAGGGAACCTGATCCTGATCGATCGAGTAGGAGATCGACAACAATTCGCTCAGGCGGAGATAGGAGTTGCGCAAGCGGTTGCGCGAATCCACCAGGGCCGATTGCTCCAGGGCGAGGTTGACCTCGGCCCGCAGCACGTTGAGTTTCTGGCCGGTGCCGACGTCGAGCTTGGCCCGCTCGTTCTTGCTCTGTTCGGCGAGGAAACTCACGGCTTGCTCGTGGACGGTGACATCGGCCTTGTTTCGCAGGATGTCGTAAAACGCGATGCGCACGTCCGCGATCACCTGGTCGACCACCGCCTCGAAGTCCCGGGTGCGGGATTGTTTCTGGAGGCGGGCGATGTCCATCCGCGCGCCCACGGCGCCCCCCGAATAAATGGTCTCGGTCAGGCGGATGTTGACACTCCAGAGATACGTTCGATAGTTGGCCGTGCCGCCCAACGTGGCGTAGTCCGTGGCGAGCTTCTCGTAGCTGGCGTAGCTCGTGAGGCTGGGCAGGAACCCGGCGCGGGCCTCGACAATGGCGCCCGCGGCTTCTTCGAGGCGCTTCCTGGCGGTCAGCACATCGGGATTTTGCTCGAGGGCGCGGTCGACGCATTGCGGGAGCGTGTAATGCGGGAATGGCGGCGGCGCGTTGGTGGCGATGGCGCCGTCCGCCCCCACCCATCGCGCGCACCCCAGCGCCATCAAACAACAGAAGATTATTCGTCGCAGCAGCAAGCGGCAGAAGTTGTAATGACAAACCGCGCCTTTGCCAACGACTTTCGCTGTCCATCGCGTTCAGGCACGGGCGCTGAGGGAGGCTGATGAACGGCCCGTGTCCGACGGGGCGACATCCTCCTGCAACGGATAATCAATTTGCGACGCGACGGCGCGCCGAATCGCCTGGGTCAGCTCGTCCACGCTGGAAAAGGCGCGCGGATCGAGCGGTGGATGGAAATGCACTTCCACGTTGCCCCAGAATTTGTTCGGCCGGGGGATGCTCTTGAATAGCGGCTGAACGCCGCGCAGGCTGCACGGCACGATCTGCGCCCCAGTCTCCATTGCTGCCCAAGCTGCGCCGGGTTGAAATGGTCCGAGCGCATCGAGCCGTTTGCCCTCGCAGGCGATGATCACGCTGCGGCCGTTGCGCAGGTGGAGCATCATCTGCCAGAGCGCCTGCGACCGCGCGGCTTTCTGGCTGGTGCGGCCGATGGGCACGACCCGCCACGCCCGCAGCCAGGAACCGATGAGCGGGTATTGCAGCGTGCCCTGCCACGTCACCGGCACGGGCATTTCGCCGAGGACCCGCCGGCCGACCGCGAGCATGAAGAACAGATCGTAGTGCGACCCGTGGTTGTAGCAGAGAATCAGCGGCCGCGACGCGGGCAGCGATTCCGTGCCGCGCAATCGCAGCCCGAACAAGCCGCGCAACGCCAGGTCGTATCCACCCTCAAACAGTCGGGAGCGAATCAGCCCGTACCACCACGGGTCTTTGGCGGCAGCGCCCATGGGGTGTTTGTGGGCCAGCGAGGGAGCGGTTGTCACGCACGAAATATGAAATACACCGCGCCGACCAGGCACAGCCCGGCCCAGATGAAATCGAGTTTGATCGGCTGGCGCATGTAAAGGACGGCAAACGGCACGAACACCGACAGCGTGACCACCTCCTGAATGATTTTCAATTGCGAGAGATTCAGCGCCGTGTAACCGATGCGGTTGGCGGGCACCTGGAGCATGTATTCGAAGAAGGCAATGCCCCAACTCAGCGCGGCGGCGATATACCATTTCTTGTCATGCCAGTTGCGCAGATGCGCGTACCAGGCAAACGTCATAAACGTGTTCGAGCAGGCCAACAGGAAAACCGTCTTGAGAACGATGGAACTTTTCATTCGCGGAACATACCAAACAAAAACCGGCTCCGCAAAGTGCCGGCCCGGCCCCGCCTGCCCCGCGAGCCGCGCCCAATCACCTCAACAATCTCTGTTGACATCGCCCCCGGACGCGCCAAGATGCCGGGCACGGAGCAGCGCATGGAGAATCTGTCACGTGACGGGAACCGACCCCGATACTGATGTGCTTGGAGGAGCGAGCCGGTGACGAAGCAATGGCGTAGAGTGAGGATCTGTTTTGCTGCATTGCTTGCAGCCTACGTCACGGTGTACTTGGTGCTTACGGCGAACGGGAGGTATTGCCCTGGTGCCGTTGGATTACGGGGTCCAATATCCTATCAATGGGCTCCGTTAGGGTTCCGGACGCACGGGTCTGAACAATCCGGAAGGGGCTCGGAACAGTATAGTGGCTGGAATGTGTTTATGTTCAAACTGTTCCTGCCCTTATACTACGTTGACACGCGTGTGTTTCATAAGGCCGGTGGTATTGAGAAGATCGAAGGAGCCAACCAGTAGTGAGCGCGATGCCAGCCACGACGAATAGTCGAAGGTATCAACTGTTGACACGTGAGCAACGCGGGCATACGCCAGTGGCTGGCCGAACTGACCCGCAAAGCGAAAATGTCATGAATACAGGTCTGACCCCGGAAACAGACAGGTCTGACCCAGGAACCGTACTCGGACGCGCCAAGATGCCGGGCACGGAGCAGCGCATGGAGAATCTGTCACGTGTCAAGAGACCCCGATAATCCTTTCGGTGGGTAGTTCTCAGCGGGTGGGTCGTAGAGAATATGAGTACGCATTTCACAGGACAATTGGGAAGAGCGGCCGGTGCTCTGGTGGGACTCGGCCTGATCGGTATCGTGGCGTGCGGCTTGGTAAAACGCGGTAACGAGGTCGCCGCCATAAAAGCGATTGAGCGCAAGGGCGGGTTTGTGGAAATTAGCCAAAAGGGGCCACGTTGGTTCGCAGGATTGTTCGGCGATTATTATCCATTCAGAAGAGTCTTCCTCGTGGAACTCGGTTTCGGGAATAGTGACGCAGACGTAAAGGTAATCGAATCTCTGCCACAAGCCAAAATGGTGTTCCTAAACGGGACAACGGTGAGGGGCCCCGGATTGGCTGTTTTGAGCAGTTTGCGTGCGCTTCAGTTTGTCGATTTGACGCAGAGTGATATTACAGACGAAGGCCTGCAATACTTGGACGGGATTCAAACACTTCAAAGATTGGGTCTGGCGAGAACGAAGATATCGGATGCGGGCCTAGCACACCTGCGGTCGTGCGTGAACTTGCGGGAGCTGGATTTAGAGGGAACAGCCGTGACGGATGCCGGGCTGTACCACCTCGAAAGCGCGCCGCTAAAAAGGCTCGATATCCGGGGGACCCTGGTCACAAGCAAGGGAATCTCGTGGGCGAAAAGGAATTGGCCCGGGTTGGAAATCGTTCAGTGATCTGGTATGAGGCGCCAACCAATTGCTGGCAGGATGCCGGGTATGACAAAGAGTGTGGCGAAGGTACCAACTCTTGACACTAGACAAACGCGGGCATGCGCCAGCGGCTGGCCGAACTGGCCCGCAAAGCAAAAATGTCATGAATACAGGTCTGACCCCCGAAAATGAACAGGTCTGACCCCGGAAATGCACATCGGGCTCATCTGACCTCACTTTAGAATGAAACTACGACGATACAGCCTAATAGTCACACGCATTCATATGAGTGGCGTGATGTGGCTTTTGATGTTGTTTTCTCTAATCGTACCTGCCGTTTCGCAAAACGTTTTCTTGTCTGGAATTCTGAACCAATCCAACGGCATGGCTGTGATTTGCGTGGGAAACGGGAAAGCTAACGAACTTGTTCGCTTCAATGAATTAAGGCCTGCGCCAATTGATATAGATTGGACACGCAGCTTCATCGGCCTTCACGCAATTATGGTGCAGGATGATTATCTGTACTATTATCTTCCTTCACATTCAACTGAATCCGGACATGGAGGAGCCATCTTCAGAAGGATGCCCGGCCGTGCGCCAGAGATGATTTGTGAAGTTCCATCGCTAAACTCTATTTGTAAGCGTCCTGGGATGCCCCAGATTGTGGCGGTCACGAAAGACAACCAAATAGCTGTCATAGATATGACAGCTCGATCTACTCGGATATTCAACTTAGACCGACAATTTGCGTTTGCCTCGTGGACGCGAAACGGGAAGAAGATCGTCGCAAGCACTTCTCACAACGCTGAGATTGTATCAATAGATGTGGCATCCGGACAACTTGATATGGATCACCTAATAGACACACAGGCTACGATTAGGCGAGTCTACGCGATGACTAACGGCGTTGACTATCTGCTGCAATACGGTTCCGATATATGTGTGTTCGCTTCCGATGTAAAATCATTAAGACGTGTAAAATCCAGTCGAATACCTTTGGTGAGTGATCTGTTGTACTGCGAGTCTAATGGCATGGTGTACGTTCTTGTTCCAGATGACAACGACGGGCGAACACTTGTTATTCTAGACCCGAACACTGGTAAAGGTACAAGGATCGTAAAGGGGGTGTTTGATGATGCTATAATTGGCGATTGAGGCCGTTTCGGCAGCGCGTGAACTAGCAAAGACAAACACGAGGCGAGGGGGGTAACTCGTGACCTTTGCCAAACACGGGCATGCGCCAGTCGAAAACAGGGTCAGACCTGTATTCTTGACAAATTGAGCGTGGTGCGGTACCACGCGGACATGCCAAGACCGGTGCGCGTGGAATTTGCGGGAGCCGTCTACCATGTGATGGCGCGAGGCAACGAGCGCCGAGAGATCTTTCGCGACGAGACAGACCGGGGGCGGTTCTTGGAAGCCGTCGAGGAATCGGTCGAGCAGTTTGGGTTGCGGGTGCACGCCTATTGTCTGATGCCGAATCATTACCACGTCCTCGTGGAAACCCCGCGCGGGAACCTGAGTCAAGCCATGGCGTGGTTGCAGACGACGTACACCGTGCGGTTCAACCGACGGCATCGACGCAACGGGCATTTGTTTCAGGGCCGCTACAAGGCGCAGTTGGTCGAGGCCGACGGCTACGCGCAGGAGTTGGTGCGCTACATTCACCTGAACCCGGTGCGCTCGCGCGGCCGACCGTCGGTGATCGCGCCGGATCGCGCCGCGGAATTGGAGCGGTATCGGTGGAGCAGCCATCAGGACTACGCGGGCCGGCGCCGCGCTCCGGGGTGGCTGAGTACGCGCTGGCTCCGGTACTGGGGGCGGACACAGGCCGAGGCGCAACGCGAGTATCGCAAGTGGATGCGCAGCGCGTTTGGCGAGTCGGTGCCCAGTCCCTGGGAGAAAGTGCGCGGCGGGCTGGTGTTGGGAAGTGAACGGCTCTGGGAAACCGCGAAGAGAGCGCTGCGAGGCAAGCGGGGCCTGGAGGACAGGTTGTGGCTCCAGCAACATGACCAACGCGACGCGCGGGAACGCGTCCGCCAGTTGGCCGAACAGGAGAGTGACTGGCGGGTGCAACTATGGATGCGCGTCCGCTTGGGCGGGGAGAAG
This sequence comes from Verrucomicrobiia bacterium, assembly GCA_035541135.1. Taxonomy (GTDB): domain Bacteria; phylum Verrucomicrobiota; class Verrucomicrobiia; order Palsa-1439; family Palsa-1439; genus Palsa-1439. The sequence goes on from DATKNW010000016.1 coordinate 297,804, forward strand.
ATGCTCGCGTTGGCCCGGGAACTAGGGTATCGCGATGGCAGCGGCGTCGCCCAGGTTATCAAACGGTTGGAACGAACGGCGCAGCAAGACGCGGGCCTGCGCCAGCGGCTGGCCGAACTGGCCCGCAAAGCGAAAATGTCATGAATACAAGTCTGACCCCGGAAACACTGCGCCACGCCGAAGCCCGAGCCGCATCAGCCCCGTGAACCGCCGCCGCGTTCAGATCACGCTGACGATCTCCGTTGACATTGCCCCAGAACGCGCCAAGATGCCAGCCATGGCGCGGCGTACCGAGGATCTGTCGTGGTCAGGAGTCGACCCTGATACTACAATGTGACCCGAGTTCTTGCGCATGGCCCGTAAAGCGAGATTGTGATGGGAGTCGTGAGAGTGAGGCGAATCTGGATGGCGTTTCTAATGGGCATCGTCGGAACAGCGGTGGGGGACGACCGCTTGGCTTGGTGGCGCGAGGCGCGGTTTGGCATGTTTATTCACTGGGGCTTGTACGCCATTCCCGGCCGCGGCGAGTGGGTGCAGTGGAACGAGCAGATCCCCGTCGAGGAATACGCCAAGCTGGCGGACCAGTTTCATCCGACGAATTTCAACGCCGACGCGTGGGCCGAGATCGCCAAGTCCGCCGGCATGAAATACATGGTGCTGACGACGCGACACCACGATGGGTTCTGCCTGTTCGACAGCCAGGCGAGCGAGTTCAAGGCGCGCCGGGATTACGTTGCCGACTTTGTCAGGGCCACGCGCGCCGCAGGGCTGCGAGTCGGGTTCTACTATTCGCCGCTGGACTGGCGATTCCCGGGATTCTTCTTTCCCGACCTGTACCGCCAAAGCGCCGAGGCGATGCGCGAGCAGTATCACCGGCAGATGAAAGAGCTGCTGTCGAATTACGGGACGCTGGACGTGATTTGGTTTGACGGCGGCGAGGCCGACTGGCTGAACTTCGGCGGCGAATGGCGCGGCGCGCAATGGCAAAGACGCTTGAGCAATCAGCACTACAAGGCCGGTTTTGATTGGCAGCACGATCAGGTGTACGCGATGCTGCGGCAACTCCAGCCGCAGGTGGTCATCAACGGCCGCGCCGACATGCCCGAAGATTTCCACTCGCGCGAAGGCGATGGCGCGCTCGGCAATTTCGACAACGAACATCCGTGGGAGATTTGCACAACGATCGTCTCGGGTCCGTGGGGCTGGAAACCCGACGCGCCCGTCAAACCACTGCGTGAGCTTCTGCATTTGCTCGTGGGCGCGGCCGGCCGCGACGGAAACCTGCTCCTGAATGTCGGCCCGCGTCCCGACGGCGAGATTGATCCACCCCAGGCGCAGCGGTTGCGCGAAATCGGCGCGTGGCTTGCCCGGCACGGCGACAGCATCTACGGCACACGAGGTGGCCCGTTCCTGCCCGGAGAGTACGGGGTCTCCACGCATCGCGGCACCTTCATTTACCTGCACGTGCTGAATTGGTCCGGCGACACGCTGCATCTGCCGGCAGTAAAGCCGAAGGTACTCCGCGCCTCCGCCGCGACGTTCACACAGACCGAACGAGGCATCGACATTTCCGTGCCGCCGGCGCAACGCGACGAACTCGATACAGTCGTCGCCTTGGAACTCGATCAGCCCGCGGAGAGCATTCCCCTGGCCGAAGTCAAGTGAAGCACGATGGAGCCGGGCTCAACCCCTGGCGCTTGACACTCTGTGTGAGAACAGTGCGGGCTGTCGGTGAATGTGTGGCGCGAAGTGGGGCCCGCCGGCCAGTTCGCGCAACCGGTCAAGCCTTGCGCCGGGTCTTCCCTTGCTGCGGACGGCTTGACGGGGGAGCGACATTCCACTAGCTTCGCCGAAACGTACAGGAGCGTATCCGACTTTGTTCTCCCGCAAATCCAAACCCATCATTGACCGCTGCGAGGCGGACGTGAATACGCGGCTGCGGCTGAAGTATGCGCCGTATTACCGCGTCGTCGATTCGGCCGACGGCGTCAACATCGTCGTGGAAGGCCGGCCGATGGTGATGATGTCGACCAACGAATACCTCGGCTTGGCCCGGCACCCGAAGGTGATCGCCGCGGCGAAGCGCGCCCTGGACGAATGGGGCGCGAGCGCCTGCGGGTCGCGCCTGGCCAACGGCAGCCGCGCCTATCACATCGAGTTGGAGGGAGCGCTGGCGGCATTCCTCGGCAAGGAAGCCTGCCACGTCACGTCAGCGGGTTATCTGGCCTGTATCTGCAGCCTGAGTTCGCTGGTTCAGCGCGGCGACGTGCTGCTGGTGGACCCGAGCATCCACTCCTCGCTCTGGGACGGCGCGCTGCTCAGCGGCGCGAAGATCGAACGGTTCGCCCACGAGGACATGGAATCGCTGGCGAAGACGCTCGAACATCTCGACCCCAAACAGGCGAAGGCGATCGCGGTGGACGGCGTGTACTCGATGGAAGGCCACATCGCCTCGCTGCCCCGATTGTGCGATCTGGCCGAGCAACACGGAGCGGTGGTGGTGGTGGATGACGCGCACGGGTTTGGGGTTCTCGGCCGCGACGGGCGCGGCGTGTGCGATCATCTGGGCGTGACCGAGCGGGTGGACCTGATCGCGGGAAGTTTTTCCAAATCGCTGGCGAGCACGGGCGGGTTTGTGGCGGGCAGCAAAGCGATGATCGAGTATCTGCGGAGCAGTTCGCGTCAGATTATCTTCAGCGCGGCCATCAGTCCGGCGGCGGCGGCCAGCGCGCTGGCGGCGTTGCAGGTGATGCAGGAGGAACCGCAACATCGCGAGCGGCTCTGGGCCAACCACCGTTACCTGCGCGGCATTCTCGACGGCCTCGGCCTCGATTACTGGCAGAGTCCGACGCCGGCCCTGCCGATCGTCGTCGGCGACAAGGAGAAATGCTACTGGATGTGGAAGACGCTCTGGGACGAGGGCTTCTTCACCGTGATGTCGATTGCCCCGGGCGTCCCGGCGGGCAAGGACCTGATCCGTTCCGCCGTCACCGCGCTGCATACGCGCGAGCAACTGGATCGATTCGGGGACGCGCTCAAGCTCGCCATGAAGAAAGCGGATCTGAAACCGAAGCGCGCATAGGTCGTCCCGACCCGATGCGGCGGGGGGAGAGCCCTTGCGCGTCTTCCGGCTTGGTTGCCGGCAGTGCGTCATCCGCACTGCCGGCCGCCGGCTCGCCTTCACCTGCGACCTCTACTCGAAATCGATGCGAGACGGGCGCTTCATCCGCCACCCGTGACGGTTGGAGAAATAGGAGAAGGGGCAACGGGAACGGGGTGAGGGGAGCCGTTGCCCCTGGATACTGGAAAGTCATATGCCCACCGACGGCCATGTCGCGACAGTCGGCTGGTCCATCGGCCACCGCTGCGCCGTTGTGAACGGCCCGACGCGGGCCGATGGTTTTCGCCGTAATGGAATCGGGTTGCCGTTGGAATGAAAGAGGCCGACGCCCGGCATGGAGGGAGGGTAGACCGGGCGTCAGTGAGGGGAAGCCCCAAAAGTAACATGTGTCGCTTCATCGGCGTCATGGTTCCTACCACGCCGATTACCTAAGCACGTCCGGGTACGGTGGGCTACGCCCGGTTTGACAAATCCTTTGCTTGGATTGACCGCGCTTGGCGCTCCCGAAATTCCGAGGGCGAGCAACCGACGTGGCGGCGGAAGGCGCGGTTGAAATAGGGAATCGAGTCGAACCCCGCCTCGTAGGCCGCTTCACTCACCCGCCGGCTGGGGTCCAGCAACAGCCGTTTGGCGGTCTCGACGCGCATCTGGGTGCGATACTCGGTGAATGTCAGCCCCGTCTGTTTGCGGAACAGCTTGCAGAAATAACAGGGGCTGATGTGCAGGCGCTCGGCCAGCTCGCGCACGCTCAGCGCCTGGTCGGACGGCGCGACCATGTGCGCCTCGATCTTTTGCAACAGCGGTGATTGTTGCGCGGCTTCGTGGAGCAACAACCGTTGTCCGCACTCGGCCAGGTACTGCGCAAACATCTCCAGCAGCGTCTCGACCGCCCGCAGTTTATCAGGTGTGATCGTGGAGCAAGCGTCCCAACTCGCCTTCGCGCCGTTGGCTTTTGATCCGAGTCCGCCGGCTTTCAACTGACTCATCAGCCGTCGGCGTTTGGATCCGTTCAGCGGGCCGACGTGAAACGGGCCGGCCAACAGACTGCCCACATGCCGTCCGCTGATGATCACCGGCATCAGTATTTTCCTCAATCCGATGGGACAGTTGAATTGATTGGCGCGGCTTGTGCGGGCGGCGTTGTGTTCCGCGGTCACCAGGGAACACTGGCACACTTTGCTGCCTTGAGGACCCACGCAGCCGTTCACGCAAAACGCCGATGGCACCGGTGCCGTGGCTCCGTCGGTCGCGGGCAACAACGTCAGCGGCAGTCCGGTCGCGCACGCAAACGCGACTTGCTGTCGGCGCACCGCATCCGATTCAGTAAGTTGCTTCCAGATGTCCATCGATCCTGATCCCTGTGTCCCAATTGCGCTCGTCACCACACCTCTTCCGCGAGGCGACAAAGCCACGAAGATTCAGCAGTGGCGGTGCCATTTTGTCGCTAACTGGCGCAACCAATTGCGCCGCAAACGAATACCAAGCAAATTCGTTTGGTGTTTGGGAGTTTCTGGCCTGACGTTTTGACGGAATAGCCGAGATCGGCTCGACAAGTTGTCGGCCCGCGCACAGCCATTACATAATGTGGCACGCCCGCCGTTGACGGCCCGCAGTCAGCCGTCAGGGGGCAACGCGGGCGGTAGCAGGGGTTTTGGATCGCGAAACCATCTCGATCAGCTTCAGCTTTCGCGGTTCGACGTCCCACTGGTCGATCAGGATCAGTTCTTTGGACCGAAGATCAAACCGCCATGCCTGTTCGACCGTCTTCACGAATCCACCCGTCCGAAAGGCTGGCAGGTGGCGGACGATGGAAAACTCGACGCCGACCGGGGTCTTCTTCCAGGACGTTCCGCGTTCTTCGATCTTGGCCTGCGAAAGTCTCTGCGGCACGCCGCCCGCCGGGAAAAGGCCTTCGACGTGGCGGCTGAACAAATTCTTGAACTCGTTGGTCGGCTCGGTCGTGCCGGCCCAGGCCGCGTAGGCATTGAGGAACGCCTGTTCCAGGGCAGGGAAGTAGTGTTCGCCACAGTGGAATCTTCCGAGTACCTCCCAATCCAGACCGGCCCATCGCCCGCAATCGGGCCATTGACAGCGCCTGTCGCTCATTACCACCTCCATGGTTCGACGCGGCGGAGAATAAACCCTCGCCGCCACGCCGTGCAATCGGAATGTGACGGCCGCTCGTCGGGCAGACGGTGCCGTGGCAGGAAACGCTCGCCGCGCGTCGCGGGCTCGGCTAGACTCTCGGCCTGTTGAAACCGCGTCAGTTCATCCCGGTGCTGATCGTCGCCGCTGGCATTTGGGCGTACCACAACAGCTTGCGCGGGCCCTTCATCTTTGATGACGTCCCGTCGATCCTCGAGAATCCCCACATCCATCACTGGTGGTCGATCCGCGATGCCCTGTTCGTCTCCCCGCATCTGCCGGTGCAAGGACGTCCGGTCGAAGTTGTGACACTCGCGGTGAATTATGCGTGGGATGGCCTGAATGTCCGCGGCTATCACGCGGTCAATCTGATGCTGCACATCGCGTCCGCTCTCCTCCTGTTCACGCTGCTGCGGCGCACATTCGAGGACGAAACGCTTGGCGATCGATTCGGCCCCGCTGGTGTTTGGCTGGCCGCCGTGATTGCGCTCATTTGGGAGGTGCACCCGCTGCAGACGGAGAGCGTCACCTATGTCGTTCAGCGGTCGGAATTGCTGATGGGGCTGTTCCTGCTGCTGACGTTGTATTGTACGGGGCGCGGTTCCCGGTCGTCGCGGCCCGGCGCGTGGTACGTGGCCGCCGTCGTCTTCTGCGCCTTGGGCATGGGAAGCAAGGAGGTCATGGTTGGTGCGCCGTTGATTGTATGGCTGTATGACCGCGTCTTCCTGTCGTCGTCGGTTCGCGAATTGTGGCGGCAACGTGGCCGCCTGTACGCCGGCCTGGCCGCCACCTGGGTCATGTTGGCCATCCTGGTGGCGAGGACGATTCATCCCGCAACCAACTTTGCGATTCCGGGACTGTCGGCGTGGGACTACTTGAAAACGGAAGCCGGCGTGATTGCGTATTATCTGCGCCTCTGCTTCTGGCCCCGGCCGTTGGTTCTCGATTATTACGACTGGCCGATTGCCTGGTCGCTCAGCGACATCCTCGTGCCCGCCGTCGTCGTGCTGGGTCTGCTGGCCGCAACGGTATGGGCATTCCGTCGCCAGCCTCGGCTCGGGTTCCTGGGCGCGTGGTTTTTCCTCATTTTGGCGCCCACGTCGAGTTTCCTGCCCAACTTCGGCGAGGTGGCTGCCGAACGACGCATGTACCTGCCGCTGGCATCCGTGGTCACGTTGACCGTGCTCGGCGCGTATGCGCTCGGGAAACGGTTGTTCAGCAAACCGCAAGGTGTCGCGCTTGCATCCGTCGCGGGCGGGGCCGTGGTGGTGCTGCTCACAATCCTGACGATCCAGCGCAATCAGGACTACGCCTCGGCCTTGGCCATCTGGCAGGATACCGTGGAAAAACGCCCGAACAATCCCCGCGCCCACAGTAATCTCGGGTACATCCTGGCCCACGCGGGGCGAACACAGGAGGCCATCGACCAGTACGAGCAGGCCCTGCGGATCGACCCCAATTACGCCCTCGCGCATAACAATCTCGGCAATACACTGGCCCGCGAAGGCCGAACGCAAGAGGCGGTCGAGCATCTCGAGCAGGCGTTGCGGATCAATCCCGATGACGCGAACACGCACAACGATTTTGGGGATGCCTTGCTCCAGGCTGGCCGCGGGCCGGCCGCGATCGATCAGTACGAGCAGGCGTTGCGACTCGACCCGGGCTTCGCCGAGGCGCACTACAACCTCGCCGTCGCGCTACAGAAAGCGGGCGATCTGCCGGGAGCGATCGGCCATTACGAACAGGCGTTACGCATCAAACCCGATTACGCCGAGGCTCAGGACAATCTGGGGTTGGCCCTTGCCCGCACGGGCCGGACGCAGGAGGCGGTCGAGCATCTCCAACAGGCGTTGCGGCTCAAGCCCGGTGATGCCGCCTTTCACAACAACCTGGGCAATGTCCTCACCCGCGCGGGCCGGATGCCGGAAGCGATTGCCCAGTACCAGCAGGCGTTGCGGCTCAAACCGAGCGACGCGGCGGCGCACAACAACCTCGGAAACGCGCTGCTGGCGACGGGCGACGCGGCCGGAGCGGTCGCGGAATTCGAGCAGGTACTGCGGCTCAAGCCCGATTTCGCCGAGACGCACTACAATCTGGGCGCGGCGCTGGAAAAGCTTGGCCGCCCTTCGGAAGCCATCCCGCATTACAAAGAGGCCCTGCGCATCAAGCCCGATTTCGCCCCGGCCCGGGGCGCCCTGGCGCGAGCGCAAAGTGCCCCGTGAAATGCCGGGTTGGAATTGACCGCCAGCGAACTTGAGGGTACAGACCGTCCGATGAAACAGACCGACTGGGGCAAGATCTGCGCCGCGCTGGCCGCCCGCATTCGCGAGCGGCGTCCGCTCATCCATCACATCACGAATTTCGTCGTGATGAACGATACGGCCAACGCCACGCTCGCGCTTGGCGCAACGCCCGTCATGGCCCACGCGCGCGAGGAGGTCGTCGAGATGGTCGGGATGGCGGGCGCGTTGGTGTTGAATCCCGGCACGCTGACCCCCGAGTGGGTCGAATCGATGCTGGCGGCTGGACGACGGGCGAACGAGCTGGGCGTGCCCGTGATTTATGATCCTGTCGGTGCCGGGGCGACGAAGCTGCGGACCAAAACCGGCATGAAATTCCTGAAGACGTTGAAGCTGGCAGTTGTGCGTGGCAATTCCGGCGAAATCGGCGCGCTCGCCGGCGCGGGCGGCGTGGTGCGCGGCGTGGACTCGGTGGAGGGCGTCCGCAATCCCGTCGAGGTGGCGAAGAATTTCGCGCGACGGCAGCGGTGTGTGGTTGCGATCACCGGCAAACGGGACATCGTCTCCGACGGCCACCGCGTGCTTGGCGTCGACAACGGGCACGCGCTGCTCCAGACGATCACCGGCAGCGGTTGCATGGCGACGACCGCGATTGCGGCGTTCTGCGCCGTCGAACCGGATTATCTCATCGCCACCACAGCAGCCCTGGCGTGTTACGGACTCGCTGCGGAGCGGGCCGCCCGCCGCGCCAAAGCCCCCGGCTCCTTCCGCGTCGCCCTCCTCGACGCGCTGTTTGAGTTGACCCCTGCGCAGATCAAGGCTGGCTCGAGGATCGTGGAATAACGTGTGCGACGCACGGACCGGAGCGCGGCATCCACGCATTGCTACATTGGCGTTTTGACGGAGCGCTTCGATTTGCCCGACTTGGGCTGCTGTGCGGGTTTCAGCCGCTGTCTCCTCTTCGGTCGCCGCGCGGCTGCATTTTGCCGCAGATCGTTCGCCACCCGGCACACGTGCAGCGTCACCATGTGGACGAGCGGCTGCAAAATCTCCTCGGGCAGCACGCGGCCGGCGAGGTAGGCTCCGCGCAACCGAGCCAGTCGATGCTCGTCGCCATCTTCGCCCATGAGCGAGGTCAGACGCGCCCAACTGCGCGCATCCGGTTTCTGGCAAAAGACCTGGCCAACCAGGAACGTCGCGTAGTGCCGTCCGCCGATGGTCAGAGGGATGGCGACTTCGGTCAAGCCGCTGCCGCACACGACCTGCTGCGGCACGAGTCGGGACCGGAGTTTTCTCTGGAGCAGCTCGCGGGCCTGACAGCAGATCGTCGATCCTTTCAGACCGGCGTCGTGGCAGAACCGGTTCTCGTGGCCGCACCATTGCGCCGAGTCGATTTCGAGATCGGGCGCTACCAGGCGAATGGCCAACCCGGTCGCCTTGTGAAAAATGCTCATCCACTCGCGCACCCGAGGGTCTTGGCGGAGCGTCGACAGGGTTGCGCGGTCCTGTTCTCGTCTCCTCGTCCCAGTAGAGGATACTGTATTCATGAGAGGCACATAATCAGGGAAGATACTCACTTTTTGACGACAGTAAACTCGTATTCGTCTGGGCGGCTGGATATGCCCGAAACGACGCGGGGGCGCGCCATTCCGCAGAGGAGCCGACCTCGATGAAAAGCCTTCCCGGCTACTGTATTTTTCCCATCACGCTGATGAGCGATGGCGCTTGTCCGGCGGCGGACCGATTCGTGTTGATGACGAAGACTTCATTGGGCCCGGCAAATTGAAAGACGGAGTTTGTCAGGATCAGACCACCAGCGTCGGCGACCGAAACGGTGTTGGTTGTCCCATCCGTCAGATTGATGAAATCGACCACCGTGGTGCTCACCAGACCCACGCTGACGGTGTAGAAACACCGGAAGTTGCCGTTGGTGAAATTCACGCCCAACACGAACGTGGCATTTGTCAGGGCGGATGGTGCCGAGTTCGTTGGGGCGAATGCATTGGCTGCGGCGATCGTTTCCAGGCCGTTGGTCACGTCCATGGTGACATAGCCGGCATCGTTGGGGAAGAGGCTGACGTCCTGGTTCGTGTCGGCTTTGCCGGCGAGCGTGTCGGCATCGGGCAGGCCGTTGGTCACGGTCGTGGTGACGTAGCCAGCGTCATTGGGGAAGAGGCTGATGTTTTGGTTGGTGGCCGCGGCGCCGGCGAGCGCGTTGGCATCAGGCAGTCCATTGGTGACGGCTTGCGGGCCGATGCGGAGGGCGTCATTGGTGGCGTTCAGATCGCTCAGGTACGACAGTCCATTCGTCGCGCCGGCCGGAGCGGTCCATACGCCATCCTGACGGAGGAACTTCGTGGGATCGGGAGCGCCGGCGTTGGCCACGAGGCCGGTATTGCTGCCGCTGAAGATGTTGGTGGACGCTTTGCTGGCAAGCGTATTGGCGTCGGGCAGACCGTTGGTCACGATCGCGGTCACATAGCCGGCATCGTTGGGGAAGAGACTGACGTTTTGGTTGGTGGCGGCCACGCTGGCCAATGCGTTGGCATCGGGCAAGCCATTGGTCACGGTCGCGGTGACGTAGCCGGCATCATTGGGGAACAGGCTCACATTCTGGTTGGTGGCGGCTTTGCTGGCGAGTGCGTTCACATCCGGCAGAGCGTTGGTCACGATCGCGGTCACATAGCCCGCGTTGTTGGGGAACAGGCTGATGTTCTGGTTGGTGCCGGCTTTGCCGTCGAGCGTGGTGGCGTCGGGCAGACCGTTAGTGATTGAGTTCACAAGGTTGCTCCAGCCAGAAGTCGAGAGATTTCCCAGATTGCCGGAATTGGCGGCGAACGTGGCGGTGCCGGCCGACATACCTGAATAGGTGCCGTTGGTCTGAGCGACCGCATTGGTCACGGTCGCGGTGACGTAAGCCGCGTCGTTGGGGAAGAGGCTGACATTCTGGTTGGTGGCCGCTTTGCCGGCCATTGCGTTGGCATCGGCCAGGCCGTTGGTGACGGCTTGTGGGCCAATGCGGATGGCGTTATTGGTGGCGTTCAGATCGTTCAGGTAGGCGAATCCGTTTGTCGTCGGCGCCCAGGAACCATCCTGGCGGAGGAACTTGGTGAGATCAGGGGCCCCGGCGTTGAAGACCAGGCCGGTATTGCTGCCGCTGAAGAGATTGGTCGACGCCTTGCCAACCATCGCGTTGGCATCGGGCAGACCATTGGTCACGGTTATGGTGACATAGCCAGCGTCATTGGGGAAGAGGCTGACGTTCCGGTTGGTGGCGGCTTTGCCGGCGAGAGCGTTGGCATCGGGCAGACCATTGGTCACAGCCATCGTGACATAGGCGGCGTTGTTGGGGAACAGGCTGATATTCTGGTTGGTAGCGGCTTTGCCGGCCATCGCGTTAGCATCGGGCAGACCGTTGGTGACGGCCTTCGTGACATAGGCGGCATCATTGGGGAACAGGCTGACATTCTGGTTGGTGTTGGCCTTGCCGGCAAGCGTGTTGGCATTCGGCAAGCCATTGGTGACGGCGGTCACGAAGTTGCTCCAGCCGGCAGCGGCCAGATTTCCCAGACTGGCGGAATTGGCGGCGAACGTGGCGGTGCCGACCGACATGCCCGGGTAGGTTGCCGTGGCCCCACTCCCGTTCAAGGAGCCGGCCGTCGTGGCGAATGTGGCGGTGCCGACGCTCATCCCGGCATAGGTCGCCGTGACGGCCGAGCCGTTGATAGAACCCGCCGTTGTCGCAAAGCTGGCGGTGCCGACGGACATGCCGGAATACGTGGCGTTGGTTTGAGCGACCGCATTGGTGACGGTCTTGGTGACGTAAGCCGCGTCGTTGGGGAAGAGGCTGACATTCTGGTTGGTGGCCGCTTTGCCGGCCATCGCGTTGGCATCGGCTAGGCCGTTGGTGACGGCTTGTGGGCCAATGCGGATGGCGTTATTGGTGGCGTTCAGATCGTTCAGGTAGGCGAATCCATTGGTCGTCGGCGCCCAGGAACCATCCTCGCGGAGGAACTTCGAGAGATCGGGAGCGCCGACGTTGAAGACCAGGCCGGTATTGCTACCACTGAAGAGATTGGTCGACGCCTTGCCGGCCATCGCGTTGGCATCGGGCAGGCCATTGGTGACGGCGAGCGGGCCGAGCCGGATGGCAGCATTCGTGGCATTCAGATCGCTCAGATAGGCGAATCCATTGGTCGTCGGTGCCCAGGAACCATCTTCACGGAGGAACTTCGAGAGATCGGGAGCGCCGACATTGAAGACCAGGCCGGTATTGCTGCCGCTGAAGAGATTGGTCGACGCTTTGCCAACCATCGCGTTGGCGTCCGGCAGGCCATTGGTGACGGCTTTGGTGACGTAGGCGGCGTCGTTGGGAAAGAGACTGATATTTTGGTTCGTGGCGGCTTTGCCGACCATCGCGTTGGCGTCGGGCAGGCCGTTGGTGACGGCGAGCGGGCCGAGGCGGATCGCATCGTTCGTGGCCCACAGATCGCTCATATAGACAAATCCATTAGTCCCTCCCGCCGGAGCCCATGTCCCATCTTCACGGAGGAACTTCGTGGGATCGGGTACGCCGACGTGGAAGACGAGGCCGGTATTGCTGCCGCTGAAGAGGTTGGTCGAGGCTTTGCCGACCATCGCGTTGGCATCGGGCAGTCCATTGGTGACGGCGAGCGGGCCGAGGCGGAGGGCAGCATTCGTAGCGTTCAGGTCGTTCAGGTAGGCGAATCCATTGGTCGTCGGCGCCCACGAACCATCTTCACGGAGGAACATCGAGAGATCGGGTGCCCCGGTGTTGAAGACGAGGCCGGTGTTGCTGCCGCTGAAGAGATTGGTCGTCGCTTTGCCGACCATCGCATTGGCGTCGGGCAAGCCATTGGTGACGGCCTTGGTGACGTAGGCAGCGTCATTGGGGAAGAGGCTGATGTTCTGGTTGGTGTTGGCTTTGCCGGCCATCGCGTTGGCATCGGGCAGGCCGTTGGTGACGGCGGTCACGAAGTTGCTCCAGCCAGAAGTCGAGAGATCACCCAGGCTGGCAGAATTGACGGCAAACGTGGCGGTGCCGACCGACATGCCCGAGTACGTGGCGTTGGTTTGGGCGACGGCGTTGGTCACGGTCGCGGTGACATAGCCGGCATCGTTGGGAAGGATGCTGACATTCTGGCTCGTCGCGATGACCAGTTGCGGTTGGTGGGAGGTCGTCGTGCTCTCTTTGCTGTCGAACGAGACGTTGACGCTGGACGCGTTGGGAACGATGGCAATGCCGTTGTTGGTGATCGTCCCGTCCACCCAATTCTTCACCAGCTCCGTCAAATCCACCGTGACGAACTGGCCCTCGACCGGGACCACGCCGGCCGTTTCCATCTGAAGCAGTGCGGGCGCTTTCGCCCATGTCACCGTTTGTTCGTTCCATGCTTCACCGACCGAGACGACATCGAATGTGCCGCTGCGAGCGAGGGTGTTGACGTACAGGATCAGTGTGGCTTTCAGAATATTTGTGTTGGCGGTGCCGGCGGGGAGCGTGGACAGGTCAAACTTCAGTAGCGCGTCGCATTCGGCGCGCGCGTTCAATGGCCCCACGACGCGCAGAGAGTGCTGGGAGGCGGCACTCGGAACGGCCTTCGGTTTGGCGGCTAGGATCGTCGAATTGTCGGTGAGTACGGCCTCCTGCGCCTCAGCGCTTCCAGGGCACACCCCGGCCATCACGACCACGAAGGCGCTTAGTACGACTGCCCTGGTCAGTCCCTCCCCCTTCATAAAATGCTACGAATCACTTCTGGCGCGACGCGAGTTGGGCCTCACGGATCGCCGTAAACGGCTCCGGATTGCGGCTGCGGTAGCTCTTCCCCGGTTCAAATCGCCCGCTTCCGCCGTCAGGCGGGTGGATGTGCCCGACGCTTCATCCAGGCGTATGATCACCCTTGGAACTGGACACAATTGTCCAAAGGCCGCACGTACGTCGCCTCCCTCCGTCCTCTTCGCTAATTGTATCGGCAGAAACAGCGTCGGGCCTTAGCCGTGGCTACTGGCGGCGGGCTTCGTGGAAGGCGCGGGCGAGGATGGCGGCGTTTTTGGCGATGAGGAAGTGCTGTTCGGTCCAGCGCCGGCCGGCTTCGCCGAGTTGATGGCGCGATTTCGGATCTTCGACGAGGCGTTTGACAGCAGCCGCGAGTTCGGCGGTGTTGGACGGTTCCACGAGCAATCCGGTGACCTCGTCGGCGACGGCTTCCATCGGACCGGCGGTGCGACTGGAGATGACAGGCAGGCAATACGCGAACGCTTCGGGGATGACGTTGGGGATGCCGTCGCGGTCGCCTTCGGGATCGACGACGCCCGTGTGCCAGAAGATGTCGGCCCACAGATATTGTTCGTCGACCTTCTCGGGCGCGAGCGGCCCGGTGAGCGTGACGAAGTTGGTTAGGCCATCGCGCTCGATCTGCCGCTGAAGGTCGCCACGAAGCGGCCCGTCGCCGACGATTCGCGCCTCGAACGGCACGCCCGATGATTTCAGCAGCGCGCACGCGGCGAGTTGGTGGATGTGGCCCTTCTTCGCGACGAGACGACCGACGGAGAGGAGACGCACCGGGCGCGTGGTCGTCGCATCGCGGACGGGTTTTGGCGGAAGCTGTTCGAGACCGCGGCGGGCGAGAATGATTTTCACGGGCGCGCCGTGGGCGCGTTCGCGCAAATAATCAGCGCCGGCTTCGGTGGTGGTGTGGACGAATGCCGCGGCGCGCAATTTCGGTTCGAGGAACGCGTCGCCGCCGTGACGATAGATGTCGTAGGCGTGCCCGCCAAAGCTGAACGGCACGCCGCAGAGTCGGCCGAGGATCGCGGCGGCGGTGGCGGGTGCGGTGGCCCATACGCCGTGGATGATGTCGGGTTTGTTCTTGCGGATGCGATTGGCGCGGCAAACGGCGAAGACGGCGGCCCAGAGGGTCGACCAAAAATTCTCGGAGTTTGCTGGTCGATACCGGCGGTACAGCTGCCAGCCGTCGCGGAGCAGCCCGGGACCGCGGATGAGTTCGCGGGGAAGGGCGACGACGAGCGTGATGGCTTCCCACCAGCGAAACGTGTCGACGGGCACGCCTTCGACCTGAAGAGGAACATCGGCGGGATCGGGTGGGAAGAGCGAATGGATTTCGACGCGGATGCCCTGATCGCGCAGGCCGGCGACTTCGCGGCGGAAGAACGTTTGCGAGAGCACGGGATAGCGCTCGAAGATGTAGGCGACGGTCGGCGGCGCGCTCATGGCTGTCTCTTCCGGGAATAGCTCTCGATCAATTCCCGCACGCGACTGGTGACGGCGTCGGTGCCGTCGATGAATTTGGTTTGCACGTTGCGCCGGTATTCGTCGAGGCGCGCCTCGAAATTCGCGAACGCGTCCGGCGTCGGATGAAAGCCGAGGGAGAAATCGCCGTAGCCGAGTTCGCGGACGTAGCGGGCGTTGATGAACTGCTCGAAGGTGTTGGCGATGGGGAAACACAGCAGTGGCTTGCCGAAAAACAGCGCCTCGCAAATCAGGTTGTGGCCGGCGTTGACGACCGCGTAGCAACTGCCGGCGAGGTCGGCGAGGATCGCATCCTTGTCGAACGGTTTGAACGTCAGGTTGCCTTCCGTGGCCTTCTCGTTGCGAAAACCGTAGACGACGACGGGGCGCTTGATCTGCCGCGCGACATCGATCAACGCGCCGAAGGTCGGCGTGGTCTGGTAGATGAAAACGTAATCGCCGGTCGCGGCCCGATGTTCGCGCACGGCGGCGCGGAGCACGGGCGGGAGCAATTCGTTTTGCCCGCCTGGTTTCAACTCGAGATGGAAAAACGAGGTGACGAGGTTGTGTCGCGTGTTGTTGAAGAACAGGGTGTCTTCGAGGCGCGCGAGCGACCAGGAAATCGCCTGCGAGGCCGGCACGTCGTATCGGCAGACCTGCAACACGTGCGAGTGATCGAGCGAAAAGATCGGCAGCCCCGCGCGGTGGGCGGCGTGCGGCAGAAAGAACTCACGGTCGCAGATCGCGACATCGGGTTGCCAGTGGTCGATCAGGTCGAGGATCTGGCGGTTGACGCGCGTGATACTGGCGACGCAGCGGGCCAGATGACCGCACGTGCGCGGCACCGATACGCGGTGGTTCTGATAGACGGTGTGGGCGACGGGCACTTTCAGGACGGGATATTGGCCGCGGAGGATTTCGGGGACGCGCCCGCCGCCGACGAAATGGAATTCGTGGTCGGTCAGCCGCCCCGTAACGGCGAGGGCGCGCGACACGTGCCCGAACGTGTTGCCCATCACTCCGTACAGGACCCGTGCCATGACCTTGCGGACACTCTCCTCATTGCCACATTTTGCGCCTGACCGCGCGGTGGATTCCCGGATAAGATGCCGGGCGCGGAGGCAACGGCATGGCAGCATACCGAATCTGAGGTGTGTGGGTAACACTTTTTTACAAGATGGGTAATGGCTGATGGGGATGGAGCGGAAGGGGCCAGCCACAAATCCTCCTTCGTCAAGGACTTCCGCCGGCGCCAAGGCTATGGCGGACAAGACGGCGGACAAGTGGACGCGAAGGACTCCGCTCGGCCCTTGACCACGCCGATACGCCTGCCGCATTTCGCCCGTGACGGTCAAGTGCGCGACTAACCACGACGACAATCGCAAGAGGGCGGGGACGGATCAACATTCAACGTCCAACGTCCAACGTCCAACGTCCAACGCTCAAGGTTCAAGAGAAGAGGCGCGGGCGGGGACAGAGGCGGGGGAGAGCAAGAGAGAGTGGGAGCAAGAGAAAGAGCGGCGCACGACAGAGAGGCGTTTACGGCACAGGCGGGACGCCTATGCAACATTTACGGCGCAGGCGGGCGGGACGCCCACCCCACTATGGCGGCGTGGAATATATGCTTGACCATCTGTATGCGACGTTGTATTATCGGCGCATGATAATGGTTTGTGAAGGGGGAAGCTGGGGTAGCGGAGGGGATCGAGGGAGAGCCGCGACGGGGGGGCAGGGGGGTATATATGTGTTTTTACGAAACGAACCCAGAAGTTGGAGCCCTGTGATTTTTGCAAGCTGGGTAGTACCAAGCGGTTGGAAAAGTCGAGTGTCGGATTTCTTTACACTCGGAAGTGAAAAACGAACCCAGAACGAACCCAGAACGAACCCAGAACGAACCGAAAAGAACCTGCCGCCGAGCAAAACGAACCCAGGATTTACGAAAACGAACCCAGTTTTTAGGGGGCAGGGGCGATGGGCAATGGTCAATGGTGAATGGTTGATGGCGGCGCGGTCGGGGAGCGGAGTCGGACGAGGATTTTGTTTACGACACAGGCGGGACGCCTATGCAACATTCACGGCGCAGGCGGGCGGGACGCCCGCCCCACTATGGCGGGGCCGAAGGCGACCAGGGCCCGCCCCACTATGGCGGCGCGGTCGGGAGACCTGCGCCGAACGAGCTTTCCCAGCGAAGGCGGGCGAGGCTCAGGACCAGCGTGCCGCGCTGGTGCTTCTCGACTATTTGAGACCGGAGACCTCGACGGAAGCAAGGACGTTTTGGTCGGCGTCGGTGGCGAAGATGAAGGTGCCGGTCTGAGACCCCGAGAGTTTCCTGGTCTTGATCCGGATGGTCTTTGATTTACCCGCCTTGAGGGCACTCACCAACTTCGTCAGAGGTGCGGGGCCTGCGGTTGCATTGAAGGTACTGCCTTGCTCCAGCCAAACCAGAACCAAGGACTTGGAAGCCATTGTCGCCACGGTATCGGTGACAACCAGATTGAAGGCGACCGTGCAGGTGGTATTGGTTGTGCCCATCTTTATATTGATCCTGGTTTTGCAGGTCTGTATGACACTGCTCAATGTATACGTGCAGGAGGACACGGCGAAATTCGCCGTGTAGGTTGCGCCACCGGCCGCCACGGTGATCGTCCGCGGGTTTTGGGTATTGCCGTCGCTCCAGGCGGTGAACCTCCAGCCGCTGTTGGGGCTGGCCGATATCTGTTGCGAAGAACCGACCGCATACGTTCCACCACCGCTGACCGTTCCCGCGTTGGATGGACCCGCCACCACCGTGATCACGGCGGTCGGCGGCGAAAATGTGGCGGTCGGACGACCGTCAAACGTGCTGGTGAATCCCGTGGCCGACGCCAGGTAATAGACGGTCACATGCGTGTCATAATTGAACACACTCGTATCGGAACCACTGCCCGGGGCATTACCCAGGAAACAGACGCCTTTCAGGTTGACGCAGGCTTCGAACCCATAACCTCCGATGCTGGTGACGCTGGTGTCGACCACGACATTGGTCAGGCTGGCGATGTCATAGAACCCATAGGCGGCGATGCTGGTGACGCTGTTGGGGATCGTGTAGGAGGTTTCGGCCAGGCCTGCCGGGTATGTGATGAGCGTGGTCTGATTGTGGTTGAACAAGACCCCGGCCAAACTGCTATAGACGGGATTATTTGTATTCACGGTGATCGCAGTCAGGTTGGTGCAGGCACCGAACGCCACGAAGCCGATGTTGGTGAGGCTGGCGGGGATCGTGACGCTGGTCAGACTCTCGCAGTTTAAGAACGCATTTTGTCCTATGCTGGTGACGTTGGTGCCAATCGTGACGTTGGCAAGGCTGGGGCAGGTGTCGAACGCAAATTCTCCGATGCTGATGACGCTGGCGGGGATCGTGACGCTGGTCAGGGAATTGATGCCTCCGAACGCGCTGTTCCCGATAATGGTGACCGTCAGACCATTGATCGTGCTGGGGATGGTCACCGCCCCGCCGGGGCCGGTGTATTTCGTGATGGTGATCGAGTTGTCGGAATTGGTCGAGTACGTGTATTGGGCTTGCACGGCGGTGGGCAGCAGCAGCAATAGCAGAAGCGGTAGCAGGCTCGCGGCACAGACAGTTCCAAAACGCCCGGCCATCGTGTTCGGGTTACTTGTTTTCATGGGGATGTGCTCCTTGCGTGCGAAAGGCACGCTGTTGAATTGCATGGATGGATAACCGGGCAGCGCGCGCTGGCTGCGAGCACGGGTCAGGTGAGAGGCTACAGGGGTCAGTGAGGCGTTCGGCTCCGGACACGCCTGTGATGATAAAACTCTGCTTCGAGTCCGTTCTCGCCTTCAATTCGAGCTCAAGACAGGGCTGGCGAGCATCGCGGCCGCGTCTTCCTCACCATCTAAGGGAGATACGCTTACAAGCGCACAGTGGCCTGTCAAGTCGAATCTGCACACGATCCGCCAAATTCGCGGCTTCCAGGGTTGGCTCAAACAGGATGGGCTCGGAACCCGTGTTCGGGGCGTACCGGTTTCACAAGACCAGCGATGGGACTACCGATGTCAACGTACTCCGCCAGCCGGATGCGAATCATCGCCCGCCCCAGTTGACACGGCGCTTTGCATGGATGCGCCCGAGGCCAGCCCGCGCTCCTCAGCACGGGTTCCGTATCTGCCTCTGGTGGTCCGTCGATCTTCATTGGGAGGGGCGGGGACAGGGGCGATGGGCAATGGTCAATGGTGGATGGTTGACGGGGAAGGCGGCGTCGGTGGCTAATGGCTGATGGTTGATGGCGGCGCGGTCGGGGAGCCGAGTCGGACGAGGATTTTGTTTACGACACCGGCGGGGCGCCTATGCAACATTCACGGCGTAGGCGGGCGGGACGCCCACCCCACTATGGCGGCGCGGTCGGGAGACCTGCGCCGAGCGACGGGGGAGGCGGGACGCACATCGGGGCTTGTAGTCCGGGAAGCTTGCCGTATACTCGCGGCCGGCGAATGCGAGTTCTGATACTCACATCGAGCACTGGGGGAGGCCACAACATGCGCGCCCGCGCATTTCAGGAATGGGCGCAGGCGGAGCTGTCGCACGATCTCTCGGTGCAACTGCATCGTCCGCTGGAGAAATCGCATGCCGTGTATGCGTTTGGCGTGTGGCTGTACAATTGGATCCAGCGGAACGCACCCTTCGCGCACCATGCCTATTTCAATTTTCTCGAGGTCGTGCCGATTGTCCGCACCCGCCGTCCGCTGGGGGCGAAGAAATACCGGAAGGTCTTGGAAGACCTGCAGCCGGATGTGCTGATCAGCGTGCACGACTCGTTGAACCACGGATTTTTCGAATACGCCCGCGACGTGTTCGGGCGCGATCGGGTGAAATGCATCACCTACTGCGGCGAATTGTCGGGCGGGTACGGGTTCAGCCGGCACTGGGTAAATCCGTCGGCGGATTTGTTCATCGGCGCGGTGCCGGAAACGTGTCAGGCCGCCGTGCGCTGCGGGATGCCTCCTGAAAGAACGCGCGTAGGGGGCTTTCTGTTGCGGCGGTTTTTCTACGACAAGCCGGAGAGCGACGCCGGTCGCGCGGCCTTCATCCGCGAAAGACTGCGGCTCGACCCGGACGAGTTCATCCTTCTGTTGAGCGCGTCCAGCCGTGGGGCCCACAATCACGTCCGATTCCTCGACGCATTGCGGCGGCGCCGGGTCGACGCGCAGGTGGTGCTGCTGTGCGGCAAATCACCGATTGCCGAGCGCGAGGTTTCCAAATGGGCTCGTGCCAACCCGACCGCGCGGGTCCGGCTGCTCCCGCACAACACCAACGTTGGCCAATTGATGCGTTCGGTGTCGGCGATCGTCGCTCGACCGGGGACGGGCACAACCAGCGAGGCGATCGTCAGCGGTTGCCCGTTGTTGCTGAACAGTCTTGGCGGGATCATGCCGCAGGAACGGATCACGGTGAGGTTTTCCCGCGACCACGGCGTGGCGCAATTGGTGCGCAGCCCGGAAGAGCTGGCGGGCATTGTCACCGAATGGCGGAGGCGGCCCGAGTTGCCCGCCGCGATCCGCCGCGCGATGCAACGCGCCCGTCCGCCGTTTCATCCCAGCGACATCGTCAGGACCATCGCCGCTCTCGGCGTCAGAGCCGGTAGTATTTCCGAAGGACGGATTCCAGTAGTCGAAGCGGCAAGAGCCGCGCGCCCAGCGGCGCCAACCGCGCCTGGAATAGACCTCCCACGACCAGCACCGGTGGCGGATTCCGCATCCTGATTGCCCGCAGGATCACCCGCGCGACCCGATCCGGTCGTGGCGATGCGGCCATGGTTCGCAGTTGGGCTTCCCAAACGGTGTTCATCCGCCGTTCTTCTTCGGCGTTCTCCGTCGTCTTGACCCGCTTGGTTCGTTCGTGAAACGGGGTGTTGATGTCCCCGGGGCGAACCTCGACGACACGGATCGGTGTGTCGAGAAGTTCCACGCGCAAACCCGCGGTGAATACGCTGAGGGCAGATTTCGCGGCGCTGTACGGCGCCATAAAGGGAATGGGAAACTGCGCCGCCAGCGACGTAACGTTAACAATGGTCCCGCGGCTGCGCTCTCGCATGGCGGGCAGAGCCAGACGGATCAACTCCAAGGGCCCGTCCGCCAGCATCTGAAACTGTTCGCGCACCATT
Organism: Verrucomicrobiia bacterium; assembly: GCA_035541135.1. Lineage (GTDB taxonomy): Bacteria > Verrucomicrobiota > Verrucomicrobiia > Palsa-1439 > Palsa-1439 > Palsa-1439. The sequence continues at coordinate 318,738 of DATKNW010000016.1, forward strand.
TCCGCGGGCATCTTCTCGACGGGGCCGAACGCGCCCGCGCCCGCGTTGTTGATCAGCACGTCGAACGCGCCCGCGTCCCGCACGGCGCTGTCGAACCCTCGGCGGATGGAATCCGTCTGCGTCAGGTCCATCGACACGCCGTGGAACTGCGGCAATTGGGGAAGACGGGATGCGTCGCGAGCGGTTCCCCAAACTTCAAATTCCTGCGCGACCAGCAGTTTGGCGGTTTCCAGTCCGATCCCGGAACTGGCGCCGGTCAGGAACACCCTGCGGATGTCACGAGGCGCCATTGTCCCATCGACGGAAAGCAAGGCAGACGTTGGTGCCCCCGAAGCCGCTGGAGTTGCTCAAGGCCACGCGAGGTTTGTCAGGGACGGGTTTCGTGACGATGGGTATGATCGCGCATTGCGGGTCGAGTTCCGTGATGTGCGCGGAAACCGGAGTAAAACCCTCCTGCAGCGCCAGCACGCAGAACCCGGCCTCCATCGCACCCGCCAGGGACAGTCCGTGGCCCGTCAGGCTCTTGGTGCTGCTGACGTGGGGCATCTTGCCATTATTGAACACCGCGCGGATCGCGTGACACTCGCTGACATCACCGACGGTGGTCGATGTCGCGTGGGCGTTGATGTAATCGACGTCGTCCTTCGCCAGATTGGCATCGCCCAGCGCATCTTCCATCGCGCGTCTCAACCCGTCGCCCTCGGGATCGGGGGCAAGCACGTTGTACCCGTCGGCCGACTGGCCCCAACCGAGAACTTCCGCGGCAATCGGCGCGCCGCGACGTCGGGCGCGCTCCAGTTCCTCGAGAACCAGGACCGCTCCTCCGCCGGTGCCGACAAACCCGTCGCGCTTCACATCGAACGCGCACGGCGTCTTGGCCGGGTCGGTTTGCAGACTCAACGCGCGAATGCCGGCAAACGGCAGGATGCTGAACCGGTTGCAGTCTTCGGCACCGACGACAAAGACGATGTCCTGGCGGCCGAGCCGGATCAGGTCGGCGGCCGTGCCAAGCGCGTGGGCCGAGGATGAACACGCGCTGGAGAAGCCGAGCGCTCCGCCTTTGATTTTGAAGCAGGAGACCAGATTGATGTAGAGGGAGCCGGGGATGCTGTTGATGATGGCCATGGGCTGACAGCGGGCGACGCCGCGGGTGACCATCGTGTGCAGGTTGTCGTAGGCGAGCCACATCGAACCGCCGGAGGCGCACATCACGCCGGTGCGCGGGCTGGACACTTCGTCCGGCGTCAGCATCGCTTCGGCAATGGCCTGTTGCATGGCGCCGTACGCGTACAGGGAATTGGGCGCCATCGGTCGCAGTTGTTCGCGACTCAGTTTGTATTCCGGCGGCAGCGTCCAATCCTCAAAGTAGGATGTGGGGAATTGGAACCCTTTGACCGTGCCGGCCAGTTTCACCGGCGAGTGCGGGCCATCGAATTCCGCAAACGGCTCGACCCCGGTGAGACATTCTTGAAGGCTGCGGACGACGTGCTGGCGGCTGTTGCCGATGCTGGTGATAAACCCCAAGCCTGTAACAACGACACGCTTCATTGAATTGTATGTTAGGTCGATGCGGACTCAGGATCCGTTGCCGCCCGAGCTGCTGCGCGGGACAGATCCAAGGGCCAGCACGGGAGTGTCGGACGCGGACGATGCCGATGGGGACGCGTTTTCCGGAAGAAGTTGTTCGCCAAAGGCGAGCACGAGCCGTTCAATCCTGGCGACGCGCCGGCCCTGGGACGTGACGGTTCCCTCGAAAATGGCCAACGGCTCGCGCAGACGGGTGAGCTTCAACTCGAAATCGAGTTTATCTCCGGGCTTCATCTTTTGGTAAAAGTGGGCGCCGTCCATTGATGCGAAATAGACGTGGTTGGACTGGATCTCCTTGCCGATTTGCGCCGGCGCTTTCTCCAACACCCACAAACAGGCGGCCTGGCCCAGAGCTTCGAAGACGATCGAGGCGGGGAACACCGGGTCATCCTTGAAATGGCCTTCGAGGAAGAACTCACTGCCTTTGATCGTATAGCTAGCCTGGACAGTCTCCGTGCCGAGCGTCGCCACGTCGAGAAACAGGAACGGCGGTTGTTGCGGCAGAACAAGCGCGATCTGTTCACGCGGGTAAACCTTGGGAGGCGCCGCGCTGGCAACACCCGTGATCTTGTCGCGGAGAAACTTGTTCAGGTGGCCCACCGTGCGGATTTCGCGGAGCTCCTGATTCTCGATGTGCAACTTGAGAACTTCCTCGATCGAGAGCACGATCTCCAGCAGCGTCAGCGAATCGAGCCCGATGTCCTCGACCAGGCGCGCGTTTTCGTCCGCCTGGGACAGTTTCACGGGGGCCGTGGAGGGCTGGTAGCGCTCGAGAATCCCGTAGACAATGGTTGGAACGGCCGCGAGGTCGCCGGTTTCGCGGTACCGCACGGCGGCTTCGATGGTCTTGGAGCTGCATCGGCGCAAACCATCCTTGAGATCAGCCACTTCGTTATCGGTCAAAGTCACATTCATTTGAAACGACTCACGTCCATGGTCCCTACTCGCCCGGCGGACTGATACCAAACCCTGCCCCAAAGGGAAAGTGTTTTTTCGTTTGGTGTCGGGCGGGGTTTGTTGAGATGATTCCTGTTCGCCCATGACAACAGCGCCACAGCGCAAATCGAAGATCGTGATCGTCACGCACGAGTTCTCCCCGTTCCGCGGCGGCGTCGCCACCTATACGGAGGAACTGGCGGCGGCATTGTCTCGGGCCGGGCGGGAGGTCGAGGTGTGGGCGCCCGATTACGCACTGCCCAGAGCAACGGACGAGTGCGCGGTTCCGATCCGGTGGCTGCGCGGGCGCGGGAGTTTACGGTTTGGCGATGTGCTTCAGTTCGCCGCTCAATTGATGGCCCGGCGCAAGCGATTGGCAGAATCGACCGTGGTGCTCACGAGCGTCGGGGCGCATCTGGCGTTCATGATTCTCGTGCCACTGGGCGGGGCGAAATGCGGGCGGCTGGTCTCGGTGATCCACGGCTCGGAAGTGTTGCGATTCCAAAACAGCGGTTTCTGGAAGTTTTGGGCACGGCGCTTCTTCCCGCGTGTCGACTGCATCCTGACCGTATCAGCCTACACGCAGTCGCTGATTCAGCGGAGCTTTCTCTCGTCATTGGTCCAACGGATTGTGATTGCTCCCGTCGCCTGCGGTTCGGCGGCGACCCGGCCATGTCACACGACGGCGCCGGGCGACGACAAAATCCGGATCCTGACGCTGGCCCGGGTCCATCCGCGCAAGGGACAACTCGATACAGCGCGGGCGCTGGCGCGGTTGCCGGAGCCGTGGCGAGCCCGGATCGTTTATCAAATCGGCGGGATGGGCAGCTCGTTGTACTTGCGCCAGGTCGAGGCAGTGTGCCGGGCGGCGGGCGTCGGATTCAAACATCTGTGCCAGATCAATCCCGACACGCTCGCCGCGACGTATCAACAATCGGACATTTGCGCCATGACGAGCCGCATGTTGCCGAACAGCGTCGAAGGGTTCGGGATCAGCTATCTCGAAGCCGGCTTCCACGGAAAGCCGGTGGTCGGTTATCGCAGCGGCGGAGCTGTGGAGGCGGTGGTGGACGGCGAAACGGGGTTGCTGGTCGACGAAGGCGATGTCCCGGCGCTGGCGAACGCGTTTCTGCGCCTGCTGGAAGATCCCGCGTTGCGCCAGCGATTGGGCGAGGGCGGGCGACGGTATGCGGCAAAATTCAGTTGGGACACGACCGCGCGCGTTCTCACGGAAGCATTGGAAGGCCTGCGGTGATACTGAGGCTGAGCATCGTCTGGTTTCGACTCGATCTGCGATTGGCGGATAATCCGGCCCTCAATGCGGCGGTGAAGCGCGGCGGCCCCGTTATCCCCGTGTTCATCTGGGCTCCGGAAGAGGAGGGGAAGTGGTCCCCCGGCGCGGCGAGCCGCTGGTGGCTGCATCAGTCGTTGTTAGCTCTCGACGCGAGCCTGCGGGCAATCGGCTCGCGACTGGTCATCCGCCGCGGGCCGACAATCGATACGTTACGCGCCGTGATGAAGGAAACCGGGGCGGACACGGTTTTCTGGAATCGGCGGTACGAGCCGTCCTTGGTCGAGCGCGACAGGAGAATCCGCGCGACGGTTCCCGGCGGAGATTTCAATTCCGCATTGTTGTTTGAGCCGGGGGACGTGATGAACGCGGCGGGTAAGCCGTTTCGGGTGTTCACGCCGTTTTGGCGGGCCTGCATGTCGCAGGATGTCAAGACAACGCTGCTGCCGAGGCCGAAGACGCTACCGGCTCCGAGCCGGTGGCCGAGGTCGTTGTCTCTCGACGAACTCGGGCTGGAACCGGAGATCGACTGGGCGAAAACGATACGGCGACCTGGCAACCCGGCGAGGCGGGAGCGCATAAACTTCTGAAGAGATTTCGGGACAAGTCGATGGCCGATTATAATGGACACCGGGATCGGCCCGATATTGCTGGCACCTCTCGATTCTCGCCCCACCTGCATTTGGGGGAGATTGGCCCGCGGCAAATCTGGCGGGCGGTGCAGGACAGCCCATCGCCGTCGACACAGGGCTATCAGCGACAGCTTGTCTGGCGCGAGTTTGCGCATTATTTGTTGTTTCACTTTCCCCAGACGGCGGACGAACCGTTGCGCGGCGAATTCGCCGGCTTCCCGTGGCGGCGGAATGCGGGATCGCTCAGAGCGTGGCAACGAGGTCGGACAGGCTACCCGATCATGGACGCCGGGATGCGCGATATTGTGGGCGACCGGCTGGATGCATAATCGGCTGCGAATGATCGTCGCGTCGTTTCTCGTCAAAGATCTGCTGATTCGGTGGCAGGAAGGCGCGCGCTGGTTTTGGGACACGCTGGTGGACGCGGATCTGGCGAACAACACGCTCGGTTGGCAGTGGGTCGCCGGGTGCGGAGCCGATGCCGCGCCGTTCTTCCGCGTTTTCAATCCCCAAACCCAGGCTGACAAGTTCGATCCAGAAGGTGAGTACATCCGGCGCTGGGTACCGGAGTTGGGGACAGCGAAGTACCCGCGGCCGGTCGTGGAGCACGCGGAGGCGCGGGAGCGGGCGCTGGCAGCATTTGCCGCGATGAAACGCAAATGAGATTGTCACCCGGTCCGCACGCGGTTGACGTTGCATTCAACGCATTGCGCGAGTGGAAGTTTGGAGGAATCTCCGCTGAGACGGAACCTGGCCTTCACGATCTGACACCGATTGCGGCAGATTTTTGTGGAACACAAGCCGTGGCCCTGGACTCGCATTCAGTGGACAATCAAGGCGGGCGGCCTGCTGCGAAATTGGTTTACCCGGTGGCGGGCCATTGACGGAAGGACGCGCCATGTGACGATTCCGTGAAAATTATTTGCGGGACGAAACCTCGCAGCCACGTCCGGTGTTGGACACTGGCGGCGGAAAAATATGCGTGGGCCTTGCTTCCTTCTGGACTACCGCGCGCGGGGAAATTTGATGAACATTAGGGATCGATGGGTAGAACGTGACCCCCCTTGGGGTAACGGGGGAAGTATTGGCGATGAAGCGAGCCGAGGTCAAGGCAGCGCCAAGTGGCAACGGCCGGGTCGACGTGGGAGCCACAGCGGCGGATGATCTGGAGCG
>DATKNW010000017.1:0-21558 GCA_035541135.1 Verrucomicrobiia bacterium
AATCCGACCACGCCACGCACTCGCGCCGTCCGCTCTCGCCCCATAACAACGTGGTGTCGGGTCTGGTTATTTGGCATTTGCCTGTCGCCCCGATTGGGCGAGGTTACCAAACGGGTGTGACTTTAGTCTTTACTTGGTTGGCACCGAATCGCATACTGCTGCGCGGCGAGGGTAGGAGATGCCGGACATTTTCTTCAAATGCGAGGCATGCGGCCGACATTTCGTTGCCGATGACGAAGCGGCTGGGATGGTTATTGACTGTCCTGACTGCAACACGACGACGACGATCCCCGAAACCGCTACGACCGGGAAATGTCCCCGCTGCCGCCATCGGCTGAAGTTCTCTTCCGCCATGCGGGCGGAGTCGATCCACTGTCCGGCCTGTCATGGCGCAGTTCGTCTGCCGGGACTGCAGTATCCCACGATCTGTCCGAGGTGCGGCGTGGGGTGGGTCCCGCCATTACACCACTGCCAAAGCTGCTCCTATAGCATGGACGACGCGACCGTCCCGATGGTGTTGGCGGACTGATCGTCCCTTCCGTCAGAGCCCGGAAGATCGGCACCCACACTGGACTTTTCCCGCAAGAGGCTTATCTTGCCGTGGCGTCGTAGGCGAGTCTTTGCTGGAGTCTCCACCGAGCAAAGGCGAGGACGATGCTCAGCGGCGGCAATAGTTTGCTGCCGCTGTTTCTTGTCGCGAAACATGCTGAAGACGGACGCGCATCCGAAACCGTGTGAGACACGGGTTGTCTGCGCTCGAAAGCAACCCCCAGGCTACGGCGAGGCCGGCGCCGGCGAGGCCGCTGAAGTCGGGGGCGGTGAAGTGGGAGTCTCTGAGACTGGGGCCGGCGAAGTCGGTGAAGCCGATGCCTGTGAGGTTGATGTCTCCGAAGCCGGTGCTGACGCGGGTCCCACGAACTTGTTGTCTTTCCACAATCCTTCACGGAACCTGCCATCGGGAAGCGTCACCTTCCCCGTCCCGTTCATATTCCCATCCTTGAATTGACCGACGTATTTCCGCCCATCTGGCCACGTCCACGTCCCTTGGCCATTGGGTCTTCCGTCGTCAAACTCCCCCGCGTATACTGCCCCCCCCACCATCATGTACGTCCCCGTGCCATGTGGCATGCCGCCTTCGAACCCCCCTACATAGGTTCGCCCGTCCGGGAAGGTCAGAGTCCCCTGTCCGCTGGACTTGCCGTCCTTCCACTCTCCCTCATAAATGCGTCCATCGGCCATGGTCATTTTCCCCTGTCCATCGGGCCGGCCGTGACGAAGGTCTCCGACGTATCTCGACCCATCAGCAAACGATTTTGTGCCATGACCATTTCGTACGCCGCATCCGGCGAGAAACAGGCACAGAAACCAAGTGATCATAGCGACGGCGAGGTTGTTTCTCTTCATTGTCAGCTCCGCTCCAGACAGGTTGTCACCGACATTTGTACTACTGATGCCCAATCGCTGCAAGACGAATGACGCGACCCCCCAATGGTCCCGAACCCTGGCGCGATTGTCGTTGACAAACGGGAAATGATTGTGAAAACTTTCACTAAGTCAGTGTGACCGCATTTTGTCCACGGGGAGTGCCGCGTTGAAGATACACAGTCCCTCAGACAGACGGCCCTGCGATAGCCCGCCGGGTTTTTTGTGTCGTTTTGCCTCGCGCCGGCCACACCCCGTCTTCCCACGCGGTTTTTTCCTCGCGTCGTCGAGGGCCGGAGGCACTTTATGAACGTCCAGGAACTCCAGAAGCTCCGCGAACGGGCGCAGCGCCATCTCGCCCTGCGGGGGTCAAAGAAGAAATACCGGATCGTGTTCAGTATGGGCACCGCCGCCATTGCCGCGGGCGCCCGCGAGGTAATGAGCACCGCGCTCGATGAACTCGAACGGCGCGGCGTCGAGCATGTCGAAATCGCGGTCAGCGGCGAGATGGGCCTCTCCGTTCAGGAACCCGTCGTCCGCGTCGAGGGCAAACGCGGCGAGACGGTCACGTATGCCAAGGTTACTCCCGCGACCGTCCGCCAAATCGTTGCCGACCACCTCGAGGGCGACAAGGTTGTCGAGGGCCTCGCCATCGGCAAAGCCAAGGGACCTCAGGAAGGCAAGTGACGCCAATCGAGAAGGAAACCATGTCCATGCCCACCGCCACCCAGCACGGTCACGCCAGCACAGCCAACGAGCCGCCGATTGACCTCAGCCGTCTCACCCGCGTCCTGGAACATTTCAAGGGCCAGAAGGGCGCGCTCATCCCGATTCTCCAGCGCACCCAGGACCTGTACGGCTACCTGCCGCGCGCGGCGCTCGTGTTCATCTCGAAACAAACCCGCATCCCGCTCAACCGCATCTACGGCGTCGCCACGTTCTACGCGCAGTTCCACATGCAGCGGCGCGGGCGCAACCTCGTCCGCGTCTGTGACGGCACCGCCTGCCACGTGCGCGGCTCCGGCAGAAACCTCGACGCCCTCCAGCACGCCATCGGCATCGGTCCCGGGGAAACGACGCCCGACTACAAACTCACCCTGGAGGTGGTCTATTGCCTCGGGTCGTGCGGCATCTCGCCGGTCGCGCTGATCAATGAGAAGGTTTGCGCGCGGCTCAACTCCGAGACGCTCATCCAACGCGTCAAAGCACTCGACTGACAAGGATCGCCATGGCCAAACTCAATACCATCCAGGACCTGGCGCAACTGCGCGAACAGTCCCAGCAGACGCTCGCTGCCCGCGGCCGGGCGCGCGCCGCCATCTTCGTCGGCACCGGCACCTGCGGCATCGCCGCCGGCGCCCGCGAGACGATGCAGGCCATCCAGCAGGAACTGGCGCGCCGCAAACTCGACGGGCCCGTCACGACCGTTGGCTGCATCGGCATGTGCGCCAAGGAACCGCTCGTCGACATCCAGATCAACGGCGGCTCCCACGTGCTCTACGCCAATATCCAGCCCGACATGGTGCCGCGTCTGATCGAAGAACACGTCGTCAATACCCGGCCCGTCCGCGAATGGGTGATCTGCCGCATGGCCGAAGGCGAACCGCCCGCGGATGAACCGCAGGCGATCCAAAACGTCCCGCAGTTCCGCGATCTGCCGTTCACGGGCAAGCAAATCCGCATCGCCATGGCCAACTGCGGCATCATCGATCCCGAAAAAATCGAGGAATACATCGCCCGCGACGGCTACCGCGCGCTCGCCCGGGTGCTTGGCATGTGGTCGCCCGAGGAGGTCATCCGCGTGGTCAAGGAATCCGGCTTGCGTGGCCGCGGCGGCGGCGGGTTCTCGACCGGCACGAAATGGGAACTATGCCGGAGATCACCCGGCGAAACCAAGTACGTCATCTGCAACGCCGACGAGGGCGACCCCGGCGCGTTCATGGATCGGTCGATCCTCGAAAGCGATCCCCACGCCGTGCTCGAGGGCATGGCCATCGCCGGCTACGCCATGGGCGCGCGGGAAGGCATCATCTACTGCCGCGAGGAATACCCGCTGGCCATCGACCGCCTCGAAGCGGCCATCGCCCAGGCCACCGATCTCGGACTCCTCGGCTCGAATATCCTCGGCACGAAGTTCAGCTTCGACATCGTCCTCAAAGGCGGGGCCGGCGCGTTTGTTTGCGGCGAGGAGACCGCCCTCATCGCCTCCGTCGAAGGCCGCCGTGGTGAACCCCGGCCGCGTCCACCGTTCCCCGCCGTCAGCGGTCTCTGGGGCAAGCCGAGCAACATCAACAACGTGAAGAGCTACGCGATGACACCGCGGATCGTTCTTCGCGGCGCGGAGTGGTTCAAGAGCATCGGCAGCCCCAAATCGCCGGGCACGGCGATCTTCGCCCTCACCGGCAAGGTCAACAACACGGGCCTCATCGAGGTCCCGATGGGCATCCCGCTCGGCGACATCATTTTCGACGTCGGCGGCGGCATCCCCGGCGGACGGTCGTTCAAGTCCGTCCAGACCGGCGGCCCGCTCGGCGGCTGCCTGCCCGCCTCATCGCTGAACACGCCCGTCGATTTCGATTCGCTCCAGGAAGCCGGCGCGGTGATGGGCAGCGGCGGCATGATCGTTGTGGACGACGACACCTGCATGGTCGAGTTGGCCAAATACTTCCTCACGTTCGCCACGGCGGAATCCTGCGGTAAATGCATCCCCTGCCGCATCGGTGGACAGCGCCTGCTGGAAGTGTTGACCCGCATCACCGAGGGCCAGGGCACCCGCAAGGATCTCCAGGCCATCCGCGATATCTCCGCCCACATGATGAGTTCGTCATTGTGCGGCCTCGGCCAGCGCACGCCCGGCCCGGTGATGTCCGTCCTGCGATTCTTCGAACAGGAAATGCTGGCCCACATCGACGAACAGCTCTGTCCGTCCGGCCAGTGCAAGAAGCTCGTCCGGGCCAAATGCGTGAATACCTGCCCCGCCGGCGTGGACACGCCGGCGTACCTCGCGCTCATCGCCCAGGGCCGGTACGCCGAGGGCCTCGCCATCCACCGCGAACGCAATCCGTTCGCCATCATCTGTGGCCGGGCCTGCCCGGCGTTCTGCGAAACCAAGTGCCGCCGCGCCGAACTCGATGAACCGATCGCCATCCGCATGACCAAGCGGTTCATGGCCGAACACCAACTCGCCGAGCCGTGGACGCCAGAACCGCTCGGCACGCCCGAGCAACGCCAGGCCAGTTCAGGGAAGAAAGTGGCCGTGATCGGCGCCGGCCCAGCGGGTCTCACGGCCGCGTTGCGCCTCGCCCAGCTCGGCTATGGCGTCACCGTGTTCGAAAAACTTCCTGTGCCCGGCGGCATGATGAGTTGCGCGATCCCGGAATACCGGCTCCCGCGTCAGCCGTTGTTCCTCGAAATCGACAATATCAAGCGCGCCGGTGTCGACATCCGCTGCGGCCAGACCCTGGGCAAGGATTTCACGCTCGACGAACTGTTCGACAAACATGGCTTCCATTCCGTAGTCCTCGCCATCGGTGCCTGGCGCAGCCGCCAGCTCGGCGTTGCCGGCGAGGACAAGAGCGGCGTCATCAACGGCCTCGATTTTCTCCGCGAAATCGCGGTGGATTCCTGCCACCGCGCGCTGGGCCGCCCGTCCAGCGCTCGCATTCCCGACCTTCGCGGCAAACGCGTCGGCGTGGTCGGCGGCGGCGACGTGGCGATCGACGCGGCCCGAGTGGCCTTGCGGCTCGGCGCCCGCGAAGTCCACGTCATGTACCGCCGCACCGGCGACGACATGCCGGCGACCCACCTGCCCGAGGAAATCGAAGGCGCGCTCCACGAAGGCGTGCGATTCCAGACACTGGTCAATCCTGTCGAGATTCTCGGCGATGGCGCCGTCACTGGCGTGCGACTGATGCGCCAACGGCTCGCCGAGTTCGACGATACCGCCCGCCGCAAGCCGGTCGCCATGGAATCGGAAAGCTTCACGTTGCCGCTCGATTTTCTTATCCCGGCGATCGGTCAGACGCCGGATTTGTCGTGGATGAAACCGGACCAGCTCACCACCACGCGCGGCCGCACGTTCGTCGTCAACGAGGCGTTCGGTACCAGCCGCCCCGGTGTGTTCGCCGCCGGCGACGCCGTGACGGGACCAGCGACGATTGTCCAGGCGATTGCGCAGGGCAACCTCGTCGCGGTCGCGGTCGATGAATGGCTCCGCACGGGCCAGATGCCAAAGCCGCGGCTCATTACCCCGCGGCATGACTTCGCGCCGCTGCATAACCTCGACGATTTCGCCGGCGCGCATCGCCCGTCGATGCCGCGGTTGAAGGTCGCCGAACGCGAGGGCAATTTCAAAGAGGTCGAACTCGGCCTGAGCGAGGAGGTGGCGCAGGCGGAAGCGAAACGTTGCCTGCGCTGCGACCTCGAATGGCTCGACCGCATGGGCCTGCCCCGACCCGAACCGACGGCCGCCGCCACCAAGGGGACGCCATGAACGAACCCGCTCTCATCCAGATCACCATCGACGGACGACCCGTGCAGGCCAGGGTCGGGCAGACCGTCTACGAAGCCGCCGCCGCCGCGGGCATTCACATCCCGGCGCTGTGTTATCACCCGCAACTCAAACCGGCTGGCGCCTGCCGCATCTGCCTCGTCGAGATCGAGAAACAGCGCGCGCTCCAGCCTTCATGCACGTTCCCCGTCGCCGAGGGCATGGTCGTGCGCACCGATACGCCCGCCGTCGTCGCGTCGCGGAAAGCCTCGCTGCACATGATCTTCTCCGAGCGGACGCATTACTGCATGTTCTGTCCCGCCAGCGGCACCGGCGAAACGACCGATTGCGAATTGCAGAAACTCGGTTACGAGCACGGTTTGGATTGCTGGGCATACGCGCCGAACTACAGGAAACAGTGGCCGGTCGATGCCACGCGCAAATACTTCGTGATGGACCACGGCCGCTGCATTTTGTGCCGGCGTTGCGTCCGCGCCTGCGAAGACATCGCCGCCAACCACACGCTCGGCGTCAACCAGCGCGGCGCCCGCACGATGATCTGCGCCGATGACGATGTGCCATTCGGCGAATCCTCCTGCGTCTCGTGCGGCACCTGCCTGCAGGTCTGTCCGACGGGGGCGTTGCATGATCGCCAGAGCGTGTATCTCGGCCACGAATCGCAGATCAAACGTACGCCGGCCACGTGCGTCGGTTGCGCCGTCGGTTGCAGCATCCACGCGATCACGCGCGGCAACCACTTGCTGCGCGTCGAGGGCGATTGGGACGCTCCCAACGGCGGTCTGCTTTGTGCCGCCGGCCGGTTCGAAGTGGTCGAACCGAAATCCGCCCGGATCCTGCAGCCGCTTGTCCGCCGGGATGGACAACCCGTGGAAACCACCTGGGATGACGCGCTGACCCTGATCGGAACGAAATTCAGCGAGGCGCACCTCGTTGCCGGAGTCGCCTCGCCCCGTCTCACGACCGAATCGCTGGCGGCGTTCGAGTGTTTCTTCCACGACGTGCTGGAGAGCAGCGAAATCGGATTGCTGTCGGGCGAGGTCCCGCCGCTTGATCTCGGCGCGACAGCGTCGTTGCGCGACGTGGCCGAAGCGGACTGCATCGCGATCATTGGCGGGAATCCGCTCCAGAATCAGAAGGTGCTCGGTCACCTGATCCGCCGGGCGCTCGACAACGGGGCGCGGTTGATCCTCGTCAATGACGAAGCGACCGGCATTGATGCCTGGGCGGAGATGCATCTCGAACTCGAAGACATCTCGTTCCACGCCGCGTCGCCGTTCGAGCGGTTGAAGACCACCTACCATCTGCGCGTCAGCGGCCTGCTCCAATTGAAGAAAGCCATCGAATCCGCCCGGCGCCCGGTCCTGCTCTATGGCTCCGGCCTCAGCAGCAGCGTGTACGCGGCGTTGCGGACGTTGCCGGAACAGGCGCGGTTCCTGCCGCTGGTCAAGGGCGCCAATGCCGTCGGCGCCGCCCGGCTCGGCATCGAGGCGCGGCCCGTACGCGGGGACGCGTTGTACGTGCTGCTGGGTGATGACCAGGTCGATGGCCTGGCGCTGCCGCAAAGCGAGTTTACCGTCGTCCATGCCGCTGTCCGTTCCGCGTGGACCGACGCGGCGGACGTCGTATTGCCGTCGCCCACGTGGGCTGAGCAACGCGGACACGTGTTCAATCTGGAGGGTCGGCGGTTGCCGGTCGTGCCACTGCTGCAGCCTCCGGCATCGGTGCCGGCCCACGGCCAGACATTTGTGAGACTGGCGGAACGGATGGGCCAGACGTTGTCGCCCGAAGCGCTCGCGCAACTCGCGGTGCAGGAGTAAGGAAAGGATTGACCATGCCGAACAAGCCCACTGTCGCAAGCGATTGGCTGGCCGGGTGCGCTGGTTGCCACATGTCGCTGCTGGACATTGACGAACGGATCGTCGCGCTCCTGGAACAGGTGTCGCTCCACGCGACCCCGATCACCGACCTGAAACATCCGCCCGAGAGCGGCGTGGACGTTGGTATTCTGGAAGGCTGCGTCAATAATTCCGCCGGCGAACGCGTTGCCCGGCAGATGCGCGCCCGCTGCAAGCTGCTCGTCGCGCTCGGCGACTGCGCCGTGTTCGGCGGCGTCCCGACCCTGCGCAATGGGATTTCCTGCCGCGAAGCGCTCCGGCGGGCCTACATCGAAACCGAAAGCACCGCCGAGGGCCGCATCCCGAACGACCCCGAACTGGCCGTCATGCAGGACGCACGGGCCCTCGATCAGGTTGTCCCGGTGGACGTGTATCTCCCCGGCTGCCCGCCGTCGGCCGATGCGATCTTTTTCGCGCTCACCGAACTGGCGGCCGGCCGCAAACCGGCATTGACCGGCAAGAACCTCGACTGGCATTGAGGCGACCATGGCGAACACCATTACCATCGAACCCGTCACCCGCATCGAAGGTCACGCGAAGGTCACCGTCCGCCTCGACGACGCGGGCAAGGTCGAGCAGGCGCGGTTTCACGTCAACGAATTCCGCGGCTTCGAGAAATTCTGCGAGGGGCGGATGTTCTACGAAATGCCGCTGATCACGGAACGAATCTGCGGCATTTGCCCGGTCAGCCACCATCTCGTCTCAGCCAAGGCCTGCGACGAGATCCTCGGCGTCGAACCGCCGCGGCCCGCGCGGTTGCTGCGCGAGCTGATGCACATGGGCCAGACCATCCAGTCGCATTCGATGCACTTCTTCGAACTGGCCGGCCCCGATCTGATCCTGGGGTTCGACGCCGACCCGGCCATCCGCAACGTCGTCGGCCTCTACCAGGCCGACCCGAAGCTCACCGTCAAAGCGATCACACTGCGGAAATTCGGCCAGGAAATCATCGCCAAGCTCGGCGAACGCCGGGTCCATCCGAATTTCGCCGTCCCCGGCGGCGTCACCAAATCGCTCACCGTCGCCGATCGTGACGCCATCCTCTCGCAGATTGAATCGATGATCCCGCTTGCGCAGGATGGCCTGGCCGTGATGAAAGGCTGGATGGAGAAGCACGCGAAGGAAATGGAGACCTTCGCCTCGTTCCCCACGGGCTACCTCGGCATGGTCACGGATGACAACGCGGTGGCCCTGTACGATGGCGCCTTGCGGATGGTGGACGCCCAGCGCCGGCAGGTCGAGCGGTTCGACGGTCGCCAGTACCTCGATCTGATTGCCGAACACGTCGAAGATTGGAGCTATCTCAAGTTTCCCTATTACCGCAAGCTCGGCTGGCCCGGCGGCGCGTACCGCGTCGGCCCGCTCGGTCGGCTCAATGCCGCCGAGAAAATGTCCACGCCGCTGGCGCAAAAGGAATTCGAGCTGTTCCGCCGCCTGCGCAAAGGCAAGGTGGTCGAAGGCTCGCTCTATTATCATTACACGCGGTTGATCGAGAACCTGTACGCCATCGAGCGCGCGCGGCTGTTGCTCGAAGATCCCGACATCCTCTCGACCGAGATCCGCGCCAACGCCTGGCCCGCGAACCGCGAAGGCGTCGGCGTCATTGAGGCGCCGCGCGGGACGCTCTGGCATCATTATTGGGTGGACGAAACCGGCCGCCTGGAAAAGGTCAACCTGATCGTCGCCACCGGCAACAACAACTACGCCATGAGCCGCGCTGTCGAGGAAGTCGCCAAAATGTACGTCAACGGCGAACCAGTGAAAGAGGGCGCCCTGAATCGGATCGAAGCGGCCATTCGCGCGTACGATCCCTGCCTGAGCTGCTCCACGCATGCCATCGGTCAGATGCCGATGATCGTGGAAATCTTTGATGCGCGCGGGAACCTGCGGCAGACGTTGAGCCGGTCATAACGCTTCTATTTGGTGACTGCCGGAATGTCCTGGTTCTTGCGATAGACCAGGCCCTGGAAGACCGCGATCAACGCTTTGCTGTCGTCGGTAACGTCCACGGTATAACTCCCGAGCTTCGGATTGATGGCCAACTCCCGCGCTTCGGCGTGCAACGTGCCGCTGCTCACGGCCTTCAGGTACGTGATGCTCACGTTGATGGCGACCGCCGCCTTGCCGTGGGTGTTCGACGCGGCGGCGAACGCGAAATCCGCCAGGGTGAAGACCGCCCCGCCCTGCGTGATCCCCAGCGCGTTGAGGTGATGTGGCTCGACCTTCAGCCGAGCGACAGCGTGACCGGGGGAGACGGACACGAGCTCGATCCCGCAATGTTTGGCGAACTGGTCGCGATCGAAGAATTTCTTCGGGTCGTCCATGTGCCGGCCTACGCGCGACGGAACAACTCCAGGTCGCGTAATACGTTGACGCCGGCCGCCTTCAACACCTGCTGCGCCGCGTCCGGGTCTTCGAATCGAAAGACCAGCGCCGCCTTGCCGCCGCGTCGTTCGGTGAAGGCGTACATGTACTCGATGTTCAGGCCCGCTTGATCGACGATTTCGAGGATGCGCAACAGGCCGCCGGGTTCATCGGCCACCTCGATGGCCAGCACCTCCGTGTCCTTCACTACGAATCCGGCTTTTTCAAAGATTGCCTTCGCCTTCTGCCAATCCTGAATGATCAGACGCAGGATGCCGAACTGCTCCGTGTCCGCCAGCGAGAGCGTCACGATGTTGATTCCGGCCCGCGCCGCTTCCGCGCAGGCGGCCCGCAATTGTCCGGGTTTGTTTTCGAGAAAGACGGAGAGTTGGTGGATTTTCATAGCTGGCGTTTGTCGATCACGCGTTTGGCTTTGCCTTCGCTGCGGGGGATGGTTTTGGGGGCCACCAGTCGGATGGCGACCCGGATGCCGGTGATGGTCTCGATGGAATGCACGAGCTTGCGCTGCAACTCCTCGAGGACGCGCACCTCGTCGCTGAAGACCTCGGGCGTGACTTCCACCTGCACCTCCATCTGGTCCAGGTCGGCTTCGCGCGTCAGGACGATTTGGTAATGCGGCAGCGTCCCCTCGACCCGGAGCAGGGCGGCTTCGATCTGCGAGGGGAACACGTTCACGCCGCGAATGATGAACATGTCGTCGCTGCGACGCGAGATGCGCCGCATCCGCCGCAGCGTGCGCCCGCACGGACACGACTCGGCCATCAGCGCCGTAATGTCACGCGTTCGATACCGGATCATCGGCATGGCCTGTTTGCTCAGCGTCGTCAACACCAGCTCGCCTTCCTCGCCGTCGGGCAACGGCTCCAGCGTCTTGGTGTCGACGACCTCCGCAAGAAAATGGTCTTCAAAAACGTGCAGCCCGTTCTGGCAGGCGCACTCGATGGCCACACCGGGCCCGATGATTTCCGACAATCCGTAGATGTCGTAAGCTTTGATTCGGCTTTGGGCCTCGATCCGCTCGCGCATCCCTTGCGTCCATGGTTCGGCCCCGAAGACGCCCGCCCGCAGCGGAAGTTGCCGGAAATCCACGCCGAGCAGAGCGCCCTGGTCGAGCAGGTGCAGAAAGTAGCTCGGCGTGCAGCAGATGGCGGTGACGCCGAAATCTTTCAGCACGGTGATCTGGCGTTCCGTGTTACCGCCGGAGATGGGGATGACCGTGGCTCCCAGCGCTTCGGCTCCGTAATGCGCGCCCAACCCGCCGGTAAACAGGCCGTAGCCATACGCGTTCTGCACAATGTCCCCCGCGTGGAGACCGCACGCGGCAAAACTGCGCGCCATCACCTCGGTCCAGACGGCGATATCCTCCCGCGTGTACCCGACGACGATGGGTTTGCCGGTCGTTCCGCTGGAGGCATGCAGGCGAACCACGTCGCGCAGGTCGCTGGCGAACAGGCCGTAGGGATACGTGTCGCGCAAATCGGTCTTGACCGTGAAGGGAAGCTTGCGGACGTCGTCGAGGGACCGAATGTCCCGCGGTTTCAGACTCCGTTCTTCCATCCGCTGGCGAAACAGCTTCACGTGATCGTACGCCCGCGTCACGATCGCTTGGAGACGCCGCAATTGTGTCTCGCCCAGCGCGGAGGCTGGCATGAAGTCCGGCGCGCTGACCGGATGACGTTCCGCAGAGTTCATTGGCTATGCTCCGTTGCGCCCGAGGGCAAACGCCTGCTGGTTGGCCGCGTGCAGTTTCTCGGGAAATGCCGCACGAATCGCTTCGAGCCAGCACTCCTCGGGAATCTCCAGGTGACGGCTCAATACGCCCAGCAAGGCGATGTTGATGCTTCGCTTGTTCGAAAGTTTGTCGGCCGGGACGGCGTCCGGCGTGATCAGGACGCCGCCCGGCCGCAATTGATGGCGGTTCACTTCGATCTGGTCCGGCGCGACGACCACGAGGAAATCCGCCTCGCCCGTCGGCACCATCGGACTGAACACTTCACGCCCAAACCGCACGTCGCTGCTGACCGACCCGCCGCGCTGGCTCATACCGTGCAGCTCGCTCTGTTTGACGTCCAACCCCGCCCGAAACATCGTGTCGGCGACGATGCCCGAGGCTTTGAGGACACCCTGTCCGCCGAGGCCGGCGACAATCACGTTGGTGACACCATTCTTCACGCTAATCAGCCTGTATCTCCGTGCACGTTTGAGTCGCGGCGCGGTCGTACTCTTTGATTTTTCCGGCGATCAGCAAACACGGGCGGCGCGCGATGATCACGACCAATTCTTCGCTGTCCAGGCTCTCCACCAACAGCCTGTTGAGACCCTCCGGATCGCCGGACGGATCGATCGTGTGAACCCGCGGGATGCCCAGTCCTCGCACCAGATCCTCGAAGACGATTTTCCCGGTCGGTTCATGGGCCAGTGTTCGGCCCGTGCCGGGATGTTCCTGATGGCCCGTCATGGCTGTCGTGCTGTTGTCCAGGATCAGCACCACGTGGCCGGTGGGTGGCGGGTTATAGGCCATCTCGACCAGCCCGGTGATGCCGCTGTGGACGAATGTGCTGTCGCCAATCACGCTGACGACCCGGCGGGCTTGTTCGGGCGGCAACGTATGACGCAATCCCAGGCCCACGCCGATGCTCGCTCCCATGCACACGCAACTGTCCATCGCCTCAAACGGGGGCAGCACGCCCAGCGTGTAGCAGCCGATATCTCCCGCGACGATGCAGTCGAGATCGTGCAGCGCCTCGAACACGTAGCGGTGCGAACAGCCCGGGCAAAGCTGCGGCGGTTTTCCCGGAACGGACGCGGGCTCGGGCGAGATGTCACCGGCCAAAATCCGTTTCACGCGGGGGACGCTCAATTCCCCGAAGCGGTACATCTCGGGTTTGGATTCGACCTTCACGCCAACGGCGCGGATGGCCTCCGCCAGCCAGGGATCGCCCTCTTCGATCACGAGACAACGTTTGGCCCCGGCGGCAAACGCGCGGATTTTTTCGACTGGCAGCGGATACGTGAACCCCAGCTTCAACACGCTCGCGGTCGGCGCGGCTTCGCGGACGTGCATGTACGAAATGCCCGAAGTAATAATGCCAAGGGAATCATCTCCCGCAATCACGCGATTTAGCGGAGAGCTCTCGTTCCAAGCTTGAATCTCGGCCAGTTTCTGGCGCAGCCGGCGGCCGGCGGGTCGGGCATACGCCGGAATCATCACCCGTCCCCGAATATCGCGCTCGAAATTCGGCGGTTTGGGCGGCGGGTTTGCCGCGCCGGGACGAACGGCGGTCCGGCTATGGCAAACTCGCGTGGTCAGCCGCAGCAGAACCGGTATCTTCCAGCGTTCGGAAATCTCGATCGCCTGGAGGGTGAAATCGTAGGCTTCCTGCGAATCCGACGGCTCGAGCATCGGCACGCCAGCGGCCACGGCGTAATGGCGGTTGTCCTGCTCGTTCTGGCTCGAAGCCATGCCAGGATCGTCCGCCGACACCACGACCAACGCACCGCTCACACCCGTGTACGCCGCGGTGAACAACGGGTCCGCCGCGACGTTCAACCCGACGTGTTTCATGGTGGCGATGGCGCGTGCCCCGGTGAATGCCGCGCCCAGGGCGACTTCGAGGGCGACCTTTTCATTCGGAGCCCACTGTGCGTGCCCGCCCAGTTCGGAGAAAGTCTCGAGGATTTCCGTGGACGGCGTGCCGGGGTAGCCCGTGCCTAACGCCGCGCCCAAGTGAAAGGCAGCCAGTGCCACCGCTTCGTCACCGCTCAGTAATTCCCGCTTTGAATCGCCCATAGCCAACTTCTTACTCCCGTTCGTCTGCTTACATCCGACCGTTTGAAAAGAAAGACTGTACCGCCGCGCCGTCTACAGCGTCAATATCTCCTCTTGCGAGAGCAATCGCAGGGTTTGCTTGGCCAGAATCTGGCGGGCCTGCGCGATGTCCTGGACCTCGATGAGCAGCACCGCGCGGTTGTTGGAGACGAACCCCGACGAGTTCTCGACGTTGATCTTGTTCCGCGCCAGGCAATCGGCGACGGCATGCAGCCCGCCGGGTTTATCCTCGACCTCGATGGCCAGCACTTCCACGAGCGATGCGGTCCAACCCTTTCCCTGCAGGCTGCGGTAGGCTACGTCGCATTTGTCGACGAGGAACTTGATGACGCCCAGCTCGTCATTGGTGGCGATGGTGACCCAGCGGATGTTCACGCCCGCGTCGGCCAGCACGCGGGTGATGCGGGCCATCTGGCCCAATTGGTTTTCGGCAAACACGGCGATCAAATTGACAGCGCTCATGGCCCGGCTCCTTTTCTAGAGTGACCGATTATCAATGACCCGTTTGGCTTTGCCTTCGCTGACCGGCAGCGTCCCCGGCGGCACGAGATGCACCCGGGGCTTGGTCAGGATTTCCGCGCGCAACCGGTCGGCGACTTCCGCCTGGAGGCGCGTCAGATGCTCGACGTGCCCGTCAAACCCGGCCTCGGCCAGCTCGACGTTGACCGTCATTTCGTCGAGGCCCTCGAGCACGATCTGGTAATTTCGGCCCACGCCCGGCAGGGCCATCAGCACGCGTTCGATCTGTTGCGGGTAAATGTTCACGCCACGCACAATCAGCATGTCGTCGGCGCGGCCGGTGATGCGGCTGAGGCGGCGGTGGGTGCGGCCGCACGCGCAGGGCTCGGGAATGATCGACGTGATATCGCGGGTACGGTACCGCAACAACGGCATCGCCTCGCGGCACAGCGTGGTCAGCACCATCTCACCGGTTTGTCCGTCCGGCAGCGGCTCGCCGGTCTTCGGGTCCACAATCTCGAGCAGGTAATTGTCCTCCCACAGATGCATGCCGCATTTGTGCTCGCATTCGAAGGCCACGCCGGGGCCATTCATCTCCGACAGGCCGTAGGAATTGTACACATCGACGCCGAGGGCCTGCTCGATCTTGCGGCGGGTCTCCTCGGTGTGCGCTTCCGCGCCGACAAACGCCTTGCGCAGCGCCAGGTCGCGGCGCGGGTCGACACCTTTCTTTTCGAGAAAGTCGGCGAGGTACAACGCGTAACTCGGCGTCACGTGAATGACGGTCGTCCGAAAATCCTGCATCAACAGCACCTGTTTCTCGGAGTTGCCCGGCCCGGCCGGGATGACGAGGCAACCGACCTTCTCCGCGCCGTAGTGCATGACCAGCGCGCCGGTAAACAGGCCGTAGGTCATCATGTTCTGCAGGACGTCGTGCCGCGTCACGCCGGTCATGACGAGGCAGCGGGCGATCAACTCCGCGGCATTGTTCACGTCCTTGCGCGAGAAGAACAGCGCCTTGGGTTTGCCGGTGGTGCCGCTGGATGTGTGCAGCCGCAACGCGTCCTCGCGCGGGACCGCGAGCAGCCCTGCGGGATAGGTCTCCCGCAGGTCGGCATTGGTCGTGAACGGCAGCCGGCGCGCGTCGGCCAGCGATTGGATGTGACGCGGCGTGACGCCGCCCTCCGCGAGTTTCTTCTGGTAGAACGGAACGTTGCGGACGACCCGGCGCAGGGTCGACTGGAGGCGCTTCAATTGAAGCGCCTCCAGTTCGGCCCGGTTGATGGTTTCGGCCTTCTGATCCCAGTACAGCATTTGTGTCGAGACAACTCTAGAACGTGAACATCACTTCCGCACGCAGGAAATCCATCATCTGCTGTTTGGAGTAGTAATTGCCCTCCCAGAGGAACTCGCTCCAGAGATGGGCGCTCACGTACTGGTTGAACTTGTATTTCAGGATCGCCTGGAGGTAGTTGCCGCGGAGACTGCCGTGGTCAGTGAATGACTGCTGGGTGAACACGAGCGTCCGGGTGGGCGTGTCCTCGTCGGCCAACAGCACGTAGTAGCTCAGGCTGAAGTCCAGGTTCTTGGCTGGTGTCACGTTCCAGGTGGGACCAATCCGGTGAAGATTGGCGGTCTGGCCGACACGCGTTTCGGGGACGTAGCTGTAGATGTTGTACATCTCACTCCACCGCGGCCACCGGCCCCACAAGACGTCGAACATCTCGTCTGTTCCCGTATGCGGATTGTCGCCGGAGAGGAATTCATACGACAGGCTGAGCTGGTCGTTCCAATCATCCTTGAAGAGATAGGTGAGTTTGCTGTTCACCGCGCCCGCGCGGATTTCGTGGAAGATGCTCGTATCGTAGGTCGTGAGGAATTCATCCTGTTCCTGCTTTCGGCCAAACTGATACGCGCCCTCGGCGGAATACTTCCAGTGGTTCAGGGCGAGGCCCGATATGCGGCCGCCGAAAGTATAGATGTCCGCATTGTCCCCGAAGTCAGCCGGCGGGGGATTGTTGAGTCGTGTATCGTGCTTGTAGATGAAGTAGCCGTCCACATTGGCCTCGGGCACGCTCTTGTTGGCAATCCACAGGATGGCGCCCTTTTCGTCCTGGTCGGTCAACAGGAGTCCCGCGGGCTGGCCGGGCACGGTGCCAGAGGGTCCGAACGTGGGCATCCACGCATCCGGCCGAGCGTACTGAAGGATGCCGATCGCGTCGATGGTGGTGTGGATTTCGTCGAGCTTGCAGGTCAAGCGGAGGGAGTCCAGGAAATAGGTGAAGGATCCGTCCTCGGGCGTGCCGTCGCCCACCAGCCAGCCATCACCGAGGAAAATGTCCTGGCGGCCGACCGTCACGGTGGCCGGGAGATCAAACGGCTTTTTCCACTGGAGGTTGAAATTGTCAACAATCCCATAGCGCCACTGCATGCCCGTGCTGTTGAAGAACGTGTCCGAAAACGCGGGCTTCAGGAATTCGCGCGGTTCGGCGGCCAGACGGAGATTCAGCGTCACGGCGTTGGTCGGGAAGAAGCTGGCCCAGACGCGGCCACGGAAGCGGAAATACTCCTGCTCGTGACCGGTGCCAAATAGCGGACTGAAGTGAGGGTCCGAGCTCAGGCTCATGGCGTTGTTGAAGTACTCGTCGCGCACGCGGAAATCGCCGCCCCAACTGAGCGCCACGGTGGGGTTTTTCAGTTGTTTCGCGAACTCATCAAATCTCCAGACCGCCGTGGGCGTGGCGCTGGAGGCATTGGTCTCGGTAGCGGGGATTGTCGTTTGAGCCACCGCGGCGGTCGCGACGAACGCGGACGCCAGCATGGCTGCCGTTGCAGGGAGCATATGGGTTCTCACTGAGGGTTGTCCTTTCTTCTATTTCACGGAAGCCATGCTTCCGAATTTCGGGTTGGTTGACTCCTTCGCCGTCGCGGGCGGAAAACATTTTGTTACATGCGCCTCATCGGGCGCCGGGGTGAGAAGACTGACGATGGGCATCACCAGCAGCGGCGCCACCATCGCAATCGCGCCGGCCACGGGGATGAACGGTTTGCCCCAGTACAGGAACAGGCCGACCGCGATGCCGATGCCGCACAACAGGCTGGCGTAGGCTCCCGCCTTGGTCGCGCGGCGCCAGAACAGGCCGTAGACGTACGGCGCCAGGAACGCGCCGCTCAACGCGCCCCAGGCGATGACCATCAGGTTCACGATCACGTCGAACTGCTTCAACGCAATACTGAGCGACAACAGCACGAACACGGCGCAGAGCACGCGCATCAACCGGACGGTTTGTTTCTGCTTCTGGTCGCGATGGCTGTAGGCGCCGTAGATGTCGATGGCGATGGCCGAGCTGCTCACGAGCACCAGCGACGAGAGGCTCGACATCGACGCCGAAAACACCATCAGCAGGATGATGAGCACGAGCCATTGGGGTACGTAGGTCACGATGAAGAACGGCATCAGCAGGTCCAGGTTCGGCTTTTTTGCCGCGCCCATGATCGGCGCGAGGTCGGTCGTGGGGTTCGTGAAAAACAGATGCGTCAACGCGCCGCTGTAGTACGCGCCGAACGACATGAACAACGCGAAGATCGTGGCGATGGTCATGGCGCGTTTCACGTCGGCCTGGCTGCGAATCGAGTAGAATTTCTGGACCATCTGCGGCAGGGCCCACGGGCCGAAACTGGTGATCAACACCAGCGACCACAGCTTGACCCAGCCCTGAAACTGCGGGCCAGGCGGCGGCAGCGGCGTATGCAAGGCGGGCGCATATTTTGGGTCGAGCAGCGCCGTGAAGGACGCGCCGAGGCCGCCTTTCATACCCGCCAGCAGCACCACCATAATCAGAACGCCGAGGAACTCGACGATCCCGCGAATGAAATCGCTGATGGCCACGGCAAAATATCCGCCCATTACCAGGTACACGCCGGTCAGCCCCGCGAGAAAGAACAGCGCCTGGTTGTATTGCAGCCCGAGTGTCTTCTGGAACAGGTAGCTCAGTCCCATGTAGACCGACGCCGAGTACGGCACGAGAAACACGAACACCACCAGCGCCGAGATCACTTGCAACGGCATGCTGTCGTATCGGGCGCGGAGAAATTCGGGCATCGTCAGCGCGTTCAGGCGGGCTGTCATCTCGCGGGTGCGCCTGGCCAACACCAGCCAGGCCAGCAGCGTGCCGATGAACGTATTGCCGATCACGATCCACATCGTGTGAATGCCGAATCCCCAGCCCAGCGACCCGGCGTATCCGATAAACAGCACGGCGGAGAAATAGGTCGTGCCGTAGGCGAACGCGCTCATCCACGGCCCGAGCGAGCGCCCGCCGAGAAAGAAATCGCCGACGCTCTTGGTGCGTTTCATGCACCAATAGCCGACGGCCAACATCACCACCACGTACAACACGACAAGACCGGCGTAGAGCAGTGGGTTCATAGGTTCACCTCGGAGGTTTGTTAGCGAACAGGGTAACCATCCACGACGGTGGGCGGATGGGTTTGCCGGAGGAATTCGTGACCGCATGGGTCGTGTAGCCGCGGGCGACGGGGGCGGCTCCCTCGGCCTGGACGATGTCCACATCGACGCGCACGCGGGCCTTGCCGACGAGCGAGCCCGTGCTCGTCATCTTCAACAAGTCGTCGTAACGGGCGCGGCCGCGATATTCCACGTGGGCTTCGACGACGGGGAGAAACGCGCCGCGGCGTTCCATCTCGGCATAGGGCAATCCCGCGGCGCGGAGCAATTCCGTGCGCCCGCATTCGAACCATTCGAGGGCACGCGAATTGTAAAACGTGCCCATCTGGTCGGTCTCACTGTACCGAACGCGAAATAAGACTGTGTGTTCCATCGAGCCGATACAACGGCCTGGAATACACAAACGGGGAAAAACAGTGGCGCGAGCCTAGCAGACTCCGCCCGAAAATCAAGCCCTTCCACAAGGTGGGGGCAGATTTTTTATGGACGGGGGATTCCCTGACAAATGGCCCATTCCGCTGCCGCCAGGGCTATGGCGGATTCACACGGATTGGCGCGGATGGCGGCTCATGGGGTGCCAATGGCTGGTGCTGCGATACGATTCATCGGGAGGGTGAGGCTCCTGTCGAACCGCTACGTCCGGCCGGTATTTCTTCGGCTCCTCGGGCCTTCGCCTCGCCAAGTGGCTTCGGCCTCGCAGGCGGGAGGCTCGCCCTCACGGAACCCTACCGATCAGATGTGTCGATGCGCTACTGCTGCCCATGACCGCGGGTGAGCAGATACATCGTAATACAAAGCATTGCGGGTGGGGCGACGCAGGACAGCGTGGCTGGGGCGAGGCGGAGTGAAGGACGGATGGCGGGCGGAGAGACTGCGGCTGTGTGCAGCGATACCTGTCGGTGACAGGCATCATGGGGACGCGGGGGAGAGCGTGGCACACGCTCGAAATGATAAATATTGCGGCGTGGCCCAATTCGCTCGGTGAAGACCGCTTTCACATTTAACGGTAACGGCGGCACATCATACGAATCGGCAGTCCCAGACTCGGTCTTGGTTCTCGGATCACGGGACGCGCGTCTGTGGCTTGTATAGGCTATAGACTATATATTGATATGGCTGCGGGGAGTTGGTCGGAGTTGATAACCTGAATTGTATAAGTGATTGACTGTGAAATGTATATGCACGTACATCGAAGAAACTATTCCCGGTTTCTGGTACGTGATCCCGTATGCTGGCTCGTGGTCTGCATAGACTATAGCCTATAGATTGGTCGAGCACGGCGGGTATTGTGGGGAAGCGCAACTCGAGGTTTGGAGCCCCCTCACGAGACTAGGAAATGCGAGATCTCCCGACACCGGACGAAGGCCTCCAGAACGATGTCGGCCAGGAAGAGATGGCGGTGGATCGCGGCGGCGCAGTGAAAGCCGTAGCCAAATGCGATGGCTCGATCGTGTCGGTGAAGATCGACCCCAAGGTGGTCGACCCGAAGGATGTCGAGATGCTGGAAGATTTGGTGCTCAGGGCTGTGACCAACGCGTTCCCGACCGCAAAGAAGACCCAGGAAGACGAACTGGGCAAGGTCACCGCCGGCATGAACCTGCCCGCGATGATGTAGGGGCGGGGACAGCGGCGTTTTGTGACGCGAGCCACGTTGAAGGTATGCTCGGCTCTCGACATATCAAGTGCAGCAGGGGATTGCAATTTATCTACTCCGCGTCCGTCACGCCGGAAGCGGCCTCGGGCGGGGTCATTCATTTATGGTAGCCGATGCCCACGGAATGCTCACTCAAACGCGCTTTCCCCTCTCTCGGGCGGCATATCGCGTCCTCTGTCTTGGCAAACACGTCACGGGGTACCTCCATAGTTTCATATAGCCGATAGACTATTAATCGGCGGGCCTTGCGATTTTCGGCAAGGTTGAGCGGGAACGGCGTAAGGGATTGGATGTCAAGGACGGCACAATCGCTTCATGCTAGGGTGCAACAATTTACGACTGAGGATCTGCCAAGCGGCGGGTACGTGGATGATGATGATGGGGTAGCAGTCTATATAGGCTGCATAGGCTATAGCCTATAGATTGATCAGGTGCAGGGAGAATGCGAGCTGAGCAGTGTGGACCAAGGGGGCTTGTTTGACTTGACCGGAACCTCTAACGGTTTTAGAAGTCGATGCGAAAGTGATGGAGCCGAAGGATGTCGAGATGCTGGAAGATTTGGTGCTCGGGGCCGTGAGCAACGCGTTGCAGACTGCGAAGAAGACCTAGGAAGACGAACTGGGCAAGGTCACCCACGGAATGAACCTGCCCGGGATGATGTAACGTATGCGCCTGACGGAGTACGTATTTTGAGACCGGTTCCGGGCCAGACGGCCTAAGCGGGGGAGGCAACACAGAGGTCAACATCAGGTAACCGGGCACTGTACCGCCAATCCCGGCGGGATGGGGAGCCCGATTAGGGATCGATGGGTAGAACGTGACCCCCCTTGGGGTAACGGGGGAAGTATTGGCGATGAAGCGAGCCGAGGTCAAGGCAGCGCCAAGTGGCAACGGCCGGGTCGACGTGGGAGCCACAGCGGCGGATGATCTGGAGCG
>DATKNW010000018.1:0-40459 GCA_035541135.1 Verrucomicrobiia bacterium
GCGACCTCGGCGTAATTGTCGCGTTGATCGAGGAAGAAGCCGGTCTTCTGATCTTCCAGCAAATTCACTTCGATGGAGAACTGATTGAACTGCACGCGGACAATCGCGTCCGTCTCGCCAAACAACACGCCCTTGGTTTCCTCCAGCCCCTCGAGCTTGCGGCTGGGCACGTCGCTGCGCTCGACGATCGCCTTCGGCTCCACCAGCTCCCGCACGATCTCCACGATCTGCTTCTTCCGCTGGTCGATCCCCAGCGTCAGCGCCTGCAGGACGACGTGGTCGCCGTACTGGTCGACGATGAGGCCGGGCACCTGATCGCTCTCTGACGAGACCAGGCGAAACGCCTCTTCATCGGCTACCAACGCGTTCTCGCGCCGGTATTCCAGCGCCGCCTCGATGCGGCGCGTGAAAAAGTCCCGGTCGATTTCCTCCTTCTGCGTCGTGAACCGCCGCACGGTGATCTGCGACCTGGTGTTGAGCAGGCCGCGCCCGAAGAATCGTTCCTTGTAATCGCGGATGTCCACCGCGTCGCCGTCCTTCGGGTCGCCGGTGATATTACCAATCTCACCCGCGTAGACCCAGCTATGGCCGGCGTACAGACGGCGCTCCCTGCCTTTTTTCAAGATGACTGATGGCATATCGGTGAAGCTAGCAGACCAGAAGTTGTGGGGCAAGTGCACCGCTTGCCGCAAATCTCGCAGGAGTGAATTGCATTCACGACCGGTCGCGATTACAAATCGGTCCTACGGTATGCACGGTTATCCGGTCATCATCCTCGCGGCGTTCGGCGCCGGCTTCGTCAACGCGGTCGCGGGCGGCGGCACGCTGTTGACCTTCCCGGCCCTGCTTTACAGCGGCCTGTCGTCCATCGCCGCCAATGCGACCAGCACCGTCGCCATCTGGCCGGGTTCGGTGACCAGCTCGTGGGCGTATCGGCAACAACTGTCGGCCAATCGCGCCCGCGTCGGCATCCTCGCCGTGCCATCCCTGCTCGGCGGACTGACCGGCGCGATCCTGTTGCTGAACACGCCCGAATCCGTCTTCCGCTACATCGTGCCGTATCTGATCCTGCTCGCCTGCGCGCTGCTGATGCTCAACGAGCCCATCGGCCGCTGGATGTCGAAACGCGCCGAAGCTCATCCCAAAAAACACGCGGCGGCGTTGTGGCTGTGCCAGTTTGCCATTGGCGTTTACGGCGGTTATTTCGGCGCGGGAATCGGCATTCTGATGCTGGCCGCCATGGCGATTTTCCTGCCGGAAGACCTGCAGGCCGCCAACGGCATGAAAAATTTTCTCGCCATGCTCATCAACGGCATCGCCTCCGTCTACTTCGTCGTCAAGGGCATGGCGATTCTGGGCATTGCGCTGGCCATGGTGCTGGCGGCGATTGCCGGCGGGTTCGTCGGCGCGAAGACCGCCCAACGAATGTCCCCCCGCCTCCTGCGCGGCGCGGTCGTGGTCTTCGGCGTGATCGTCGCCGTCCACTTGATCGTGAAGAAATGATTCCCGCCGCGATTACGATTGCGGCGTCAAATCATGGCCAATACTTCGCGTCTTCGTCGGTCGGCGCGGCGGTCGGCGCAAACTGTTTCTTGATGTAGTTGGTGATGCTGGCCACGACCATGCGAACAATCGTGTCCGGCACGCCGTCGAAATGTTTGCTCTGCAGCCGCATGTCGCACGGGTCGTTGACGTAATCGACCACGAAATACCGCCCGTCGTGTTCCAGGGCGATCTCGGTGCTGAAGAAATCCAACTTCGACACGTCGGCGATGATCCGCACGATTCGCGTCAGCTCATCAACGTTCACGACGGTTCGATCTGATGGCGTCACCACCGCGTAGCGGTGCGTGGTGTCGTCCCACCAGCACGGGATGATTTCGCCGCACACGTGGTACACGCGGAACCACGCGCGGCGCCCGTTGAGAACCTGCGGATTGATCCGCTGCTGAATGAGAAATCGCTGGTTGCGGAGCTTCGCGCGGCTCTGGGACACGTCGTCCGGCCGCGTCGCTCCGACCACGACACCGGACCCGCCGC
This sequence comes from Verrucomicrobiia bacterium, assembly GCA_035541135.1. Classification (GTDB taxonomy): domain Bacteria; phylum Verrucomicrobiota; class Verrucomicrobiia; order Palsa-1439; family Palsa-1439; genus Palsa-1439. The sequence continues at coordinate 2,041 of DATKNW010000018.1, forward strand.
CGCCTTTGGCGGGCTTGACCACAAACGGCGAGGCCAGCGGCTCGATCAGGCGCGGGTCGAAATTCGGCTCGGTCTCATACGGCGGGAGAATGATCGTCAGCGGCAACTGCAGTCCGCGCGCCAGCAATTCGCCGTGGATGTTCGCCTTGTCGATCGACCGGCGGTAGTGATGCTGGGCATTGACGAACTTCGTGCCCTTGGATTGGAGCAATTGGTTGAATTGCAGAAACCGCTCGTCCTCGTCGCTGGCGCGGTCGAGAAAATGCCGGAAGTTCCGTTCGCTGTTCTGCACCTCGAGAAAGGTCTGCTGCAGATTGTGGGGTCCGACCAGATAGCAGCTCAGGCCGGCATTGAGGCAGGAGCGGTCAAGTTGGTTGACGAAATCCTGGTCGTACTGCCAGTTCCAAGCCAGGCCAAAATGTACTTCAGTCGAGCGTCGGGCGATGGTGTCCATTTCCCTTGTCCGTTGTGTGGCAACTCGTTGCAGCAGTTTCCACACCTGTTTGGCGCGGCGCGGGAGGAACACCAGGCCCCGGCTTCGGCGGGGCCACTACGTCGGTTAACTCGGGGTACTCGAAGACTTTACCTTCGTAATTACGAATGATGACTCGCTGCTTGTCGTGAGCCAGTACATACTCGGGGCTGATCGGCACTTTGCCGCCGCCCCCGGGCGCGTCGATCACATACTGCGGCACCGCATATCCCGTCGTGTGTCCCCGCAGCGCCTCCATGATCTCGATGCCCTTGCGCACGCTCGTGCGCAAATGATGCGTGCCCTTCACCGGGTCGCATTGATAGATGTAATACGGCCGCACCCGCATCATCAGCAGCTTGTGCATGAGCTCTTTCATCACCGCCGCGTCGTCGTTGACCCCACGCAACAACACGCTTTGGTTCCCCAGTGGAATCCCCGCATCAGCCAGGCGACCGCACGCCTCCCTGACTTCGTGCGTCGCCTCTTTCGGGTGATTCGAATGAATGCTCATCCACAATGGATGATACTTCCGCAGCATCGCGCATAATTCCGGCGTGATTCGCTGCGGCAAAAAGACCGGGATCCTCGTCCCGATTCGGAGAAATTCGACATGCGGGATCGCCCGCAACTGGCTGAGAATGTGTTCCAGCCGCTCGTCGCTGAACAGCAACGGGTCGCCGCCGCTCAGCAGCACGTCGCGCACTTCCCGGTGCTCGCGAATGTACTGGATCGCGTCGCTAAATTCCGTGTGCAGATGTTGCTCGCCCACGCCGCTGACGACGCGGCTGCGCGTGCAATACCGGCAATACGTCGCGCACCGGTCGGTCACGAGAAACAGCACGCGGTCGGGATATCGATGCACCAAGCCTGGCACAGGCATGTGCTCGTCCTCGCCGCACGGGTCGGCCATCTCCCACGGCGCGGCAATCGTTTCCTCGACACGAGGAATGACCTGGCGGCGGATCGGACAATTCGGATCAGCCACGTTGATGAGATTGAAGAAGTACGGCGTGATCGCCATCGCGAGGTGTTGCCCGGCCATCGATACGCCCGCCCGTTCCTCGGGCGTCAACGGCATCAGCGCCTCCAGCGCCCCCAGCGACGTGATGCGGTTGCGCAACTGCCACCGCCAGTCGTTCCAGTCCGCGTCCGGCACACGTGACCACAGGCCGCGTCCGGCAGAGGGGAACCGTTCGTCAGGAGAAGATGATGCAGAAACAGGTTGCATTTCCACCCGCTTAAGATGCGGAGAATCGGCCCGAGGATTCGCGCCAACAGCCGTACACGCGGCGCCGGTCGCGCCCCACTGTCCCCCAGGCTCGTCGTCAGATTCCATGGCAAGCGCCAGTATATGTCATCACCGCCGCCTGTCAAGCGGGCGGCGATTCACTGACCCGCACCACACCGCCAGCGCATTGCCCTTGTCAGCCGAGCGCTGCTGTGCTACATGTACCTTCGTGTCCGGGCTGGTGACCCCGGCAAGTACAACATCTCTTGGCTGGAGGGACTGTTCTCATGAGAGACAGGCAGTGGCTGGTGGCGAGTTTCTTCCTGGCAGTGGCGGTCGCATCGGGCAACAGTCAGGCGCAGACCTTTACGACACTCTATGACTTTGGCGCCACGGCCGACGGCACCAATGGCACGTTCCCCAATTGCCTGATCGTGGGGACCGACGGCAGTCTCTATGGCATTGCTGCCGGCGGCGGCACCAACGGCTACGGTACCGCGTTCAAACTCACCACGGAAGGGACATTCACCCTGCTGCACACATTTTGCGCCGACATTCTCTGTCCGGCTTCTCTTGGCGAACCCAATGGCTTCGTCCAAGGTACTGACGGTAATCTCTACGGGACGGCGTCCCAGGGGGGAGCCAACAACGAGGGCGGCGTCTTCAAGTTGACAACACAGGGCACGTTCTCCACCTTGTACAGCTTTTGCAGCCTCACGAATTGCCTCGACGGCAAAACACCACAAGTTCCCCTGATTCTGGGAAACAACGGCAATTTCTATGGTACGACCACCGGCGGGGGGTCGAATAATGAGGGGACCGTCTTTCAAATCACGTCCGAGGGCACATTGACCACGATCTACCATATCCCCAACAGTCTCGCTGTCGGTCAAATTACCCAGGTACCACTTGTTCAAGGCAGCGACAGCAATTTCTACGGCATGAGTGACATCGGGGGGGCCGGAGGCCACGGGTTGGTGTTCCAGCTAACGCCTCAGGGCACCTTCACTGCAATCTACAATTTTTGCACTAACGGGGTCGGGCAGTGCGCCGATGGAAACCAACCACTGGCTTCGCTGATCGAGGTCGGGGGCAATTTGTACGGCACGACACGGCAGGGCGGAGCGAACGGGGGCGGGACCGTATTCAGTATGCCTCTGGATGGCCTTCCGGATGATTCCCTGGTTCCGATTTACAGCTTTTGCAGCAGTTGCCTCTCCAACGGCAACGACCCCACCGCGGCGCTCGTCCTTGGCAACGATAACAATTTTTACGGTACGACGTCCAAGGGCGGGGTGGGCAGCGCCGGGACCGTATTCCAGTTGACGTCCGCCGGGACCTTCACCACGCTGCATGAGTTTTGTACCGTTACGAATGCCTCGCATCTTTGCCTCGATGGTTCGATGGAGCCGGACCATCAAGGGGCTCCGCTCGTCCAGGGCTGTGACGGCAGCTTATATGGCGTAACGCCCCAGGGCGGAGGCAACGTCCAGAGCTTGGGGATCGTCTACAAGATCGATATGGGGCTGACAGGAAGCGGCTGTCCAAGCAACACCCCCGGGTGCACCTACTCCATCAATCCAACCAACATCACGTCTGCGGCCCGAGGCGGCGCGGATACCGTGGCTGTCACCACATCCAATGGGTGCACCTGGACCGCCATGAGCAATGACAGCTTCATTACCGTCACCTCCGGCTCCAGCGGCTCGGGCAATGGCACCGTCCATTACACCGTCGCCGCCAACACCAGCACCAGCGAACAGATCGGCACCATGACCATCGCGGGCGAAACGTTCACCGTCACCGAATCCGGTACCTCCAGCGGCGGCGGATGCACCTTCACCCTGAGCCCGACCAGCATCACGCTCGCCGCCAAGGGCGGATCGAAAGACGTCAGCGTCAAGGTCAAGGACAAGACCTGCGCGTGGACCGCCGTCAGCAACGATCCGTTCATCACCATCACCTCCGGCTCCAGCGGCACCGGCCCCGGCAAGGTCGTCTTCTCCGTCCCCGGCAACACCAACACCGCGGCGTTGATGGGCACGATGACAATCGCCGGCCAAACGGTCACGGTCAATCAGGCCGCTGGCGGCTGCACGTTCAAACTCAGCCCCAAGAGCGGCAAACTCAAATCCACCGGCGGCACCTTCACGATCAAGGTCACTCCGAACCTCAGCGATTGCGACTGGACCGCCGCCACCACCAATTCATTCATCACAATCACCGCCGGCAGCAGCGGAACAGGCAAGGGATCGGTCACTTATTCGGTACCGGCCAATGCAACCACCAACGTCCTCACCGGCTTGATCACGGTCGGCGGCCAAACCTTCAATGTCATACAGGCCGGAGTGAAATGATCGGGCATTCACAATCCGTCAAAACGTATGAGCCCGCAGGTAGAGAACGCATTGAAAACGAAAGGTACCCCATGAGATTAACGTGGCCTCTGATCGCAATAGCATTTCTCGTCTTGACTGGACGATTCGACACTGCCGGCGCGCAGACGTTTTCCACGCTATACACCTTTGGCAGCGTCACCAATGGCTCCACGATCCTTGACGGTAGCGGACCCAATTGGCTCGTCGCGGGCCGCGATGGCAATCTGTACGGCACGACCGACGGAGGTGGCACCAGCGGAGCCGGTACAGCTTTCAAAATCACCCCCCAGGGCACCCTGACTGTTCTCTACAACTTCTGCAACAGTGGCCAGTGTCCCAACCACCTCGGCAACCCGAAAGGAATCGTCGAAGCCGCCGACGGCAATTTCTACGGAACGACTCTCCACGGCGGCACCAACAACGAAGGCGCCGTGTTCAAATTGACTTCGCAAGGGACGGTCACGGTCCTTCACAGTTTTTGCGGCGTTACGGACGCCAGCAACGACTGCCTGGATGGTTATCAACCGCTAACTCCGCTGATTCAGGCCAGCGACGGCAATTTCTACGGCACGACCCAATATGGTGGTTCCAACGGTTGGGGTACCGTCTTCGAGATCACCTCGCAAGGCACATTGACCACGCTATATGGCTTCAGCGCGGGCGTAGACGGGCGCCAACCCAGCACCCCGTTGATTCAGGGCAGCGATAGCAATTTCTATGGCACAATCGACTTCGCCGGCTCGCCCAACGATGGCATCGTCTACCAGCTCACTTCAGCAGGCACCTTCTCGATCCTCTACAGCTTCTGCACCAGCACAAATCCGGTGGGTCCGTGCGCGGATGGATCCGGACCGCTGGCCTCGCCCATTGAAGTCGGCGGCATTTTGTATGGGTCAACGCGTGATGGCGGATTGGCTGCCCAGTTGGGTCTGATGGCTGGAGGAGAAATCTTCGCCATGCCCCTGGACGGTCTCCCGAGCGGGTCCTTGGTCCCATTGTACAACTTCTGCAACGCTGGCTCGTGCAGCGCCAACGGGTTTGACCCCAGCGGGGCCCTCGTCTACGGCAGCGACAGTAATTTCTACGGCCTGGCCACCGAAGGCGGCGCGTACGGCGGTGGCACCGTGTTCCAATTGACGCCGGACGGCACGCCAACCACGTTGCACTCGTTCTGCACCGACACAAATTCCAGCGGCAACTGCACGGACGGCAACTTGCGCGCCAATAGTGTCACGGCCCCCATGATCCAGGCCAACGACGGCAAGTTCTACGGCGTGACCGGACAGGGTGGAGCCCATGGCCACGGGACCGTCTTCAAACTCGATATGGGACTCGCTGGCACTGGCAGCGGTGGAAACTGCTCGTACTCCATCAATCCCACCAATGCCGCGTTCGGAGCGGCGGGCGGCTCGGACACCGTCAGCGTCCTGGCATCGAACGGTTGCGCGTGGACCGCTACCAACAACGATTCTTTCATCACCATCACCTCCGGCAGCAGCGGCTCGGGCAACGGCACCGTCCACTACACCGTCGCCGCCAACACCAGCACCAACGAACAGATCGGCACCATGACCATCGCCGGTGAAACATTCACCGTCACCGAAGCGGGCACGACCAGCGGCGGCGAATGCACCTTCACCCTGAGCCCGACCAGCGTCACCTTGACCGCCAAGGGTGGCTCGAAGAACGTCAGCGTCAAGGTCAAGGACAAGACCTGCGCGTGGACCGCCGTCAGCAACGATCCGTTCATCACCATCACCTCGGGTTCCAGCGGCACCGGCCCGGGCAAGGTCGTTTTCTCGGTTCCCGGCAACACCAACACCACCGCCCTGATGGGGACCATGACCATCGCCGGCCAGACCGTCACCGTCAATCAGGCTCTGGGTGGCTGTACGTTCAAGCTCGGTCCCAAGGCCGGCAAACTGAAGTCCACGGGCGGCACGGCAACCATCAATGTCACTCCCAATCTCAGCGATTGCGAGTGGACCGCCACCACCACCGATTCGTTCATCACCATCGTCTCCGGCAGCGGCATGGGCAAGGGCAAGGTCACCTATTCGGTGCCGGCCAATTCGACCACCAATATCCTCACCGGCTCCATCACCGTCGGTGGTCAGACCTTCAGCATCACGCAGGCGGGCGTCAAGTGACCGGCGTCGGCCGAAAACATTCCCCGCGCCGCGCTACTGCGAAAGACCGACGCGGTAATACCGTGGCTGCGAAGAAACCGCATTTGTGTCGGTGAGCGTTACGATTCCGCCCGTACCCGGTATGTTGGAGATAATGGTCGACCACGGGCCGTCCATCGCGTTCGTGGCGCTCTGGATGTAGTACACGCGGCCGATCCCGGTCGAAATGCTGATCTGAAATCCGCTAGCCGTTCGTTGAACACTGCCGACCTGCAGATCCGGCCCCAAATCGTAGTTGATTACGCTCCGGATCCATTCCAGATTCGCCGAAATCCGTGTACAGTAAAACGCGCTCGGGATCGGGCTCATGGAAGATCGAAGCTCCCATGTCCCCCGCTCGACCTCCTCGTAAAGCCCGCCGGCATCGACCATGAACGCGCTGAACGCGTTGCTTCCCTCCGCAGTGAAGCTGAACGGCCCGTCCGCCGAATAATTCACGCCGGCCAACTCCCAGACGCCATTGGTGCTTTCGATGAACACTCCACCACCAGAATCGCCGTACGACAGCCCGCATTCGTTGGATCCCGTGTCGCCGTCAAATTCGCATCGCAACAGGTCGCCGACTCCCCACCCACAGTTTGTGACGGCGCTCACGGTACTCTGTCCCCAGCGTTCCACCCAGTTCGTTGCACCCCACGTCCAACCACCGGTCAGTCCGTCCACGATGACCGGCGCGCCGCGGTCCGTGCCGCGGCCGAACACGACCACCGGCTGGTTCGTCTCGTCCGACCCCGTGTACAGCGGCGCGTAATACGGAAACGTCTCGGCGACCTGCCAGATGCTCAGATCGCTGTCGAGCGTGGTGAACTGCGCGACCGGGTGGTAGGTGACTCCGTTGAATATGAACACATCGTTCGTCGCCCCGAGAACGTGTGCCGCCGTCACGAAGAACTGCGGCGCAATCGGTGTGCCCAGAAATTCTCCCACGGGGTACAGGTTGGTCGACAATTCGACCGACGTGCTCCAAAAGCCTTCGTACTGCCATCCGCTGTTGGCCAACTCGCCCGCGGGAGCGTTGGTGTTGTAGCCGGGATCGTCCGTAAACTCAAACAGCACGGCCCGGACCTTCACCGCGCTCACCGCGATTAGGACGCCGACTGCCAATGCGGCGACTAAAAACCTGCCGTTCTGGCCGCGCCGTTTGCCGTTCACATTCACTCCCTCACAGTCCCATTAGAGTCCTATTATATCCTTATTTCGGCCGTTTGGCACGATAATTCAGTGTGACATTTCCTTGACCCTCACCGTGTTATCGGTCAGCATCGCCGCCCGTCGTTCGCTCGGCATCTCGTGCGCGCGTATACGAATGAAAAAAATCGTTCTGATCTTCCTGTTGGTGGTGACGGTCGGCACCGTTGCGCTGATCTATTCCACGCACGCGAAGCCCCCGCCCCATGCCGCCGATCTGCTGCCGGATTCCACCCTCATCTTCCTCGATATCCCGGAGTTTGCCGCGTCCCGCGATAACTTCTCAAAAACCGAACTCTACGCGCTCTGGCAGGAACCCGAAGTCCAGGCGTTCCTGGATAAACCCCTCACTCTTCTCCGCGAAAACCCTTCCCACCCGGGCCGGGACAACGGGAATGCAGCTCTTCTCGACTTCGTTCTGAATACCATGCAGGGCGAGGTCTTTTTCGGTCTCACGCGCGTCACCATTCTACCCTCGCTGAATGCCGGCCTCATCGTCGGCGCGGACGTCCGACACAAAAAAATCGAGGCCACCGCAGGTCTGTATAAACTCGAAGGCACCCTGAAGAAGGCCTACCCGGATGGCGAATTCAGCGACAAGCGTTATCTCGGCGTGAAATACTCCGTCTGGCAGCTTTCCCCCCAACTGCCCATCTGCCATGCCTTCTTCAATTCACTCGTCGTATTCACCCTCGGCGAAGATACCATGCGCGACCTGATCGCCGCCTACACCGGCCAGGTCCCGACGGACTTCAAGCGGCTCTCCACCAGCCCGAGATTCATCAGCGCCCGGCAACACGCTTCCAGCAACTACGAGTTCCTTGGCTATGTCAATGTCGAGCAGGTCCTCGGCCTGTTCGGCCCGTTGCTGGCCTTCGCGCCGCAAACATCCGGCACGTTCCAGAAGCTCAGCGGCATGGACGTCTCCGCGTACAGCATGAAGTTCGTGGATCGCGGCGTGGAAGATGTCGGTTTCATTTCGTACTCCCACAATCCGCCGAAGCTGTCACCGCCCACGGCCCGCAAAACCCTTGCGCTCACGTCGCCGGACACTCTGTTCTATTCCGTCGGCGCCGCGGATCTCTCCGGCTTCTACGAGGAGGGCATGCAAGCCTTGTCCCAGTCCGGTAACGCCACGATGATGTCGTCCATCGGACAATTCGAGCAGGCACTTCGCGTCCATGGCATCCATATGCGGGAAGACATTCTGCAATACGTCGGCCCCGAAACTGCCATCATCGCCACCTGGCGCACCGGCTCCCGTTTCCCGGATGTCGCCCTGGTCGCCGAAATCGCCAACGAAGACAAACTCCGGCCGGCCCTCGATAAGGCGATGAACGCGCTCAAGCAGAGCACGCTGGGCACCGACGAAATGGCTCCCTGGGATGAAACCGAGATCGCGGGCCACCGACTGCGCACGGTCCGCATCGGCGCTGGTCTGGTCGCCCCGACGTACACCACCACCGGCCAGTTTCTCATCCTGGCGGACACTCCCGACTATGCGCGAGAGTTGGTGACCCAGGTAACGCAGTCGAAGCCGACCCTGGCCAGCAACGCCACGTACCAGGAATTCATGAAGCGCATGCCGGTCAACGGATCGTCCTATGGTTACGCCGACCTTCGCGGCCTGTTCACGCCGCTCTATGCCGCCGCCAAATCCGCCGCATCCCAGATCGGCAACAATGAGTTCGTCGATTTCGACAAGCTGCCCCAGACTGAGACGATCTCCAGACATCTCTTCCCGTTCGTGTCCGCGACCGTCAGTGAACCGGAGCGCGTAACCTCGATCTCATTCTCTCCTGTCGGCAAATCGATGGTCGCGGCCGCGACTGCCGGCGGCGGGATTTGGGCGGCGACCGAATTCGGTCCACAGCTTGCGAGCTTGACCGACCAGTACACTATGCCAGCTTCGCCCAAAAGGTCTTCAGGTAAGACCGTTCCTTCGGCGCCAGACGGAAATCGAACGGCAGCGCCTCAAACTCCAGCGACTCCGTGAGGCGCCCGCAACCCCGGGCCGCGCCGCGGATACTACTCTCAAACTGCTCCGCTTCCAGCGTCCGCTGGTTCGTCGAACACAGCAACCACCCGCCCGCCGCCACCAGCGGCATCGCCAGCGCCGCCAGTTCTTCGTAGTCCCGTGCCGCCTGAAATACCCGCCCTTTTTTGGTGGTCGAGAACGTCGGCGGATCAATGATCACCACGTCCCAGCGCTGCCCGCGCTTGGCAAATCGCTTGAGCCATTCGAAGGCGTCACCGAACACAAAATCATGGCCCGCCGGGTCCAATCCGTTCACGCGAAAATTCTCGCGGCCCCATTCCAGATAGTTCTTTGACAGATCCACGCTCGTCGTCACGGCCCCGGCCCGCGCCGCCGCCACGGAAAACGCGCACGAATAGGCAAACGTGTTGAGTACCGTTTTCCCTTGCAGCGGCATGCGCAGCAACCGCCGCCGGTTCTCGCGCTGATCGAGAAAAATGCCCGTCCCCAACCCCTCACTAAAGCTCACCAAAAAGCTGACGCCGTTTTCGCGGACCACCATCCGGTCCGTCACCGCCGTTCCCGAAATCAACCGCGCCGGCATCCGTTCCTGTTTGGTCGCCAACTGCGTATAAATCGCCCGCGGCTGGCACTCCTTCTCGAGGCGACCGATCAATTCGGCCTCCCTCTCGCTCGCTTTCCGGGTCTGCCACTGCACCAGCAAATGGCCGTCGTACGAATCAACCACCGCGTCCGGCACGCCATCCGCTTCCCCGTTCACGAGACGAAATGCTGTCGTTTGTCCGTCCTCAAACAGCGGTTCGCGAAACTCCGCCGCAGCCACCAGTGCATCGGCGACGTCAAACGCTCGCGGCACGGATGCCGCGAACGTCACGCGTCCGCCGGTGACCGGGTGCGTGAACGCGAGTTTGTGCGCGTGCAGCATCAGCCGCGGCCCCGGCGCGCCGTCGTATTGCGTGTCGCCGACAATCGGGAATCCGCTGTCCGCCGCATGCCGGCGTATCTGGTGCGTCTTGCCCGTCAACGGCTTCGCCTGCACAAGGAAATACTCCCCGTGCGGTTCGACAAACTCAAATTCCGTCACGCTGTTCGGTGATTTCGCCCAGAATTTGGTCCGCCGCGGACGCGCGGTGCTCAGCAGCAGGTACACCTTCTCGACCGTGTGCGCTTCAAACTGTTTCGCCAGCGCCTGATTGGCCTCGCGCGTCTTGCCGAACACCATCACGCCCGATGTGTCCTTGTCGAGCCGCTGCAGGATGGACAGATTTCGCCAGCGCGCCTCGCGTTTGGTCAGCCATTCATGAATCCCGTCCGGCGCAAACGCGTCCGGCTTGTGCGTGTTGATTCCCGAAGGTTTGTCGACGACCAGCAGATGGTCGTCTTCGAATAGAATCAGCCCGTTCACGGAGCGGCAACGCTCAACCCGGCGGCCAGGCCATCTGCCGCCCGCCGAGCAGATGCACGTGCAGATGCGGAACGCTTTCTCCCGCGTGCGCGCCCTTGTTGATGACGAGCCGATAGCCGCTCCCGTCAATCCCTTCCTTGCGCGCGATCTCCGCCGCCGCCGTCAACAGGTGCCCCAGCAGCGGCTCGTCCGTCCCTGTGGCCTCGGATATCCGCGCGATGTCCTTCTTGGGCACGATCAGGATATGAATGGGCGCCTTCGGATCGATGTCCCGAAACGCCAGGATCCGGTCGTCTTCAAACACAATCTTGGCCGGGATCTCCTTCCGCACAATCTTCGCGAAAATGTTGTCGGCCATGTCTCCTACTCCATCACCGCCAGTTTCAGATTTGCCGCCCGCAGCGGCCGCATCCGCGCCACCCGACCGCGCACGTGCTCGACGATCTCCTCCGCCAACCGCCGGCAACCGGCTGTCCAGCGCCGCGCCCCGCGCAGTTGCATCACACACGCCCGCAGCCCGTCGATCCGCATCGCGATGAGCTGGTGGTTCGCCGCCGCACCCAGCGCGTGGTCGAGTTGACGGAAGAACTCCAATTCAAACCCACCATCCGTCCGCCACACCAGGTCGTTGAGGTGGATCGCCACGCGATTCACACCGCCGTCATACGCCTCGGAAATCCATTCATATCCCAGTGTGGCCAGCACCTCGGTCACGATCTCGGAAATCTCCTCGCTCGGAATGACCGGGTCGCGTCGCGATTTCAGGCCAAACGCATGCACCGCCGCGGCGATGGATTCTGCCAGCCACCAGTCGCGTTGTCCCACGCTCTCCGCTGCTTTCTGGATGGACACCGCCAGCCGCCGCTCGTCGAATGGCGCCAGACGACCGTCCGCGTCCTGAACCCACAGGATGTCTTCCAACGACTGAATCATGACCGGCCCATCTGTTTGATCTCGTCGATAAACTGCTCGGCATCGCGAAACTGCCGGTACACGGATGCGAATCGCACGTACGCCACTTCATCGAGCTTGCGCAGGTGCTCCATCACCCGCTCGCCGATCTTCATCGATGGCACCTCCCGCCCAAACTCGTTCTCCAGTTCGCTGATCACCCGCTCGGCCAGCGATTCGATCTTGTCGGTACTGACGGGACGTTTCTCGCATGCCTTCTCGATCCCCGCCAGCAGCTTGCGGCGGTCGAATTCCTCATACTGGCCGTCGCGCTTCTTCACCCGCAGTTTTTCGCGGAAAATCTCCTCGTAGGTCGTAAACCGCGCCCCGCACTTCAGACATTCCCGCCGCCGCCGGATCAGCAGCCCGTCGCGATTGCTGCGCGAATCGACCACCTTGTCGTCCACGCCACCGCATTTTGGACACCGCATATTCCCTCAACCTCTCTAACCGCCGCCTTAGCTAACACGCAGCCCCGCGCGGGTCAAGAGATAATCCCCGCGAATCGCGCGTCGAGGAGGATATTCCCTCTCCCCCAAGGGGAGAGGGTTGGGGTGAGGGGTTTGTCTTCTACCCTCGTTGCCGACCGCACGCTCGTCAATGCTTTTTCCATGTGCTATATCTCCTCACCCGAATGCGGATCCTGAAAATGATCGTCATCCTGTTGCTGGTCCTTATCGTCGTCTTTGCCCTCTGGCTGCGCTGGAACGAGCCGCACATGATCTATTATCCAGATCGCCGGATCGACCAGACCCCCGACCAAGCCGGCCTCAAGTACGACGACGTCACGCTCACCACTTCGGACGACCTCAAGATCAACGGCTGGTTTTTACCCGCCTCGGCATCCAACGCCACGCTCACGGTCCTCCTCTTCCACGGCAACGCGGGCAACATGTCCCACCGCTTCGAGAAGCTCGCCGTGCTTCACAGCCTGGGCGTCAACGCCTTCATCATCGATTACCGCGGCTACGGCCGCAGCGAAGGCGCGCCGGATGAACAGGGCACCTACCGCGATTCCCAAGCCGCTTACAATTACCTCATCCAGCAACGCAAACTGCCGCCGCGCTCCGTCGTCCTCTACGGCGAATCGCTCGGCTCGGCGATCGCCGCCGACCTCGCCGCCAGAGTCGACGTCGGTGGTCTGATCATCGAAGAGGCCTTCACCTCGATCGGCGATGTCGGCCAGAAGATGTTCCCGTTCCTCCCCGTCCGCTGGCTGGTGCGGAACAAATACGACACGCTCGGCAAAATGCCCCGCATCAAGGTCCCCCTGTTGATCTTCCACAGCCACGACGACGAACTGTTCAACATGCGCCATGCCCAGCGCCTCCTCGCCGCTGCCAACGACCCCAAACAGCTTGTCGAACTCCGCGGCCACCACAACGACGCCTTCCTCGTCAGTGCCGCCACGTACCACGACGCCCTCCAGAAGTTCTTCGCGAGCCTCACGGCGAAAGGCAGGCTGTCGTAGGCCGCGCCAAATCGCATCAGCGCACGCGAACCAAACGCCGCTCGGATCTCAGCTCAACAACGAAAACGGCGCTCCCCTGAGCGCCGCTCGGTCCCAAATGCTTTGTAACGTATTGCCTGGGCTCTTCCCTATTTGCTTTCGAGATCCCAATACTCCTTGTACAGATGATGCCCGGCCCACTCCAAGCCTTTGGGGTGTGCCATCAACGCCCGCGCCGCATCCGCGTTGTTCCGACACCACGCCATGAATTCTACCGCCGCCGGACGGTGCTTCTTCAGGATTTCATCCAACAGCGGTTCGCCATGATGGTCTTGGACGTACTTCTCAACCTCGTCCGACGGATGATCGATCGTCCACATCACAAATGCCTGGGATTTCTCGGGATGGTTCGCATCCCATTCAAAAAACCTCGCCGCCGCCTTGGGATTAGCTTTGACCCACGCCCCCAGCGCCTTCGACGCATCGGGGTGGTTCTCCGACCATTTTTCCATGGCCTCATTGCCGGCGAATGCCAGGCTCGTCAGGCACAACGCAGCAGCAAGATCGAGTGATACAGCTCTCATAATTCTCATATGTAGACTCTCCTTGATTTCTACGGGGTTAGACCACCCATATCGCACCCCGTTCGAATTTGCAAGCCGCTGATGCCTTGATCGGGATTAGAACAACCAGTCGGACACGGCTCGACCGCGCCGTGGCAGTCTGAAGTGATTCATCTCTACGACCGTGCAGACGATACAATCATCCTCACTCGCATCGAGCCCCGCGTGGCATCTACGTGCAGGTAGTGGACCAGCGGGTCCAGTTCCTCTGTCTCAACGTGCAACTACTCATTGAGCTGAGTGTGTCACGCTACCCAAGCCGTACGCCCCGCACCGTGTGGCAGTCAGTTTGGGACCGCCGATAAGACCACCCTGCCTATGATTGGAGGTCAGCATATTGTGTCGCGCCCCATTTGGTCCATGATCAAGTGTCCTCTTCATCGGCATGGGCAATAGGTTCGAAGCTCAGTCCGGTGTGGTCGAAAAAGGATTGCAGCAAGTCCCTCCGCCTTTCTAGCCGGCGGAGTTCCACCGTCACGCGGGATCGAAGTTCGCTTATGTTCCGCGGACAGTAATTAGCAAGGCGAGCGTGCTTCACGTAAGCCCAAACGTAGTCAACCGGGTTAAGCTCCGGCGCGTACGGCGGAAACTGCTCAGCGACTACCGTCCGATGTCGATTAAGATAGTCGATCACCGGCTTCGAACGATGGATTGATATTTCATCCCAGAGGACCGTGATCGACCTGCGGATTCTTCGCCGCAGGGACTCAACGAATAGAACCACCGAGCGACCGTTAAAGTTCCTATTGTCCCCCGACAGGTGAAAGTAAAAGGAAAAGCGCCGGCGCAGGGACTGACAACAATCGCGCCAAACGCTGAAATCCGTCCATGGGGATTACTTACCCGAATAACAGGCGTGCGACCTATTGGAGCCCAAGTCCTTCGTAGGACGGGCTCCATCATGAACCCAGCTTCGTCAACGAACGCTATGAAAGCACGCCTTCTTCTGGCGCACTCCACAATCCAAGACCAACTGCTCACAGGTCTCATCATTGGCCCATGGCTCTGGAAGTCACACGAGCCGCTAACCTCGCGCGCCCCCTTCGAGCGATCCCTTCCTCCCTCCGCTCCGTCATCCATCGCTCGACCGGCCGTGCCACCAGCCAAAACACGAAGAAAACCAGAAACAGTTTCCCCGTGCACATGAGATTATCGAACGTGCAATGATGAAACGGCTGGAGCAGGCCCTCCGCCAGCACGTCGAAGATCACCGCCACGCAGTAGAATCTCGTCACAAACGACCCGATCCGCCGCCACTCCTTCGCCAGCCAGAATGCCAGGAAACCGACAAACATCAGCGCCGTCACCACGAATTGCCAGTACTCGACGATCGGGTTCCACAACAGATGCGCGCTCGCGTTGACCAGCGTGAACCCCACCGCGATCAGCAGCTCGCGCGCCTGAAAAACGCGTCGCACCCGCCGCGCCTTGCCGCCCCCGTCATCGCTCATGGCGTCTTCTGCTCGACCGCCCCGGCCTGTTTCTCAAACTTCACGAACTTCAGCGCCCCCGAGTTCATGCAGTACCGCAATCCCGTCGGCGGCGGCCCATCCTCGAACACATGCCCCAAATGCGCCCCGCACCGCGCGCACAGCACCTCTGTCCGTTCCATCCCGAACGAATGGTCCGGCCTCAACTCGACGTTCTCCTTCGCCACCGGCTCAAAAAAACTCGGCCAGCCTGTCCCCGACTCGAATTTCGTGGTCGATTTGAACAGCGGCGTGCCGCAGCAAATGCACCGATACAGCCCCGTCTCGTGATTGTTCCAGTAACCCACCGAGCACTGCCGCTCCGTCCCCTGCTCCCGTGTGATCCGGAATTGGTCTGGCGTCAGCAGCTTGTGCCACTCCGCGTCCGTCTTGACCACGCGATCGACCGTCACCGGACCGATCCGGGTTCCGTCATCTCGGAAATCAATAATTGTCACCTTGCCGCTCCTTTCCTCGCCATACGCCGCCCGCACCCCCGCGCGAATCCCCAATCCTAGGATTGCCGCGCTCACATACATCGCCACCTTTTTCGTCGCCTCGTTCACGTCTTCAACTCCCCTTCAACAAACTCCGAAAATGTTCCCGAAACTTCGTCACCTTCGGCGCGATGATGATCTGGCAATACGGCTGGGACCCGTGCAACCGGAAATACTCCTGATGATACCCCTCCGCCTTGTAGAACGCCTGGAACGGCACCACCTGTGTCACAATCTTCCCGTCCCAGATCTTCGCCGCCGTGATGTCCCTGATCGCCTGCTCCGCCGCCGCCTTCTGCTCGGCGCTTCGATAGAAGATCACCGACCGATATTGCGTGCCGACGTCGTTTCCCTGCCGGTTCAGCGTCGTCGGATCGTGCACGGTGAAAAATACCTCCAGGATCGTCTTCAGCGGAATCACGTTCGGATCGAATGTGATCTGGCTCGCCTCCGCGTGCCCCGTGTCGCCCGTGCACACCTCTTCATACGTCGGGTTCGGCACCGTCCCGCCCGAGTACCCCGATTCCACCTTTTCCACGCCCTTCAACTGCTCGAACACCGCTTCCGTGCACCAGAAGCACCCGCCCCCCAATATGATCGTCTCTCTTGCCGGTGGATTGTTCGTCGTTTGACCCATGGCGTTGACTCCAAGTGATACCGCGGCAATGACCGCGGCTGCGACCGTCCTCAACATAATACTCATACGATGCTCTCGTGGCGACCCGTGTTTCACAGTTTCGAGCGTCGTCAGCCACGCCCGCCCCGCCGCCTGCCGTCGCCCACAGAAGCTACGGACGCCGGAGCCCGCCGGATTCCCAGTTAGCTTGTCCCGCCCAATTTGTGCCGCGCGCTGATTTCCCAATGGATCGAGACGCCCTCGTAACGGAATCCGCGCCCGTCAGCCGCCGTTTGCGCCGCGACAAGGGTTACTGCGAGAGCCGCACAGCGATCTGGGACGCGATTACCTGGAACACCGACTCAAGGTCGCTGGCGGTCGAAGCAAAAGCGGCTTCGCCAGCCGGCTGGTTCGGGTTGTAGGTGGGGTTGGCGGGGTCATTCATGTTGGCGACTTGCTTGAGAAACACCTGGTTGATGTCATTGGTCGTGGCGCCCAAACCAATGCAATAAATCGTAATGTTGTTGCTGCGGATCGTATTGGCCATTTGCAGTGCCCGCAGTTGCCCCTCCGTCCACACGTTCAGGTTGTACTTGCTGATCGTCTCGGAGGTGCCCGCTTTGATCGTGGTGGTTCCCGACTCACTGCCCAGTGTGCCCCCGATGGAGGAAAAACTGCCGGGATTATTGCAGTCGACGTCGTCGCCGGAGTTCGGGTCCAGATATCGCAAGTCCCAGCAGTTGTCGCCGCATTTATGGTTGGACGGGTCGGTCTGGCCAACATTGATGGCGGAAGGCTGACAACCGAGCTTGACGTTAAACGTGTTGGCAAATCCATCGGTGAAAAACACGATGACCGGCAACTGGTTGGCGCCCGCCGACACGGTCTGAATCTGCTTCCACCCGGCCTGGAGACCACCCTCCGACCACGTCTTGTCGAGGTTGTCTTCCGCATTGACCGCGTTGATGATCGCCGTCTTGAATACGGATGTCATCTTCACTTTGACCTGGGCGGTGGATCCAAAGTCGACCAGCGCCGCCTGATCCGCATTCTCGGTGAATTGGTTGATGAACGACGTAACGGCCCCGGGAAGATAGGTGTGGCCATCGCTGCCGCCGTCCGCGACGGACATGAACATCGAACCCGAAAAATCCAGCACCAGGCTCATGACGACGTTCATCTTCGTCGCTTGGGCTCTTGCACCAACCGTCAGGGTTTTCCATTGCGGCAGAATGCCGATGAAATACGTCTTGATCGTCGCGCTGGCGCGAACGTTGAGCGTGACATTGTTGGCCGCGTCCACGCCGAACGTCACGGTGGGCGCGACCGGTCCCACGTCTCGGCCGCATGTGCCGTAGTTCAGTGCGAAGGCATTGCTGGCGATGTTTGCGGCTTGCGCCTGCGTCCCGACCGTATAATTGCGCATTCCCGTCAGACAGGCGGCATCGACAGCCTTCGAAAGCCGCGCCCGTGTGATGTAGGCGAAACCGAGGTCAACGGCCAGCCCGAAAAACAACAGCAGCGACATGAGGAAGATGACAAACGTGACCAGCGTTTGTCCGCCCTCGTCGTGTCGTCCCGTCTTTCGATTGCCAGGCAAACTCCTGCTCCTTCCTCCATATACAGGAATTGCTGGGAAAAGAAGCTGCTCGTCGGGTAAGCCAAAAACGTCCTCCGTCGATTCCAATCCCAGTTGCAACATCCGCGTCAGAACCAAATCGCTCGAGAAACTGCGCTTGTTTCTCAAACAGTACGTAACCCGATTACTACAGCAGTAGGCATGCCATCTGTTAATGTGGGCTACCCCCTCCCGTCCACTTGCCCGGCGCACTCCCCCTCTTGACGCCACGCTGCGAACCGCCTACTATCCGTCGCGCAACATCAGAGACAGGGCATGGCGGATATCCAACCTTTTCGAGGAGTGCTGTTCAACACCAAACGGGTCAACGCCGACGACGTGTTGACCCAGCCCTACGACAAGATTACTCCCGAGATGCGCGAGAAGTACCTGAAACTCTCGTCCTACAACCTCGTCCGCATCGAGCTCGGGAAGGAAGAACCCCGCGACTCCGAAACCAACAACAAATACACCCGCGCCCGCGACCTCTATCAATCCTGGCTGCGCGACGGCATTCTCCGTCGCGCCGCAACGCCCGCGCTCTATTATCTCGAACAATCTTTCGCCGCACCCGACGGTTCCGGTCCGCGAACCCGCAAGGCACTGATCGCCCGCGTCCGGCTCCATCGCTGGGATGAGGGTGTCGTCCTGCCCCACGAGCACACACTGTCCAAACCCAAAGCCGACCGCATGTCCCTCTTGCGCGCCTGCGGCTCGCAGCAGGGCCAGATCTTCATGCTCTATCCGCACCCGCAACGCAATCCCCTTTCCACCCCAACGGATGCACCAACGTTGACCGCCACCGATGACTATGGCGTCGTCAACAAGCTTTGGGAAATCACCGACGACGCCGCAATCAAGGCCGCCCAGGAATCCTTGCGCGACGCGAAATTTTACATCGCCGATGGCCATCACCGCTACGAAACCGCCCTCGCCTTTCGCGATGAATGCCGCGCCGCCGCGGTCAAGCCCGACCCGAATGCGCCTTACGAATACGTCATGGCCACGCTCGTCGATATGAGCGACCCCGGCCTTGTCGTGCTGCCGACCCATCGCACCGTCGCCCATCTCGGCTCATTTCAAGCCGAACAGTTCCGCAAGCAACTGGTGAAGACATTCGCCGTCGTGCCCCAACCGTCTCTCGAAAAACTCCTGGCGGCAATGAAAGCCGCGAAACATCTCATCGGCATGCGTGACGCCGATGGATTCGCGCTGTTGCGCCCGAAAGACATCGATGCGCTCCGTCCCTTGTTCGCCGACAAACCTCCGCTCTGGCATACGCTCGATGTCGCCATCCTTCACGTCGGCATTCTCGAAGCCCCGCTCGGTATCGACGAAGTCCGCCTTCGCGAAGAATCCAATGTCACCTACTGGCGCGAAGCCGACGAGGCGGCGGCACGCGTCCAACACGGCCAGGCGCAGCTTGCATTCTTCCTGAATCCGACCGATGTTCAGGATGTGAAGGCCGTCGCCGACGCCCGTTCGCGCATGCCCCAGAAGAGCACGGACTTTTATCCCAAACTCCTGTCAGGAATCGTCATCAACGACCTGCGCCCCGATGGCGCCACGTAAACACCAAGCACGGAGAAGAGATCGCCATGTTGCCGATCCGAGAGACCAAGCCGCCCCGAGGCAAATCCGCGGGGAACGAAGACCTGAAGTTCGAAATCCAATTCTTCGAAGGCATCGCCAGTCGCGACCCCGATTTCGTCGAGGCTCTTCAGATCCTCGGCGACGCCTACACCAGGACGGGGCAATGGGAAAAGGGACTCGAAATCGATCAGCGTCTGGCCAGGCTCTGCGCCGATAACGCGCTCGTGTTCTACAATCTCGCTTGCAGCTACTCCCTGTTAAAACGCGTCGACGAAGCTTTTGCCGCGCTCGATCAGGCCGTGAAACTGGGCTACAACGACGCCCGCTGGCTCGTCAAGGACCCCGACCTCGACAATCTCCGCCAAGACAACCGCTTCGAAAAAATCCAGATCGTTCTCACCAACAAATCCGACAGCCAGCCCCCGTTAGCGAACTAATCGCACCGCCCGCTCGATAATCTTTTTTGCGACTTCGATCTTCGGCAGCTTCGGCAGCTTCTCGACCGTTCCGTCCCCGCAAAGAACCGTGACTTGGTTTGTCTCGGCATCGAACGCACTCGCGTCGTTGGCGACGATGAAATCCAGGCCTTTCCGCGCCAGCTTCTCGCGTGCGTGCTTCTCCACGTCGTCCGTCTCCGCCGCAAAACCGACCAGCACCTGCGATTTCTTGCGCCGACCCAGTTCCGCCAGAATATCCGGCGTCGGTTCCAATTCCAGCACGCCGCTGAACGAGCCTTTCTTGATCTTGCTTCCCGCCGCCTTCTTCGGCCGAAAATCGCATATCGCCGCCGCCATGATGCACACATCCACCGATCCAAACCGGCTCCACACCGCCTCGGCCATCTCTTGCGCCGTCGTTACCGAGACCAACTCGACTCCCTTCGGCGCCGCCAACGACGTCGGCCCGCTCACCAGCGTCACGCTCGACGACACCGCCCGCGCCGCCTCGGCGATGGCGTAGCCCATCTTCCCCGAAGAACGGTTGGAGATATACCGAATCGGGTCGAGAAATTCCCGCGTCGGTCCCGCCGTCACAAGGAAGCGGAGCGGCTTCGAGCTCATGGTTCTTCCATCTGTGCGCGGCACCGTGAGCAACTGCAAGCCAACGAGCAATATCCCCTCTCCCTTCCGGAGGGAGCCGAAGCCGGACCTTTCACCGTTCCCCTCTCCCCTCCGGGGGAGAGGGTCAGGGTGAGGGGGCAATTCTCAAATGACTCGCGCCGTTCCACTAGGAAAGCATCTTCTGAATCTTCTCGATGATCTTGTCGACGTCCCACAGCCGGCCAATCCCTTCATAGCCGCACGCCAGCAAACCCTTCTCGGGGCCGATGAATTCCACCCCGCGCGACTGCAGCACCTTCACGTTCGCCTGCGTCGCCGGATGCAGCCACATCTTGCCATTCATCGCTGGCGCAACCAGCACCTTCGCCTCCGGCCGCAGCGCCAGCGCAATCGTGCTCAGCGCGTCATCGGCAATCCCGTGCGCGAGTTTCGCAATCACATTCGCCGTTGCCGGCGACACCACCAGCAAATCCGCGCTGTCGGCCAGTTGCAAATGGCTCGGACGCCAGTCCCCCTCGCCCGCCTCAAACAAATCGATTGTCACCGGATGCTGCGACAACGTCTGCAGCGTCAGCGGCGTGATGAATTGCGTCGCGTCCTTGGTCATCACGCAAAACACCTCGTGCCCGAGCTTCTTCAGTTTGCTCGCCATGTCGGCGGACTTGTATGCCGCAATCGAGCCCGTGATCCCTAGAAGGATAGTTCGCTTTGCTGCCATGGTTTTCCGTCCTTTGCCGCGCGCGCTGTCCGACATTTCTCCGCAATCACAATCGCCTTGCCCTGCTCGAAATCGTCGTCGAGCGCTCCGCTCACAATCACGTAATCATATTCTTTCCAGTGCGCCATTTCCTGCTGCGCCACCGCCAGCCGCTTGCGAATCGCTTCCGCGCTGTCCGTCCCCCGCCGACGCAGCCGCGTCTCCAGCAATTCCATCGACGGCGGCATCAGAAAAATCGACACCAGCGCGTCCGGATAGGCGAACCGCCCCCCGCGGATGCACCGCGCCACCTCGCTCGCCCCCTGCACCTCGATGTCCAGCAATACATCCCGTCCCGCCGCCAGTTGCTCCTCCACAAATGAACGCGGTGTGCCGTAGTAGTTGCCGTTGTACTTCGCGTATTCAAGAAAATCCCCCGCGGCGATCCTCTTTTCGAATTCCTCCGTGCTCAGAAAAAAGTAGTCGTGCCCGTTCTGCTCGCCCCCGCGCGGCGCCCGCGTCGTGCACGACACCGAATACACGATGTTCGACGACCAGTTCAGCAGCCGCTGGCACAACGAGCTCTTCCCGCCGCCCGAAGGCGCCGACACCACAATCACCAGACCGCTGCGCTTCGTTGTTGGACTCGCTTCGCTCATTCGATGTTCTGGATCTGCTCGCGAATCTTCTCCAGTTCCGCCTTCATCTTCACCACCTGCTGCGAAATCTCCGCCGCGTTCGCCTTGGAACCGATCGTGTTGATCTCCCGCCCGATTTCCTGCGCCAGAAAATCCAGCGTTCGCCCGACCGGCTCGTTCGATTTCAGGCAATCGCGAAACTGATTGAGATGGCTGCTCAGCCGTGTGATCTCCTCGGAGATGTCGCAACGATCCGCGAAGAACACCACTTCCTTCACCAGCCGCTCGTCATCCAGCGGGATATCCAATCCTGCTTCCTTGACCCGCTTGTGCAACTGGTCGCGGTAGTACGCCACGATATCCGGTGCGGACTTTTTGACCAGCTCGAGCCCCTGTTGCAGAAAATCCACACGCTCGGAAAGATCATTGGCAAGGAATTTGCCTTCTTTCTCGCGCATCTTGACCAGCCCCGCGATCGCCTTGCGCAACGCCGCCTCCACGTTCGGCCACACGCTCTCCGCGTCGAACGTCGCTTCCGCCAGCTTCATCACGCCGGGCGCCCGCAGAATCGTGTCCAGTGTGATCGAGCCGTCCAGTTTCATCTCGCGCCGCAGCTTCTGGATCGCCCGGTGATAGGCCTTCGCCAGCGCCGTGTCCAATTCGATCTGCTCTTCGGCCTTCGCGCTGCTGCGATGGAACGCCACCACCACCATCACCCGCCCCCGCGACAGGTGCGCGTTGATCTCGTCCCGAATCCGCGGCTCCAGCTCGATCAGTTCCTTCGCCAAATTGATCGAGATGTCGCTTTGTTTGCGATTGATCGAGTTCAGTTCCACCGTGAACTTGAACCCGTCTTTCGCCGCCTCGCCGCGGCCATATCCGGTCATCGATCTCATGCGGTCCTCATTTCATCCGATAATTTCCCAACAACGCAAACATCGCCGGCCACACCACAAATACGTACAGTGGCAGCCACAACAGCACCAACAAAAAACTGTCTTCGACCGCGGGAACCCACTGCCGCACTTCGATGGTCAATACCACGCCGACCACCACGCCAAACGCCATCAGCATCTGCTGCGCCGTCGGCGTCAGTCGCCAGATCTTGCCGCAGCGCGGGCAGATCCGCTCCCGCCCCCACAGATGATGGGCAAAACTGTGCACCAGCGGCACCAATCGTTTTCCGCAATGCCGACACCGGAAATACGGCCTCATAAATTCAGCAACCGCGCCATCTGGCTCACGTCTTTGTCGCCCCGGCCGCTCATATTGATAATCACCAGCGTGCCGCGACCGATCTTCTTCGCATTCCCCATCACGTACGCCACCGCATGCGCCGATTCCAGCGCCGGTATGATCCCCTCGCTGCGCGAACAAAACTGCGCCGCCTCCAGCGCCTGACGATCCGTCGCATACGTGTACTCGACTCGCTTCAAATCCCGCAAATAACTGTGCTCGGGTCCGACCGCCGCGTAATCCAATCCCGCCGACACCGAATGCGTCAGCATGATCTGGCCGTCGTCATCCTGCAGCACGAACGTCCGCGTCCCTTGCAACACGCCGAGCGAGCCGCCCTTCTGAAATCGCGCCGCGTGCTTGCCCGCCTTGATTCCTTCGCCGCCGGCCTCCACGCCCACCATCCGCACGCCCTTGTCCTTCAAAAACGCGTAAAACAATCCAATCGAGTTGCTGCCGCCGCCGACGCACGCCACCAACTCGTCCGGCAATCGCTCTTCCTTCTCCAGAATCTGCCGTCGCGCCTCGCGCCCGATTACCGCCTGAAAATCGCGCACCATCATCGGATACGGGTGCGCGCCGAGGACGCTGCCGAGAATATAATGCGTCGTGCGCACGTTCGTGACCCAATCCCGCATCGCTTCGCTGATGGCTTCCTTCAACGTCTTCTGCCCGGCATCGACCGACCGCACCTCCGCCCCGAGCAACCGCATCCGGTACACGTTGAGCGCCTGGCGTTCCATGTCCACCGCGCCCATGTACACCACGCATTCCATCCCGAACATCGCCGCCACCGTCGCCGTCGCCACGCCGTGCTGCCCCGCGCCCGTCTCGGCAATCACGCGCCGCTTGCCCATCCGCTTCGCGAGCAGTATCTGGCCGATCGTGTTGTTGATCTTGTGCGCGCCCGTGTGGAGCAAATCCTCGCGCTTCAGGTAAATGTTTGGCCCGCGGAGCTCGCGCGTCATTCGCTCGGCGAAATACAGCGGCGTCGGGCGACCGCAATACTCGCGCAGATAATACGCCAGCTCGTCGCGAAACCGTTTATCACGCCGCGCCTTCTCGTACTCGCGAGCCAGCTCCTGCAACGGCGCCATCAACGTCTCCGGCACGAACATGCCGCCGTACGGCCCAAAATGGCCGCCTTTGTCGGGTACGGTTGTCAGGTGCTCTTGCACAATTCGATGAATCTCCGCATTTTCTCCGGGTCCTTCTTGCCGGGCTCACGCTCGACGCCGCTGGCGACATCCACCGCGTACGGCCGCACGCGCCGAATCGCTTCCTGGACGTTCGCCGTCGTCAGCCCACCCGACAAAATGATCGGCAGGCCAATCTCTTTCGCTTTCAACGCCAGCGACCAGTCGAAAGTCTTGCCCGTTCCTCCGCGCGATTCGTCAGTGTAGGTATCCAGCAACAGAGCGTCAACATCGTACTCGCCCGCCACCCGCAATGAGTCTTCATCGCGCATCCGAATGGCCTTGATCGACTTCGCCGCGAACTTCTGACAGAACCCCGGCGGCTCGTCTCCGTGAAATTGCAGCACGTTCAGCAGGCATTCGCTGAGCGCCTTCTCGATCTCATATTCCAACTCATCGACAAATACGCCCACCTTCGTCACGAATGGCGGCAGCGCATTGCAGATGTCCGCCGCCTCGTGCACCGCGATGTACCGCGGACTCTTCGGATAGAAAATAAACCCCAACGCGTCCGCGCCCAATTCGACCGCCAGCAGCGCATCGTTCAGGTTCGTCGTCCCGCAGATTTTGATCTTGGCGCTCATCGCTCCATCAGCTCACGCACCTTCGCTGCAACGTCTCCGCTCCGCATCAAGGATTCTCCCACGAGAATTGCGTCCGCACCCGCTTTCGCGGCACGCTCAACATCCGCCCGCTCGTGAATGCCGCTCTCGGCCACGACTGTGTATTTGCCGCACATGCCACGTTTCAGTTTCGCGGCCAACTTTTCGGTCGTCGACAGGCTCACGGAGAAATCACGCAGGTCGCGATTGTTCACGCCGATAATCTCGGCGCCCGAAGCCGTCGCGCGATCCAATTCCGCCTCGTCGTGCACTTCCACCAGCGCCGCCAAATGAAGTTGTGTCCCCAACTCTCGGAATCCTCTGAGTTGCGCATCGTCCAGTATCGCCACAATCAGCAGAATCGCATCCGCGCCGCGCGCCGCCGCTTCGTAGACCTGCAACTCACTGATAATGAAATCCTTCCGCAGCAGCGGCAGTTTCACCGCGTCGCGGATCTGCTGCAAATACTCGATGCGTCCTTGGAAAAACTCCTCGTCCGTGAGCACCGACAGCGCCGACGCGCCGCCCGCCTCATATCCGCGCGCGATTTCAATCGCGTCGAAATTCTCCTGAATCACGCCCGCCGATGGCGACGCCTTCTTGACCTCGGCAATCAGTGCGACGCCATCGCCCCGACGCAATGCGCCGGCAAAATCACGAAACGCTTTGCGCGCCGTCGCCGCCTGCTTCAGCTTGCCTGCCTGCGGTTGCAGCTTCGCCACTTCGAGCTTCTTCTCGGCAACAATCTTATCGAGGATGTTCATCTCACTTACACGAACGGCCTGTCCAAATGATAAGAGCGATGGCCGCGTATATTGCCACCTGCACGATAAACCAGTACACGTCCTTTCGAATTCGCACGAATGCCGCCCCGCTCACTCCTCGTCCGTTACACCCTGCTTGCGCGTGCGCGGCTGGCCTGCCTTGAGCCACACGCTGATAAACGGGTGAATGTCCCCGTCCATGACCCCTTGCACGTCGCTCGTCTGATGGCCCGTCCGCAAATCCTTGACCATTTGGTACGGCTGAAAGACGTAGCTGCGAATCTGGTTGCCCCAGGCAATCGCGCCCTTCTCGCCGTAATACTTCTCCATCGCCGCCCGTTTCTCGTCCTGCTGTTTCTCGTACAGCCGCGACTTCAACATCTTCAACGCCATCTCGCGGTTCTGATGCTGACTGCGCTCCACCTGGCACTGAACGACAATCCCTGTCGGCATGTGCGTCATGCGCACCGCCGTCTCGACCTTGTTCACGTTCTGCCCGCCGCGTCCGCCGGACCGGAATGTATCGATCTGCACGTCTTCCATTTTGAGTTCCACCTCGTCGGCATCGCTCAATTCAGCGACCACGTCGACGCTCGCAAACGACGTGTGGCGGCGCTTGTTCGAGTCGAACGGTGAAATCCGCACCAGCCGATGCACGCCGCGCTCCGCCTTGAGATACCCGTAGGCGTATTCTCCCGTGACCAGCAGCGTCGCGCTCTTGATCCCGGCCTCGTCGCCCGACTGGATGTCGACCAGATCGGCCTTGAATCCGCGCGTCTCACAGTAACGCTGGTACATCCGCAGCAACATGTTGGCCCAGTCGCAGCTTTCCGTGCCGCCCGCGCCGGCGTGGATGCTGAAGATGGCGTTGGATTTGTCGTGCTCGGCGCCGAGGAGGTTCTCCAGCTCGAACTGATTGAATTTCTGCTCGGCGGCGGTGACTTCCGTGCTGATCCCCTGCTCAGTCTCGCCGAGGTCGATCAACACTTCCGCGTCGGAGATCTTCTGGTCGAGCGCGGCGAGCGTGTCCAGCTTGCGACGAATCGTCGTCGCCTCGTCCAAAATGCCGCGGGCTTTGGCTTGATCGGCCCAGAACGTCGGGCCGGCCATGATGTTCTCTAACTCGACCAGGCGCGCGCGCTGTTTGTCGACGTCAAAGATACCTCCTCAACGCCTGGTGGCGTTCGCGCAAATCAGTCACTTTGGTCTTCAGTTCTTCAATCATGGCCCGTGTAACTCACCACATCGCGCCCGGAATGTCAACCTGCGTGCGGGCGGCGCAAAATGGCCGAGCCGAACGCGGGCAACGCGATTGATCCCGTCACTTTCCCGCCCGTCAGCATATCGGAGAAACCTTCTCGACCCAACGTCACTCGGCGGGCCGACGGCTGGAAGTTCAGCAGGAAGACAAAATCGTCTTTGCCGTCCGTGCGCACCTGCGCAGTCACGCCCGCGGGCAATTTGGTCTGCAGCACGCGCTTCAGATCCAACCGGCGAATGAGACCACCATAAAAATCCTCATGAAATCGGCCGTCATTGCGCGAGGCGATGTAGTACGCACGCCCTTTGCCATGCGCGTTGACTGTCAGCGCCGGCCGCCCCTTGTAGAAATCCGCGCCATACTTCGCCAACACTTGCGCCGATTCCGCGTGTATCAGGTCGCAGAGTTCCCGCGCCTTGTATCGTCCCGTCAGGCCGAGGCCGTTTCTCGCCGCAGGCACCACCGCATTCGTCTGCCCGTCGTGAAGCACGTCGATCTCCTCGGCCCAAACGCCCAGAACCTTCCGCAACGGTCCGGGGAATCCACCCAGAAAACACAGATCGCTCTCGTTGACAATGCCGCTCCAATACGTCGCGACGAATGTCCCGCCCTGCTTGACGAACTTCTCGATCCGCTCCGCGACACCGGGCCGCACCATGTACAACATCGGGGCGACCACCAACTTGTAGCCCGCGAGTTCGCAGTCCATTTCGATCACATCCACCGGCACGCCGCGCGACCAGAACGGCCGGTACTGCGCCACGCACGTCCCGCCATAATCGCGCCGGTTCTTCGACAATCCCTGCAGGTCGCGGATCGCCCACTCGTTCTCCCAATCGTAGATGATCGCAGCCTCGGGACGTACCGTCGTGCCGATGATTGCATCGAGCTTTTCCAGTACCTCGCCGACCTCGGTCACATCGCGAAACACGCGCGTGTCCTCATGGCCAACATGATCGACCACCGCGCCGTGAAACTTCTCCGACGATCCCCGCCCCTTGCGCCATTGAAAGTACTGGACCGTGTCGGCGCCGTGCGCCACCGCCTGCAACGACGACAGACGGTGCATTCCCGGCCGCTTCGGCTTGCACACATTGTCCCAGTTCACCACGCTCGGCGTGCTCTCCATCAACATGAACGGCTTGCCGCCCTTCATGCAACGATAGATGTCATGGACAAACGACACATGGCTTCCTAGCCGCCAATCTTCGTCAAGCCCGTGCCACGCCGGGTAGTTGTCCCACGACACCACGTCAAGCTCCGCCGCCAGCTTCCAGTAATTCAGGCCCGTGTAGGTGCCCATCATGTTCGTCGTCACGGGTACATTCGGCGTGATCTCGCGCAACGGCGCGATCTCGTTCTTCATGAACTCGACCGTCTGGCGGGTAACGAACCGCTTCCAATCGAGGTTAAGCCCGTGAATCGAGCCTTCGCCGTGCGGCGCCGGCGATTCGATTTGCGACCAGTCCGTGTACGTGTGACTCCAAAACGCCGTCCACCACGCCTGATTCACCGCGTCCAACGAACCATACCGCGCCTTGAGCCACTGGCGGAACGCTTCCTGGCAGAGCGGACAGTGGCATTCGCCGCTGTATTCGTTGGAGATATGCCAGATCAGCAACGCCGGATGGTTCTTGTACCGTTCGGCGAGCCGTCGATTGATCAGCGCGGTCTTCTCGCGGTAGACCGTCGACGTGTAACAATGGTTGTGCCGCCCACCGTGGAGAATCCGCTGGCGGTTGGCATTGACCCGCAATACCTCCGGGTATTTGTGCGACATCCACGCCGGACGCGCTCCGCTCGGCGTAGCCAACACGGCAAACATCCTGTTGGCCGCCAGGTCGTCCATCGTGCGGTCGAGCCAGTCGAAGGCAAATCGTCCCTCTTCGGGTTCAAGCGCCGCCCATGAAAAAACGCCGACCGTCATCGCGTTGCAGTGCGCCAGCTTCATCAACCGCCTGTCCTCGTTCAGCACAGCGGGCAGGCGCAGCCATTGGTCGGGATTGTAGTCGCCGCCGTGCAGGAAATGCGGACACTTCGGGTTGATCGGCGGATAACGCTTCGTCATGGCCGACGCTCAACCGGCCCGCTTCGCGCGCGGGCCTTTCGGCGTGTCTTCGATCACCCAGCCCAGTTTGGCAAGCTGGTCGCGAATCTCGTCGGACCGCTTGAAATCCCTGGCTTTGCGCGCCGCCTGGCGTTCTTCCACCAACCGCTGGACGTCAGCGGGCACTTCGGATTTCACCGGCATCCCAAGACCGAGAACCCCGTCGAGCCGCTGCCACACATCCAGGATTCCCGCCGCTTCATCCGGCGAAACCGTCTGCTTGTTCTTCTCGCGAACGAATTCGAAAACCGCTCCGAGCCCACCGCTGATATTCAGGTCGTCGTCCAATGCGGCCTCAAATTCCGATGCCAGCACGGCCGGTTGCCCCTGCGGATTCGTGCTGGCGATCTCGCGCAACTTCAGCAGGAATTCATCGATCCGCTGCAGCGCCGTGCGCGCCGCCTGGAGGCCGTCAAAGGTGAAATTCAACTGCTCGCGATAATGAGCCGAGAGGAGCGCGTACCGAATTTCGCGTCCTGTCCACCCTTTGGCCAGCAGATCGCGTAGCGTGTAGTAATTCCCGAGCGACTTGCTCATCTTCTTGCCCTCGACGAGCAGGTGGGCGTTATGCAGCCAGTAACGAACAAACGGCTTGCCCGTCGCCGCCTCGCTCTGGGCAATCTCATCTTCGTGATGGGGGAAAATCAGGTCTTCGCCGCCGCAATGGATGTCAAACGTCTCGCCCAGATGCTTCATGCTCATCACGCTGCACTCGATGTGCCAGCCCGGCCGACCGTCGCCCCACGGCGACGGCCATTTCACCGGCCCATCATCTTCGTCCCACGCTTTCCACAGCGCAAAGTCCCCCGCATGCTCCTTGTCGTACTCATCCTGCGACACGCGGGCGCCCGACTGCAATTTCTCCGGGTCGAGATGCGCGAGCTTGCCGTAATCCCTGAATGACTTGATCGAGAAATAGACGCTCCCGTCATCGGCGACGTACGCGTGCTTGCGCTCTACCAGGGTCGTGATCAACTTGATCATGTCAGAAATCGTCTCGGTCGCCCGCGGCATGATGTGGGGACGCCGGATACTCAATGTGTCGAGATCGCGCAGAAATTCCTCGGTGTAAAAATCCGTCACCTCGCGCAGCGTCTTGCCCGACTCGCGAACGGTCCGAATGATCTTGTCTTCCACGTCCGTGATGTTCATCACGTGCTTGACCTGGAATCCGTGGTATTCGAGGTGGCGTCGCAACAGGTCTTCAAACATGAAGGCCCGCAAATTTCCAATATGGGCGTAGTTGTAAACTGTCGGCCCGCACGTATACAGACCCACCTGCGGCGGGTGGAGCGGAACGAATTCCTCCCTCGTCCGTGTCAACGTGTTGAACAGTTTCACATTTCCACCGAGGCGATGGCGACCACCACGACGCCTTCCTTGCGGCCCGTGAATCCCATGTGCTCGCTCGTCGTGGCTTTCACGCCCACCTGTCCGGGCGCGACTCCCATGTTCTTTCCCAAGTTCTCTTGCATCTTCTGGATGTACGGCGCCAGCTTCGGCACCTGGGCAATGACCATCGCGTCCACGTTGTTGATCCGCCCGCCGGCTTGGCGGACCCGCTCGGCGCATTCGCGGACGATGACCATGCTGTCCATGTTCTTGAACTTCATGTCGCTGGGCGGATAATACTTCCCGATGTCGCCCAGCGCCATCGCTCCCAGCAGCGCATCCGCGATGGCATGCGCCAGCACGTCCGCGTCGCTGTGGCCTTCCAGACCGACGTCGTGCGGGATTTCGACGCCGCCGATGATGCACTTGCGTCCCGCGGCAAACCGATGCACGTCAATTCCGATTCCAACGCGATTCATGACGCGCCACTATACCAATGGAGGCGAACCACGCGAAGAAAAAACCTATAGGGCAGCACGAGCCGTGGAGAATCCGTGCTCCACAAGGAAAAGGCGGAGTTCGGGTAGGCTCTTTGCCAAATAATCGAACTCTCCCGGATAAGTTGGCGTGGCAGCCTTGACAAACTCGGAGACACGATCATCCCTGGGAGCCATCCTCGCCAACGAAAATGCTGCCAGCAGTCTTGCCGCTCTCCATTCGTGAGTGCTACGCACTCTTTTGGGGTCCGCTCCGTCAGTTCGTGCGCTTTCGATCGCGTCGGGATATTGAGCCTTGCAGACATGGATGAAGGCGCCTGCGAAACGCGCCAAAATACTGGTGCGTTTACGCCTACGCACCTGAATCTGTTTCTGAATCCTGGCCGCCATCTCAAGATCGCCGGCAATCGCGTGGGACAACGCCAAGCAGCACCACACACTTGATCGGATACCGCCGCTCCAGCGTCCCAGCGAGCCGAGTGCATCCTCAAACGAGGCGGTGGCCACAGCGGTGTTGCCAAGCCGCAAGTGAGCGACACCCCGGTTCCACGCAACGAGACTGCGGAATGAACCCTCAATAGTGTGCTCTGCCACGACCTTATCTAAAGCCTCGGCTGCATCACTCACCTTGCCAGCTTGGAGGAGGGCCACTGCCTCATTGTTCGCCAACGTGCAAAGGCCAGCGTCGCTGGTCCTGCCCTTTCTCTGCAGAAACAACATGAGACCCGCGACCACCGCACCGAAAATGGCCGGGGCCACTGCCCTGAGGGGAGGCGACGCGTGCCCCACCGCGTGCGCCAAAATGATTAGCACGGTGACCGCCAAGAGCAGGATCAGTAACACGATTTGAAGACTCCTTGCTCTCCTACGCGACCGATTCGCTTGCTCCTCAGTCGGCCGCGCCTCCAACTGCTCTGCTGGTGACAAACGGTTGTACTCTTGGACGCGCCGCAGGTTCAGAATAGCGACCAGCAGTGCTGCGCCCACCGCCAAGGCCATCGTGACTTTGTCCACTTCACCGTTAGTCAGAAACCCTCTCTCCTCAGCAACGACCCCGCCGATGCATGCTAGGATGGCCGTAATGATGACCGCCATGGCTCGCTTATCTGTCGCGCGCAATCTCGCCACCGCTGACTTCGGAGACTTCATTGGGAACTAACCTACGATCCGTTATTTAGCCGAATTCCGCCCGCGTTGGCGAAGCAATGCTTCCGCCATGGTCAAATCCGATGGCGTAGTGATTTTCAAATTGAGAAACGGCGTCTCGACCAGATGGACCTTCTCTCCCAGCAACTCCACCGCGGCAGCCTCATCCGTGACAACCAGCTTCTTCTCGAAAACCTTCGCATACGCTTCTCGCAGCAGCCCGGATTTCACTGTTTGCGGTGTTTGTACGGCCCACAACTTCGTGCGATCGACCGTTCGGACCACTGTCCTGTCTTCGTTGGCCTCTTTGATTGTGTCCACGACCTTGGTGGCGGCGATGCCCGTTCCGAACGCTCGCGCGCTGGCAATGGTGGATTCGATCAATGCCGGCGTCACCAGCGGCCTTGCGCCATCGTGGACGGCAACGATGTCCGTCTCCGACCCGCAGACCTTCAAACCGTTGCTGACCGAGTCCTGACGTTCCGCGCCTCCGTCGGCAAACGCGGCGACCTTCTTAAAGCCGAATTCGCGCACGACCTGCTCCGCCTGCCCGGCGCAATCAGGCCGTCGCACCAGCACCACGGCGTCGATGGCGCGGCACTGCTCGAACGCCGCCAGCGAATAGACGATCAGCGGTTTGCCGAGAAGCTCGAGGAATTGTTTGTTGGAGCCGCCGCCCATCCGGGTCGAGCGGCCAGCGGCCAGCACAATCGCCGTAACCATGCGCCGCAGACTAACAAAACTTCCGGGATGGGAGCAAGCCTACCGCGTTCCCATGGCGGCGGACGACTCGGTCGCCGGCTCGCTTTCCGCTGCCGCCTGGCCGCCACCCGTCACGAGCTCGGCAAACGCCATGCGGCCCGCCGCCGTCTGCAGCACACTGCTGATGGTCACTTCCACGTCCCGACCCAGCAGCTTGCGGGCGCGGTTGACCACGATCATCGTGCCGTCGTCCAGATAGGCCAGCGCCTGCTGCGGTTCGCGCCCCTCCTTGAGCAAGCGCACCGTGAGGGCCTCGCCCGGCAACACCGCCGGCCGCAACGATTTGGCGAGCTCATTGAGATTCAGCACCTTCACACGTTGCAACTCGGCAATCCGGCTCAGATTGAAATCATTCGTCAGGATTTCCGCCGGCAGCATCTTTGCCAATTGCACCAACTTGCCGTCCACCTCGCGAATATCCGGAACATCGTTCTCGTGAAACTTCACCTCCACCCGCGGGTTGAGCTGCAACATCTTGAGCACTTCGAGCCCGCGCCGACCGCGCGCCCGCTTCACGTCGTCGGCCGCGTCGGCGATATACTGCAGCTCGTTGAGCACGAACCGCGGGACGACAAACACGGCATCCAGAAACCCGGTCGCGCTCACCTCCTGAATCCGCCCGTCGATGATGATGTTGGTGTCCAGCAGCACCAGCCGCTCGGGCTTGTTCTCGCGGACGAATTTCACGTAGGGAATGACGAGGTTGAACTCGTCCTTGGCCCGGTAGGCGATGACCATCGCGAGGTACGAGCACACCACGTACATGACGATCTGCGCGATCAGCTTCGGCTCTTCATCGATGAATTTGAAGAGGACCGAATTGCCGATGAAATAGCTCACGGTGAATCCGACCAGGATGCCGAACGAGGCGGCGGACAATCCGCGCAGGGAAAATCCCTTGAGCGCGCGGTCGATGCCAATGAACGCGCCGCCGCCCAGCAATCCGATCAGGATTGCCAGGATGGGATGCTCCGCCCACTGGTCGTGCAACTGGGAAATGGACCAACTGCCCAGCACGCACAGGATCAGGAAGAACAATCTCAACATCAGCAGCGTCATGGCCTCAAACCTGTTCTATCTGCCTAGACGGCAGCAGGTTTGGGGCCAGCGCACGTTTCCGAACGCCGGGCTCGCGCTTATTTGCCGGGCGCTGTCGAGTCCGTCCCAAAAATCAGGGTGCCACCCCCGCCCTGCACAGGATGCGCGGGCTGGGGCGCCTTCCAATCCCTGGATTCCTCCGGCTTCTTTGGCTCGGGCCGATTCCCTTCCTTGTACAGCAGACCGTACTTGCGCCAATTCTGTACGAGACGAACAATTTCGTCATGCAACGTCGGGTCCGTCAGCAGTTTGCCGGCCGTCCCCTCGCCCTTCTCCAGACGTGCCAGAATATTGTTCAGTCTCGCCGTGCTTTCCGCCAGATTCTTCACCGCCGCATGGACCTCATCCTGATTGGAACGCACCACCTGATCGATGTTGCTCGACGCCTGCTTGAGATTGTCCGCCGTGTCGGAGAACTTGGTCAGCGTCGCGTCCACTTTGCCGCGGCTGTCATCCACCACGCCCCGCAAACTCACGGACAACCCGATCGCGTTGCTGCTCACCGTGTCGATGTTGGCCAGCGCCGAATCGATGTGGTCGAGCGTCGGCCGGCTCAACACCGTCTCATCGACGCGTTGAATGGCCTTGTCCACCCGCTCAATCGTCCCCGCCGCCTGATGCAGCACGTCCACCACGCTATGGATCGCCTCGCTCAAATCCAGGCTCGATGATCCCTCCACGCTGTCTCCCGGCTTGAGAAATCCCGCCGTCGCGCTTTGGGGAACGATGTCGATATAGCGGTCGCCGAGCAATCCCGACTGGTTGATCACGAACTTCGCGTCCTTGCGGATCTTCACGCCGTCGTAGACGGCCAGTTTGACGATCACCTTCAGAACGCCCGTCTGGTCCAGCGTGATGGCGCTGACGCTTCCCACCTTGATCCCCGCGTACAGGACGCTGGCGTCCTCCACAATCCCGCCCACGTTGGAAAACACCACGTTGATGTCGTAGGTGTGACGGGTCAGCGGCTCGTACTTGCCAAATTTCCAGATCAGCACCGCCAACATCGCCAGGCAGACGGCGACGAAAATCCCCACTCGGACTTCAACTGACCGTTTCTGTGCCACGTTGTACCTCCTCCTGAAGTTTCGCCGTCCCCGTCACGAACTGGCGGACGATCGGATCGGTGGTCGCCTGGATTTCCTTCGGCGTCCCGACGGCATGAATGCGGCCCTCATGCAGCATCGCGATGCGGTCGGCGATCTTGTAGGCGCTTGTCATATCGTGCGTCACCGCGATTCCCGTCACATGCAACTGGTCGCGTGTGCGCAAAATCAAATCATTGATGTGGTCGGCCAGCACGGGATCGAGTCCTGTCGTCGGCTCGTCGTACAAAATGTACTTGGCATTGGCCACGCAGGCCCGCGCCAGGCCGGCCCGCTTGCGCATGCCGCCGCTCAATTCCGCCGGCTTCTTGCCCTTCGCCTCCAATAAGTCCACAATCGTCAACGCCTGTTCGACACGCTTCGTGATTTCGGATTCGTCCAGCTTCCGCTCTTCCCGCAACGGAAACGCCACGTTCTCAAACACCGTCATCGAATCAAACAACGCCGCTCCCTGGAACAACACGCCGAATTTCTTCCGGATCGGCGTGAGCTGCCGTTCCGTCAGCGGCTCGATGTCCACGCCGTCCACGATCACGTGTCCCGCATCCGGCTGCAGCAGTCCGCACAGGTGCTTGAGCAACACGCTCTTGCCCCCGCCGCTGCGCCCGATAATGACCACCGTTTCTCTGTCGCGGATCTCAAAATCCACGCCGCGCAGCACCTCGGTGCCGTTGAACGATTTGCGCAATCCCTGGATCTGAATCATACGGGGATGATCTTGCTGAACACGACCGTGATGAAGAAATTGGCGATCAACACGGTCAACGATGACGCCACGACCGCTTCGGTCGTCGCGCGGCCCACGCCCTCGGCGCCCTCCGATGCATTGAATCCCTTGTAGCTCGAGATCAGCGCGATGAACATGCCGAAGAACACCGACTTGATCAACCCGCTGGTCACATCCTTGGCGGTCGTGAACTCATACATGTGGTTGAGGAAATACGCCTGATCGATCCCGCACATGTTCACGCCCACGACGAACCCGCTCAGAATCCCGCAGAACATCGCTTCCGCCGTCAGTAGCGGCAACCCCACCATCAACGCGATAAATCGCGGCACGGCCAGATAATCGACCGGCGCCGTCCCCATCGACCGCAACGCATCCAGCTGCTCGGTCACCTTCATCGTCCCCAACTCCGCCGCGATCGCCGCCCCGACCCGCCCCGCCACCATCAACGCTGTCAACACCGGCGCCAGCTCCCGCGTCATCGCCACGCTCACCACCGGCCCCACCGCCGTGTCCATCTTGACCTTGTGAAATTGCAGGAACGTCTGCACCGCGAACACCATCCCCGTAAACGCGCCCGTCACCACCACCACCGCCTGCGATTGCCAGCCGATCTTGTACGCCTGGTCGATCGTCTCCTGCCAGCGCGGCCGCTTCGAGAACGTCGTCTTGAAAATATCAGCCAGCAGCAACAGCATCGCCCCGAGCTGATTCAGCTCGCCCGTCACGAATCGCCGGAATTTGTGTAGCGCCTCCATCTTTCCGCGCGCAGCATAAGAGACCCCCCACACCGTTGCAAGCCCGCCGTGACTGGCCCCAAATCCCCGCCCTCGTCGCGCCGTCTCGCCCGCCATAGCCTTGGCGAATGCGGAAGCGTCACGCCAAGACGGACCGCCGCCCCCCTGTCCGCCAGAACATCCCTTGCGACGGCGGATCACCCCACCCTTCTCCTGCGTTCTCTTGCCTCCGCTTTGCTCCGCTCTCCGGCAAACCTTCTTGTCTTGACATTCCGTCACGCTTGTGAATTCTTTCACAATGTCCAACGGACGCGCCGCCGCGACGGCACCGTCCGCCAATGAAACTGCCCCTGCCCACAGTTCTGATTCTCGTCGCAGGGAACGTCCTTGGCCAGACGGGGCCTTCCCTCAGGCACAGCGGCGTCCCGTTCACGGCGACAAACTGCGCGATCGAGTGGGCAGCACCCACCAATCAGATGCCCAAGGCGCTGTGGATCTACAAGACCATCCCGCAGCATTTCCCCGACGAGGCCATCTCGAATCTCGTCGCAATGGGAGAATTCACGCCGCAGGACCTGATGAAAATGACCGACGAAGAACGCGCTAGGGCGACGCCCAAGGAATTGGCTGCTGCGGAAAACTTAGTCGGGTTCTACAACGAGGGCACCAAGCGAAATTTGGCAATCTCCCCAGCGACCGGAAACATATTCTACTCAGACCCAGAGGTGGAGGACCCCCGCTGCCCCATCGAGGACGTCCCGGATGAAGCCACGGTGCAGCAACTGGCGCTCAAGCTCTTCGATCAGTTTGGGTTTCCTCGCTCGGAGCTGGCCAGGAAACCAAACAGCACCGAGTTGCTGGCCTGGAAGGAGATGAGCAGGAGAGGACATTTCGATAAGGAACAGCGCAAGGCCGTCAAGGACGGAATCGACTCTCGCGGCATGATGATCCCCCGGCGAATCGACGGCGTGAACTTCGCCGGAGCCGGAATGAACGGCGGATTCACTGTCCGATTCGCCAGCCACGCCGCGATCACGCAACTGCAGCTCGTCTGGCGGAACCTGCAGCCCTACAGGAAATACCAACTGGCAAGCCCTGCCCAAATCGTCGAGTGGATCAAAGAAGGCAAAGCGGTTGTTCTCTGGTGTTACGCGAGCAAGCTGAATCCACCTGCCGTAAAGAAACTCACGATCACAGAGGTCTCGCCATTGTACGCAGGGGAGCTTGGCTTTGCCATACCGGGTCTCACGCCGCAGGACTTCACCTATCCCTTCGCCGACCTGAACGCCCTTGCCGATACCGGCCCAACCAACATCGCCATCGATCTCTACTGCCCCATCCTCACCGACAAAGAAGTCACCCCGTGATCTTCCGCGCCGCCCCTCTGCTCGGCATGACTGGGGTCACATCTAAACATTGTAACAATTTGTCTTGACGGGACCGGGGCGCTGCGCCACGATGCGGGGCATGGCGCGACCCTTGCGAGTGGATGTGCCAGGCGGTTGGTATCACGTGACTGCCCGGGGCAATGAGCGAAGAGCCATCTTCCGTGACGACGAGGATCGTCGGCGGTTCCTGGAGCGGTTGGCAGAATTGACGGAGCGCTTTGGCGTGATCGCGCATGCCTACGTCCTGATGGACAACCACTATCACCTGCTGGTGGAGACCCCCCAAGCCAATCTATCGGCGGCGATGCAATGGCTCGGAGTCAGTTACACGGTGGGGTTCAATCGACGACACCGCCGCGTCGGCCATCTGTTTCAGGGACGGTTT
>DATKNW010000019.1:0-47003 GCA_035541135.1 Verrucomicrobiia bacterium
ACAAGGTGACTTTCCGGCCGGCCTGCGCGACCTCGAAAACGCCGTCCGCCTCGACCCCGGTTACGTCCCCGCCCGCTACAATCTCGCCCTGGCCCAACTCGATCGTGGCCAGGGCGCCGACGCCGTCGCCAATCTCCGCCAGGTTGTCCAGAGCAGTTCGCCGCCCGCTGATTCCTATTACCAACTCGGGCTCGCCTACATGTCGGTCTCCGCCTGGACTCAGGCCGAGGAGGCGTTCAAACACTATCTGACGGGCAACCCCAATCCCGCCGAGACGCTCAATTGTCTCGGCATCGTCGCCGCCCGCAAACGCGATTTCGTCGCATCCAAACATTGGTTCGAACAGTGCATCGCCGCCGAGCCGGGGTTTGCCACCGCCTACCTGAATCTGGCCAACCTCGAAAATCAGCAGCTCGGTATGAAGAAGGAAGCGCTCGCGCACTACGAAGCGTATATCGATCTGTTTGCCAAGACCCGGCCGCGCGAAGATGTTCGCCTCGCCATGCTCCAGGTCCGCCAGGAATTGGCCGGCAACAACAAGCAAACCGCCGCGCGCGCCGCCGAACCGCCGGCTCCGCCCCCTCAACCACCTCCGGCTCCACCGCCGCCCAAGCCGGCCGCCGCTCCGCAACCGCCACCCGCTCCGCCAAAACCGGCCGCACCGGCACCAGTGCCAGCGACCGTCGTGACGGCAACCACGGTTTCCGCCGTGGCTCCGGCTCCGCCGCCGCCACCTCCTCCGCCGCCGAAGAAAGTGCGCACCGCCCTCGCCGCGCACACATTCAAACCGGGAAATCGTAACAAGGCTCTCGTGCATTTCAATCAGGGCAGCTACCTCCAGCGTCAGTCCAGAATTGCCGACGCGATCACCGAGTACACCCAAGCCATCGCTGCCGATCCGTCCTACGCCGCCACCTACTACAATCTCGCCATCGCCTACGGCAGCATCGGCCAGCCCGACCACGCGCTCGACAATTACGAACTCGCCCTCATGGCCAATCCCAACTACCTCGATGCCCGCTTCAATTACGCGCTCCAGTTGCAGGCCTCGGGCTACACCGACGACGCCATCGCCCAGTACAAAAAAATCCTCGCGGCCAACCCCAACGACGCCACCACCCATCTGCTCATCGGCCGACTCTACGCCCTCGACCGCGCCACTTTCCCCCAGGCCCGCGACCACTATCAGGAATTCCTGAAGCTGGCTCCGAACTCGCCCCTCACCCGCGAAACCCGCCGCTGGCTCGACCAGAATCCGTGACCAAGTGGAACGGGCTTCCAGCCCGTTCGCCGGTCGTCGCTGTAGCGGCGGTCTATGACCGTCGGCTGTCATGTTGAACAGAGCGTCCCGCCTGTGTCGTGTCTCGCTCCGCTTCGATTGCGGCCGCTAATCTCATTCGCTCGTTATTCCCTCAATTCCGACGGCTGACGGCGACCCGCTGCCACCCTTTGCCCTCCAAAACCCCCTTCCGGACCCCAAAACGAAGCCAAACGAAGCCAACGCGTTTTTTGCAGTTTTGCATCCCCGAACCCTTTGCCATTCCGCGTGTTCCACACGTCGCACCCGCAAAAAACCAATGGCTTCGTTTCGCAGAAACAGGGGGGCTCCCCCCGCTTGCCACTGTAGCGGCGGTCTGCGACCGCCGAGTGTGCGCCGACGGCGCAAAACAACCACTATTTCAAAGAACGCCGCGAACCATATCGCAACCCGATAACCTTGTCAAATCCAAAATCGTCTGAAATCTGTTCGACCGATCCGCATCGTCACGCTATATTTTGACCGCACCATGAGGAATCGACTATGAAGCTCAAAATCGACCGGGAAGCCGACGCCCTTTACTTGCGATTCGATGACTCCAGGATCATCGAATCCGAGCAGGTCGCTCCCGGTGTCATTGTCGATTTCGATAGTAAGAGCCGGGTCGTCGGCGTGGAAGTGCTGAATGTCTCCAAACGCGCCCCCGTCGATGCCTGTCACTGACAGGTATCCTCTCCGCCAACAATCAACTTACCGATACCTCGTACTACCAGGTATCCGCCATCTACCCTCGCATACGTCCGCGTCCATTGGTGGTTCACTCGCCTGCGGGGAAACTTCGTGTCTGCTTCGCGCCATTCGTGGCTATCGGAACGTCTCCGCCAGCGAGATCGCTTTGAGCATCGCTTTGGCCTTGTTCACCGTCTCCTGAAACTCGTACTTGGGGTCGCTGTCGGCGACGATGCCGCCGCCGGCCTGCACATACGCCATTCCGTTCTTCAGCAGCGCCGTGCGCAACGTGATGCAGCTATCGACGTTCCCGCCAAAACTGAAATAGCCCACCGCGCCCGCGTACGGCCCGCGCTGGCTCTGTTCCAATTCGCTGATCACCTGCATCGCGCGGATCTTCGGCGCGCCGCTCACCGTGCCCGCCGGGAACGTCGCCCGCATCAGGTCGTACGCCGTTTTCCCCTGCTGCAGCTTGCCTTCCACGCCGCTGACGATGTGCATCACGTGCGAGTATTTCTCGATCACCATGAACTCCGGCACGCGCACGCTGCCAAAATCGCACACGCGCCCGATGTCGTTGCGCGCCAGATCGACCAGCATCAAATGTTCGGCCCGCTCCTTCTCGTCCGCCAGCAATTCCTTCTCCAGCCGCGCGTCTTCCTCGGGCGTCTTCCCGCGCCAGCGCGTGCCGGCAATCGGCCGAATCTCCACCTGCCCGTCCTCGCAGCGGACGTGCACCTCGGGCGACGCGCCGACGAGCTGGTACATCCCGAAATCCAGCAGAAACATGTATGGCGACGGGTTGATCGACCGCAACGCGCGATAGATGTCCAGCGCCGACGCATGCGCCTTCGCCTGGAATCGTTGCGCCAGCACCACCTGGATGATGTCGCCCGCGCGGATGTATTCCTTCGCCTTGTCAACCATCTCCGCGTACCGCTCGGGCTTTATATTCGAGTCGACGTGGATTTCGGGCGCGTCCCGGCGGAATTCCATCGGACGCGCCGCCAGCGGCGCCTGCAGTTCGCGCACGATCTCATCGACCCGCGCGCACGCCGCCATGTAGGCGACCTCGGGCTTGCTGTCGACGTGCGCGTTCGCCACGATCTTCATCGTCTGGCTGACACGATCAAAAATCACAATCGTGTCGGTGATCATGAAACACAGCACCGGCGTGTGCAGATCGTCCCGCTCGGGTTTCGGCACGCTCGGCTCGATCGGGTGAATGTATTCGTAACCGAGGAATCCGACCGCCCCGCCCGTGAACCGCGGTAGTCCCGGCACCGCGACGGGCGTGAAATGGCTCATCTCTTTCTCGACTTCCTTCAGCGGATCGTTCGCGCCGACCTTGTCGACGTGAATCACCTTGCGCGGATGCGACCCGATAAACGAATACCGCCCGACCCGCTCCCCGCCCTCGACCGATTCCAACAGAAACGAGCCGCCGCTCTTCTGCATCTTCTGATACGCCGATAGCGGCGTCTCCACATCGGCCACAAGTTCCCGATACACGGGGATCAGGTTGCCGTGCTTGGCCAACTCCAGAAACTCAGCTTTGGATGGAGTGTACATGCTGTCCTCCGCTTCTCTGTGTTTGTCGCCGCGAACCTCCATCCCCCCTCCCCTCGTCAACCGCGCCTCACTTCTTCCCGTAGACCTTTTCGGGATCGACGATCCGCGGCTCGGTCACTTTCGCCTCACCATTCTGAATGCTCCGATAAAAACACGACTTGTATCCATCATGGCACGCCGCGCCGGTCTGTTCGACCTGGATCAGCAGCGCGTCCTTGTCGCAATCGAACGCCACGTCCTTCACCTTCTGCGTGTGCCCGCTCGTCGCGCCCTTGTGCCAGAATTCCTTCCGCGACCGGCTCCAAAATACCGTCTCGCCCAGCTCCAGCGTCCGCCGCAGCGATTCCTTGTTCATCCACGCCATCATCACCACGCGCCCCGTGGATTGCTCCTGCACGATCGCGGGGATCAACCCGTTCGCGTCGTACTTCAGTTCGTCAATTACGCTCATATCCGCACGCAAATTCCCTTGTTCTTCAAAAACTCCTTCACGTCGGCCACCTGGTACTCGCCGAAGTGAAAGATCGACGCCGCCAACACCGCGTCCGCCTTTCCGTCGATCAGCACCTCCGCCATGTGATCGAGGCTGCCCGCCCCGCCGCTGGCAATCACGGGAATGTGCACCGCCTCGCTGATCGCCCGCGTCAACGCCACGTCGTACCCCGCCTTTGTCCCATCGGCGTCCATGCTGGTCAACAGGATTTCGCCGGCCCCGAGCGC
This sequence comes from Verrucomicrobiia bacterium, assembly GCA_035541135.1. Lineage (GTDB taxonomy): Bacteria > Verrucomicrobiota > Verrucomicrobiia > Palsa-1439 > Palsa-1439 > Palsa-1439. The sequence goes on from DATKNW010000019.1 coordinate 4,280, forward strand.
CTCCACCTTCCGCGCCCACTCCACCGCATCGATCCCCGTCGGCTTCCGCCCTCCATGCGTGTAGACTTCCCAACGAGGCGCCGCTGATGCGCCCTCGTTGTCCTCCGTAGCTTTAGCGAAGGAGGACCGCTCTTCGCTCTTCGCTCCACGCTCTACGCGCCGCTTTGCATCGATGGCGACCACGATACACTGCGAACCGAACCGCTCCGCGCCCGCCCGCACCACGTCGGGATTCTGCACCGCCGCCGTGTTCAGGCTCGTCTTGTCCGCGCCGGCCTTCAACATTCCGCGAATATCGTCCACGGTCCGAATCCCGCCCCCGACCGTCAACGGCATGAAACATTCGTTCGCGGTCCGTTCGACCACGTCGATCATCGTCGCCCGATTGTCCGAGCTGGCCGTGATGTCGAGGAACACCAGTTCATCCGCGCCCTGCCGGTCGTATTCCTTCGCGCACTCGACGGGATCGCCCGCGTCGCGCAGATTGAGGAACTTCGTCCCCTTCACCACGCGCCCGCGGTCCACGTCCAGACACGGTATAATCCGTTTCGCAAGCATGAGGCGGATAGAATACAGCACCCGGCACAAGGAATCCAGCTTGTAGCCGCGAATCTCATTCGCGGTCCCCTTCTTGTAGCCGCGAATCTCATTCGCGGTTCCTTTATTCTGGCCCCTACTCTCACCGGCGGATAGAATTATTTCGTGTCCGACCAGCACCACCTCCGCCGTGTTCCGGTCTGGCTCCCGGATGAGAAATCCGTCATCTACTTCATCACCTGCTGTACCGCGAATCGGCAGCCATGCCTCGCGAATAACGACGCGCACACGGCAATCCGAGATGCATGGTCACGCCTTCCCGACTGGCAGGTCGGACGCTACGTCATCATGCCCGACCATGTTCACTTCTTTGCCTCACCAACTGACCGCGAGGCGGATTTGTCGAAATTCATGCGAGCTTTTCGATCCCTGGTAACGCGCCAACTACGTCTGCTCGGCTTTCCATATCCCCTGTGGCAACGGGAGTTCTTTGACCATTTGCTCCGCGGCGGTGAGAGCTACGAAACCAAATGGCAGTATGTATGGCAAAATCCTGTTCGACACGGACTGGTGAAACACGCTGAAGATTGGCCGTTCAGAGGAGAAATCCACCGCTTGGAACTATAGACCCGACCCGCGAATAAGATTCGCGGCTACAAATCGGAGACAACTCCATCGATGCAACTACAGCCCAATCTCGTTAGCACGAAGACGTAGACCACGAACGCGGCGAGTCCTGCCAAGAACCCCAAGATTATGGATACCCAAGAACCATTATGAAAGGCGGTGAGTATGTGAGTGACAACGCAGCCTGCAATTGCCCCAATAAAGAAACCTGGCGCAAGCAACCGTTCCCCTCGACCAGAATACACTGGCGTCTCGTCCCTACTTCCCCTTCAATTTCTTCAAATCCACGGTCGGCTTGGGGAACTTCGGGTTCATCTTCTCCAGTGTCTCGACGATGATCTGCGAGACAGCGAGGTTGCGGAACCATTTCTTGTTGGCTGGAATGATGAACCACGGCGCGTACGACGTGCTGCACTTGCTCAACACCGCCTCGTAGGCCTTCACGTAGTCATCCCACAGCTTTCGCTCCTTGAAATCCGCCTCGCTGATCTTCCAGTTCCGCGTCGGATCATCGATCCGCGCATCCAACCGCGCCAATTGTTCCTTCCGGCTGATGTGGAGAAAGAACTTCAGGATGGTCACGCCATTCTCGGTCATCAACTTTTCAAACCGATTGATCTGATCGTACCGCTCCGACCAGACAGATTTCGGCACCAAGTCGTGCACGCGCACGACCAGCACATCCTCGTATTGCGAGCGGTTGAAGATGCCATTCTCGCCGCGCGCCGGCATCGCCTTGTGGATTCGCCACAGGAAATCATGCGCCGCTTCCTCCGCCGACGGCACCTTGAACGATGTCACCCGGCAATTCTGCGGATTCAGCCCCGTCATCACGTGCCGCACCGTGCCGTCTTTGCCGGCGGCGTCCATGCCCTGTAGGACGATCAACAGCGAGCGGCGTCCCTCCGCGTAGAGCCGATACTCCAGGTCGGCCATCCGCTCGATGTTCGTCTCCAGCTTTTCATGCGCCCTGTCGCCCTTGCTGACGCCCGCCGTGTCTTCGGGATCGAAATCCGCCAGCCGCACCTTGCTGTGCGGCGGCACGCGAAAACGCTTGTCCAGTTTCATAATCTCATCCCTCCACGTCGCCGACGATTTCCTCGACGATGTCCTCGATGGTCACGATCCCGACGTGTTTGCCTTCGGGGCTGACCACGATGCTGATCGGATGGCGGCTCGCCCGCAGCACGGGCAGCACACGGTTCACGCGCTCCGTCGTCGCCACGAACTGCGGCTTCTGCATCAGTTGCTCCACCGTCTTGCCCGCGCCGCCCGTGTTCTCGAACACGATCTCGTACACATTTACCACGCCGACGATTTTGTCGCCGTCCCGCACGGGAAACCGCGCAAAGCCCGTCTGCTGCGACAGCGCGAACAGCTCTGCCACGGCCACATCGCGCGTGATTGTCGAGGTCTTCGACATCGGCACCATCACGTCGTACACCGTCTTGTACGGGAAATCGAACACGCCATCGATCATCTCGCGTTCGTCGGCGGTGAGCGCGCCGCCCACCTCGCCTTCCTTCGCCAGGTGCTTGAGTTCCTCGCGGGTAACGAAGAAACTCTTCGGGGCTTCCTTCCCGCCGCTCAATCGCACAAACACATGCATGAAGAACCCCACGAACGACACCATCGGCGCGCACAGCCAGGCCATCGCGTTGAGCAGGTCGGCGATCGTCATGCACAACCGATGCGCGTAATGCCGGAAAAGCGTCTTGGGCACGATTTCCCCGAACACCAGCAGCAGACCCGACGCAACGACGGCCGCAACCAATTCGACCCAGAAAACATCTGCCTGAAAGAGACGCACCGCCAGCATCGACGCGTACACGCCGACCAGCACGTTGGCCAGATTCGTGCCGAACAGCGTCGTGCCCAGCAGCCGCTCGGAGTTCTCGACGAACCCGTTGAGGATGATCGCGCGGCGGTTCTTGCGCTCGACCTCGTGACGCAGGCGAACGCGGTTCAGCGAGATCAGCCCGGTTTCCGCGCCCGCAAAGAACGCCGACGTCAGCACGCCCAGCAGGATGATGAGAACGTAATGGAGCGCTTCCATGTCAGCCTTCGTCGCCGCCGGGCGCTGGCAGAGCGACTTCGAGCACCACCTCGCCCACGCGGTTCTTGACGACCTTGCGGGCCGTGGCGCAGACGTTATCGACGCGGACCTGCTCGCCCTCCTTGGGGAGCGCGCCGAGCTGGGCGATCACCCAACCGGCGATCGTTTCGACATCCGGTGCGTGCAGCGCCAGGCCGCATTGCTCGTTGACCAGCTCCAACCGCGCCTTGCCGTTGATCAGGTACCGCTGGCCGTCGAGTTTCTGCACCATGATCTCGCTCTTGTCGAACTCATCTTCGATCTCGCCGACGATTTCTTCGAGGATGTCTTCCAGCGTGACCATTCCCTGCGTCCCGCCGTACTCGTCCACCACGATGGCCACCGGATGCTCCTGTTTGCGAAAAGTCTTCAGCAATTTCGCCACCGGCATCGTCTCGGGAACGAAATTCGGCAGTTCCACCACCTCGTCGAGATCGCGGGCGGGATCCACCAGGAAATCTTTGACGTTCAGGATGCCTTCGACCGTATCCGGCGTCTCGTGGATGATCGGCACGCGGCGGTGCTTGATGCGCCGCAACACCTCGGCCATCTCCGGCGGACTCAACGAATCGTCCACGCACTGCATGTCCACGCGCGGCGTCATGATCTCCTTCACCGGCATCTTTTCCAGGGCGAGGATCTTGTTGACCATGTGCCGTTCCTCCTTGCGGACGATCCCGGCCCGCTCGCCCACGGTCAGCAACGTGCGGTATTCGTCCTCGGTCGGCGCGCCCGATCGGACCTTGTGGAGGGCAAAGAACGGCCAGCGTTCGATCCCCCGCACGAGCATCGCCGACAACGCCTCGGCGGCGCGGCGCAACAACGAGGTCGAGGCCATCGTCCATTGCGTGGGCCGCGCCAGGTACAGCGCGAAGAACTCGGCGCTGCCGATGACCAGCGTCTTGGGCACGATCTCGCCGCAGAGCAGAATCAGCAGCGTCATGACAGGAACCGCGAAGGTCTCCGCGCGGCCGGGCACGAGCGTTTGCAGGACCGAGTAGCCGAGAATCGCCGCGGCCACGTTGACCACCGTGTTGCCAAACAGAATCGTCGAGAGCAGCCGGTGGGGTTGGTCGAGCAACTCGCTGACGATCTGGCCCTGGACGGGGTGTTCCAGCCGAAGATGCCGGAGCTGCAACCTGCTGAGCGAGAATAGCGCGATTTCCGTCCCCGAAAAGAAGGCCGACAGAATCAGCAGCACTCCCAGCGCGAGCAGTTCCAAGATCAGCGTAATGGTCAACATGAGCGCCGCGGCAAGTCTATGAAACTTCCGCGGGCCGCGTCAATGGCCCGTCGATGCCACGAATCCGGGCGAGCCGTGATGTGATGGTGGGGCGATGATTAAAGAACGCCCAAGAATCGTTTGTATTGCTCTTCCATCAAGCTGAGATCGCCAGTCGGCATCCCTGCTTTGATAGCAGTCCGCGCAATCCACCTGACTGCGTCGAGGACGAGGCCGTCTTCATAGTGCCGACACGTGGAAACATTGCGCGAAACCCAGACGCGGATTCCTTCGCCGAAGTCGTAGATGTCCCCGCCCTTACCAGTAACAGTCCAGGGAAAAATCGTAGGATGACCGCTTAGAATTGTTGCATCCATGTTCATAATGGCCTCCGTTCTCGTGGATCGATAACCCTATACCAATCCACTTGAGTCTTCTACATAGAGCAGGTTCCTTGCCACACACATCCGGTGCGTGGCAATCCCCGTGGAGGCGAGCCCGGTCAGTGACGGTCAGACGGTGGCTCGCACGATCCGCGGTGGCGGCAGGATACCTACGATTTGCGTCCAAACGCCTGCTTTACGCGCCAACTCTTCAGAGATTTCTGGCCGATGATTTCAATAGAGAAATCCCGTGTCGTGAGCGGGTAAATGTCGATGTCCTCGGAATAGTCCCTCGTGGACGAGTCAACTCCATCCCCTTGCGAAAGCGTCACAACCACTCTGCTGACCTTCCAGGTACTGCCGTTGTAGAAACTCCCTGTTAAGTACCCCAGATCATCAATGTGCGCTGTTCCGTTTATCTTTAGGGCCTCGTCAGTTGGCAATTCCTGTTCTGTAGGTTCTGGAGGGGCAGCCTCGACATTCCCGGTCATCAGTTTCTTCACTTCGCCCTCGAGCATCCATGATTGCCCAGTCTTCCGATCGACCTCATAGGCAAGGTCTTCCGTGGACCGTGTGATGTAAAAGCGGTTGTGAGAAGTCCAGATGTACAGACCAACCAACCCGGACAGGCACAGTATGCCGACGACCGCGACAAGGGTCTTATTCATGGCAGTCTGACGAAGTAGCCTACCATTCGGCGAAGCAGGACGCAAGCATTGCGACGGTGTCAAGGCGACCTTGTCAACGGGATTCGGTCAGCGGTAGACTGTTGCCCGTGCTTGCGTGCTCGATACTTAGCAGGTCGATAGTCGCCGGGTCCATCAGCGGTGCGATAGGCGGCTTGGTTGTGTTTCTTCTCAGCACCTTCATGCTCTTCTACTTCGTCGAACCATTGCGGGAACTGAAGAAACGAATCAATGACATTTCGTGGTGGTTTGCATATTGCGAGACGGGAACCGTGCAAAAGGAAGAGCAGGTTCAAAAGTTCGGGAAACTTGCCGCCAACCTCCACGCCTCAGCCAAGGCACTTCCGCACCACGATACCGTGTCCTCCTTTGGATGGATACCCGATAGTGCGGCCATTCAGGAGTCAGTGGTTTTGCTTGTGGAAACGGCACGGGACTTCCATATGCGGGATGGCAAAACGCTTCAAGGCAACATGAAGAGAGTCTCCGAACTCCTCCGTCTTGGAAAGCGGCCGGTAACGCTGAAACCGTACGAGCCCACCTGACATCCGTGGCAACCAGCGGCGGTTTTCACTGTCCATCACGGGGCATTTCGAACCAAGAGCTTCTCAGGATGCCGCCGGTCCTACCGCAAGACCACTTGTAGTTCCTTGCCCAGGACCTTCGCCAGTTTCAGCAGCGTGCTCAACCGGATGTCGGTCGCATGTTTCTCCCAGCGGGAAATAGCCGTTTTCTTGGTGCGCAACCGCTTGGCAAGTTCTTCCTGCGTCAACCCGACCTGTTCCCGCGCCTGTCGAATCAGAACGCCCACCTTGAATTCGGCGTAGCCCTTATCGTAGCCTCTGGCAAAATCAGCGTCCCGACGCCGGCGATTGGCGATGTATTTTTTGAGGTCACTCATGGCTGGCGTGTCCTTGGGTTAACATATTCGTTAACCTTTCGCAAGGCAAATAATGAAAGCGAATCAGACCCCGGAGAATGCAGACTTCCGCGGGCCGCGTCAATGACGCGCCGACGCAGCAAATCCGGGCCGACCGGACGGCGTTATTTGGCCGGGCTCCGCGCCGCACCCGGTGAGTCGACGCCCGGCACAGGGACAGCCGCGGCTGGCGGCAGGGGCAAGAGGACCTCGACCTTGGCGGCCTGACGCAGGTCGGCCACATACGTGCGCATCGCGTCGCCGGCCTTGCGCTGCTTGAGGTAGTCCATCAGCCTGTCTTTGACATCCTCAAACGCCATGGGCTGCGCGGGCTTTCGTCCTGTGACCGTCAGAATGTGATAGCCGAACTGGGTGGTGATGATGCCGCTGATCTCATTGGTCTTCAATGAGAACGCCACCGTGTCAAATTCCGGCACCATGCGGCCGCGGGGGAAGTATCCCAGGTCGCCGCCGTTCTCGGCGGTACCGGGATCTTCGGAGACCTTCCGGGCCACGTCGGCGAACTTCTCACCGCCCCTGACCAGCGCGAGAGCCGCCTCGATCTGCGCCCGTTTGTCCTTCTTGACGTCATCGGCGGCGTCCGGCGCACAGGCGATCAGGATGTGACTGGCGCGGACCATCTCGGGTTGCTTGAACTGCTCCGGATTGGCCTCGTAGAAGGCCCGTGCGTCATTCGTCGTGATCGTGACACGCTTGTCGATGGTCGATCGGATCGTCTCGCGAAGAACCACGCCGTCGCGGATCTGACGCGTCACTTCCTCCATGGTCGTGTCGCTGGCTTTCAGCTTCTTTCCCAGTTCCGCCTCGCCGCCGGCGTCGGCTTTCATCTGCGCGATCTGGCCCTGCACCATTTTGTCAAGGTCCGCCGGAGGCTGCTTGTAGCCCTGCTGGAGGATGAGTTGGCGACCGATCAGCTCATCCAAGACGATTCGCGGCAGCGCCGCCGCCTGCGCAGCCGGGAAGCGACGGCCCAGCCGGGCCATCTCCAGATTGTACGCTCGCAGCGCGGCATTGAGGTCCTTGCCGGTGATCTCCACGCCATTCACGCGGGCGACGACATCGGTTCCGGAGATCGCTTCCGCGATGGCGGGTTTATTGGTCGAAACGGCGGGAGCCGCCGCCGAGTTGGCGGCCAACGCCCTGCCGGCAAGGATTCCGGTGAGGACAAAAACGGTGAAAACGACGCGAGTCTTCATGAGTTCCTTCTCAGTGATGTGGGTTCGTCTGTTGAGTAAAGTGCGGGCGACGCTACCATGCGATCCGGGTAACGTCAAGGCCCATCCGGACATGCCGAATAGAGGAATTACCGAGCAAATCTGCGGCGTCGGGGCGCGGTTCCGGCCAAAAACGGCCAACATCAACGACGGAAGTGAGCGGGGCTGGCCAGTTGGGTCAGGCTTCGCGGAGTGACAGGACGCTCGGCGCGGGCGAACAACGCCTCGATGGCTTCGTGCGCGATGAGGTCGATCTGCTCGTCGGTTGCCCCGGCATTTACGGCCAAATCGACCAGTTTTTCGTACTGCCAGGTGGTGCCCCGGAGGATCGCTTCCTTCAGCGCGTGCAAGGCCAGACTCAACTGGGTGGGGTGGGCCCGGTCGGATCGAGGCTGGCTGCACCGGGCTGTCTTCATCGCAATTCCGCCAAGAGCACAGCCCGCGCCAATTCCCGCCCGGGACGCAAAATGATCTGACAAGAGGTGTGATGAACTTCAGCCGCCAACATTCCGGGCGACCCGCGGTGTCCGCCGGAACGCGTGCTTGAACGCCAACGCCCATACCATCCACAAAGCCTCCCGAACGATCTTGCCCGACATCTTGGATTTGCCCGCGTACCGATCGGCAAATGTGATGGGGATTTCCCGCACGCGGAAGCCTTTGATCCACGCCTCGTACGTCATCTCGATTTGAAACGCATACCCGTTGCTGCGAACCGCGTCGAGGTCGATCGCCTCCAGGACGCCCCGCCGAAAGCACTTGAAACCGCCCGTGGGATCCTGCACCGGCAGTCCCGTGATGATGCGCACGTAGTACGACGCGCTGACGCTCAAGAACAACCGGCGCAGTGGCCAGTTCATCACCCGCAGGCCGTTGATATACCGCGAGCCCAAGATGAGATCGGCATCCTCGGCCGCCTTCTGCATATTGGGTATCTCCCGCGGATCGTGCGAGAAATCGGCGTCCATCTCGACCAGCAGGCCGTAGTCCCGTGACAAGCCCCACTTGAACCCGGCAATGTAGGCCGTGCCCAGCCCCAGCTTGCCCGCGCGGCTCATCAGGTGCACCCGCGGATTGGCTTTGGCGATCTCGCTAACGATCGCGGCCGTCCCGTCCGGCGAGTTGTCATCGACCACCAGCACGTCGAGATGGGGAGCCTGGGCCAACACCAGATCGATGATGGATCGGATGTTGTCCTTCTCGTTGTACGTCGGAATAATGACGAGTGTTTGTCTGCTGTCTGCCACGTCAGGGCGTCCCTTTCACCAATTGCGGATTTGCCAAAACCAAATACTCCCCGTCCAGCACGACCGGCCACTTCTTGTCCGGCCCGATCGGCGCATACGCCACCCCTCGGCCGCCGGCGTACACGACATTCCACTTCTCGTCGAGCATCAACGGCACGATCTCACCGGCGCCGCCCGCACCCAGCGTGTACACGAGGTCGATCCCCCACTGCCGACGTCCCGTTGCGTCCACGCCCGAAGCCAGCACCACGTACTTCGCGTTCGGCCATCGGCAATCAAACCAGAATCGATCCCGCGGAATCCGCACCGGCCAGGCGGCGTTGGTCTTCCCCTCAATCGTCTGACAATGTGAGAGCATACTTCGTCGGGGCGATTTAACCAACCAGTAAATCTGCTTTGGCACGAGCACGAAATCAGCGTCGGTCGTATGCTCGTTCACGTATTTCATCGCCGCTTCCGCCTCGGGAATCGACTGCTGGGTAAACCGGTCAATCATCGTGTCGAAATGTCCCCAGGCCCCGTTCAGGGAGACGATGGCCCAGGCGCCAAACGCCACCACGCCGGGCGCCACGCGCAGCCCGACCGAATCCTTCTTCTGCAGCGTCGCCGTCACCAGACGCCCCACCTGCTCCGCTGCCCCGCCCACGCCCAGCGCCATCAACGGCAAAAACACCGTCGCCGGATAAAAAAACCACGAGACATTGTCTTGCTTCCGAAAAATCGGCCACATCAACGCCGCCAGCCAAAACACCAGCCACCCGCGCAGCCGCGCCACGGGAAACGCGATCAATCCCACCACCGCCGCGATCAACCAGACATCGTGTCCCTCCAATCCCTGCGGACCGATGCTCGTCGGAGTCGTAAAGCAGAACCTGGCAATTCGCGAGCAAACCTCCACAATCCCCGCGGGCTGCGTCATCCCGCCCAATCGCTGAACCTGCTCTCGCAAGTGCGCCAGCCCGCCCTGCGTCGCGACATACCACAAAACGAACACGACGCCGAACGCTCCGGCCGTGGCCGCGCCCGTCATCACGTCGCGCCACGCCGACGGCTCGCGCCAGCGCCGCCAGTTCACCCAGACCGCGACAGCAATGACACCCGGGATCATCCCCACGGCGTAATAGTTGGCCGCCGTCGCCAGCGAACAGAAAACCCCGGCCCAGACCAGATCCTTGAGACGTTTGTCCTGCAGATAGCCGATCAGGAATCCCATGCACGCCAGCGCCAGCGTCCCCGTCATCGGATGGGAGCGCACCCAGCGAAAGTTCATGTTGGTTTGAGGGTAAACCAGCAGCGCCGCGGCACATAAGAATCCGAATGCCGGCCCGCGCAGCCGTGCCCCGATCCAAAACAGAATCGCCGCCGCCGCCAGGGCCGTCACCGCTCCCAACCCGCGCGCCACAACGATGTCGTTGCCGAACACCCGCAGCAGCGCGCCGTTTACCAGCATGTACAACGGCGGATACGGATACGGAAACACGAAGTCGTTGATGATCGGCCCGACCCGCGGCGTGCCGTGAATGAATGTCCACGATTTCTCCATCCACTCGCCTTCATCGCCGTACCAGTTCGGATTCGAACGGAGGTTCGGGAGGAAGAGTGCGGCCCACAGCACGACCAATGCAGCGGCCAGGACCTGCTCCCATTTTATGCCGGACGCCGGTTTCATGGTCGGCTAATGATATAGACGTGCATCGGGCCGCAGTTCGTCCCGTCCCCGCCAAAATTCACGCGGCCGGCATCGTAGCTCGTCCGATTATCGTCGATGATGAGCATCAGTTGATTGGTCGCCAACTCGTGTCCCGACCCATGCAACATGGCCAGAAAGGGCAGATCCAATTGCGCCGGTTCCGCCCGCTGCCACTGGTCCATTTGCAGCAATCGATCCTGCGCCACCAACTCCTTGGCGTCGGCACGCGCCGCCACATACCCCGCCGCCGCCTGCTTGAACCCGAGGCCTGTTCCGTACGTCCCCTGGGCTCCGCCGTATTGAACCAGATAACGGTTCACGTCCAGCATGTACACGATATTGCCGACCGCAAATATCGCAACGCCCGCCACCAGGATTTTTGACGGAACCGCCCGCCGGGCCAATGCCCCAAGAACCAGGAAAAACACCGGATACAAAATGACGTAGTAGGATAAATAGGTCCACAGCCCCGCGACAAGGTAGGCCAAGAGAGGAACCACGATCCACAGCACCAGGATCCACGCGCCCTTCGATTCATCGTCGGCAGTCACTTGGCGACGCAACACCTGTTTCAGTGACTTCGCCGCCACCACGCCAAACCAAAGCAACCCGATGGAAAACGCCAGTTGCTGTAACGCCGGCAGCCAGTCTCTCGCATCCAACGTGAATTCACAGTCGGCCACGCAAGTATCGAAATACCGGTTCTGTCCCGAGTGTTTGCTCGACCAGATATGATTGGGATCAAGCGCCTCGCTGGCACTCAAACCCAGGATGTCCTCGATTTCGCCCGCGTTCATGATCGCCAGCGCATGGCGCCACGCCTCGGTGGGCCGTCGCGGAAATGGATAGCCACTTTGCGGATTGATCGTCATCCCCGGCGGAAGCCGTTCCCACCGGCGACCGCTGCCCTCTTCCGACATCCGCTTCCACTCGGCCCAGCCGGTCTTCTGCTGCTCGAATACGTAGGGCATGGCCAGCGCCAGCGCCACCGCCACGCCAGCCACCGCAAATCGCCAATCTATCCGCGGACGCAACACCACCACGATGGCGATGGCCGTGGCCGTCAGGGCAAACCCGCTGAAATGAATCTGGATCGTGCACAGCGGCAGACACAGCAGCCAGAAGATCGCCTTCGGGTTCTTGCCGAGCACCAGCGAGTGCGCCGCCCACATCGCTCCCGTGGCCAGCACCGGCACGAAATCCTGGGCCCAGATCTTGCGCGAGTAAATGACCGCCCACGGCCCGGTAGCGAACAACGCCGCCGCCGCCAAACCGCTCACGGATCCATAGTATTTCCGGCCAATCCACCACGTCGCGACCACCGCTGCCAATCCCAGCGTGGAGATCATCCCGCAGACCACCGCGATGTTCGACGTCAGGTAAAACATCGGGATCAACAGCCAGATGAACAGCGGCGGATTGGAGACCCCGACGCTCGACATCAGACCGGCCGTCGGCAGTTTCCCAGCGCGGACAAATTCCAAGGCCTGATTAGCCGCAAAAGCCTCATCGCTCTTGAACTCGAGCAGTTCCGTGTGCTGGAATCGCAACCAGGCTCCCACCGCGACGATCCCGGCCAGCGCCAGCCACTCGACGGTCGCCGGAAGCGGAATGCCCGGATTGGTGCGTGATTTGTTCACGCGGTTTTCGCCTTGAGCGACCAGACGATTTTCTGGGCGCGATGGATTCGAAACAGCTCCATCCAGATTTTCACCGCGCGGCGGAAGTTGTACGGAATCCGGGTGTCCGGGTCGTGCACCCATTTTACGGCCACCTCGGCAATCCGAAATCTCTCGCGCGTCGCGACCACCAACATTTCGATGTCGAAAATGGCGGTGTCCGAGGTGACCTGCGGGAAAACCTTTTGCGCCACGTCGCGTTTCATCGCCTTGAACCCGCATTGCGTGTCGTGAAATCCGCGGATGCAAAACAACCGGGTCCCCAATCCGAAGAGTTTGCCGGCCAGCGCCCGATACCAGACTTGCGGCTGTTCGATCCTCGCCCCCGGCATGGACCGGGAGCCGATCGCCATGTCGTATCCGTCCGTTTCCATCTTCGCCAGCAGCTTGTCCACTTCGGAAAGGGGCGTGCTCTGATCGGCGTCGGTGAACAGGATGTATTCGCCGCGGGCATCGAGCATCCCGGCTTTCACCGCGCCCCCCTTGCCACGATTCGGGTTCAGGTCGATCAACCGCAACGTCGGATACACCCGCGCCAGTTCGCGCGCCGTCTCCGCCGTCCGGTCCCTGCTCCCGTCGTTGACCACCACGATCTCGAACGGACGTTTCTTGGATTGCAGGAAATCCACCATCCCCGGCACGTGCCGTCGGAGCCTCTCCTCCTCATTGTAAGCAGGTATGACGACCGACAGGTACGGACGTTGTTCCATCGCCAGCCTAACCGGCTTTTCGCAACGCGCCGGTTTCGCGCAGCCGGTTCAGCGCCTCCGCGGCGTAATCCTTGTCCAGTTTCTGGCGGCGGATCCACTCGATGTAATCGCGGACACTGTCACGGGGCGTCTTCGTGGGCTGCCAGCCGAGCCGTTGCAGTTTCGTGATATCCGACACGCTGTGACGGGTGTCCCCCACGCGGTACTCGCCGCTGGCGGTCCGATCCATCGTCACGCCCAACGCCTCGGCCACGATGCCGCCAAACTCGATGACAGTGTAGCCGCGCCCGCCACCCACATTGAACACCTGGTAATTGGCCCCGTCGCTCTCCAGCACGAGCCGGTTGGCCCGGGCCACGTCCCCCACGTTGACGTAGTCCCGCAATTGCCGGCCGTCCTCGAATATCGACGGTTGCCGCCCTTTCATCATCTGCAAAGTGAAAATCCGCAACACGCCCGAGTAGGCGTTGCGAAAGGACTGATGCGGCCCCTGCACGATCGAGTACCGCATCGCCACGCTCGGGATGCCGTAATTCCGACCCAGCGCGATGGCCATCAATTCCTGAGAGTATTTCGCGATGGAATACTGGTTCTTCGGGTTGGCGTGTGTCTCGAGCAACGGCAACGGTTGGATCGGCCCGCCACATTTCGGGCAAACCGGCTCCCACAGCCCCTTCTCCAACCGTTGAGGTTCCCGTCCATCCGGAAACACTTCCCCGTCCTTCGGGCACTCGTACCGGCCTTCGCCGTACACGAACTGGCTGCTGGCGACAACCACTTTGCGCACCGGCAGCTTCTGCTCGACGATCAGCTCGTACAACAACGCCGTCCCGACCGAGTTCACATGGAAAAACTGCGAGAAATTCGGCAACAAATCCTGATACGCCGCCAGATGAATCACCACGTCGATCCCCCGCAGCGCCTTCGACCAGTCATCGCGGTGGCGAACATCCCCGAGAACGCGCTCCACGTCTGGGGACAACCAGTCCGGCCATGTCCCGTCGCCGATGTGCACCGGCGGCGTCAGATTGTCGAGCACGCGCACTTCGTAGCCCGCGCGCAATAGTTCCTCCGCCGTGTGCGACCCGATGAACCCCGCTCCCCCCGTTATCAGCGCTCGGCCTTTGCTCATGCGCTTACCGGGAATGGGTGGCCTTCAACTTCTCGTAGAGATAGCTCGTAATAACATGGTCGAGGATCATGTGAACGTCCTCCACCGGGCCATATCCATCGGAGGGCACGACCAAGGATACATCGGCCATCTTCGCCAGTTTGCCTCCGGTGAATCCCGCCAGACCCAGTACCGTTACCCCGATCTGTTTCGCTGCTTCGACCGCCGCGATAATATTCGGCGAGTTGCCCGATGCCGATATCGCCACGAGCACATCGCCGCGCTGCGCCAGGTTCTTCAGCGGCTCGCTGAAAATGTGATTGAAATCCGTGTCGTTGGCCCACGCCGTCATCAGCGACACATTGTCGGTCAGCGCAATCACACGCAACCGCGGCCAGGGGGCGTCGCCCTTGTGGCCGAGCGTGCCCTTGCAGAGATCATTCATCATGTGCGACGCGGTCGCCGCGCTGCCGCCGTTGCCGATGACGAACACCTGTCGTCCCTCGTCCCGGGCCTGTTCGATGACGCGGATGATCTCGTCGAGGGGCTTGAGGGGAAGTCGGTCCAGAACCTCTTTGAGTCCGGTAAGATAATCCCTGGCAAAGTCGCTGGCTGTCTTCATGGTTCAATATCGCTGCAGATTCAGTACGATCCGGCTCCCACCCCGCTCCAGACGGAACGGCATTTCGCGGAGGTTGGCCAACGCGTGGCGGACGGCCTGGCGTTTGTCGCTGGGCACGCACAACAGGAAAAATCCGCCGCCGCCGGCGCCGGAAATCTTCCCCCCAATCGCGCCGGACTTCACCGCGCGCTCGTAAATCTCGTCCAACTCGCCGCTGCTGACGCCCTGCGCCAGTTTCCGCTTCGCTTCCCACCCTTGGTGAAGAACCGCTCCCAAGCCATCGATGTCCCCGACTTCGACCAGGCGTCGCACCTGATGCGCTTGCCGGGTCATCTGCTGGAGGACTTCGATTTTCCCGCCGATATTGGATTTCTGCTGCGACAAAATCGAGGCAGCCTGGCGCGTTTTTCCCGTATAAAACAACATCAACAAGTTGTCCAAATCTTCGAGCGCCGTCCGCGTCGTCTCCACGGGCGTGACGGTGACCGATGGTCCCGGCCCGAACTCGAGGCAGCGCAATCCGCCATACGCGGCAATATACTGGTCCTGCACGCCAATGGGTTTGCCCAAGATCCGAATCTCAATGTCGCACGCTTCGCGCGCCAGCCGCTCCGGCGTCGGGACCGCCCCGGTGTAGTGGTACAACGCGTTGAGGACGCCGACGGTAACGCTGCTCGATGATCCCAGCCCCGAGCCCTCCGCGGGAATGTCTGACAGAAAGGAAATCTCGATGCCCTTCGTCACACCGACTTTGCGCATCGCCTCCCGCACCAGCTCGTGCTCGATCTGATCGACGGACTCAACGATTTCCTTTTTCGTCCAGTTCACGTAAATCTTGTCGTCGAACCGCTCTTTGGCGATGCAATACACGAACTTGTCGATGGCCGTGCTCACGACGCATCCGCCATGTTTCTCGTAGAAATCGGGAAAATCTGTTCCGCCGCCGGCCAGCGAGATGCGTAACGGTGTCTGAGTAATGATCACTTCAATACTCCCTTTCCAAAATCGTGCTGCGCCTTGGCCAGCCGTTCCGGCGTTCCCACGTCCTGGATGTACGCTTTGGGTTCCATCGCATACACCGGCCGGCGCTCGGCCAGCAACCTCGGAAATACGTCCTTCCCGAAGTCATAAAACTGACCGGCTGGAATCATGTCCAGAACTTGCGGCTCGAGCACCAAAATACCAGCGCTGATCAGATTTGTCGAAATCTGTTTTCGGTCGGGCTTTTCGACAAATCGCTGCACTCGGCCGGTCGAATCCGTCTCCACCACCCCGCCCGTCCACGGCTCCGGTGACGCGAACAACGCCACGGTCGCCTGCGCCTGCCGCGCCCGATGAAACTCCAGCACTGGCGCAAACTCGATCCGCACTAGATTGTCGCCGTAGAATACGATAAACGTCCCGCCGCGCAGTTCGGATTCCATTTTCTTGATCGCGCCGGCGGTGCCCAGCAATTCCGGCTCCGGCGAGTAGGTGATCGACACGCCGAATTTGCTGCCGTCGCCGAAGTACCCCGTGATTTTCTCGGGCATGTAATGCACGTTGACGATGAACTCGCGGATACCCTGCGACTTGAACAGTTCCAGATGATGCTCCAGCAACGGTTTGCCACCGATTGGCACCATCACCTTCGGCACGTCCAATCCCAGCGAGCGCAACCGCGTGCCCAGCCCCGCGGCGAGAATGAATGCCTTCATGCCCGCTCTTGCCGTGGTGGAGGCGCCGCGTCGCCCGCTCCCGCGCTCTTCTCCCGCAGGTATCGCGACAACACCGCCCACGCTTTTTGCATCGCCTTGGCGCGATGGCTGATGCGGTTCTTCACTTCGGGCGAAAGCTCGGCAAACGTCTTGGTCTGGCCGTCAGGCAGGAACAACGGATCATATCCGAATCCACTGCCGCCACGCTCGGCCTCCAGGATCGTCCCGTTGCAAATCCCCTCCACGGTGTCGTACAACCCGTTCTCGTCGGCGATCGCCACCACGCAACGAAATCGCGCCGTCCGCTTCTCGTACGCGACGCCTTCCAACAGCTTGAGCAGTTTCTTGTTGTTCTCGTGATAGGTCGCCTCGTCGCCCGCGAATCGCGCCGACCGCACGCCCGGCTCGCCCTTCAGCGCGTCCACTTCCAGTCCCGTGTCGTCGGCCAGGGTCAGTTTCTTCGCCATCCGCGCCATCTGTGTTGCCTTCTTGACCGCGTTATCGCGAATCGTCGCGCCGTCTTCGACGACCCCGGGCAGTTTCGGCATGTCCGCCAGCGACACCACCTCCAGCGGCAAATCCTGCAGCATCGCCGAAAGTTCCTTGAGCTTGTCCCGGTTGCGCGTCGCGAGAAGTAATTGCATGGCCGCGCATTATACTGACCGCCCGAAAAAAATGAAGAACAGAGTGTGAAACACCTTCCTGCGTGGACAATGCGGACGCCGCGCGGCTATAGTCCCTCGCCCAAATGACCCAACTCTCCATCCTCTATCTCGTGTCGCTGCTGATGGATATGAGCGTGTCGGCGGTGATCTTCGCCATCAGCCGGCGCGCCGCCGAGTTGGGGGCCAGCGCCTCGGACCTGGGCTGGCTGGGAGCCGTCTGGATCGGTGTCTATGCCGCGCTGGCGCTCGTCATGGGCCGGGTGTCCGACCGCGTCGGGCGCCGCAAACTGGCCGTCATCGGCTGCATTATCACAGCCCTCATGGCTCTGGCGTGCTCGTTCACGACGCAACTCGGTCCGCTGCTGGCACTCAGCGGCCTGTTCGGCGCGGGTCTGTCGTGCTACTGGCCGTCGATCATCGCCTGGCTCGGTGAAGGCGTCGCCGGACATGCCCTCGCCAAACGTCTGACGACGTTCGGCGTGGCGTGGAACATTGGGCTGCTGATTGGATACTACGGCTCGGGCGTGCTCTTCGAGCATGGGTCGCGGCTGCCCTTCTATTTCTCGACGGGCTCCATCTCACTGATCGCGCTGCTGCTGTTGCTGCCAACACGACCGACCGACCCCGCAAGCGCCAGCCTGCCGATCGAGGAGAACATCCTGATCCCCCAGGGACGCGGATTTCGCAAGACGGCGTGGCTGGCAAATTTCGCGACGAACTTCTCGCTCGGCGGCACCATGGCGTTATTTCCGCAACTGGCGACGCACCTGGGAATCAGCGCGGACATCCATGGCGGATTGGTGTCGGCGGGACGCGCGGCGGCGCTGGCCGCGTTCGCTGCCATGCAATTCCTGATGTTCTGGCGATCGCGTCTCTGGCCGCTGTGGATCGCGCAGTTGTGCTGCGCCGCGAGCATCGTCTGGATCGGCCTTGCTCACGCCACATGGATGTTCGCCGCCGCCTGGATCATCGGCGGCGCGGTCTCCGGTTACACCTACCAGGCCAGCATCTATTTCACGCTCGAAGAAATGATGGAAAAGGGCAAGGGCAGCGGCTTCCACGAAGCCATTCTCGGCGGCGGCATGTGTTTCGGCCCGCTTCTGGCCGGTTGGGTCGGCAACAGTCACGGCCTGCGGTTCCCCTATTTCTTCTGCGCGGTCGTGCAGATCGCCATCGTCGCCCTGCAGATGATGGTCGCGTGGACGCAACGCCGCCTGTCCGCGATGACGTGATCACTGATCCTTGGAGTGCGGTGACTTGTCACCGCTTTCGGAGTCACGCCAGAAGGCAAAGCGCCGACAGGTCGGCGCACTCCAAATGAAACCGATTCTTACTGCTTCACGCCGGCCCCGCCAAACTGCATGTCCTTCTTCTTGATCGGTTCGATGGCGGGCGGGTTTTTCGTCTTGTTGGTGGGCATCGTCACGCGGCGGGCGGCCCAGCGGCAGGCGTTGCCGATCACTCGAATGACGTTCACGTCGTAATAGGTCGGATACGCCTCGTGGCCGGGCCGGAAATAGAAGACGCGGCCGTTCCCGCGTTCCCAGCAGCAGCCGCTCCGAAACACTTCGCCGCCTTCAAACCACGAGATGAAAATCAGCTTATCCGGCTCGGGAATGTCGAACCGTTCGCCGTACATTTCCTCATACGGCAACTCGAAATGCTCGCCGATCCCCTCAGTGATCGGATGACCGGGCGCGACGTTCCAAATGCGCTCCTTCTCGTCGGCCTCGCGCCAGCGGAGCATACAGTTCGTGCCCATCAGCGCGCGAAATATCTTCGAGAGATGACTCGAATGCAGCGCGACCAACCCCATCCCCGACAGCACCTGCTGTTGCACGCGCTCCACGATCTCATCCTTCACTTCCTCGTGCGCCACGTGCCCCCACCAGACAAGCACGTCCGTCTCGCTCAACACCTTCTCCGTCAGCCCGTGTTCGGGTTCGTCCAGCGTCGCCGTCCGACACGCCAAATCCTTCTCTTTCGACAAACCCTTCGCGATCGCCACGTGCATGCCGTCGGGATAGATCTTCCGCACCGCCTCGTTCTTCTTCTCGTGGCGGAACTCATTCCAAATCGTGACGTTGATCTTCGCGCTCATTGTGATCGGCTGAATAACAAAACCGGGAGTCAGACGCGAGGGTTTTTGCAGCGCCTTCTTGGTGTGCGCTGACTTGTCAGCGCTTTGAATTTCGCCCCTTGTCTCTGTGACAAAGCGGCGATGAATCGCCGCACTCCAAAACAGACAGACCACTGCGAGCCCGGAGGCTTGCGCCACCAAAGTCCGCCATCACTCGTGCCGCTTGACGATCAGCGTGGCGTTGTGGCCGCCGAAGCCGAGCGAATTGTTGACACACGTACGGACCGGCATCTGGCGCGCCTTGTTCGGCACGTAATCGAGGTCGCAATCGGGATCGGGATTCTCGTAATTGATCGTCGGCGGAATGATCCCGTCGCGGATCGCCAGCGCGCACACCGCCGTCTCGACCGCGCCCGCCGCGCCGAGCAGATGGCCGGTCATCGATTTCGTGGAACTGACCGCAAGCTTCTTCGCGTGCGCGCCGAACACCGTCTTGATCGCCTGCGTCTCGCACTTGTCGCCCACGGGCGTCGAGGTGCCGTGCGCGTTGATGTAGTCGATATCCTCTGGATTCACCCCGGCGTGCTTCATCGCCATCGCCATCGACCGCGCCGCGCCCTCGCCTTCGGGAGCGGGCGCGCTCATGTGATAGGCGTCGCCCGTGATGCCGTAGCCGGCCACCTCGGCGTAAATCTTCGCGTGACGATGCCGCGCGTGCTCCAACGATTCCAGAATGCACACGCCCGCGCCCTCGCCCATCACAAACCCATCGCGTTGCGCGTCGAACGGCCGGCTGGCGCGTTCGGGCTCGTTGTTGCGCGTGCTCATGGCCTTCATCGCGCAAAAACCGGCATAACCCATCTGCGTGATCGCCGCTTCGCTGCCGCCGGCGATCATGATGTCGGCGTCATTATGCACAATTGCCCGCGCGGCTTCTCCGAGCGCATGCGTCGCTGTTGCGCACGCCGACACGACCGCGAGGTTCGGTCCCTTCACTCCGAGCAGCATCGACACATACCCGCTGGCCATGTTGACGATGAGCATCGGAATCATGAACGGCGAGACACGGCCCGGACCCTTCTTGAGAAGAATGCCCGCCTGCTCTTCGATGGTCTCCATGCCGCCAATGCCGGAGCCGATCAGCACGCCGATATGATTGACGTCTTCCTTCGAGAGGTCGATCCCCGAATCCGCCATCGCCTTCTTCGCCGCCCCGACGGCGTACTGCGTAAAGCGATCCGTCCGCCGCGTCTCCTTGATCGGCATGAACTCCTCGGCCTTGAAGTCTTTCACTTCGCCGCCGATCTTGCAGTCGAACGCCGTCGTATCGAATCGGGTGATGGGCGCGATGCCGCTCTTGCCGGCCAGCAGGTTCTGCCAAAACACCTCCAGATCACTGCCCAGCGGCGTGAGCACGCCAATGCCTGTTATGACCACCCGTCGTTCGCTCATGATTCGCCAGAGTCGCGAAAAATTGGGGCATAAAGCGTGAAATTGCAACCCACTTTATGCCCGGCAATTCTTCGGCCCCGTCGCTCCACCCCGAGCATCGCCCGGGGGCGGGGCCCGGCTGTTCGGTTACTTCTCGCCGCGATCCTCGATATATTTGATCACATCGCCGACGGTCTGAAGTTTCTCTGCGTCCTCGTCGGGGATCTCCGCGCCAAACTCCTCTTCAAACGCCATCACCAATTCCACCGTGTCAAGGGAATCGGCCCCCAGATCCTCGATGAACTTCGCTTCGGGTGTCACCTGGTCGGGATTCACGCCGAGCTGTTCGACGATGATCTCCTTCACACGGTCTGCTACGGATTTCTCTGCCATTGGCTCCTCCTGTTTCAAAAGCGTTCGTTTCTTTACGCGAAAGCTCGCTTGCTTGTCAAAGGTTTGTTTGCGCCTGAATCGGCCGTCACATCACCAAGCCGCCATCCACGGCAATTACCTGTCCCGTCACATAGCTGGACAGATCGCTCGCCAAAAACAACACCACGTTGGCCACGTCCTCCGGCAAGCCCAGACGCTTCAGCGCGATGAAGTCCGTCTGCATCTTCCGCTGTTCCGGGGTGAGCTTGTCGGTCATCGGCGTCTGGATGAATCCCGGGGCCACCGCGTTGGAGCGAATCCCGCGCGACGCCAGCTCCTTGGCCACGGTCTTCGTGAACCCGATCAATCCCGCTTTCGACGCCGAGTAGTTCGCCTGCCCCGCGTTGCCCATCATGCCGACAATCGACGCGATGTTGACAATCGCCCCGCTCCGCTGCTTCAGCATCGTCCGCGACACCGCCCGGGTGAACAGGAACGCGCCTCTCAAGTTCACTCCCAGCACCGCATCCCAGTCCTCGTCGCTCATCCGCAGCAGCAGTCCGTCACGCGTAATCCCGGCATTATTGACCAGAATGTCCACGTGTCCGAAGTCCGCCACGATCTTGTCGCAGACCTCCGTGACCTGCTTGCTGTCGGTCACGTTCACCGCATACGCCGCCGCCTTCGCGCCATCCTTGGTCAGGCTGGTGGCCACCTGCTGCGCCGTCTCCAGCATCACGTCGCAGACGGCAATGGCCGCGCCTTCCCCGGCAAAGCGCCGCGCGATTGCTTCACCAATGCCCCGCCCCGCCCCGGTCACCACCGCCACTCTGTTCTCCAACAGTTTCTGCATGCGGCTTTCCTAGCCAGCCCCGCGCCTGCTTGTCAACACCAATCGCGGCAACATCCCCCAGTCAGCTTGTGATCGCTTTTACTGCGGCCTCCAGCGTGCGGCAATCGCCTTCCCGATCCCCCGCCCCGCTCCCGTCACCACCGCCACTCCCTCCGCTCCCAACCTCGGTTCGTTTCCCGCCAAACTGGGTTCGTTTGCCCAAATCCTGGGTTCGTTCTGGGTTCGTTTCTGGGTTCGTTTTTTCAAGAAACTCAAGCCGGTGTGGAAAAATCTGGGTTCGTTTCGTATTTTTTATATATGACGGGCCCGCCCCCCCATCCGCCTCGCCCAATCATCGGAAAAACCCCCGAACGAAGCCAAACGAAGCCAATCGATTTTTCCGCATCGCCCGTACCGCAACCCCTTGCCGTTCCGCGTCATCCGTAAACTAACCCCTCAAAAAACCGTTGGCTTCGTTTCGCAGAAACAGGGGTGGAGAATCAACCCTGTCGCTGTAGCGGCGGTCTGCGACCGCCGACAACCTTCAGTCGCGAACCCTGAACCATCAGCCATTAGCCATGATCCATCACCCATGCCCTGCTCCGGCCCCATGTCAAAGAACCACACAACCGCCCGAATGCTAGCACAGCTCCATAATGGAGTCGAGACAAAATATCGTTTGTCTATAATTGGCCGTTTGTCTTTCCGTCTTCGCGACCGCTCTGTTTGCGTCCAGAAGATTTCGGGACTATGCGCTTCGCAAGCAGTGGGGGCTTCGGGGTGTGCAACCGCTAGTGGGTCTCGAAAACTGCTTCCGTTTCAAGGTCTTACGGCCTATGGACGTTTTTTCCAGTAGTCAGGGACCGGGACGAGCATCGCCCGCTTGAGTGCTTCCTTCGGTGGAAGATTGCACTTCAACGGTCCCTTCAGCCTGTCGATCGGCTTCTGTTTTTCACACGTCATTCAATTCCGCTTCATCGAGAGGACATCGGAGCGACAAGGACTGCCCACTCTCCGTTAGTGAAACCATTTGCCACGCCGAGAAACATCGTGTGAATGCCGACGTCAGACAATCCCTGATAAATCAGGCCGGGGAGAGCACGTATATCGCTCGGGTCGTACCTACCACGTTGAAGGACGGTCCCTCTGTCGGTTCGCTCGCTCACAATCATCATTCCCGGAAAAAAGTTTGTTCTTATCGTTCCGGGCGGTGTGCCGGGAAGCGAAAGAGAAAGGGGGTCTGGTGTGAAAAGAACAATGAACACCGGAGTGGCCTTGAAATTCACGTGTCCGGGAGGATATGGCAAATCAAACTGCGGCAGGAGGTCGTCGCGCCTTATGACTCGTTCCCCATCTTGGTTGTAATGGGCTTCATCCAGCAGGTGTCTTATTTGTATGGCATAGGCAACCGGCTCAGGGTCAGAAGATGCCACGTAAACTCTAACTGGTCCTTTGGGCCAATCTTTGACAATGCGTAAGAAGTTTTCTCGTTGGTCTGCGGTGATCGCCCTTGGGTTCAATCTGGCAGCAAGCTCAATGTTGGCCTCTTTCAGTCCCTCGATTTCACGATTTGAGGCGATGAACGAAAAGCAAAATGCGATGAGTTCAACTCCGAGCCCCATAACGACCATTTTCCAAAAGAACACTCTGTATCGCTGTTTAAGGTATTCAACCGGCATCAGGCTTTTCGGGTCGTCTGAAAACCTGTGGTGCTCTGTCCATCCCTCGCCCCAACAGCCCGCCGCAATAACGATGATGCTTCCAAATTCTATCCACTCCCAAAACGAGAGCCAAGAAGGAGCGAGAATTCCAGATAATACGGAGGCCACCATACGTTTCGCTTATTCCACTGGCCTCTGTGCCATCATCACCGGAGCGATCCTCGTATTGCTTGCGGTCTTCACTAGAACAAAATGACTGGAAACGCTTCAGTCCCTCCTGTTGCGCCTTCGCTTCCTTCCCCACCGTCCGTGGGGCGGCCTCTCCTTTACCAAGTAGTCGTTATATTGAGGAGCCGAATCCCCTCAGTCAACAAACTTGTACACCAGGCGTTTGCCTTCAATCTTGCGCAAGCCTGCAACGGTGCGTTGGCCGTCTGTATCATGGCGATAATTCCAGCGGTGGTTGAACCCGGCCAAGTACAGCGGCAGATGTTGACGGCTGACACTGTGAAAGGTTCCAACCACGCCGCCCTTGAGCAGACTGAAAAATCCTTCGACCGTGTTGGTGTGTGCGCCGCCACGGACGTACTCGCCAGCGGCGCCGTCAACCCCGCGCTCTTCGTCCTCCGTAGCTTCAGCGAAGGAGGATCGCCGCTGTCGCTTCCAGCGTCGCCACATCGCTGACCGAGACCATCTCGACATCTTTATTGATGCGTTTCATCAGGCCGGCGAGGACGTTGCCGGGGCCGAGTTCGATGAATCGGGTGAATCCCTCGGCGATCAGCCATTGCATCGATTCGCTCCAGCGCACCGACGATGTCACCTGGCGAACGAGCAACTCTTTGATCTCGGCCACGCCGGCCGCGGGCCGCGCGGTCACATTGGAAACCACAGGCACCCTCGGCAATTGCATCGACAGCCCCGCCAGCGCGCCCGCCACTTTCGTCTTCGCGTTCTCCATCAGCCGCGAATGATACGCGCCCGCTACGACCAGCGGTATCGCCCGCTTCGCGCCGCGCGCCTTCGCCAGCTCGACGGCCTTGGCGATCTTCTCCTTGTCGCCGGAAATGACCGTTTGCCCCGGGCAGTTCATGTTGGCAATGTCCACGTCGGCCTCGCGGCAAACCTCCGCCAGAATCGCATCGTCGAGATTCAGAATCGACGCCATGCCGCCATTGGTCGAGTCGCACGCCTCCTGCATGAACTGTCCGCGCATTTGCACCATGTGCAATCCGTCATCGAAACTCACCGCTCCCGCTGCCGTCAGTGCGGTGAATTCGCCGAGGGACAAACCGGCCGTCGCGTCGAATACCAGCTCCGGCACCAGTAATTTCAACGCTTCCAGGCAGGCCAGGCTCGTGAGAAAAATCCCCGGCTGCGCGTTGTCGGTCTTGGTCAGTACGTCTTCGGGACCTTCAAAGCAGATCTTCTGGATATCGCGGCCAAGCACTTCATTAGCGCGGGAAAACAGACGCCGGCTGACCTCGTATTTTTCGCAGAGGTCGCGGCCCATGCCGACAGCCTGGCTGCCCTGCCCGGCAAAAAGAAGAGCGGTCTTCATCATGATGACGACGAGCTACGAGCTCTTGACCACGTCGGCCCGCGCTTCCGCCGCCAGTGCCGTGCTCAGATAACGTTCGCCCGTCGACGCCGCGATCGTGACGATGAGCTTGCCCTTGTTCTCGGGGCGCTTGGCGTATTGAACCGCCGCCCAGACGTTGGCGCCCGACGAAATCCCGCACAGGATCCCCTCCTCCTTCGCCAGCCGCCGCGCCATCGCGAACGCGTCGTCATTGGTACAGGTGATGGTTTCGTCGAGAATCGATTTGTTCAAATTCTTCGGAATAAACCCGGCGCCGATGCCCTGGATCTTGTGCGGACCAGGTTTGCCGCCACCGATCACGGCCGAATCGACGGGCTCGACTGCAATCACCTTGAAGCCCGGCTTCTTTGACTTGAGCACTTCCCCAACCCCCGTGATCGTCCCGCCCGTGCCCACGCCCGCCACAATGGCGTCAGCGCGGCCGTCGGTGTCGTTCCAAATCTCCACGGCCGTCGTGCGACGATGAATTTCCGGATTCGCCGGATTCTCGAACTGTTGCGGCATGAACGAGTTCTTGATCTCCTTGCACAACTGCTCGGCCTTGCGAATCGCCCCCGGCATTCCTTCCGCCCCCGGCGTCAGTATCAGGTCCGCCCCCAGCATCCGCAACAACACGCGCCGCTCGATGCTCATCGTATCCGGCATCGTCAGGATCAATCGATACCCCTTCGCCGCGCACACAAACGCCAGCGCAATCCCGGTATTGCCCGAGGTCGGCTCGATGATCGTGGATTCCTTGCCAATCCGCCCGTCGCGCTCCGCGGCCTCGATCATCGCCACGCCGATGCGGTCCTTGACCGAGCTCAGCGGATTGAAGAACTCACACTTCACGGCAACCTGGGCCTCAACGCCGGCGGTGATCCGATTGAGCCGCACCAACGGCGTTCGCCCGATGGTCTTGGTGATGTCGCTAAAAACCTGGCCCATAATATCCTCCGGAAATTTCGACGTTAGAGAATCGTCAGCCCTGTACTGCTCTTGGTCAAGCTTGTAGGGGAACATCCTGGCAAACGCAAGCTTGAAAGCGGGCGCGGATCGGTGCTTCGCCGGGGGCGGATCATTCGCAGTTCACTTGCTCGCACACTCTGCTCGGAGACCCAGCGCCGCCGCGACCCACTCATCCACGGCGTGTCACCCTGAGCGTAGCGAAGGGTCTCTTTTTTTCCGCGAAACCGACGCGCGCGCTTCGCCCGGCCGGATTTCGACCATCGCGTCTTGCGACGGCACATCGCTGTGCATTTTTGTCTCGGATAAAAGTCGCGGGAGAGTAAGCCGACCATTCGCCCAACAAAATTGATCGGACCGTAAAAATGAGATTCAGGAGTTGCACGCCAAGGAGGTGGGGGTGGGGAACCCCTCTGAAGAACGTGCAAGCTCCTGAATCTTCAAGTTAGTCTTTCAATCAGAGAGTACCGAGTGTACGTTTAGATTGCAACTAGTTTTTTGCACAACCATGACAGACCTGTCAAGTCCATCAACTCGGCCTGAGCCCGGTCGCCACCCGGACGACCAGACCAATGCACTCATGGAGAAGGTGAACTCTGCTCTGCTTGCGTACTCTGACAAGGATTGGAATTACAGTCGTATTATGCTTGTAATCAAGCTATTGCCAAATATAGATGGACCGTATACCTTGACTATTGAAGTGCTCGATCAAAGCACCAAGCAGGGCCGCGACGATCTAAAGTCGCTCACCGACGAGGTCAAATGGGGAGATCGTCATTCCTCGGAACTAGGTGTGCTGGAACTGGTTAGCCTTCGAATTAACAAGGCGCTTCTGGAAGTTACCAGCGACGATTACTGGAATCAGAAGCGGCCAGTTGTCCGCATCGTGAAGAAGCAAGCCGCTGATAGCCAGAAATCTACGAATGCGATTTGGTATCAGGTCACGGAGGTAGTGGGAGAGGATTTCGACAACCGCTAGTGGCCCACTCGGAAAACTTTACCCACCAGCCACCGGCACGATTACTTCGAGTTGGTCGCCGTCCGCAAGCATAACCGTTCGTAACTGCTCACGCGCTAAAACGCTTCCATTGCGCTCGACGACAATCTGCGTCGCTTTCCACCCGCGGGCTTCGATGAATCCAGCCACCGAACACGGGGCATCCAACCGCTCCTCCTTGCCGTTGGCGACAATGGTGATCGCGTTACGTTCCATTCAAAACGCCTTCCCAATCTTTCCAGACCGTCTCATATTCCAACTCCAGCAGCCGCGCCGCCACCTCGGCCGGTGACCGCTCGTCCGCGATCTGGAATTGCACCGTCGCGTGTTCGCCCTCCAACGCGATCCGCGGCGCGTCCGGCCGTACCATCCGTCCGCCCTTCGTCACGTGCAGCGTCTCCTTCCCCTGCCCCGTGTATCCGCCGGGCTCGGTGTGGCTCCCCGCGCTCATCAGCGTGATCCCCAGCGGCATCAAATGATCGCGCAACTTCGGCGATTCGCGCGTGCTCAATACCAATCCGACGTCGGGAAACGCGATTCGCAACGCGCACACAAATTGAACCAGTTCGCGATCGGTCACGTTCACCAACGGCTGAAACTCGCCCGCCGCCGGCCGGATCCGCGGCACGCTGATCGTCAATTGCGCCATCCAACACGTCTTCAGCAAATGCGCCGCATGCGCCGCCAACGCGATGGCCTCGTCCCGCCACGGCGCCAAGCCCAGCAACGCTCCGATCCCGAGCCGCTTGAATCCCGCGGCGTAGGCGCGCTCCGCCGTGTCCAGCCGCCACGCGAAATCTTTCTTCGGCCCGCTGACATGCATCGCGTCGTACACGTCGCGGTCGTACGTCTCCTGGTACACCACGAGCCCTTCCGCGCCCGCCTGCACGATCGGCACATACTTCTCCGTCTCCAACGGACCGACCTCCAGAGAAATGCTCGGCCATTCAGCGTGCAACCGAGCTACGCAATCCCGCAAGTAATTGTCCGACACAAAATGCGGATGCTCGCCCGCCACCAGCAAAATGTGGCGAAACCCCTGCTCCCGCAAATACCGCGCTTCCGTCGCCACCTGCTCCACCGTCAACGTCACCCGCAAAATCGGATTGTCCCGCGAGAACCCGCAGTACTTGCAGATGTTGATGCACTCGTTGCTGACGTACAGCGGGGCGAAAAACCGCATCACCCGCCCGAAATGTTTCACCGTCAATTCGTGCGACCGCCGCGCCAGCGCTTCGAGATAGGCCGACTGCGATGCTACCGGCGAAATGAGCGCGGCAAAATCGGCCAGCGAAAGCCGTTTACCCCTCGCCTCGCTCCGCGCCAGCGCTGCCTCGACGTCGACAACCGTCGCGTTCTGCGATAGTCGCCCCAACTCGCCCAAAGCAAGCTGGTCAAAAGTGGATGAAAAACTCGTCACCACGGGAAGTGTAGAAGATGATCGTCCAAACGTCAAACCGCGGTGACGGCTTGCCTCGCAACAACGGCTACGGGCCAAGCTGAATGTCCGCGTCTTCTCCGAACTTCTTCGCCAGGTCGCGCAGGGTCTGCGTGATGTTCGAGTCGAGCCCGCGCAGTCGTCCGATCGCGCGATAGAATGGATTTTTCATTTCGCCTTGCTCGGTCAGCGACACCCGACAGCCGTCGCTCTCGCTCGCCAGTTCGTACGTCCACGTCCCCAACGTGGCTCCGCTTTCCTGCGCCGCGCTGACGACCAGCCGGATCGGCGGCGTACGTTCGAGTTGGGTCATCACCATCTCCATGTGGCCCCATTTCATCGTGATCCGCGCAACGGGTTTGCCGTCTCGATCGGGAAGACGCTCGACCTTCAGCACGGTTGTCGACCACTTCGGCAGATCCTCAAAGTTGGCCAGCGCGGCAAACACGGTCTCGGGTTTCAGCTTCAACCGAATCGACCGCGTGACGGAATGTCTTGCCGGCTGAAGCAGTCCCAGCACCAGCAGGCCGACGATCATGACGGCGAAAATACCCAGAATGATCAATAACCATTTCATCGTCGATTCCCTTTCGGTTTGCCCTCCGCCGACCGCCCTTCCATCATTTCATTCGCCGCTCTCGCCAAAAGTTCGAGACCATGCAGCGCCTGCGCCCGGTCCGGCCCCGTCAGCCGCTTCAGTAGCGAACGCACCAGCTCCGGTTCCAGCACCTTTTGTTGTTGTTTCAACCGCGCACCGGCCGAGGTCAGGCGCAACTCGATTCGGCGCGCATCGCGTCGATCACGCTCGCGAGAAACGTAGCCGTCCCTCTCCAAGCGATCCACGTTCAACGACATCGTCGACGCGGTCACTCCCATGTGCCGCGCCAGGGCGTGCAGACTGGTCGGCTGGATGCTGTCCAGATGATCGAGAATGCTGGCCTGGTTCAGGCTGAGCGTCCGCCGCGCCCGCTCATCCCGCACGTGCCGTCGATGACAGGCAAAATAAATCTGCGGATACAACCGCACAAACGCGGCGATGTCACTGGGCAACGTCACGATAGCCACAATACCATAATAATTTGGCTAATCAAATTATTTGTTCACTCTAAATATTATCGTCAGCCGGTCAACATACATTCTGTATTTCCGAAGAAGAAAAGTCGCCCCGCCTGCTCGCGCCCGGACAATGCGGCAATTACGAAGGCTTAGTGCGCTTGTTCTTGGCCTGCCCCCAAATGCCAACACCCAAGAACAACGGAGACAAAACTACCATAACAGATAAGCCGATCAAGAGGACGAGCATACTGTTCCAGCGACGCACCCTCACCCGATTTTTCCCTTCGCCCTTGGCGGAATCGGTATGCTCACGCGTAGATATGAGCGGTTGAGGGCGGAGGAACTTGAGAATGGCGATGTAACAGCCGATCCCGATTACAAGGTAAGCTATAGCCAGTATAGGCCACAATCTCATGCGTCCAGTATACCAATTTACCAGAGCCCCTTCACTCCAAAAATCCTGTCAGCGGACTGGTCGGATCGGCTTCTTTGCGCTTCACGGCGAGGCCGATTTCGTACGCCGCGCGGCCGGCGATGACGGCGGACTTGAAAGCTTGGGCCATGCGTTCGGGATCGGCGGCCACGGCGATCGCGGTGTTCACCAGCACGGCATCCGCGCCCATCTCCATCGCTGCCGCCGCGTGCGACGGCGCGCCCAGCCCGGCATCAACGACGACCGGCACGGTCGCCTGCTCGATAATGATCTCGATGCTCGCCCGCGTCTCGATCCCGCGCGCGCTGCCAATCGGCGACCCCAGCGGCATCACCGTCGCGCAGCCGACATCCTCCAGCCGTTTCGCGAGCACGGGGTCGGCATTGATGTACGGCAACACGGTGAACCCTTCCTTCACCAACATCTCCGCCGCCTTCAACGTCTCCACCCCGTCGGGCAACAGGTAGCGCGGGTCGGGATGAATTTCGAGTTTCAGCCAGGTCGATCTCGTCGCCTCGCGTCCGAGCCGGGCGAGACGGCAGGCTTCCTCGGCATTCCGCGCGCCGCTGGTGTTGGGCAAGAGCACGTATTTCTTCGCGTCGAGAAACGTCAGGATGTTCGCGAACTTGTCCCCCTGCCCCGACAAATCCGCCCGCCGCAACGCCACGGTCACCATCTCCGCGCCGCTGGCCTCGATGGCCGACGCCATGGTTTTCCCCGAAGAAAACTTCCCCGTGCCCATGATCAGGCGCGAGGTGAACTCCCGGTTGGCGATGCGCAGCTTTGGCGACCGGTCGGTCATTGCATCCGGTACAGGTCCTGATTCAGCGGATAATGGCTCGGCGTGCGCTCGACCACCCACGAGCCGTCCTTGAGCAAAAACCCGTGATTGCCCATGGCGTACTCCGCGCGGTCCAGCCGTTTCAGCTCCTCGACCCTCTTTTGATGCAGCTCGTTCTTCACAACGACGATCTGCGACTTCAGCGCCTTCAAATCATGCAGCCTGGCTTCCAGCACGGCCTTTTGCGTTGTGAGATTGACGTAATCCTCCCGCATCGCCTGGTACTGCGCGACCGTCGTCTCGTGCGTCTTGGTCAGGTCCGCCAGCTTCTGGTTCACGTCCGTCAGTTGGTCGTTGACCGACTTCAACTGCGCCGTCAAATCCGAGTTCTGCGCTTCGAGCGCGCGTGACTTCGATTGCTCCGCGTCCAGCTTCTGCTGCAATTCGGTCTTGATCGACTGCATCTGGGTCTCGGTGGCGCTCTTTTCCTGGGTCAACTTGGAAATGTCCTGCTGCAGCTCATTGACCCGCACCTGCATCTGCGTCTTCACGTCCGCCACCTCGGCCCGCACCTCCGCCAGCTCGTTGGTCGCGACCGTTAGTTGCTGTTCCGTCTGCTGTAATTTCTGGTCCTGACCGCAACCCGCCAGCAACATCATGGCGCCGACGAAACTGATTCCCGCGATTACCATGTTGCCCTTCATGACTCAGTCCTCCCGTGGTTTGACAAATATTTCGTTCGCGCTGCCGCGCCGGTAGCCTTGCAGGTCCAGCGTCACATGCGCGTACCCGATCTTCTTCAACGCGCGGGTCACGGACTCGCGCGCGTTCCCGTCAACAAGCCGCACAAAATCGTCTGCCCCCACCTCGATCCGCGCCAGGCAACATTTCGAATTGCGAGTTTCGGAGTTCGAGCTTCCCATATTGTGGTGGCGCACCCGTATTTCATGAAACCCCGCGTCCCGCAAAACGTTCTCCGCCGCCTCGATCATCTTCAGCGCCTCGTCTGTCACCGGCTCGCCGTACGGAATCCGCGACGACAGGCAGGCCATCTGTGGCTTGGTCGCCGTTGGCAGCCCCAGCTTCGCCGACAACTCGCGAATCTCCGCCTTGGTCATCCCCACTTCCTTCAACGGCGCGCGCACCTTGTATTCCCTGGCCGCCACGGCGCCGGGCCGGTAATCGCCCGCGTCGCTGGCATTCTCCCCGTAGACGATCGTCTGCCAGCCTTCGCGTTTCGCCGTGTCCGCCAACTTCCCAAACAACTCGGTCTTGCAGAAATAGCAGCGGTTGGCCGGATTGCTCGTGTAATTTTCGTCGGCCATCTCGTGGGTGCTGATCACCTGAACGGGAAACCCGAATTTGCGCCCGAGATCGAGCGCCTCCTGAAACTCGCGACGCGGCAGGCTCGGCGAATCGGCAATCACCGCCAGCGCGTCCCTGCCCAGTTCATCATGCGCGACCTTGGCGAGAAACACACTGTCCACACCGCCCGAGTAGGCGACGAGGGTCCGCCCGCAGGAACGCAATACCGACCGGAGCTGATCCAGCTTCGAAGCCATGAAAGATATATTATCCCTGAACCGCAGGGGTGTCAAAGCGCAAGACCAGGCCGCAACCGGAAACTTCTTGCAAACCCGAATTACTGCTGCGCTAAATACGTTCACCACCCCGTTGCGGGCCTTCGTCCAGGGCCCGGTGCCAAGCGCGCACATGAACCGACTCATGAAACACAACTTCGGACGTGCAATCAGTGCCGCGGCGCTATTCGCTCTCGCGTCGGGTGCGGCCGCCGTCGATTTCACGGCATTCAAATCACCAATCATCATTCGCGGAGGACCAACCGCGTGGTATGGCGATCCGGCGGCGATCTACACGGACGGCGTGTTTCGGTTGTACTACACGTTTGGCAGGCCGGAACCGGATGGCCGGTTTTACATGTACACGGCGGTGAGCAAGAGCACGAATCTGGTGGACTGGACCGAGCCGCGCATCCTGACGCCGAGAGGGCTGAACCTGAACTTCTCCAGTCCGGGCGACGTGGTGCGATTTGGCGGGGAATGGATTCTCTGCGTCACCAGTTATCCGCGCCCCAACGGCGAGCGATACGCCAACGACACCGCCCGCCTGTGGATCATGCGCAGCCGCGACTTGGAAAACTGGAGCGAGCCCGAATTGCTCAAGGTCAAGGGCACGGACGTGCCCGTCGAGCAGATGGGACGGATGATCGACCCGTATCTTCTCCAGGACAAGGACGACCCGGGCAAATGGTGGTGTTTTTACAAACAGAACGGGGTGAGCCTGTCGTGGTCGCGCGATCTGAAGACATGGAACTATTGGGGGCACGTCGATGCGGGTGAAAACGTGTGTGTGTTGGTCGAGGACGGCGAGTACGTGATGTTCCATTCGCCGAAGAACGGCATCGGCGTCAAACGCTCGAAGGATTTGAAAACGTGGCGCGACGATGGCCTGACCATTCTCGGCCAAAAGGACTGGGACTGGGCGCATGGACGGCTCACGGCGGGGTTTGTGCTCGACCTGCGCAAAGAGCCCGGCGTCGGCAAGTACCTGATGTTCTTTCACGGCAGCGGCCCGGGGACTGACCGCAACAGCCTCCAGAGCCTGGGCCTGGCATGGAGCGACGATCTGGTGAATTGGAATTGGCCGGGCAAGTCTGTGACAAACTCGCCGCCGTCACAGTCAAAGTAAACACCATCCGCCGCTGAATTGACCCCCACCGTGGAGCGAGCTAAGTTGCGCGGGTCGCAGTGCCGTGAGACACGAATCAGGAGAGCACATTCTATGAGTGCCGCGGGTGCGGTGGATATTCCGAGCAAGTATTCGGTGCCGGAAACGATTGATCGGCTGTCGTCACTCCTGCAGTCAAAAGGTGTCAAAATATTCGTGCGCATCGATCAGGCAGCCGAGGCCCGGGCGGTCGGTCTCTCGATGCCTGACACACAACTGCTCATCTTTGGCGATCCGCGCGCCGGCACCCCGCTCATGAAACAGCATCCGTCGCTCGCCCTCGATCTCCCGTTGAAGGCGCTCGCGTGGGAATCGGCCGACGGCAAGGTGTGGCTCAGCTACAACAGCCCGGATTTTCTCATGCAGCGCCACCACTTGGATTCTCCGCCGTTCAGAGCGCTGGAAGCGATCTTCGCCGCCGCTGCGCAATAACCCGGCGCTCGCTCATCTCACAACGACCTTCAGTCCGTCTTCGGCTCGAGCGCGGCGATGCGCTTCATGATCTCGCGGCCGATGTCGAGGTAGATCGCCTTCACCGCGTCCCCACGCATCTTCTCAAAGTCCGGCGGCAGCGGATACGTGAACGGTTCGCCGAACTTGATCTCCACGCGCGCGGGCCGCGGCAGGCTCGCGCCTTTGGGCAGCGCCCGGTCCGTCCCGAAAATCCGCATCGGCACGATGGGGACGTCGGCCTTGGCCACGATCATCCCGATCCCCGCGCGCGCTTCCTGCAACTGGCCGTCCGGACTCCGCGTGCCTTCGGGAAACATCAGCACCGCCTTGCCCTCACCGAGCATCCGCAACACCGTCCGCATCGCGCCGATGTCGCCTTTGTCGCGATTGATCGGCACGCAATGCCAGCTCCGCAGGATCCAGTTCGACACCGGGTTTCGGAACAATGTATCCCGCGCCATGTAGTAGGCTTCGCGCCGGCAGGCCAGGCCGAAGAAGGGCGGATCGAGAAAACTCACGTGATTGCCCGCGAGAATGAACGCCCCGTCATCCGGCAACCGCTCCCGGTTGTACACCTGCCCCCGGTGATACACGCGGAAGTAAACGCGATACAGGAACCGGCAAAACCGATACCACAAGCTCATCAGAATAGATCCGAATCGCGAAACTCGAAATTCGCGGCCAAACCGATGTAGCCCGATGGAAAACTCCCCGTCTCCATTTGGTCGGAGACTCTCGTCATTCGAAGTTGGTTCGGGTTTTGGATTCCGGGCTTCGAATTTCCGCCGTGATCGAGCCTCGCTTTGTGCCCTGTTGTCGGATGTGGTCGACGATGACCTTTGTTGTCTCCTCCGCACTGAGCTTGGAGTTGTCCACCACCGTCGCCCCCAGCGCGATCTGCAACGGCGATACATTGCGCCCCGAATCCTTCTTGTCGCGGCGCTGGATCGACTCTTTCACGCCTTCCTCGCTGGCCTCGATCTTCATCGCCTCCAAATCGCGTTTCCGCCGCGCCGCGCGCACCTCCGTGTTGGCTTCCAAGTAGAACTTGTACGGCGTGTCAGGGAACACCACGGTCCCGATGTCGCGTCCCTCCATCACCAGGCTGCCGAACTTCGTCAACGAGCGCTGATGTTGGACGAGCACCTGTCGCACCTCGGGAATCGCCGAGATCGCCGACACCTTTTCCGTCACGCGCGGCTCGCGGATCGCATTGCCGGGATACTTCCCGTCGATCAGCATCCGCACCTGTTTGTCCACGAGGTCGAAATCGATCTTGATGCGGTGCATCATGGCGATGACGGAGATCGTGTCGTCGGCGTCGATGTCCTCCTCGATTGCCTTCCACGTGACCGACCGGTACATCGCGCCGGTATCCACGTAATTGAACCCGAGCGTCTTCGCGACGAGTCGCGACACCGTGCTCTTGCCGCTGGCCGCCGGCCCGTCCACCGCCACCACGATGATCTTGTCGCTCATTACCATCCCCTCACCTTAATCCTCTCCCCGCAAGCGGGGCGAGGAGATAGTCGGCTCGACGCGCCACCGCTGTTGTCGGGGGCTCGGCCGGCCCGTGATCCGGGCGAGCAAAATCCCCTCTCCCTTTCCGCAAGGGAGAGGGTCAGGGTGAGGGTTCATTGCCTCAGTTGCTCCAGTTTGTCGAAAAAGTTTGGAAAGGTCTTGCTCACACAGCCGGGATTTTTAATCCGAATCCCCGGAACTTTCAATCCCAAGACGGCGAAACACATCGCCATGCGGTGATCGTTGTACGTCTCGATGTCCGCCCCGTGCAGTTGGCCCGGCTCCGCCGGCCACACCGTAAACCTATCGCTACGCGCTTCCGCCTTGGCCCCAACGCGCCCCAACTCCGTCATCATTGCCTCAATCCGATCCGTTTCCTGCAATCGCAACCTTTCGGCGTCAACAACCCGCAGGGGTTGCTTCCCGAACAACGCACACACCGCCAGCGTCAACACGCTGTCTCCCAAATCCCGCAACCGCGATACGCTCGGCGGGGGCGGCAGGAACTTACGAAACTCTCCATCGATCTGTACCGGTCTCGCCGGCCACCCCGCTACGTCGACATGCCCGCCGGTCATCCAACCAGACGCAACAAAATACGACGCGCTCGAGAGATCGGGCTCAATCAGATAATCAGCCGAAAAGCTACGAACGACGTCCTCGGTCATCGCCACATATCCCTGCTTTTCCTTTTCCCAGTTGTGAAACGACAATTCCAGCCTTGCGCGGCGGCTGATCAACGTCACGGCGCTTGCAAATTGACTGCTCGCAGTCATTGCGATGTCTACTCTGCCACCACGAAGCCCATGGGCATGAATCAACACCGGCAGCCTGTCGTGTTCGGCCTCCATTTGCACCTTTAACCCACGCAGAGCGTCAAAGAGGTGTCTCATCGGCCGCTCGCGCATGCGGGCGTCCCCGTCAATCCGGTATTCGCCGAGGCCGAGACAAACCAGCGCCGTCAAGAACCGCGCCGCTGTGCCGGCGTTGCCGACATACAAATCGGCCTTCTTCGCCGGAATCTCGCCACCCCGTCCAACAACCGTGATCGTCCGATTGCATTCCTCCGCGGGATCCGGTTCGACCGTCACTTCAAATCCAAGTTTCTGCAGCGAATCCACCATCACCTGCGTGTCATCGGCCCACAACGCACCACGCAGCACGCATTTGCCATCGGCTAATGCCGCCAGAATCAGCGCGCGGTTCGTGATGCTCTTCGACCCCGGCACCGTAATCGTGCAATCCGGCGGCTTCGCCAGCGGTTCGATTTCGAGGATGTCCGGCAACGATTTCATGCGTCCAACCACAGAGACTCAGAGAACGCAGAGACTCCGTGTCCTCTGTGCCTCTGTGGTTCAATTTTCGTTGTGCGTGGGGTCTCCCGACCCGGCACCCTCCCCGACCGAAGGTCTCCCATCACCTCGCCGTCGTTCACGTCTTGAACCTCAGCTCGTCGCGGAAATGTTTGGCGCGTTTGAGCATCGCCCGCAGTTCGACCGCGTCGGCGTTCGCCATCGCCGCGCGGACTTTGCCGAGTTCCTCGATCAAGGCATCGAGCGCGCGGCCGATTTCCTCGCGGTTCTCGAGGCAGATCTCCGTCCACATCTCGAACGGTCCGCCCGCGATCCTTGAAAAATCCTTGAACCCGGGGCCGACGAAATTCAGTGGGTGTGACCCATCGCTGCACACGACGTTGACCACCGTCGCGGCAACGACATGCGGCAAATGGCTGATCCGCGCGACCACTTCATCGTGCTTGAGCGGATCGAGCGTCCTGACCGTGCAGCCGAGCGCCTTCCAAAAATCGTGCACCAATTGCAGCGCCGCCTTGTCCGTGTCGTCTTTCGGCGTGACGATGCACACGGAGTTGTCGAACAACTCGCGCCGGGCCGCCTCGATGCCCGATTGTTCCGAACCGGCCATCGGATGCGACCCGACAAATCGCGCCTTCCCGGCCAACGCGTGAGACAACGCGGTGACGATCGGGTATTTGACGCTGCCCACGTCGGTCACCACGCAACCTGCGGGCAAGTGCGGCAGCATCTGGTCGACCAATCCCTGCATCGCGCCAATCGGCGTCGCCAACACGACCAGTTCGGCATCGGCGACGACCTTCGCGAGATCCTGCGTCGCTTCGTCCGCCGCGCCGAGCTGATATGCCTGGTCGGCGGCGTCGGGCCGTCGCGCCCAGATGGAAACGCGTTTGGCGACCTTGCGTTGCCGGGCCGCCAGTCCGATGGAACCGCCCAGCAAGCCCGGGCCGAGGATGGAGAGTTTGCCAAGCGTCATCGGTTTTCCTTGTAACAGCAAATAAGAGTTTATTCAAAAGTCTTTTAACGGTTCAACAATAGTGCAAAGCAAGGCAGGAAGAGACACCTGAGATCGTCGCCGACGCAGATGGCTGGGCTACTGTCAGGGGTAGTCCAGCCGTTTTGCTTTTTCAGCGACCTTTTCTTTTCGTGATTCCTACGCCCACGGAACGGGCAAGGTTTTAACTCTGGCAGTCAAAGAAAATGCCTGCCATTCGTTGAAATCGAAGTTCCCGCCACGCTTCCGAATATGGATTTCTTTTTTTCCATTTTCGTTGACCGGGCATCTGTCTAACAATTTTTGAGAGTCCTCTGGTTCCAGAAGCACGAAACGTACATCGTTTCCACGGGACATCAGAAAAACTAGAGACCTGCTCTGCCAGCCTTCCCACTTGTTTCGGGGAATGTCATACCACCAATGGGATGGAACGGGGTAAAACTTAGAGTACCGGACAAACAACTTTTTGCCTGCCTCGTTGAACACCATGCAACTGCCATGGAGTTCGTATTCTCCCCATTGCGGCTTGAAATAGTCTCCCAACGCCTTTCTAGTTCGTTTCCCGTCTTCTCTGGCTTCCCTGTCCGGCATGTTCGGATTATTGCATTTACGCCCATGTCCGGCAAGGCTGGGAACGCCGGACGGGGCCGCCCAACGGCGCTCCGTCGATCGCCTCCTGAAAGAAAGTCGCGTTTGTATACCTTCCCAGAAACGGAGGGGGCGACTCTTGGGAGTCGCCCCTCCTTCTATCGTTTTTTTGCTGCTATTAGGAGCCTTTCGACCATATACAGCAGCAGGACTACATAGAGAACATCAACGAACGCATGAGCCATACGAGCATTTTCCTTGGCGTCACTTTGTTTGTTTGGCTCCGAGCATAATCATAACCGCTAGAACTCCCCTGTCAACATGCCCCCCTTTGCCGCGGCGGGCACCACCGACCCGGCCACGGGCATCGTGGCGGCAGTGGGCGGCAGGCGAAGAGTAAAATCGCGCTTTGCCGGTAACATTTCGTTTGGCAACATCACGGGATTCTGCGTATAGTGCGCCGAAGCTTTTGAGGCGCGACGGTGCCTTTGGGGAAAGGCGCCGGTCGGTCAGTGCGCTTCGGAAGAATACAAGGAGACACATGAGGAAGTTGGGGAATCTTGTTGCGGCGGCGCTCGCTATTGTCGGCATCATCTGCCTGATCAATTCATGCACGTTTCGCAGCCCGACGCACGACCAGACCATGTCCAAACCGGCGCCCGCGCCGGGCTATGCGCTGACGCCGAGTCCGCGCGTCACGACGGCCGGCGAAATTCGCGGCGTGTGGGTCAGCGACACGACGAAGCTCGATTGGGACAGCGCCACGGAAAATCTGCGCCGCGCGGGATTCAACACGATTTATGCCAACCTGGCCTCGGGCGGCGCGGCGTTTTATCCGAACAGCCACGCCATGCCCAGCGTCGTCCGTGATTTCTCCGATCCCGTCGCCCACGGGATTGACCTCGCGCACGAGCGCGGGCTGGCGGTCGATGCCAAGCAGATTGTCACCTTCATGTACAAGGCGCCGCCGTGGTTCCAGCATGAACTCGTCGCCCAAAACCGCGTCATGCGCGGGCCGGATGGTCATCTCATCACCCAATCCGGCTACACGTGGCTGTGTCCGTCGGTACCGGCCAACCGGGCGCTGGTCGAGTCATCCGTCGCCGAGCTGGTGAAGAAATATCCGGTGGACGGCATCCAGTTCGACTACATCCGCTTCTGCGAGCAGCCCTGTTGTTTCTGCGACAATTGCCGGCGCGAATTCGAGCAGAGCATCGGCACGCGGGTCCGCCATTGGCCCGCCGACGTGATGGGCGGACGATACACGATGGAGTTCAATGTATGGCGGCAGCGCGAAATCACCGCGTTCGTCCAGCAACTGTCCAGCCGCGCGCGGCTGACCCGGCCGGGGCTGGCGGTTTCCGCGGCGGTGTTCCCCGAGCTCGACCGCGCGAAGGAAGAGAAAGCGCAGGACTGGAAGACGTGGCTCGACCGCGGCTACGTGGATTACGTGTGCACGATGACCTACACGCCCGACCTGCGTGAGTTCGCAACGCGAATCCGCAAAGAACAAATGTGGGCGTCGCAGCGCAACAAGGTCGTCGTTGGCATCGGCAGTTGGAAGTTCGATCGCATGAGCCAGTTGACGGCGCAGATCGGCGCGACCCGCCAGCTCGGCGCGCCCGGGTTCGTGCTGTTCTCGTACGACGACTCGGCGGCCCGCAATTTCCTGCCGGAACTGGGCGGCGCGACGGCGAAGTATTGATCTGATTCGCCTCGTCCGTGCCTTTGTAACCGCGAAACGCTTTCGCCGCAGTGGGCTGACCGCGAATACGATTCGCGGCTACAATTCGTAGTTACAATGCGGCGACCTTCGCAAATCCACCGAAAAACGGCCATTTTTGCGCTTGCAAAGCCCCGGGATGGGACTATGATGTTTGGTCCTGCCACGAGAGGTCGTTGCAGGCAGAACCGTTCCGAAGAGTTTCGGGACAAAACAACACTAAACCAGAATCCAGTCGTCATTAGACGGGATGTCTCGCGCCGACGCGTTGTCGCCGCACCGCGAGATCAAACAGCGGAGGATACATTGGCCAACGTAACAGTCGCAGAGTTGTTGGAAGCCGGGGTTCATTTCGGTCACCAGACCAAGCGGTGGAACCCCAAGATGAAAAAGTACATTTTCGCCGCCCGCAACGGCATTCATATCATCGACCTCAA
Organism: Verrucomicrobiia bacterium; assembly: GCA_035541135.1. Classification (GTDB taxonomy): domain Bacteria; phylum Verrucomicrobiota; class Verrucomicrobiia; order Palsa-1439; family Palsa-1439; genus Palsa-1439. The sequence goes on from DATKNW010000019.1 coordinate 44,811, forward strand.
CAAGACGCTCACCCAGATCGAAATTGCCTGCGGGTTTCTCCATGACACGGTCGCCAGTAACGGTTCCGTGCTGTTCGTCGGCACCAAGAAACAAGCGCAGCAGGAAATCAAGGAATGCGCCCTGCGCACGGGCATGCCGTACGTCGTCGATCGCTGGCTCGGCGGGACGCTGACCAACCTGCGCACCATCCGCAACAGCGTGAAACGGATGCAGCAGATTGACAAGCTTCTCACGTCCCCCGAGGGGGACCGCCTGCCGAAGAAGGAGCTCGCGTCGTACCGTCGCGAGCAGGCCAAACTCCATCACAATCTCGATGGCATCGTGAGCATGGAACGGCAACCGGCCGTCATGTTCGTGATCGATATTCAACGCGAAGCGATTGCCATTCACGAAGCGCAACGGCTCGGCATCCCGATCATCGCGGTGGTCGACACCAACTGCGATCCCGATCTGGTCACCTACCCGATCGCGGGCAACGACGACGCGATTCGCGCCGTCAAGCTCCTGACCAACGTGATCGCCAACACCATTGCCGAAGCGCAGGCCGAGCTGGGCGGGAAATATCCGCCACCCGTGGCGGCTCCCGCCGAGGTTGTGGCCGCGCCGGTGCCGACGCCGGAGCCCGCGGTTCCCGCACCCGAGCAATCGGCGGTCTCGGCCTAGGCGGTTTTTCAAACTCAGATCAGATAGGACAAGAATTCAACATGAGTACTACATCCACGCCAATCGACCCAAAGATTGTCAAAACGCTGCGCGAGAAGACCGGTGCCGGCATGATGGACTGCAAACAGGCGTTGCAGGAAGCCGGCGGGAACATGGACGAGGCGGAAAAGATTCTCCGCAAGAAGGGCATCAACACCGCCAACAAGAAAGCCATGCGCGCGGCCAAGGAAGGCTGCATCGCCAGCTACATTCATCACGGCAGCAAACTCGGCGTGCTGGTGGAAGTGAATTGCGAGACGGACTTCGTGGCGCGCAACGAGGGTTTCCGCGAACTGGTCAAGGACATCACGCAGCACATCGCCGCGGCCAACCCGAGCTACGTGCGACGTGAGGATGTGCCCGCCGCCGTCGTCGAGAGCGAAAAGGAAATCTATCGCGCCCAGGTGAAGGACAAGCCCGCGCCGGCGATCGAGAAGATCGTTGCCGGCAAGCTGGAGAAATTCTATTCCACGGTTTGCCTGCTGGAACAGCCGTTCGTGAAGAATCCCGAGATCACCATCAAGGATCACGTCACGGCCAAGATCGCGCAGTTGGGCGAGAACATCGTCATCCGCCGGTTCATCCGCTGGCAGGTCGGCGAGGAAATCCCCGGCGAAGCGCCCGCCGCGTAAGTTGTTGTAGCCGCGGCGCTCTGTCGCCGCGTTTGACAATTCCGAGAGGCCGGTCACCCCGGCCTCTCTTTTTTTCATTTGAACTGCATAGTCATCGGCTTGCCGTTGAACTTGTAGGCGGATTGCAGCTGGAAGCCGTCGGCTGTCTTGGTGTAGATGAACGGCTGGCCGCTGGACGGATCCGTATACAACGTCACCGGCGCGCCTTCCGCCACCGCCAGCCCGGCCACGGTGAGCGCGCGACCGACCTTGGCACCTCGCACTTTCTCAACGAACAAGTCGCTGGCGCCAAGAAGCGCGGGAGCCAACGGGTTCGAGTGCATGAGCTCCGTCCAGTCATGGAACCAAGTTGTGTACTCGTCTTCGGACGAAGAAGCCAAAGCTTTGGCCAGCTGCCGCTGCGAATCATTGATCTGCTTGAGCGCCGCCAAAACATTGTCACGATCCAGCCCGGGAGCTTCGCCCTCGATCGGGATGACCAAGCGTGCAGTTTCCTTCTCCGCTTCATCGGGAGGCATCACGGACAGTTTTGCGGCATAACGGGCGCTTAACTCCGCCTCTTGTTCTATGGCGCGGCTTGGCGCCTCTTCGTAAAGCGGATCTTGAAACGCCTCTGCTATTCGCTGAGCGTCAGCACCGTGAAACATTCCGATATTCTGCGCGACAAATGAAGACACCAAACGCTGCAACATGACGTCCGCAAGACAGCCCATGTCCAGGGTCTGTGAGATGCTGCGGCCGAGTCGCAGAATCGATAGCGCATCCACGGCGGCTCCCGTAACATCGTTCGACCGGCAGTGTGCAGCGCTCCAAAGGGCTGCTTGAGCGATCTTCCGCGAAGCCGGAAAATGCTGGAGC
>DATKNW010000020.1:0-56420 GCA_035541135.1 Verrucomicrobiia bacterium
ACGCGCCACAGGGCGTATGTCGCGAAGCCAAGGAGCATCGTACCGCCGGCGAGGTCGGCGATGAGCCAGGTGGCGCGCTTGCCGCGCCGTCCCACCCAGGTCATCGTGCCGGCAAAGAACACCACCCAGGAAATCGCCCCGAAGAACACGCCGGCGCAGACCCACGGCAGATCGCGAACCGGATTCGCCGACCACTGCCCGACCATGCCGGGGACGACGATGCACCAGAATGCCAACGTCATCGGATTCAGGCTCGTCATCGCCAGGCCGGTTACGTAATGCCGGTGGGACGGCTTCTCCGAGTCACTGGTACCGGCGGCGACGCGCCACTGCCGAGCGGCGCCAACAAAGCACATCGCGCCCAGGTAGGCCAACACGGCCGCGCCGGCAATTCCCAGCGCCGCCATCACCCCGGGGTGAGCCAACAACGGTCGCAAGCCCAGGCTGGTCAGGATGGCGTAGGTGACATCCACCGTGACGGCGCCGCAGCCGAGCAGGAAGCCGGCGCGGAACCCGCCGCGGAGGGAGCGTCGGGCGATTTCGACGTTGACGGGGCCAATCGGGGCTGCCGCCCCCAGTCCCAACAGGACGCCTTTTCCGACCAATGCGAAGAGGCTGGGGACAGGCATGGATGATTGGATACGGGCGGCGGCGCGTTGGGTCAAGGCGGAAGCGAGAAACACGTGCAGGAGGGCGCAGTTAAGAGCTTTGGGCGGAACCCTCACCCTGACCCTTTGCCGCCGGGGCACGGATGGCGGCGTCTCGTCGGACTCGGCTCCCCTTAATACGGCAAGGGAGAGGGGAATCCGCCCTTGCCGCGTGCGGGGAGAGGAGCAAAGTGACGGTTGTTTCGATTATTGACCGAGACATCGAACTGCACGCCATGCAGAATCGCGTGTTGCGGCGGGGTGGCGGCTTGTGATAGGGAAAGTCGGTACAAGCGGGCTGATGGAATCCGATTACAAAGTCAAATTAGAGGTGTTCGAGGGGCCGCTCGATCTGTTGCTCTATCTCATCAAGAAGGAGGAGGTGGACATCTACGATATCCCGATCGAGCGGATCACGAACCAGTACATGGAATATCTGTCGATCATGCAGTTGCTCAACCTGGAGGTGGCGGGTGAGTTTCTGGTGATGGCGGCGACGCTGATGTACATCAAGAGCCGGATGCTGCTGCCCGCCGATCAGCAGATCACCGACACGGAGGCTGAGGAAGGCGAGGACCCGCGGTGGGAATTGATCCGTCAGCTCGTCGAATACAAGAAGTTCAAGGACGCGGGTTTGCAGCTCGGTCAGCGCGAGGAACAGCAGGCCAACATTTTCTCGCGGAGCGGCGCGGCGGTGGGCATCGAGGTGGACAAGGACATTCCGCTGGCCGAAGTGAGCATTTTCGATCTGATCAACGCGTTCAACGACGTGCTGAAGAAGGCGACGGCGCGCGAAGATTTCCGCGAGATCATGGAGGAGAAATTCACCGTTAGCGACAAAATCGAGGAAATCCTCTATACTCTGCGGGACCGATCGGAGATGATCTTCAGCGAGCTGTTCGCGGCGGCGAGTTCGCGCGCCGAGGTGGTGGTGACGTTTCTGGCGCTGCTGGAACTGATTCGGTTGAAGCGGCTGAAGGTGCGGCAGACGGAAGCGTTCGGAGAAATACGGGTATTGAAGGTGACCTGACGAAGTCAGGTCATCCTGAGCGAAGCGAAGGATCTGGCAGGTATGGAATTGTGCGCGCGGTCGGGAGACCGTCGCACAACCGGCAACGACGGAGATTCTTCGATAGGTGACCGCGAAAAAGTTTCGCGGCTACAAATTGAACGATATGACTTTGGAACTGAAGAAGATTATTGAGGCGCTGCTGTTCTCGGCGGAGCGACCGCTGTCGCCGAAAGAAATCCGCACGATTTTTGCCGAGGCGACGGATGAAGAAAACTCACCTGCTGCGACGGAGCCATTCCGCAACGTGCGCGAGGCGCAGATCGTGGCGACGCTGGAAGAATTGAAGGCGGAGTGCGAGCTGCAGCAGCACAGTTATCAACTTGTCGAAATCGCCGGCGGATGGCGGCTGGTGACGCGGCCCGAGTACGCGCCGTGGGTGAAGAAGCTGCTGGATGAGACGCGGCCGCATCGGCTGTCGCCGCCGTCGTTGGAGACGCTGGCGATCATCGCGTTGCGGCAGCCGATCTCGCGGGCGGACATCGCGGCGATTCGCGGCGTCGAGGTCGACGGCGTGGTCAAGACGCTGCTGGAGCGGGATTTGATTACGATCGTCGGCAAGAGCGACGCGCCGGGGCGGCCGATGTTGTACGGGACGACGCAGAAGTTCTTGGAACATTTCGGGCTGCGCGACATTGACGACATGCCGAAGGCGGCGGAATTGCGGTTGCAGGCGGCAGCGTTGAAGACGGCGGAGGAGAAGGCGGAAGCCTCGGCCAAGGCTACGGAGGGCGAGGGATCCTCCGCCGCTAAAGCTATGGAGGACGAGGCGGCGACGCCGGCAGTGACCCATTCGACGGGCTCAGGGCAGGCGCCTGCGCCACCAGAGAATTCGGATGAAGGACAAGCTCCAACAACTGCGGACTAAGATCGACGAGATCGACACGAAGCTGGTGCACCTGCTCAACGAGCGGACCAAGCTCGTGCTCGACATCGGCAAGATCAAACACGAATCGGGCGGGGAAATTTACGCGCCCGACCGCGAGGACGCGGTGCTGCGGCGGATCGCGGAGAAGGCGACCGGGCCGCTGCCGGCGGAGTCATTGCGGGCGATTTATCGCGAGGTGATGTCGGCATCGCTGGCGTTGGAAAAACCGCTGGTGATCGCCTATCTCGGGCCCGAGGCGACGTACTCGCACATGGCGGTGATCAAGAAATTCGGGTCGAGCCTGAAATACGAGCCGCTGCCGAGCATTACGGATGTGTTCGTGGAGGTGGCGAAGGGTCGGGCGGATTACGGCGTGGTGCCGATCGAGAATTCGACCGAGGGCGCGGTGACGCACACGTACGACATGTTTCTGGACAGCGAACTGAAGATCTGCGCGCAGATCGTGTTGCAGATCCGGCACAATTTAATGGCAGCGTGTCCGCGCGAGCAGATCAAGAAGCTGTATTCGATTCCGCAGGTGCTCGCGCAATGTCGTCAGTGGCTGCAGACGAACATGCCGAATGTGGAATTGATTGAGACATCGAGCAGCACGCGGGCGGCGCAGATCGCCAAGGACGAGCCGCAGTCGGGCGCGTTGGCCAGCGCGCTGGCGGCGGAGATGTATGGGCTGACGGTGCTGGAGGAGAACATCCAGGATTCGAGCGAGAACGTGACGCGGTTTCTGGTGATTGGCCGCAAATATCCCGGGCCGACGAAGAACGACAAGACGTCGATCATGTTTTCCGTGCAGGACCGGGTCGGCGCGCTGCACGACTCGATTGCGTCATTCAAGAAGTTCAAGATCAACATGACCAAGATCGAGTCGCGCCCGAGCAAGAAGAAGGCGTGGGAGTATTACTTTTTCGTGGACGTGCTTGGACACTGTGAGGACGCGCGCGTCAAGAAAGCGCTCAACGAACTCGCCAAGCACACCATGTTTGTCCGGATTCTCGGCAGCTATCCGAATGTGAATGGGTAGAAAGTGAAGTCCTAGGGCAACAAGAGGGTGGTGTGTGTGGCGCGGGGCCGCTATGCTGAATTTCGTGTTTGTTATCGGGAAGCTAGGGGTGTAGACTTTTCATGCGTTGCGGATCAGCGAATTGTGAAGGGGGTTGACAGGGTGCGCTAGAGGGTGTTTATGACGAGAGCCATGACGAAAATCGCGGTTTTGGGCGGCACCGGGAAAATGGGAACAGCTTTTGTTGAAGCAGTTGCCGCCTCCCCTGGTCTTTCGGTTTCCTCTCGCATCGGACGTGAGGGCGATTTGGAGTCCGCGATTCAAGGGTGCGACGTCCTTGTAGATTTTAGTACTCCTGAGGGCACTGTCAGGGGCGTTCAGCTTGCCGCCAGGTTCGGAAAGGCCGTGGTTACCGGCACGACCGGCTTGAGCCCGGACCAAGAAGGATCGGTTTCCTCAGCGGCGAAGGCAGTCCCCATCGTCAAGGCAGCGAACTTCTCCGTCGGGATCTGCGTTCTCTCATTCCTGTGCTCTAAAGCCGCGGCTGTACTTGGTGAAGGGTACGACATCGAGATAATTGAGGCCCACCACCGGAGGAAAAAGGACGCTCCTAGCGGGACTGCGATCATGCTCGGAAATGTGCTCGCGGCGGCGAGGGGAATCGATCTTTCGAGGTCAGCGGTTTATGGTCGGCGCGGGATTAGTGGTCCACGAGGTGAGCAAGAGATTGGAATTCATGCCGTTCGGGGTGGTGACATCTACGGCGACCACACTGTGCTGTTTGCAGGTGCCGACGAAATAGTCGAGCTGTCACATAGGGCGTCTAGCCGCGGTGCGTTTGCGACAGGTGCCGTGGCGGCGGCTCAGTGGGTGTGCGGCAAGCCCCCTGGGATGTATGGTTTGAATGACGTGCTGCAATTGCGTTAGACTCGAGAGAGATGCGAAAGGTCGTGTGGATCTTGCTGGTGGATGCTTTCGTTCTAGCGGTCTACGTTGCTGCCTTTGCTGCGGCGAGTAAAATTGGCGCTTCTGGCGAGGAATTGAAGAAGCTGGTCCCGGCATCCGCTGCTTCCGCGCTCGGGAATATAGCGACTTTGTCCCTCGCTTTGGGGGCTATCCTAAAGACTGCCCCGCGGTTTAGCGTTCACAGTCCGGAGAAAGAAGACTGGAGGGTGAGTAGCTGCTTGATCGTTGATTGCCACGGGTCGAGGGGGGTGAGGCTTCAGGGGGTCGATTCCGAGTTGCTGAATCTAGTTGCTTTCAATCCGGTCACCGACGAGAGGCCCATCGAGGTAACCGGCTGTCTCGTTGAAGAAGGGCGTGTTGCTGAGTTCGTCTTGTCTTTCGAGATAGAAGAGGGCAACAAGGCAGCGGTAGTCAGACGGCGCAGGGTAGTGCTAAACTTGAGCTATCGGATGGAGGGGACCACTAGGACGAGAAGGAAGAGGTTTAGACTGCGCAACCCATTGTACCAGTAGAGGTGACGATGCCACCGAATTCTAGGAAGCGTGCGCTTGATGCTGTAACGAACAAGCAGCCTTGGAAGTCCTATAACGAGTTGTTTCGGAGTCACACAAAGATATATGACGACGTCTTTGACAGAGGCTCAGCCCCAGATCTCGAGTGCTACGTTGACTTCCGCACGAATGAGGGTGCTGTTTTCGCCGACATCCTTGTGGAGAATATGCTTGGGCTTCAGCAGCCCGGTAGGGAGGAGGGGCGCGTCTACATACTCCGCGGTGATGTTGGCAGGGGCAAGTCCATCTTCTCTCGCCATCTTGTTCAGAAATTCGTGCCCGACAAGCATCCAAAAGTCGTTGCGGCCTACTGTGACGCCTTTGACATTGTGCAATGCAAGGACTTTTCCGAATTTCAGACGAACCTTCGTGATTCGATTGTCAGGGCGGCGATGGACTCGCGACCGGACATGTTCCCGAGCGAGTGCGCGTTCTTTCGTTTGCTGTTGGAGTCAAAGACCAAAGGGTATAGCCTGACCGACGGTGAAATTATTGATCGCCGAGACAAGTTCACCGTCGAAGAGACACTAGACTTCCTTGCGAGTCAACAGAGTGTGGTGCGCGTTTTGGTGGTTGTGGACAATTTGGATGAGTGCTCTAAGGTGACGATTGATCTGGCTCTTAGTTTTGTACGAAATCTGACGCAGAGGGGGGGCACGGCGCCGCGTTCGCAAAAGGTTTCCGTTCTGCTGCCCCTGCGTGGTTACACAGTTAATCGCTACGGGGACACAAAGCGATTCGCCTGCTTGGACCTCCCTGAGCCGAATTACACCGGGGTCTTCGGGCGAAAGCTGGAAATGCTTCGCAACTTGATCGCGAAGGATGCAAATGTGTACGAGGGGATTGTGAGTCCGTCGGTTTTTCCGCGAAGCCGGCACGAGAAAAGTATCCAGGTGATCCGATATCAAGTGTCGCCCCAAGGCGCGTACAAGTTCCTCAAGGATCTAGCGGACTACCTCTTAGTTGCGAAACAGGAAAGAGATTTTGCGCCGCTCCTGAAGGGAATTTGCGCTGGCAACTGCAAGTATCTGGTTGCGGATCTTTACAACTTCCTCCATAGCTGCAAGCTGCCGCTGACGCCGTTGTTTGGGCAGGTGTTCCTGCCGGAACACACCCGGGACATGCGGCAAGTGGTGCCAACAGGGATTGCGGTTGAGTGCTTGATGGCGATCCACTACCCGTTCTTTGATGTTGACGACTCCTTGATTTGCAATGTGTTCAATGCCGCGAATCAGAGTGCCCCTAATAGTTTCGAGAATACTCTGGTTATGCCGAGGGTGTTGGCTCGACTGGTTAATGCCGGTCAGCCAATGCAGGTAAGCCGTCTTCAGCAGGAATTCAAAACCACTGGGTACCACCATAGCTGTGTAGACGCGGCCTTCAAAAAGCTTGCGAAATTTGGTCTAATCACTTCGAGCGAGGGCCACGACACGGAGACTTGGACTGCAGAGACATTAATCTCCGGTAACAGCGCCACGAGAACATATTTAGAGGTGTTACTTGTCGAGCCAAGCTATCTGCAATACGTCTGTGAGGATACGCCGATGCCTGAGTCTTATATGGTCTCGGTGGAGGACAAATACGGCGGCAAGTTGATCGGGTCGGGGAGTAAGGGGGCGAGACTGCAGAGCGTGAATAAATTCCTGCAATTCATTGAGGAGGAGGAAAGGTTGGAGAAGGAGGCAGTCATCGGAAAGCGGCTGGTCGAGAGGACTTTCCTCAATCGGTTTGGGGTGCGCGTGGACGACTCATACCTCTGGCTGTCGCGCCATATGAGGGCTGGTGTCGAGTATAGGCTTCAAAAAGCTTCAAATGGGGCATAGTGGGACCTTGAGGCTTTTGCCGATATCTGGAGGTGCGGGCGGCCGGTGGCGAATCTCGGGCCGGTGTCACTTCTTCGGTCGATACTTGGCGCGGGATTCGGCGATTTGAAGGGCGCGGGGTTTGCGAGGGCGGACGGGAACGCTCTTTTCGTAGAGGGTATCGGGACAGAGGTCGGCTTCGTTGGACCATTGGACGCTGCCGAGGAACGGGCGGACCGAGTTGAAGACTTCGAGGTTCTGCAGCGGGCGGAAGATGCCTTTCGAGAGATACGGTTTCACGTCGAAAACGCGGACTTCGCCGTTGGTGAACGTGAGCCGCAAGGTGTGGTCGGGCTGCGGTCGGACGGCTTTGACGCGCGGGTTGAGTTGCATGGCGTAATTTAGCGCAACGGCTCGATTTTGAAAATGGGTTGTCCCTGCTCGGCCAGGGCCCAATTGGCCAGCAGCTCGTCGCGATGGATCTCGATCCAGGCCTGCACGAGTTTCATTTTGTTGGCTGGCAACGCGCCGCCGAGCACTTTGCCTTCCGGGATGGACAACACGGCTTCGTGTTCCTGATAGCGCGCATGAAGGTGTGGGCGCTTGTGTTTGTCAGTGTCCATGTAATACAGGCTGACAATGATTCCGTAGAACATGGAAATAACGGCCATGACGGGAGGACAGTATAAGCATTTGAGAGTTGTCCAGCAAGGATTCGATAACCTTTGTAGGGGCGGGGTTTGCGAGGGCGGACGGGATGAGGGGGTGAACGGGCGGGTGGAGAGGAAGACGAACGGGCAACCCCGAAAGCGTTCGTGGTGAAGGTGCCCATTCCACTTTAACGGCAACAGGCGGGACGCCTGTTCAACGATAGGCGGGCGGGACGCCCGCCCCACCATGCGGCGGACGAGCGCTTTTGTGGGGAATTCACGCGTTACCGAAATTTAGTGTTTACTTATTATCGTGTTATGATATTATGCGGGGCGTGAAGCTGGGGGTAGGAGACCTGCTTGGTCAGTGGGGGTGCGCGGTCGGGCCCCGAAAAGGACTCGGGGTAAAAGACCGGCGCGGCGGAGGGATGGGGATGCCCCCTATAGTGATTCTGCGAAACGAAGCCAAGCTTTTTTCGCTTGTTGAGCTTTTGTATCAAGCAGGACAGCAACGGTTTAAGTGGGGTGGCAACCCAAGAAAACGGGTTGGCTTCGTTTGGCTTCGTTTCGGGGTTTTGGAGGGGCATTTTGCGGGGTGTCGACGCGGTTTCTGTACGTGCCGGAGGGGTATGGTTTTGGTAGGATGAGTCTTTACCGACAATGAACATTCAAGCTATTGCGAATCAATTTGTGTGTGATGTGCCGGTGTATGAGCCGGGGCGGCCAATCGAGGAAGTGGCGCGGGAGCTCGGGCTGAACCCGAAGACGATCATCAAGCTGGCGTCGAACGAGAATCCGCTCGGGCCGTCGCCGAAAGCGGTCGTAGCGATGCGCAAGGCGCTGGCGAGTGCACATCTGTATCCCGACGGCGGCGGATTTTATTTGCGGCAGGCGTTGGCGACCCGCCTTCGCCAAGGCTTCGGCGGGCAAGAGCCGTCCGATGTTAAGATCGACAACATCATACTCGGCACGGGATCGAACGAGGTCATCGAGTTTTTGTATCACGCATTTGTCGGGCCCGGGGACGAGATCATTGCCGGCGACCGGGCATTTGTGATCTACAGCATCATGGCGAAGATGTTCCAGGCGCGGTGTGTCGAGGTGCCGTTCGCGGGTCACACGCATGATTTGGAGGCGATGCTCGCCGCGATCACGCCGAGGACGAAGTTGGTGTTCGTGGCCAACCCGAACAACCCAAGCGGGACCCGCGTGACGAATGCGGCGCTGGAGAAATTCATTCGCGCATTGCCGTCGCATGTGTTGGCGGTGCTGGACGAGGCGTATATTGAATTCTTGGATGATCCGCCGCCGAGCATCGAGTGGGCGCTCGAGCGGAACGTGGTGGTGCTGCGGACGTTCTCGAAGATCGTGGGTTTGGCGGGACTGCGTATCGGGTACGGCGTGGGGCGGAAGGAATGCATCGATCTGCTGCAGCGGGTGCGTCAGCCGTTCAATACGAATGCCGTCGCGCAGGCCGGCGCGCTGGCGGCGCTGGGCGACAAGGCGCACATCCGCAAGACCAAGTCATTAACGCGGCGCGGCCTGGCATATTTGTACCGGGAATTCGACCGGTTGAAACTGGAGTACGTCCCGAGCTGCGCGAATTTCGTGCTCGTGAACGTCGGCGATGGCGACAAGATATTTCAAGGGCTACAACGGCGCGGGGTGATCGTGCGGCCGATGCGCGGCTACAAGATGCCGCAGTGGGTGCGGGTGACGGTCGGGACGATGGAAGAGAACCGGCGATTCATCGCGGCGTTGCGAGAGGAATTGAAAGCGATCGCGTAGGGATCGCCGGCATCAATTTGTAACATTCTCGGGGCGGAATTGCCTTGCCCTTCGGTCGGCGCGCCGGTACGCTCTGCGCCTCAAGGAGGTCGCATTCTCATGGGCAAATTGGATATCGAGGCGTACATGTCACGCCAACTTGCCGCGCGTATCGGGGGCGCGCGGATCGAGATCGAGCAAAAATTCCGCGTGCAGGACATCGAACGCGTCCGCAAACTTCTCCGTCGGCTCGGCGCGCGTCTGACCAAGAGCGGCTACGAGCACAACGAGCTGTTCGACATGGACGGGCGCTTGAAGGCGAAGGAGTACAAGCTGCGGTTGCGCCGGCACGGGCCGAAACACGCATGGCTGACGTTGAAGGGTCCGCGGCAGGACGGCGACAGCAAGCAGCGGATGGAGGTGGAGACGCCCGTCGATTACGAGAGCGCCAAGCACATTCTGGAGTTGCTGGACTACCGCGTGTGCGACACCTACGCGAAGCAGCGCGAAGAGTACGCGCTAGATGCGTGCGCGGTGAGCCTGGATTATCTGGACGGGTGCGGCTGGTTTGTGGAGATCGAAGGCAAATCCGAGGCGCAGATCAAGTCGGCGGCGCGGCGGCTGGGATTGAAGGATCAGCACCGCGAACATCGGTCGTATCGTCGATTATTCAAGGCGCAGGCGGTGGCGTAGGAGGGCGGCCATGCCGAAACTCCTGATCGTCGAGGACGAAGAACCGCTCCGCGAAATGCTCAAGGAGTTCCTGGAGGACAACGCCGATTTCAAGGTGGTGGTCGCGACGGACCGGAAATCCGCGGTGGCGGCGCTGGAGGAACACCAGCCGGCGGGGATGCTGCTCGATGTGATGTTGCCGACGAAGCCCGATGGTTTGGAGGTGCTGGCGGCGGCGCGGAAGCTCAGTCCGCGCACGAAGACGATCATGGTGACGGGCACGCTCGATCTCGACACGATCCAGTGCGCCAAAGCTCTCGGCGCGATCGATTACATTACCAAGCCGTTCACGCTCGATTACCTGGAGCGCACGCTCAAACAGAAGATCGCCCAGTGCCTCTGACTGTAGGCGGTGCGATTATGGAAGCCGCTGTTTGATGTCTTCGATTCCCTGGTCGAATGCGGATTTTACCTGGGCCCACGTGTTGGTCGCGGCGGTTTTGAGTTCCTTCAGCTTCGGCTTGAGCTCGTCGAGCTTCTTTTGCGCCTCGGCGACGCGCGCGTCCATGTTGCTGCGGGCCTGGCCGGTGTGCGACTGGGCGCTGGCCTTCAGGTCGTCGAGTTTCTTGCCGAGTTCGCGGAATTGTTTTTCGGCGGACCTGTTCATGTCCTGGATTTGCTGCTGGGTGTACTTCCCGGTCGTCACCAAAGCATTGCTGCCCGCCTGCCTAACGTCCCGCAGAGTTGTTGTGTTGTTTGTTTGTCCGCGCGCCACGACTGGCGTGGCCAGCAGCAGTGTGAGGGCGACGAATCGGCGTAGCGTTTTCATACCTGATGACCTCCTGTCAAAACAGCCACCAGCATAGCTGTCCGGGGATTGAGTTCAAGCTCAGTCGGCAATTGGCTTGCGGTGACGGAGGGCGCGGTGTAAGAAGGCGGCGAGATTCCAAGGAGATCTCGCATGGCACAATCGACAAGGGGGCGCGCGACGGGGGCGGGTTATTTGTTCTTATTGCCGAACCTGCTCGGCTTTCTTGCGTTCACGCTGCTGCCCGTGGTGGCGTCGCTGGCGCTGAGTTTCTACGCGTGGGACCTGTTCACGCCGCCGAAGTTTGTCGGACTGCAAAATTTCGCCGCGCTGATGCACGACCGCGATTTCTGGTATTACGCGGGCAACACGCTGTTCCTGATGCTGGCGATTCCCGTGAACATTTTGGGATCGTTGCTGCTGGCGGTGGTGATGAATCAGAAGCTGCGGGGGATCGTCGTGTTCCGCACGATCTATTTCCTGCCGACCATCCTGGCCGGGGTCGGCACGTATCTGTTGTGGCGCTGGATTTACAATCCCGATTACGGACTGATCAACGCCGTTATCACGAACTGGTTTCCGCGGTGGTTCAACGACGGGATTCGTCGGCTCGGCGTGGAATGGCCGCCGCAATGGCTGACGTCGGTGACGTGGGCCAAGCCCGCGCTGATGTTCATGAGTTTCTGGACGGTGGTGGGCGGGTACAACATGATTCTGTATCTCGCCGCGCTGCAAGGCGTATCGCCCGAGTTATATGAGGCGGCGAACATCGACGGCGCGAACGCGTGGCAAAAGTTTTGGGCGATCACGTGGCCGATGGTGAGTCCGACGACGTTCTTCGTGCTGACGATGAGCCTGATCGGCGGATTGCAGGGCGGATTCGAGCAGGCATTTGTCATGACGCGCGGCGGGCCGGCCGGCGCGACGACGACGATCAGCTACTACATCTACAATCACGCGTTCGCGTGGAACCACATGGGCTACGCCGCGGCGATTGCGTGGGTGCTGTTTGCCGCGGTGTTCGGCGTGACGCTGCTGAACTGGCGGCTGGGAGGACGGATTGTTCACTATTGAGATGAAGAAATTCCTTACATATCTGGTGCTCGGGTTTGTGGGGATGTTCATGCTGCTGCCGTTTCTGTGGATGTTGTCGACGTCCGTGAAGTCGGCGAGCGACGTGTTTGCTGCGGTCGACAATCCGGTCAAGGCGTTCATCCCGGGGAAGACCGAGTGGCGGAATTACAACCAGGTGTACGACACGACGCGGGCGATGGGCGGCGGATTTGCGCGGTGGTACCTGAACAGCCTGCTGGTGGCGGTGGTGGTGACGCTCGGTCAGGTGACGACCAGCGCATGCGCGGCGTACGCGTTTGCGCGGTTAAAGTTTCCCGGGCGGGACAAATTGTTTCTCGGTTATCTGGCAACAATGATGATCCCCGGCGCGGTGACGATGATTCCGAACTTCATTTTGATGCGGAAGATCACCGAATGGCTGACGGCGGCGGCGCCGGCGGTGAATTGGGACGCATCGCGGGTCGTGTATTTGTTTGGGCGGACATTTGACGTGGGGCGGCTGGTCGGGCTCGATTCATATTTTGCGCTGATCGTGCCGGCGATGTTCTCGGCGTACGGCACGTTTATGTTGCGGCAATACTTCATGAGCATCCCGCGTGACCTGGAAGAGGCGGCAACGATCGACGGGTGCGGGTTGTTCCGCATTTTCACCTCGGTGATCCTGCCGCTGAGCAAGCCGGCGCTGGCGACGCTGACGATCTTCACGTTCATGGGCAACTGGCAGAGTTTTTACTGGCCGCTGGTGGTGCTGACGCAGGACTCGATGAAGACGCTGCCGCTGGGGCTACTGTCGTTCATGGGGTTGTACAGCACGCAATGGAGCCTGCTGATGGCCGGGTCGATGATGATGATTCTGCCAATGATTATTGTCTTTATCGCGGGCCAGAAATGGTTTATAAGCGGAATTCAGTTGGGTGCGTTGAAAGGTTGACAGGACATGACGGCCAGTATGTATCGGGGTCAGGCGAATCCACTTTGGGAACTCCTCGCGGAAGTCCGCCATCGGGTGCCGCCGGGATCGCGTATGATCCGGGAAGCGTTCACGACCGAGCATCGCCGGCCGGTGCTTGTGAAAGTGTCGGACCTGACGCCGGACACCTTCTACGAATTTGACGAAATCACCGCCCAGGCATTCCACGACGCGGTGATCGATATCGGCGCGCGCGACGGCGGCGGGCGGTTGACGGTCTGCTGTCCGTTTCCGGGCGAGCTGCACGCGCAACAGCGTCGTCTGCAGCGCGTGGCCGGCAAGGTGGAACGGATTCGCGTGCTGATGGTCGGGTCGGCCCGGGCGATGGGCGGGCACGACACGGCGACAGATTTCTACGATATCGCGGCCAATCCGCTAGCGCGGTACAGCTTCGCGATCAAGGAAGGCGCGCGCCCGCTGCTGTTTATTTGCCGGGAAGATCGTCGGCCACGGGCGACGGGGATGCGTCGGTCCGCCGGTTTTTTTGCCGTGGGCCGCGACGTGGTGGAGGAAGTGGCCGATGACGTGGAATTGTTGCTGCGCGGGGCGGCGACGACGCTGGTCACGTTTGATGAGTTGGAATTGTTGCATCGGACGACGCAGCGAATCTCGCGGGAACTGGAGAGCTATTCGCGGCGGATGGAATGGGCGGTGCGCCGCGCCCGGCGACGGCCGGAGTTGCTGACGCGCGCGCGGTTTGATCGGATCGTGGGCCAGGCGATTGCCAAGATGGGGCAACTCAAGGAGATCCCGCGACAAGCGTTGCGGTCCATCGACAGGAACGGATTCTGAGCAAGAACCCCTGACAGGACCGTTGTTCGGCGCAGGTCTCCCGACCGCGCCGCTTAATTCGATCGCACGGTCTGCGTCAACCGGGCAGACCGGGAGACCTTCGGTCAGAAATTGTGCGGGGTCGGGAGACCCTCGCACAACAGGGCGTCTCGTCTGACTCCGCTCTCGCACAACCGGGGAAAAGGGCGATTTCTGACTGTAACCGGGGCGACACCTTCACCGTCTTATGGTGTTGGAACGAGTGAAGGTGGAATGGAGGATTGAACATGAAAAGAATCCTGAAAGCCCTTAGTGGTTTCGCGGTGGTGGTCGCAGCGGTTTGTTTGATGAGCGCGCCGGCCCAGGCGCGGGTGTTTGTAAACTTCGGGTTTGGTTTCCCACTGTGTTACGGCCCGGCGTATTACCCGGCGTACAGATATTATTGCGCGCCACCGGCGTATTATTATTACGGCCGGCCGTACGGTTATTATTACGGGCCATACGGGCACTACTATTACCGTGGTGGCGGCTGGTACTACCGGTAAGCGGGCGAAAGAGCGGCGCCCTTGTCAGTTGAGGATGAAGCTCCAGCCGCGGTGTGCTGCAGTGGTCAGCACCGACTGCACCCAGGAGCAAAGGGTGGCCAAGAGAAGAATTGAAGAAATGAGCGCCACCGGGCTAAGCAAACTTCTTGCGCCGTGACGTATCGGGATCCATAGCAAGAGCGAGAGAGAAAGTGCTGTAGTACCAACAAGTGCAGGCACAAGAACAAAGATCCCGATGAGACCCGACGCGCTAAGTGGTGACGCATCAGGAACCAGGCAGCTTGGCAGAATTCGGGAAAGCGGGGGCTTCCAACTTTGCAAATACAGGCAGATGGCAAGCGAGAAGAAAGTGCTGAGGAAAAATAGAATCTTCTCGCCGTTTCCTAACGGGGCATAATGTAGACGCGGCGGTTTGATGCGTTACCACCTGCCAGAATTCTTGATCAAAGTCGAGTCTAAGTTCAGCATCCTCGGTGCTAAATCGCCAAGCGTCGGCTACAACACTTCGGCGAGGGTGGCGAGGGGTTTGCGGTACTGGGTGGCGAGATCGGCGTAGGTGACGCGTCCGCGGACGATATTGAGGCCGGCGGCGAGCGCGGGATTTTTGCGGGCGGCGCGGGCGTAACCTTTCTTGGCGATTTCCAGCACGTACGGGAAGGTGGCATTGGTTAGCGCGGTGGTGGACGTGCGAGCGACTGCGCCGGGCATGTTGGTGACGCAATAATGCACGACGCCATCGACGAGGTAAGTGGGGCGTTCGTGCGTGGTTGGGCGCGAGGTTTCGATGGACCCGCCCTGATCGATCGCCACGTCGACGATCACCGCGCCGCGTTTCATCTGGCGGACCAGCTTGCGGGACACCAGGACCGGCGCACGCGCGCCGGGTCGCAACACCGCGCCGATGAGCAGATCGGCGTCGCGGACCTGATCGCGGATGTTGTGCGTGTTGCTCATCAGCGTCTTCACATTTTTCGGCATCACATCGTCGAGGTAACGCAAGCGAGGCAGGCTGATGTCGAGAATGGTCACATCAGCGCCGAGACCGGCGGCCATCTTGGCCGCGTTCGCGCCGACAACACCGCCACCGAGGATCGTGACCTTGGCCGGGGCGACGCCGGGCACGCCGGCGAGCAACAGACCGCGTCCCTTGGTGGGTTCCTCGAGATATTTCGCACCTTCGTGGACGGCCATGCGACCGGCGATCTCGCTCATCGGGGTGAGCAACGGCAGCGAACCGTCCCGCAACTGGATGGTTTCATAGGCGATGGCGACGATGCCGCTGCGCAGGACGGCGTCGAACACGGCTTTGTCCGCCGCGAAATGGAAATAGGTGAACACGATCTGGCCGGGGCGCAACAGGCGGATTTCGGACGGTTGGGGTTCCTTGACCTTGACGATCATGTCGGCGCGCCGATAGATGGCGCGGGGCGACCCGATCACGCGGGCGCCGGCGGCCCGGTAATCGGCATCGAACGCGCAGCTGCCATCGCCGGCGCGGGATTCGACGAGGACCGCGTGGCCGGATTCGGCGAGGGCTTCGCAGTGGACGGGCAACAGGCCGACGCGATACTCGTTGTTCTTGATCTCCTTGGGAACGCCGATGATCATGGGATCACAACGTAAGGGTCGCGGTGGGTTTATCCTGGCTGGAGACGGCCACGGCGATGTGGCGCGCGCCGATTTTGCGGAGTTTGTCGGAGACGGCCTGCTCGGCCAGCTCGGGCCGGTTGCAATCGCGGCTGAGGTGGGCGAGCAAAACGTGGCGGAGCTTGTCGCAGGCGACATCGCCGGCGAGCGTGGCGGCGGCATCGTTGCTGAGGTGGCCATGGCGGCTCATGATGCGCTGTTTCAACGCCCAGGGCCGGGCGGCGTCCTCCTGCAGGAGTTTCAAATCGTGGTTGGCTTCGACGACGAGCGCGTCCATCTGGCGGACGCGTTCGGTGACGAGCTTCGTGACGTGGCCGAGATCGGTCAACACCCCGATGGAGATGCCCGACCCGGGCTGGCGGATGACGTAGCCGACGGGATCGTAGGCGTCATGCGGCACGCTGAACGATTCCACGAGGAGATCACCGACCTCGAACGAGCCGCCTGTGGAAAACAGCCGCCATGAAATCCGCACGGTCGGCGGCCAATCGGGGTCGGCGGTGACGGCTTCGGCGGTGAGACGATTGGCGTAAACGGGCACGGGGCGCGATTTGCAGAGCACGCCGAGGCCGCGTACATGATCGGAATGTTCGTGGGTGAGGATGATGCCGCTGACTTGGTCGACGGCGCGGCTGATGAGCGCGAGACGGTGGGCGATCTGGCGTCCGCTGAGGCCGGCGTCGACGAGCAGTCTCGTCGTGTCGGTTTCGATCAGAGTGCAATTACCGGCGCTGCCGCTGCCCAAAATCGTGATGTGCATCCCCACGCGGGCGATGATACACGGCGCGGTGTCAGACTCAAGCTTTCTGCAATTTCAACAGGGCGATTTCGGGGGGGCAATTGAAGCGGACGGGGGGCGCGATGAGGCCGACGCCGCGGTTGACGAACATGTGGATATCACCGCGCGCGAACAAACCGTGGGCGTATTTCTGTCCGAATCGGGACGGAACGACTGGCGGACCGAGGAACGGTACGACGATCTGGCCGCCGTGAGTGTGGCCGGCGAGGATCAGATGCGAGCCGGGGCGGGGCCAATCCTCGAACGAATCGGGGTTGTGCATCAAGGCGAGCGAGAAAGGCGCATCGACGCCCTGGAAGGCGCGCCAGATGTCGGCGCCTTCGGTCCAGTAATCGCCGATCCCGACGATGGCAAGGGGTTCGCCATTGATGCGGATCACAGTGTTGGCATTGCGCAGGACGGTGATGCCGGCGGATTCGATGGCCCTGGCGACGGCGTCGCCATCGTACCAATTGTCGTGATTGCCGAGGCAGGCGAACACGCCGTGTTTGGCGCGGGCCTGGCTCATGCAGCGGGCGCAATCGTGAAGCATCTCGGCTTGTGGAGAGCTTTCTTTGAACAGGGTTTGGATCAATCGCGCGAGGCGCGGGTAGCGATTCGAGATGGGGCGGGACACGGTCACGTAATCGCCGGTGAAAACCATGAGGTCGGGAGAGAGAGCATTGGCCATCGCGATGGATTCGGCAATGTGATTTGCGCTAACCGCGTCACTGCGATGGAGATCGGTCAAATGGGCGATGGTGAGGCCCTGAAACGCGCGTGGAAGTCCTTGAATGGCAACTGTGAGGCGACGGACATGGGTGAAGCGGGGTTCGATGTACCTAGGGTAGACAACGCCGCCGACACCGAGGGCGGCGGATGACCACAACAATCGCTTCAAGAATTTGCGGCGAGTGACGATTGACACATGTATCAGACAATATTTGGCCTTTACATGTTGAATGTCACGCATATAGTGAAGCAGGTCGCGTGCGAGACGCAGGCCCACAAGGAATGAAGTAAAAGAGCATGGCAGGTCCGGGTTTACATCAGGTCCAGAGATTATCGCTGCAGCAGATACTGGCTCCGCAGTTACAGCAGAGCCTTCATTTGCTGCAGGTACCGACGCTGGAGCTGCGCTCGCTGGTGCAGGAAGAGCTGCAGCAGAACCCGCTGCTGGAGGAGATTCCCAAGGACGAGCCGCGGGTCGAGGTGGAGTCGCCCGATGGCGATGGTGTGGCCGAGGCGCCCGCCGACAAGACGCCGACGAACGAGGAGCGGCAGGAGTTCAAGGAGGAGTTCGAGGTCCTGTCGAAGCTCGACGACGAATGGCGCGAGTATTTTTCCCAGACAAGCAGTTTTCGGTCGCGGTCGCCCGAGCAGGAGGAGCAGCGGCAGCATTTCTTCGACTCGATCGTGCAGCAGGAGTCGCTGCAGCAACATCTGATTCAGCAGCTCGGGTTCATCAATGTCGATGAGGACAGGCGGAAGGTGGCGGAGCTGATCATCGGCAGCATCAATGACGATGGGTATTTGCTGACGCCGATCGAGGAACTGGCGGTCAGCTCGGGGATCGCGCTGGAGAAGTTGCAGGAAGCGCTGGAGCTGGTGCAGACGTTTCATCCGGTCGGAGTCGGCGCGCGGAACCTGAAAGAGTGTTTGCTGATTCAGTTGGACCGGCTGGGCAAATCGGAATCGATCGAGGCGGTCCTGGTCAACCAGCATCTGGACGATTTGGGACGGAAGCGATTCCCCGAGATCGCGCGGGCGATGGGCCTGAGCGTCGAGGAAGTGCAGAAGATGGCGAATTTCATCTCGACGCTGGAGCCGAAGCCGGGGCGGATGTTCACGACCGACCAACAGCAGTACGTGGCGGCGGACGTGGTGGTGCAGAAGGTCGGGGATGATTACGTGGTGCTGCTGAACGACGAGCAGATTCCCCATCTGCGAATCAGCAACACGTACAAGGAACTGATGGCCAGCGGCGAGAAGGCCAACGACGCGAAGGATTACATCCGTGACAAGATTCGCGCGGGCAAATTCCTCATCAAGAGCATCCATCAGCGCCAGCAGACGATTTACAACATTGCCAAGGTGATCGTGGAACGGCAGCAGGAGTTCTTGGATAAGGGGATTTCGTTCCTGCGGCCGCTGACGATGGCGCAGGTGGCGGAGGTGGTGGGCGTGCATGAGACGACGGTCAGCCGCGCGGTGGCCAACAAATACATGCAGACGCCGCAGGGATTATTCGAGATGAAGTATTTCTTCACGCCGGGATTCGAGACCGCGTCGGGCGGCGCGATGAGCAACACGAGCGTGAAAGAGCAGATTTCGAAGTTGATCGAGCGCGAGGACGCGGGCAAACCGTTGTCCGACCAGGAGATCGTGGCGATCCTCAAAGAGCAGGGCATACCGATCGCGCGGCGCACCGTGGCGAAGTATCGCAACGAGCTGAACATCCTGCCGAGCAATCTGCGGAAGACGTATTGAGGTTGAGAGCGGTCGGCGTTCGGCGGTCAGTTTTCGGCTTGTCGCCTTGCGACCCCAGCCCTATCCTGCCTACCAGCCATGCTGAAGGCAGCGCCCATCATCGCGTTTGTGGATCCGGACGGGAATATTTTGTCGCTGACGGAGTTTGGGCTACCGAAGTGACGCACAAATGGAGGAGCCGCCGTCGATAAAAGAGTGTTAGACCGGATGGAAGAACCCACCCCATCATCTCTCCTACTTAGTGCTGTGGACGCAGCATGCAGGACTGCCATGCACTTGAAGCACTCTAAGAAGGTGCCCTTCACATGTTTGATTTTGATTGGTGAGCGTGGAAAAGAGAAATACGAAATTGTTCCCGTTTACGCTGAAAGTTATCAGAGATCCATTCAGGCTGCGCGGCAACAGGTAGCGGACTGGCGCGATAGACTGGTTTTCTACGTGATTGCTGCGGACGGAAACGTGACGATTGACGGCGGTTCGTCCGATGCAATTGTCGTGGAAGCGTGCGAGGTGGCGCAAGGCGCGCAGTTCCAGTTCGCGCGTCGATATACTCCACCTGGATTCTTCTCGAAGGCTCGGGCGGAAAAAGACATTTCACTGATCGGGTGCGAGCCACTGGGCTCTCCTGCAGCTTGACGCTCTTGCAGCCTTTCGCGTCTCAGTTCCGCTCGTGGGCGGGGGGCTGTTTTTCGAGGAGCGGCATGCCGAGTTTGTCGGCGATATCGTGGAATTCGTCGCGGGAGACGGTGTCGAGGGTTTTGCCGCGGCGTTTGAGGTGCTCGTTCATCTTGATGGCTTTTTCCTGCATGGTGCCGTGGGTTTCCTCGCTGCCGCCGATCAATTTGAAATTGTCGCCGCTGGTGATGCGGGTATGGCCGTCCTTGTTGTCGAGGCCGAGCCCGAACAACATGGTTTTCTTCTTGGATTTGGCTGATTTGGACGGCTTTTTCATCTGGGGCAAGGTAGCAGACAGCGGCCAGGAATGCAAAGGGGAATGGAAGCGGCGGTGTTGTAGCCGCGAATCGTATTCGCGGTATTTCATGCCCGCGAAAGAGTTTCGCGGCTACAAATGGGCTCCAGATTGGACTTGCAAGGGGGGCGGGAGTCCTGTATGTTGCGCGGCTCCGAGAGAGTTTCCATGAAAGCGAAGATACATCCTGAATACGGCGACGCGGTGATTCACTGCGCCTGCGGCAACGTGATCAAGACGCGGTCGACCCATAAAGACATGCGTATTGGCATCTGCTCGAAGTGTCATCCGTTCTTCACGGGGCAGCAGAAATTTGTCGATACGGCGGGCCGCGTCGAGCGGTTCCAGAAGCGGTACGCCAAGAAGTCGAAGTAGCGATTTTGGAGGAAAACTTCGCGCTGATTTGTGTCGGCGCGAAGTTTTTGTTTTCTGGGGAGACGGCAACGACCTGCGCCTCATAGAAGCGCAGCTACAACAGTATGGACGGCGCCAGCCGGAGCGGTTGGCCTACAAGAGATGGGACCCGCGCTTAACAAGCGCGGCTACAACGAAGAAATGACCACACTTCCGAACATTGACAAGTTTCGCAGACGGGCGGGTGAGTTGGAGACGGAACTCGCCAATCCGGCGGTGTACGCCGACCAGCGGCGGGCGGGGGATTTGGCGCGGGAACTCCAGCGGGTGAAGAAGCTGATTGGCGATCACGCGGCGGCGGAAGCGGTGATCAAGCAGATCGCCGACAACGAAGAATTGATGGCGTCGGGCGACGCCGAGATGGCGGAGCTGGCCAAGGGCGAGCTGGAGGATTTGCGGCGGAAGCTGGAGAAGTTGAAACAGGACATTCAATTTGGCCTGGTGCCGCCCGACCCGAACGACTCGCGCAATACGATCGTGGAAATCCGCGCGGGGACGGGCGGGGAAGAAGCGGCGTTGTTCGCGGCGGATTTATTTCGGATGTACAACCATTACGCGGACAGTCAGGGATGGAAGATCGAAGTGATGGACACCAGCCCGAGCGAGCGGGGCGGGTTCAAGGAAATCATTTTTTCGATGCTCGGCCAGGACGTGTACAAGAAGATGCGGTACGAGAGCGGGGTGCATCGGGTGCAGCGTGTGCCCGAGACGGAGGCGCAGGGGCGGATTCACACGAGCACGGCGAGCGTGGCGGTGTTGCCCGAGGCGGAGGAAGTGGACGTGCAGATCAAGCCCGAGGATCTGGAGGTGACGGTGTGCCGGGCGAGCGGCCCGGGCGGCCAGGGCGTGAACACGACGGACAGCGCGGTGCAGATTCATCACAAGCCGAGCGGATTGATCGTGCGGTGCGCGGATGAGCGGTCGCAATTGAAGAACAAGAACAAGGCGATGCGGGTGTTGCGGTCGCGGTTGCTGGCGCACAAGGAGGAGGAGGAACAGGCGAAGATGGCGTCGGCGCGGCGGAGCCAGATCGGGACGGCGGACCGCAGCGAGAAGATTCGGACATACAATTTTCCCCAGAACCGCGTGACGGACCATCGGGTCAACCTGACGATCCAGAATTTGCCGGCGATCATGGAGGGCGATCTGGAGGAATTGATCGGCGTGCTGATGACGGATGATTTGAACAAGCGGTTGGCGGAAACGACAAAGTAAACCCTCACCCTGACCCTTTGCCGCCGCAGCACAACAGGCGGCGTCTCGCGGACTCGGCTCCCCTTAGAAAGGGCGAGGGGAGGGTTGCCGGCGGTTGGCGGAGACGGTGAAGTGAAAGAGGAAAGAAGCCAGTAGCCAAGTAGCTGAGTAGCCAAGTGGCCAAGGGGAAAGGGAAGAGAGGCGGGAGGCAAGGGAGACCTTGCGGTCAAGGCGGACGGCGCGGTCAGGAGACCGGCGGCGAACGACTCTGGGCTGATTTTCCACGGTTGACATCCGCGACTGCGGAGATGCAGGATCGTGCTCCTCGAAACGCTAGGAGGCTGCCATGCTCAGTGTCCGCATGCTCGCGTACGTGATCCAAGTCGCCGTCCTGTTGCTGTTGGTCTTTGTGGTTCCCCTTGGACCGAATCGTCACTGGATTATTTTCGTTTACATCGTGGTCAGTCTGACGGCGATTCGGCTTATCGGCAGAGGGTGAGCTGAAGGTCGGTGAGAGGCGGGCGTTGAAGTAAATCTGGCGATTGCCAAGGAACAATGTGAAGCAGGCACAGCAGAAGCAGTTTGCACACGCTAGTGGTAACCTTGATTTTATTCATATACAGACAGCTTCCGGTGAGAATATGTCTGTGGCAGACCCCTTGGGCACAACGCATATGCTTGCGCCGGATGCATCTGACGAGGTGATCGGAGCAGCTCTTCTGGACTGTCTCTCGCATAGTCGATTCCTGCCGTATGAAGAGAACCGAGGTTTCTACGATGACATGGAGGCCAGCGAGCGTCGGATAGATGAGTGGGTCAAAGCCACAATGAAGCAGTACAAATACAGGTCGAGGCGGGCACTGTTTTTTGGCGTGGATGTGTGTACTGTGGAAAAATATGGTGGCAACATTGTTATTGAGCCTTCCTGCCATGTCAGATCGGAGTTTTGGGTTCGAAGGAAGACCGATGCCTTTGAAGATGTGATCATACCCGATTCAAGTTTGCCGAACGAGATTGGCAAAGCTCTCCGAGTGGCTTTCAGCCGCTGCACAGGCGAGTAGACACAGTTCGGACTTGCACACCGATTCTCGCACCCCATCCACGACAAGACGGACGGCCGCAGGCAGGGACGTTCACCCCCCCTGGCGGCGCCGAAGGCGACCAGGGCTCGCGCTACCAAAGAGAAACACAACGGCGCGCTGGACCAGCGCGCCCTACCACGACAAGGCGCTTCACAGAAGCGCCTCTACAAGGCACGAACTTTGTGCTAAGCGTTGCGCGATGTTGCGCACAATAGTCAACCTTACGTTGGCGTTGGCCTGCACTTCTGCATTCGCGCAGGAGACCGCTCCCAAGATCTCGCGCGAGGATGTGATTGCGATACAGATCGGGCTGGATGACGCGGGGTTTTCGTGCGGGCAGATCGACGGGAAATGGGGCGGGATGACGCGTCAGGCACTGATGGCGTGGCAGGAGGCTAACGCGTTGAAGGCGACGGGCGAGTTTGACGCGATGACCCAGGCGAGTTTTCCCGCGGGCGAGGGGAACTATACGAATTATGTGGTGACGGCGGCAGACGTGGCGAAGTTGACGCCGATCCCCGAGGATTGGAAGGCGCGGTCGCAACTCAGCAACATGTGGTACGAGAGCGTGCTGCAAATGGTGGCGGAAAAATCTCACGCGTCGGAGGGCCTGATCAAGACGCTGAATCCGGCGATCACAAACTGGACGAGCGTGACGGCGGGGCAGTCGGTGACGATGTTGAATATCTCACAGGCGAAGCTGGTGCCGGCGGCGAAGGTGCGGGTAAGTTTGTCGGCCAAGACGGTCACGGCGTACGACGAGAGCGGGAAGATCGTCGCGTTGTTTCCGTGTTCGATTGCGGCGGACAAACAAAAGCGGGTGCCGGGACAGTTGACCGTGGCGGCCGTGGCGGTGAATCCGAATTACACGTATGACCCCGTGAATTTTCCCGAGTTGGACGACACGCAGCATGGGTATGGGAAACTGATCGTGCCGCCCGGTCCGAAGAACCCGGTCGGCACGGCATGGATCGGGTTGAGCCGTGTGGGGTACGGGATCCACGGCACGCCGCATCCGGACCAGATCGGCAAGACGTTTTCGCACGGGTGTTTTCGGTTGTCGAACTGGAACGCGACGCGGTTGGCGCAGATGGTGCAGGTCGGCACGCCGGTGGAGGTGGTTGAATAGTGCGTTACGGCCTCGTCTTTGTTAGTCTCTCACCGTGACGATCTTGGAAGTCATCAACAAGACGACGCCGTATTTTGAGAAGCAGGGCGTCGATTCGCCGCGGCTGACGATTGAGTTGTTGCTGGCGCATTTGTTGAAGAAGAAGCGGCTGCAGTTGTACCTGGAATTTGAGCGGGAGCTGGATGAGAAGACGCTGGCGGCGTTGCGGGAGATGGTGAAGCGGCGGGCGGCGGGCGAGCCGGTGCAGTACATCACGGGCGAGGCGGAATTTTGCGGGCTGAAGCTGATGGTGGACAAGCGGGTGTTGATACCGCGGCCGGAGACGGAGCTGTTGGTGGAGACGGTTTTGGAAAGGATGAGAGATGAGGGCGGAGGCAGGAGGGCGGAGGACGAGGGAGGACGGCCGGCCGACGACCGAGGACCGAGGGCGGAAGCAGAAAGCGGGAAGGGGAAAAGACGACCGCAGGCAGAGACGCCTGCGCCACCGAGCGAGAATCTGAAGGTTGTGGATGTGGGGACGGGGAGCGGGTGTATTGCGATTGCGCTGGCGAAGAAATTGCCGGACGCGGAGATTACGGCGATTGATGTGAGCCCGCAGGCCTTGGAAGTGGCGCGGGGGAACGCGGCGCTGCATCACGTCGAAAAAAACACTCGCTTTTTGGAAAGCGATTTGTTAGACAACTTGGACAGCAGCTTCAGAGCGGATGTGATCGTATCGAATCCACCGTATATAGCCGATGGGGAAATCGTGGAGCTGCCCAAGGAGGTCAGAGACTTTGAGCCTGTGAAAGCTTTGCAGGCGGGTGAGGATGGACTCAAAGTGATCCGACGCTTGGTTACGAGTACCAGGCGTCTTTTGTCTCCCTCCGGATTTATCGCGCTGGAGATCGGCGCGGGACAGCGTGCGGCTGTCGAGGACATCTTCAGGGAACAGGGGTATGAAGTGGTGGAGGTTGTGAAGGATTTGCAGGGGCACGAGCGGGTGATTGTGGCTCGGCCGGGGAAATAGCGCATCGGGCTTGGGGAAACCCGATCAGGTTTTTGACCGCGAATACGATTCGCGGCTACAAAGGTCGTTGGAAATAGCTCACGCCAAGGAGGGAGCTATGGAGAAGATCATCATCAGCGGAGGAAGTCCGCTTCGCGGGACCGTCGAGGTCAGCGGATCGAAGAACGCGGCGTTGCCGATCATCGCGGCGACATTGCTCACCAGCGAACGGTGCGTCATCAGCGGCGTGCCGAATCTCAGCGACATCCAATTCATGTGCGACATCTTGAAGTGGCTGAGCGTGACCGTGACGCATCACAAGGACGAGGGCGTGGTCGAGGTGCGGGCGGGACATCCGCTGGGGGTCGCGCCGTACGAACTGGTCCGCAAGATGCGGGCGTCGGTCTGCCTGCTCGGGCCGTTGCTGGCGCGGTTGCACAACTGCAAGGTGTCGTTGCCGGGCGGATGCGTGATCGGCGATCGTCCGATCGATCAGCACTTGAAGGGATTGAAACGGCTCGGGGCGGATGTGCGGGTCGAGAACGGCTACGTCCATGCGCGATGCAACGAGCTGACGGGGAACGACGTGTTCATGGGCGGACGGTTCGGCTCGACGGTGCTCGGCACGGCGAACGTGATGATGGCGGCGGTGTTGGCCAGCGGGACGACGTGGATCGAGGGCGCGGCGTGCGAGCCCGAGATCGAGGATTTGGCGAGTTTTCTGGTCAAGATGGGCGCGAACATCAAGGGCATCGGCGGCCACATGCTGGAGATCGAAGGCGTGAAGGAATTGCACGGCGCGGAGCACAAGGTGATTCCCGACCGCATCGAGGCGGGGACATTTATGACCGCGGCGGCGATTACGGGCGGCGATGTCGAGATTAAAGGTGCGCGGGCCGAGCATCTCAGCGCGGTGCGCGACAAGCTGGAGGAGTGCGGCGTGACCGTCGAGCGCACCAACGGCACGATTCGCGTGCGGGGCAATGGCGATCTCAAGCCCGTGGATGTGATCACGATGCCGTATCCCGGATTCCCGACGGACATGCAGGCGCAGATGAGCGCGGTGATGACGGTGACGCCGGGGATCAGCGTGATTACGGAGAAGGTGTTCCCGAATCGGTTTATGCACATCAGCGAGATGGCGCGGCTCGGGGCGGATGTGTCGCTGGAAGGCAGCAGCGCGATTGTGAAGGGTGTGAAGCGGCTCAGCGGCGCGCCCGTGATGGCCAGCGATCTGCGGGCGAGCGCGGGGCTGGTGCTGGCCGGGCTGGCGGCGGAAGGCGAGACGGAAGTGAATCGGATTTATCACGTCGACCGCGGGTATGAGCGGATCGACCAGAAGCTGCGGCATCTGGGAGCGAAGATCGAACGCGTGGCGGAGTGAGGAGCAAGTTGTGAAGAAGTTGTTGTTGCTGGCGCTGGTCGCGGCCGTTGTTTACGGCACGTGGAAGTGGCTACAGCAGGTGCAACAGAATGCGGCGTCCAACCAGGGTCGGCTCAAATCGCCGAGTGAGAAGGCGCTGAAGGAAGAGAAGTAGTAGAGACGTCGCCACGGAACAAGTCGGCGACATCAGGAGGGGTATCCGATGACCAAGCTGGTAGCGTGGATGCTAATCATGTGTGTTCTAGGCACAGGTGTAGCGTGCTTGTTAATCGCGAAGGTTTTCCGCCGCCCGATTGAGCATCTCGGTTTTGTTACATCCACGGTTGTGGTTGTTCTTGCGGTGACAGTCGGGCCGGTATCCGGACGCAGGGAAGCGCTCGGGTTTCTTTGCGGTGTTTTATTCTGGATGTCTGCCGTTCTGGCGGACGGGTTTTTCGTCGCTTGGCTGATCCGACGATTTCATTTCTCGTTCGGTGCGATTGTGTGCGCCGTATTCCTCGCAGGGCTTTTCGGTCTCGCCACCGGATATTTCTTGGCTTGGGTCGACAGTTTATCCGGCCCCGACCACAGAGTTTGGCACGAGATTCCTGCCGCACTGGGAGAGCCGGGATCCGTGATTGTCGAGTCGGCCAACGGATGCGATTGGCAAGTTGGCGAGCTGTGGGGCTCCCGCAACGAGATCGCCATCTGGAACGGAGTTGTTTGGTCGGTCGTGGGTTTTGGCACTGGATCGGTGATTGCCTACGTGACCAGAAGGTCCGGTGTGCCTGTTACGCCTCTGGCGTCGAGCCATCGCGTCTAGACGCGAGCTTTCGGATTCGCGATCAAAGTCCTAATTTCCTTGCCCTTGCGCGCGAGTGCGTCGATAGTTTGCGCGGCGAGCGAGCATGTTTGACACACTTTCAGAGAAACTGCAATCGGTATTCAAGAACCTGCGCGGGTACGGCAAGTTGACGGAGAAGAACGTGGCCGATGCCTTGCGCGAGGTACGACTGGCGTTGCTGGAGGCGGACGTCAACTACAAGGTCGCCAAGGAATTCATCGAGAAGACCAAGCAGCGCGCGCTGGGGCAGGAAGTTCTCACCAGCGTGACTCCGGGGCAGCAGATCATCAAGGTTGTGCATGATGAGCTGGTGACGTTGATGGGGGGAACAACCGCAACCGGGACGGTCGCGCTACCAACGGCAACGGCGGAAGGGCAAAGCGCCGACAAGTCGGCGCACTCCAAAAGCGGAAATTGGATGATGGTGGGGCTGCACGGGTGCGGCAAGACGACGACGTGCGGGAAACTGGCGAAGCTGCTGGCGAAGCAGGGGCGGAAACCGTTGTTGGTGGCGTGCGACGTGTATCGTCCGGCGGCGATCGATCAACTCGAAACGCTCGGCAAACAGGTTCAAGTTCCGGTGTTCGCGATGCGCGGCGAGACGGATGTCGTGAAGATTGCGAAGCAGGCCGCGTCGGTCGCTCAGTCGCAGGATCGGAACGTGGTGATTTTCGACACGGCGGGCCGGCTGCACATCGACGAAGAACTCGTCCAGGAACTCGTCCGCATGAAGGAAGCGCTGGCGCCGCAGGAGATCCTGCTGGTGGCGGATGCGGCGACGGGTCAGGAAGCGGTGAACATCGCGGAGCATTTCGACAAGGCGCTGAGCATTACGGGAATCGTGCTGACGAAGCTCGATGGCGATGCGCGGGGCGGCGCGGCGCTCTCGATGCGGGCGGTGACGGGCAAGCCGATCAAGTTTGCCGGGGTCGGCGAAAAGCTGGATGACCTCGAGGCATTTTACGCCGAGCGGATGGCGGGACGGATCCTCGGGATGGGCGACGTGGTCGGCTTGGTCGAGAAGGCGCAGGAGTCGTTTGACGCCAAGAAGGCCGAAGAAATGCAGGCCAAAATTGCCGACCAGAGCCTGAACCTGGAGGATTTTCTTGCGCAACTGCAACAGCTCAAGAAGCTTGGGCCGCTGGAGAATCTGCTTGGCATGTTGCCGGGAATGAGTAGAATGCCTGACCTTAGCGTTGGCGAGTCGCAACTGAAGCGCATCGAGGCGATTATCCAGTCGATGACCCCGACGGAACGTCGGTCTCCTGAGATTTTGAACGCGGGTCGGCGGACACGCATTGCGCGCGGGAGCGGCACGAGCGTGGCGGAAGTTAATGATTTGTTGAAGCAGTTCAATGCGATGAAGAAGATGATGAAAGAGATGGGCAAGATGCAGAAAGCCATGGCCCGCAAGGGTGTCTTGCCGAAGATGAGATTGGGGAGGTGAGACGATGGTAAAAATCCGATTGCGTCGAGTTGGCACCAAGAACGTTCCGGCGTATCGTATCGTAGTCGCAGATGCGCGCAGCCCGCGTGACGGGCGGTTTATTGAGAACATCGGGACGTATGACCCCCGCAAGGCGACCGACAATTTCCGGTTGGATCTGGAGCGAGCGAAGTATTGGGTTCAAAAGGGTGCTCAACCCAGCGAGACCGTGCGCAGTATTTTGAAGAAGGCGGAACGGGCGGCGAAGGCAGCCTGAGGGACTCAGCGCCGCGTCCGGTCGTTTCGGGCGCTCGCGCAGCGGGCTGCGGACGACGGAGCACGACATGAAAGCGTTTATTGAATTCGTAGTGAAAGCGTTGGTCGACCATCCGGACCAGGTGGACGTACGCGAGGTGGACGGCGAACGCGTCGTGGTCTTCGAGCTGCGGCTCAACCAAACCGATGTGGGCAAGGTCATCGGCAAGAGCGGGCGCACGATCACCGCGATTCGCACGCTGCTGACCAGCGCAGCGGCCAAGCAGGGCAAACGCGCCATGCTCGAGATCGTCGAACCCGAAGGACGGCGTCCCGAAGGCGCGGCGGCCTCCGCGCCGTCAGCGTCGGCGCCAGCGGCGGAAACTCCGCCGGAGTGAGTGCCGCCCGCGCGGCGGGGCAGGAATGGAAATCGACGTTTTGACGTTGTTCCCGCGTATCTTCGAGGGACCGCTCGAAGAAAGCATCCTGAAACGCGCGCAGCAGAAAGGATTGGTCGGCGTTCGCGTCCACAACCTTCGGGATTTCACTCACGATAAGCACCGCGTCGTGGATGACAGGCCCTACGGGGGCGGGCCGGGCATGTTGATGAAGCCCGAACCGATCTTTGAAGCGGTAGAGAAATTTCGGCGGACAGGTTCGCGGGTGGTGTTGATGAGCCCGCAGGGTTTGTCGCTGACCCAGGCGCGGGCGCAGGAGTTTTCGCGGATGGAGCATCTGGTCATCATCTGCGGCCATTACGAAGGCGTGGATGAGCGGGTGCGCGCGGCGCTGGTTACGGACGAGGTCAGCATCGGCGATTACGTGCTGACCAATGGCGCGCTGGCCGCGGCGGTGTTTGTCGATGCGGTGGTGAGGCTGTTGCCGGGCGTGCTCGGCGACGAGAACAGCGCGGGAGACGATTCGTTCGCGAGTGGATTGCTCGAAGGCCCGCAGTACACGCGGCCACCCGAGTTTCGCGGGTTGACGGTGCCCGAAGTGCTGTTGAGTGGTAACCACGAGGCGATCGCCCAATGGCGGGCCGAATGGGCCCGGCAACGGACGAAAGACCGGCGCCCGGATTTGCTCAGGTGACGAAGATTAGACTTTGAATTTTGGACGCGGTACGCGATAACAGGAGTTGGAACATGAATGTGATTGAGAAGATTCAGCAGGAACAGTTGCGCCAGGACATTGTGCCGTTCAAGGTGGGCGACACCATCAAGGTGTATTCGCGCATCAAGGAAGCGGACCGCGAGCGCGTCCAGATGTTTGCGGGCATCGTCATCAACAAACAGGGGCGCGGCATTGCCGAGACGTTCACGGTGCGGCGGATCAGCTACGGGGAAGGCGTCGAGCGCGTGTTCCCGCTGCACTCGCCGTTCATCCAGAAGATCGAAGTGGAACGGGCCGGCAGCGTCCACAGCGCCAAGCTGTATTACCTGCGCAAACGCGTCGGCAAGACCGCCACGAAGGTCGCGGAAGCGTAAGCTGCTCGCAACAGCCGGCTCCATCGTAGGTTCCCGCGCGTTATTCTATCGTGGCTGCGTGGCCGCCGGCGCTGTCATCAGTCCCGATTTCTCAGCCGATGGCTTTTTTCGCGTTCTCCTCGCCTCTTTGGGGGGCTCTTTTAGCCTCTCAAACGGCTGTCTTTAGCCCCATCGAAGCCAATCGAACCCCCAAACGAAGCCAAACGAAGCCATTCAGTTTTTGACGACGATCCCGTGCGCAATCCGCTGTGTTGCAACTGCATCCAACTGCGCCGCCACCTAAAAATCAATGGCTTCGTTTCGCAGAAACAGGGTGGTTATAGATCCTCCCCTCTTCCGCCCGGCCCGCACCCTTTCTGCTGCGATCACCCGTTAGCCATGGGCCATCAACCATGCCCATTTCCCGCTATGTCAAAGAACCAACTAACGGCCCGAAGATCCTCAGAACTCAAATACAACCGGCTGCTGCCGTGACCGTAGCTTGCGTTGTCTCATCACGTGCCAGCTTAGCCCAAGTGGAACGGGGAAAATAGCGACAGCCACTATCTGCGTGTGTCTCATTTTCGGCGGGAACGCCCGCAGGAGGCCATCGCGGTACGGCGGATCAGCTACGGGGAAGGTGTCGAGCGCATATTCCCGCTGCACTCGCCGTTCATCCAGAAGATCGAAGTCGAGCGTTCTGGCAACGTCCACCGCGCCAAGCTCTATTACCCGCGCAAACGCATTGGCAAGACCGCCACGAAGGTTGCGGAAGGGTAAGAGACCTCCGCTTGGAGTGTCGCATCGTTGGTAGGGCGGGCTGGCCCAGCCCGCCGCCCGCTTCTGTTCGTAATTTGTCACCCTGAGCCTGTCGAAGGGTCTCTGTCGTTCCGCACTGCCCCATTGCCTTCGACATTCACGGGCAGGTTGAACTGCGCGAGGCAAAACGCGCCGCAGCGCCGGACAGTTTGGCCGTGACACCGCCTGATAACGAGGCGTAGGTTAAGCCCGTTGACGCACGATTCCGATTGCGGAGAGAACTTTCAGTGGATACTGACGAACGGAACCAGACCAAATCGGAGGCATTGTTCCTAAATTACTGCGGACTCCGCGGATACACTGCCAAGCGCATCAGCCGACCGCAGGACGGAGGCAAGTTTGCCGACTACGAAGTCCTTATCAATAGCTACCGAATTATCACAGAGGTAAAGGAACTTCGCGCCAATCCAGAAGACGAAAAAGCGGCGAAGTCGATACGGGAGAATCGCATCGAACTTCTTACCTATGATGGCGGACGGAGAGTCAGAACGCACATTGAGGATGCGGAACGACAACTGAGGCGTTATGAGAACGAACACTGTGCGTCCATCATCCTGCTCTACGACAACATCACGGTGAACGGGTCGCCCGTTCATCCGACAGACTTCTGCATTCATCCACTTGCCCCATACAGTGTTGACGTGGGAATGTTCGGCTTACACGCTGCGAACGTGCGCATTCATCCAGATGGACGGACAGAATCCTTGGGAGACACCCGAGCGAGCGGCCGCACTTTGAGGGACACGAAACGTACGCTCGTAAGTGCTGTGGCCGTGCTTTACGAATTTCCCGATTATGGGCTGCGTTTGGCGATCTACCACAATTACTACGTACAGAATCCGTTGCCAAAATCGTTGTTCATCGACCCCAGGGACTGCCAATTTGAGAAACCCGATCACCCTGAACAATGTCCCGGCGCTTGGAATAGGGTGCGAAGTTGAAGCGAAACAGAACGGCTCCGCGCTTACCAGCGGCCATCCTGAGCGCAACCGTCGCCCGTTCTACAGCATTGCCAACGGCCCGCGCCCAGCGGTAGGATACCGTCCATGAAGACCAACATCGCCCACGGGTTAAAGAAATACCTGCCCCATCTATTGCAGGCCCAACAGGACAACCTGACCGAGGCGGATACACTCCAGCGTATTGTTAAGGTCTTCGAGGACGTTCTCGGTTATGACCCATTCACAGAAATTTCTCGCGAGTTGGAGGTCAAGAGCAAGTACGTTGATCTGGCAATCAAGATTGACGGAACGATAAAATTCTTCGTCGAGGTGAAAGCCGCCGGCAAGAAGCTGCGCGACCGCCATGTTGCGCAGGGCGAGTTGTACGCAGCGGAAGGAAATATCCCGTGGGTTTTGGTCACAAACGGTGTTGAGTGGAATCTATACCACCTTACAATCGAGGAAGGGGTTGATTTCGAGCGCGTTTTTTCCGTGACTCTTGCGCCAGAAACAATCGAGGAATCTGCCGAGAAGCTCGTTTTACTTCACCGCAATTCTGTGAAGGCCGGAGCGCATGAGAGATTTTGGGAACGCCAAACGGCGTTGAGCCCGGCTACCATCGGAAGGGCGATTTTCACGGAGGATGTTCTTCGCCACATCCGGAAAGAGATTCATCAGCGGCAGGACATCTTGATTGATATTGAAGACTTGGCCGGCGCAATCCACGACTTGCTGACCACTACTGCAAAAGAATTAATCGGGCCGCCAAAAGTTCGCTACCACAAACAGGCCGTTAAGCAAGGCAAGACTCAACCGCCTGCCGCCGTTGACCCCACCGCCGCTTCGGGGTCTGTCTCGCAGTCTCCTGACCAACCGAGTGCTTCGCCATAGTGGGCGGATTAGGTGAGGATCAGTGACGACAGAGACCCTTCGACAAGCTCAGGGTGACAACGCGGAGGAAGGCAACAGAATCGAAGAGGATTGCCTCCGTAGCCCCGGTGTTGACTCTTAGCAGTGGAATCCGCACACTGCGCGGCAGAGCCATGCCAACGTTGCGCTACGAGAAGAAGGCGTACCAGAACGGGGCGAGGATTATTGCCGGGATCGACGAGGCAGGGCGGGGACCGTTGGCGGGGCCGGTGGTGGCGGCGGCAGCGATTCTGCCCGAGAGCTTCAAGCACAAGACCCTCAACGACTCGAAGCAACTCACCGAACAACAGCGCGAAGAGATCTACGCGGAGCTGACAGCCAAGGACGATTTCCATTGGGCCGTGGGCGTCTCCGACGTGGAAATCATCGACAGTTACAACATTCTGCGGGCGACGTGGCGGGCGATGCAGCTCGCGCTGGATGGATTGAAAGTGCGGCCCGATCACGTGCTGGTGGACGGCCTGCGCGTGCCATTGATGGGGGTCACGCAGACGGCGATTGTGAAGGGCGACGCGAAGAGCTATTCCATTGCGGCCGCCAGCGTGATCGCGAAGGTCACCCGGGACCGGATGATGCTGCGGGTGCACGAGCAGTTTCCCCAATACAATTTCGCCCAGCACAAAGGCTACGGCACGCCGGAACACCTGGCCGCACTCGACCGATACGGTCCGTCGCCCGTGCATCGCCGATCGTTCGCGCCGGTGCGGGAGGCCATCGAGCCGGTGCAGGCGGAGCTGCTACCCACGTATCAGACCGGCTCGGCGCTTGACACGAGCGCCGCTACAACGGGTTGATGATGTTTTTTGGCCTGTTCAAGCGGAAGAAAGACCATCGCACGGAGCGGCAGATCCTTGGCGACCAGGGCGAGGAGGCGGCGGCCCGATACCTGCGTCGGCATGGTTACAAAATCCTGCTGCAGAAATTTCGCAGCGGTAAAGCTGAGGTGGACATCGTGGCGCGGCACAAGGACTGGCTGGTGTTCGTCGAGGTCAAGACCCGCGTGACAGAAAACTTCGGCGCGCCGAGCGAGAACGTCGACCGGGAAAAGCAACGGAACGTGAGCAAGGCAGCGATGGATTATCTCGGGCGTCTGGGCAATCCCCGTATTCACTTCCGGTTCGACGTGGTCGAAGTCGTGCAGCCCAAGGGCGCCCGCCGTCCCATCGATATTCGCATCATCCCGAACGCCTTCGACCTGGCCGAACCGTATCTGTATTAGTGCTTGTGTGGCGTGCCCCGGATCGGGCATTCTGTATCATGAGGGTGAAAACCACTACTTGGTGGTGACGACGATGATGGATGGCGTAAAGGACGGCATCAAACGCTGGGGCGGGATACTGGCCGGCTCGAAGCCGTTCCGCAAAAAAGTCAAAGCCGTCACCAATCTCGCCTACGAGATGCACATCCGCAGGGTGTTTGAGCGATACGGCGTCGATCTGGTGCTGGATGTGGGCGCGAACGCCGGACAATTTGTCCGAGGGCTGCGCGCCTTCTACAAAGGTGACATCATATCCTTCGAACCGGTCTCGGCGGCGTTTGGTCTGCTGAGCAAGGCGGCGGCGGGTGATCCGCGTTGGAAGTGCTACCGGTGGGCATTGGGGGAGGAGAACGCCACGCGGGCGATCCATGTGTATCGGCAGACGTCGCTTAGTTCCTTCTTCAATGCGAATGAATTTGCTGTGCGGCGGTGGAAAGATGGCGCGACCGATCCGACCGAGGAGGTGGTTACGGTTCGTCGACTCGATGAAGTATTGGAGGAGGTAGTGCCCGACCATCAGGCCCGGCGGATCTTTCTGAAGATGGACACGCAGGGTTGTGATCGGGAAGTTTTTCGCGGGTTGGGCAAGCAGGTGGGGCGCGTGGTCGCCCTGCAATCCGAAGTGTCGGTGATCTCCATTTACGAAGGGATGCCGCATTGGACGGAAAGCGTGGCAGAGTACGAGCACTCGGGTTTCGGAGTGGCGGGGATGTTTCCGGTGACGCTGGATGGCTGCCGGGTAATCGAGTTTGATTGCCTGATGGTGCGAGCGTCAGCGGGGGGTGACGAGGCGTATGCGCCAGCCCAGAGCCCGGAAGCTGCACGGGGATGGTCTGCTCGGGATGACTTTGGGGATACTTCGCTTGCCATTGGTGCTCAGGTGATTACGCGGGTTGCGTATACGATTCTTGGAGTGGCCATTCTGGGTCAATATGACCCACTGTATTCTGCTCGATTCAGGCAGATGGCGTCTTCGTTGCATATACGTCACATTGCTGTGACCAGATATTTGCAAGAAAATAAAAGAAAAGCTTGTAATTCAAAGGGACTTATATATGATCGGGGCCAGAGAAGCAGAACGCCTCATTTGCGAGGGGGGCGAAACGAGAATGATGATTTGGGAGAGGGGAATGGTTATGAAGAAAACCTTGATCGTGGCGAGTGTCCTAGCAGTTTCCGTGGCGGCAACCAGAACGTGGGCGCAAACGACGCTGGCGCAGTGGAATTTTGAATCACTGGCCGACTCGAATGCCATCGTCAGTGCTCCTACACCTGGTGCTAACAACCCCAGTCCTTCGATAGCGGCGGATGTGGGAGTCTTTGCCGGAAGTGGCTCGGCGTACGGAGTGCACGCGCTGGGCGCGGCAACCTACAGCGTGCCAGCAGGAGATCTGGATGCCACGTTGAGCACTCCGGTCACGGGGTCTTCGATACACTCATACAGCGCGAACGTATGGAGTGTGAACGATTACTGGCAATTCACCACCACCAGTGCCGGATACAGCGGCATCAGCGTTGCTTGGGATCAGGCGGGAAGTAACACCGGGCCGGGAAGCTTCGCGTTGTGGTACAGCGTCAACGGCGGAGCCTACACACAACTGGGTGGCAACTACAGCGTTCCGTTGAGCACATGGAACACCTCGACCGCTGGTCCGGTCAGCGAGAGTTTCGCTGAGCCTGGCATCGCTTGGGATAATGCCACGACCTTGAGCTTCCGGTTGATCGATATGTCGACAACCAGTGTTAATGGTGGAACCGTTGCCGCAGGCGGCACGGACCGCGTTGATAATTTCACCGTTAGCGCGATTCCCGAACCCTCCTCGATTCTGTTGGTCGGGATGGGCTTGGCCGGGGCGCTGGTCGCGATGCGTCGTCGCTCGTAACCGGTTGAGTTTGGACATCTGGTTCAGTTGCGGGTCGCCTCGAGTTGATCGAGGCGACCCGTTTGCTTTTTGCGGCGAAGCTGAAAGCCTTGGCGCCACACCTGCCCGCTGTCTCGCTTGTTTATGAGCTTGCCGCCGGTGTAAGCTGGTCCCGATGCAGCTAGCGTTTCGATCAGCCGTCAGACTCCTGAAGCGGCCATGGGTGGTTTATGTGCTCGCATGTGTAGCGGTTGCCGCGCTGGTGTTCAGCCGCGCCTATGAGTGTGACCGGGCAAACCGCGCAGTTGACAGGGCACTCAGACCCAAGGGGTTGCCGGTTTTGCCTCGGGATGGGAGCCAACGCTACTTTCTCGATAACGACCCCTACTATTGGATCACCTACGCCCGCCAGATGGCAGGGACTGGTCAATGGCGCATCCGCTACACCTACGTCGACAACGTTCCCTACGGCCGGGAGGTCCATTGGAGCCAGTCCGTCACCTGGACGCTCGTGGGGTTCGGATATGCGCGGCATCTGCTGACGGGAGAATCGATGTATGACGCCATCGAGGGGGCCTCGATTTGGGTCAATCCATTTCTTCTCGTGTTATTTGCCATCGGCTTCTCCTGGCCAATTTCCCGGCGGATGGGCGTGGCCGCGGGAGCGTTCTTCATGTTGACGTTTGTGACCCTGCCCGACGTTCATTGGGCATTTCATCCGTTTCACGTCGGCCATCACGGGTTCCATATGGCGTTCAGTCTGGGAGCGGCATTGTGCCTCGTGCTCGGCGGATTGGGATGGGTGGCAGGACAGGGGACGGAGGTGGAGGCAAGAGACGACGGACGATTGAGGTTGTTCCGTCCACTTCGACTTATGGGTGCGGCAGAGGCCCGAAGGTACTTTGCGGCAGCGGGAGTCTTCACGGGGCTGGGCTTGTGGATTGGGGCGACAGTTCAATTCTTCAGCATCAGCACCCTGGCTGCGGGGGCCGCGCTGCTGGCGTTCTTCATGCCCGCCCGCTTGACGAATCAGGAGGCCGACTACGTTCCGGAACTGTGGCGGATTTGGGCGGTATCGGCATCGCTCGTCGGGGCCGTGTTCTACCTGGTCGAGTATTTTCCCTCGCATTTGGGGATGCGATTGGAGGTGAACAATCCGGCGTTTATCATCGGCGCGCTGTGTGTGGGCGAGTTGGCGACGCAGCTTGGTCGGTGGCGCCTGGGCAGATCGCGCGGGGGCGTCTCTGGCTTGCTCGAGATCGCGGTGCCGGCAGCCGGCGCCGCGTTGGTGCCGCTACTGTTCGTATTCGGTCCGGTGGCATGGCACAACATGCGAGACGTTGTGATGTTGCGGTTGCACCGCTTCATTGTGGAGTTTCTCCCGTATGCGAACTTCAATGCGCACGAAGATCCGTTGTCGTCCTGGTTCGTCAAGTACTACGGGATCCTCCCCTTCTTCCTGATCGGCGCACTGGCCGTATCGGGACCGCGTCGGACGAAGTTGCATGAGTGGGCCGCCTTGTGGATTTCCTTCTGGCTCTGTGTCTTTTCCCTGCTCCTGGCGTTGTGGCAGGTTCGTTGGGCGGGACTGTATGCCGCGATGAGTGTCTGGCTGATGATCGTCGTCGGGCACATCGCGTGGCGGAATATTCTCGCCGCGCCCTCCCGCGGGCGTCCCATCGGCATCGCTGTCTTCCTGAGCGCGCTTGTGTTGGCTCAGGCGGCGTTTTTCACCACCAGGGAATTCGTGGAGCTCGGCCACATCCGCAAGGGCGAAACGATCAAGATGCAGTATATCGATGCCGCCATGAAGAAGTATCTGGCCCAGGGACTGGGAACCGAAAACCGGGTCAGACCGATGCGCGTGCTCAGTGATCCCGATTTGACGCCCGCCCTCTACTATTTCGGCGGAATTCAAGCGGTCACGTCCTTTTACTGGGAGAACCTGCAGGGACTGCATGACGCGACGGCGTTTTTCACGGACCACGGTGACGCTGTGGCGAGGCGGATCGCGAAAGAGCGCGGGCTGATGTACGTAATTGCCCCCGTCGGCGAGCGATTGGCGACCACGTTCAACTACATCGACACGGGGATCATGAGCGCGGCCGACGCGCAATCGACTTTGCTGGCGAGGCTGTCCCTGGGACGACGTGACCCGCTACCATGGATCAGGCTGGACGAGGATCTCACGCGGGTGGGCCGTCGGGAATTCAGTCTCACGACAGCAGAGGGCGTTGTTTCGATGGCGGGCCGGGCGACGGTTTATCGGCTCGAACCGGCCGGGGGCGCGGAGGGACAGTCTGACGGGAAGTAATGCGTCATGCTTGACCCCACCCACCCACGCTAAAACGCATCGACTTGCGGCCCGGATTTGGTTATTAGTTGTGGATGCTTGCCAAAGTCCACTCTGCGGCAGTACTCGGAATCGACTCTTACCCCATTGAAATCGAAGTGAATGCCGGTTGGGGACAACCCGCGGTGATCATCGTCGGGTTGCCGGACGCGGCCGTGAAGGAGTCCCGCGACCGGGTCAAGACCGCCATTGAGAATAGCGGATTCAAGTACGTCATGGGCCGGACGACGATCAACCTGGCCCCGGCCGACGTAAAGAAAGAGGGGCCAAGCTTCGATCTACCCATCGCCATCGGGATTCTGGCCGTCAACGAACAGATCGTCGCGCCGAACCTCGGTGAATTTGCCATCGTGGGCGAGCTGGCGCTCAGCGGCGAAGTGCGCAGCGTCAACGGCGTGCTGCCGATTGCCATTTGTGCGCGCGATCAGAAGAAGCGCGGCCTGATCGTTCCCGTGGACAACGCGCCGGAGGCGGCGGTGGTGCAGGGAATTGACGTCTATCCCGCCAGGAACCTGCGCGAGGTGGCGGAGTTTCTGGCAGGCAAACGCGAATTGCAGCCGTTGCGCGAAGACCCGACGCAGATTTTTCAGCAACAGCGCAGTTACGATGTGGATTTCGTGGACGTGAAAGGGCAGGAGCACGTCAAACGGGCGCTGGAGGTGGCCGCGGCGGGCGGGCACAATATCCTGATGATCGGGCCGCCGGGCAGCGGCAAGACGCTGCTGGCGCGGCGCGTGCCGACGGTGATTCCGCAGACGACGCTCGACGAAGCGCTGGAGACGACGAAGATCCACAGCATCCTCGGGCTGTTGCCGAAGGGGCAGGCGCTGGTGGCGACCCGGCCGTTCCGCGCGCCGCATCATACGACCAGCAACGCGGGCCTGCTTGGTGGCACCGCCAACCTGACGCCCGGCGAGATCAGCCTCGCCCACAACGGTGTGCTGTTTCTGGATGAGCTGCCGGAGTTTCATCGGGACGTGCTCGAAGCGCTGCGCGAGCCGCTCGAAGAAGGGCGTGTGGTCATTTCGCGGGCGACGGGAACAATGACGTTCCCGGCCAATTTCATGATGGTGGCGGCGATGAATCCGTGACGGTGTGTTGCCTTTTTGTCGTGTCTCTAAACGACGGTTTATAGCAGAGGTTCAGGGTGACTTCGTCTTTTCCTACAACAATGCTGCTGACAAGCAGTTCCACAATTTTGCGGCGTTCCTCGGCGGCCATAGTTGGCCAGCGGGCTTGTAAGTCTTTGGCCTCGGCCATGATTTCCTCAGTCGAGACCTCATTCACCCTGAGAATGTCGAGTTCCGCCTCAAGACGGGGGACTTCGGCTTCGATTTGAGTCTTCCTGGCATCCAGCGGTTGGTAGTGGGCTTTGAACTGGGGGATGGTCAGTCCATTAGCCATGTAGAGGTTGTACGCCTTGTCGGCTTCGGCTTTGACCTGCTCAAGTTCCTTACGGAGCGTGTCGAGGAGCTGCGCCTTTTCGGAGATCGTGGCGTTGGTTTGCGACAGGTACTCGGCGAGCTTGTCGGGAGAGAGCAAGTAGCCTTTCAGTTCATCCAGGAAGATGCCCTCCACGTCGGCGGCGGGAATGCGGTTCTTACAGGATGCACACGCGTATTTCGGCGAGCCGCTGCTCACATACATCCTGGTGCCGCAGGCGCAGGAGATCAGTCCGGAGAACAAATGCACAGGCCGTCTTCCCAGCCGTGTGGCCTTTGTCTTACGCGTTTCCAAGAGGTCGTTACACTGCTGCCACAGTTCTTCGGAGACGATGGGTTCCACTGGTGTGAGTACCCATTCGTGTTCGGGCTTCAAAGCCCAGGCTTTGTTTTCGCCGGCGCTTCGGGTGTAGTTGGCGCGATGGACACCCTTGGCGGTCGGGTCTTGGATGAGGCGGTCGACGGTCGTGTCAGAGAACTTGGAGCCGTCACGAGTGCGGAAACCCCGTTCGTTTAGGATACGGGCGACGGCCTTCTTGCGCCTGTGTTCGGCGTAGAGCTCGTACATGAGTTTGCGGACAGGGGCTTCGTTGGGGTCGGGTGCCAGCTTCTTGTCTTGCCACCGGTATCCGAAGGGCGCCGCGCCCCCGAGCGGCTTACCGAGCTTAGCGCGAACCACGACTGACGCTTTCACACGGTCGGAGATTTCCTCGCGTTCCCATTGCGCCATGACCGCCACGATGTTGTAAAAAAGACGGCCAGATGGCGTGCCCGTATCGATGTTCTCCTGTAGGGAGATGAGATCGGCATTGTGTTCACGAAAGAAATCCGCAAAGTCCATGAGTTCGCGGGCATTGCGAGTCAACCGGG
Source organism: Verrucomicrobiia bacterium (assembly GCA_035541135.1). Lineage (GTDB taxonomy): Bacteria > Verrucomicrobiota > Verrucomicrobiia > Palsa-1439 > Palsa-1439 > Palsa-1439. Next base: position 40,700 of record DATKNW010000020.1, read on the forward strand.
CTAATTTGGAGAAGATCAACCCCGTGATATGGCCGCGCCGAATGTCGTCGAGCATCCGCTTGCATTCGGGATGTTCGTTGACAGCCTTCCCGCTCACGCCCGCGAGGTCATACACTTCGACAACATGCCAGCCCTTGGCGGCGGCGTAGTGACGGGCTCGGGTTTCGTGATGCTTCGGGCTGTCACCTTGTGCCTGATCTTCGGTGGACACCCGAATCCAGATACCAACGGACTTGGGCGGAGCTTCCTGTGGATGCGGCTTCATGGTAGTGCAATCGTAAGCACTCTGCTTACATCACGCAAGAAAAAAGATGGCCTTCGTGTTGTTTCTCCTGTAGAGTCTCGTTGTGCCAAAGATCGTGCATGTGACGGCAAAGCAGTTGTGCGTGCTCGCCAAACGGTATCGCATCGCTGCCGGGAAGAGCCGCGCACAAGCCGCGCGGGAACTGCACGTCGCCCGTCCGGCGATCGTCTACGCGGAGGAGGATCCCAAGCAAAGCCTCTTCAAACTCCGCAAGCGCATTATCGAAAAGTACTCGCCGCACAAAGTGGTCGGCCCGGCGTTTTGGCTGGAGAGAAAGTGAACGTTCCGAACAAAAAACCGCCACCTGCTAGTACGGTGTCGGCTTTTCGCTTTTCGGCTTTCAATCGTGTCACGCGCAGTTCTCGGATTCGTTTACGTGGTCATGATCGTAGATGCAATTGTGCTTGCTTGCATCAATCTCGCCCTTTTGCCGTTTGCCTTTGATGTCGATGGGTTGTGGTGGAAAGCACAGTTTGTCGCCGTCAAACGAGATGGCGATGCGAGGTTTCTCTTTTCCTCGGCCGTTTGCATGCACTCTCATGATCTCCTCTTCGTGCTCGTTAGTAATGACAATATTGAGGAAATCGTTTCCGCCTTGCCCCTTCGTGGCGCGTTCGCTCGTAACGGTAGCGTAGAGTTTCATGGCTGTTTGATGGCTTCCGCGATGATCGGCAAGTCGATCCAGAAGATGTTATCGCAATACGCATCGGCCATTTTGCTGGCCAGCTGCTTCATGTCGCCGTCGTCGTACTGCTTGCTGTCGATCCCGATGTTCTCCAAATCCGCGCGGGACACGGAGGTAATCGGGAAATATCCGGTAAGCGCACCTTCGTTCTCACGCAGCCAGGAGCATATCAATCCCCACTGGTCGCGTGTGAACTCTGCTAGCTCGGGCTCCGAGAGTGGACGGCCTGCAATCCTCTCAATGGTCTGTTTGTAGGTCATGGATGTCATTGCGGCTTATTCGAGGATGCGGTACCCGCACCGGATATCGGACTTTTCAGCTTCCCGTTGTCATTGACACGGCGGGGGTGAGTTGTGATGAACCCCTCCAGCGTGCCGTGCCAGTATTTAAAGCCGTTATTGTCGGAACCATGCCAGCAGTCCCAGCAGACAATGAGACCCTTCCGCTTTTGTCTGCCACAGGTAGGGCACGTCGTTTCTATACGGGCTTGTCTTTCAAGTGCTGATTCCACGTTGCTCGTGTTTGTTGTTGTCATGTTGTTAATGAGCACCACCACTAGCAAGCGGTGAGGAGGCGTAACCGTTATGGTAACTTGTTCTACCTCCCGTGAGCGGCACAAAGGATTTGCGCGAGCCGAGGGAAGTACAACCGGTGGAAGGAACTGATTGAATATTATCAGATTTCGACCAGAAACACAAGGCCGTGAACACTTTTTGGGCGCGCAAATCAGCGCTGTGTTGCGGCTTCAGTCGTCCACGAACCAACGTGCATACTCTTGGCACGTGTCAAAAGGCGCCACGCCGTAATAGTTCGGCATTAATGCTGGTAAGCTCCGCAAGCTGGCGCCTCATATTCGCGTGCGCGGCGATCCCCTCGCGAGCCTGCCTCCGCTGGGCGGGGGATTTCAAAAGGAATTTCCGCACTCGGCCGGTGCCGAGGCATTGCACGAGGTAGTAGAACGGTCCGTGCTTGTGTCCACGTCTGCATCGGCAGTTCGGTTTGCCACATGTGAGATATTGTTCCACGTAAGAGGCGTGCACTACGTTGCCCGGAACACGGAAGCACGTCAGAATTACTGCCTTGCGCCTGCGTAGCGCAGCTGTAGATGCGGAATCGCGAAGAACTATCTTAGCCATAGAATTGAGTAGGAACTATTCGCCTACTTCTTCCGCTTCCGTCTCATCGCCTCGGTGATCGTCTTGAGTGCCGCATCTTCGCGCGCCTTCAATTCCCCGGGCGACAATTTCGCGTGTGTTCGCTTGATCCTGTAACCGTGGCTGATTTCCGGCTGTGCCGGCGTCGCCGGTGTGGGTGTTGACGGCGCAGGCGCCTTGAGGTGTGCGATGAAATCGTCAGGCTGCAGGAATATGACGCGTTTTGAGGCGTCAAGACCAAGGCTGCCAGTCAGCGCTGTCGCGATCTTCCGCAGTCGCTCTTTGTCCACGCACACGACAACAATGTGCGAAAAGCCAGCTTTGACGCACTTCCTCACGTTGCCGACTTCGTAATCAATCGTGTTGGTCACGGAAATCTCACAGGCGATGACCGTCTCGGCGCGTTCCAAGAGCAGATCAACGCTGCCTTGCCCGTCGAGAATCGGTTTCTCAATGGTCGCGCGGAAACCGAGTCCTTCGGCAGCCTGCTTGAGCCGCAACTGGATCGCCTGGTGTTGCTCTCCCCCGCGGCCAAGGTCGGCCGTTGCAGCCGGTCGCGACGCGGCTGTGGCCCTCGGGGGCGATGGCGTTGGTACGGGTGGGGGCACAGGCGGTGCCGCTTTTGGCTCGGGGACCTTCGCCGCTGCTTTCGGGGCTTCGATTTCCAATCCCTTGCGCAGTATCGCTTCCACGTCCGCGCGCGGTGTTGCGTACTTCTTGCGCGACGATTCGATGACTGCCTGCCGCCGCTGTGCCGCTTCCTCTGCGGATGGCTCAGTGGGCAAAGGAACTGTCAGATTGAAATCGTAATCGCTGCGTTCGACCCGCACGATAGCTTGACCCGTCTCCAGGTTCCTGAGATCGGTCGCTTCAAAGAGGGAGAACCCCTCAGCCAGTTTACGGGCGTCTTCGTCACCTACCCGAAAGACGACACGGGTAAACGGGTGCGACATGACGGCGCTTTCGATATTCGGGTCCGCCCGCAATTGGTGCAATTCGTGATGCGCCAGAGTGAGGCCGATGCGATACTTGCGGGCACCGGAGAGAATCTCAGTCATCGAAGGCGTCATGAAATTGGCCGCTTCATCTGCGTAGATCCAGAACGGTTTACGAGAGGCCGCCTGTTGTGCCTGACGGCTCATGACCAACTGCTGAAACTTGGCGAGAAGCAACGCACCTAACAGATGGGAGTTCTCTCTTCCGAGCAAACCTTCAGGTAATTTTGCGAGGAAGATTTTGCCGGTGTCCATGATGTTGGCAAAATCCAGACGGTTCTCAGACTGCGAAACCATGTGCGCGATCGGCTTCTTGGCCAGCAGCATTTCCAGACGGGTGAGCACGGGACCGATGGACTTGGCACCGGAGAGCTGGGGAAATACCTTCTGCCAGTAATAGAGCACATTCGGGTCGTGCACGGACTTCAAGATTTCTGCACGGTACCCCGGCTCGATCAGGAGCCGGCGCAAGTCAGCCAGTGTTCCGCCGCGACTGTTTTCGAGGAACGCCAGAATCGCGTTCTGCAGAACGATGCCCATCTGGTCGCCCCAGGACGTCGAGAGACGTTGGAAAACAGACACCAAATCGGACGCGAGCAGATTCTTTTCGAGATCGGAATGGGCCGAGAGGATGTTGAACCCAACCGCGTACTCCTCATCCGAAGGATCGACCAATACCACGTCCTCAGTACGTTCTTGCGGAATGACGCCGAGAATCTTGTCAATCAAATCGCCATGGGGGTCGAGAACGGCTACACCCTCGCCATTCTGGATGTTCTGGCAGATCGAGTTGTACAGCAAGGTCGACTTGCCCGTCCCCGATGCCCCGATGATGTGCGTGTGCCTCACCCGCTGCTCGGGCGAGAGCCGCACTTCAACCGTCTGGCCGGCGTGTGTGTTATGACCGAGAAGTAGTCCATCCCCAGCCATGACCACTCGTGGAGCGGCCTTGGTTTTGACGGTCTGCCTCAAAAGCGCCGGGGTGCGCACGTCAGCGGACGGCAAATGCACGAACCCGGTGAGTTCGTCGCTGTTAAGCAGCATCCCGGTGCGCCGAGACTGACGACGTAGCATGTCCTCCACATGCTCGTCGTACGGGTATTCGTCATTGTGAAGCGGAATCAGTTCGTTGCCGCCGGGCTTCGCGAACACACCCAGGGCGCTGGCGGCCTCGCGTACGATGCTCCATACGCGATCCATGTCGGTGCTTCTGGCGGCGATGCGGACAATCGCAGCGTAGAGCCGATGCGAAACCTTGTTCTCAGCTTCTTTGACCAATTCGGGAGCGTTCACGAAGAACGGCTTCCCATCGGAGTGTGTGACGGCCCGCACGACGCTCTCCGCCCAGGGATTGCGTACCGCCTCAAAAATGACCTGATAGAGCGCCAGTTCGCCGACTTGAAGTTCACCCAGAGCGGCTATGATGCCCACAAACGGATCGACGTCAGGGGTTCCAAGCGGAATCATGAACTCGTTTGCCAAGCCGAATTCGATCACGCCTGTCTTGGTGTCGTCTTCGGCCTGCCAAAGCGCCTCCAATGTCGAGTCACGAGGTGTGAACACTACATCGGGAAAGTGCGCGGCCAATTGGCGATGCACGAGCTTGGCATCGCCGGGATGAACCGCAAATTGCGCGGAGACATGCGGCGGGGTCCCGAGTAGTTCAAAAGCAATCGGCTCGCGGCACAGAGCCACGCTCGACAGAAATTGCCCGAATTCTTCAGGACGCGTGTTGAGGCGTATCGGCAAAGCTGTCTGAAGTTCGACAAGCGGCTCACGGAACAATGGCTCCGGTTCCGGTTCATCGTCTGTTTGAATGACGGGCGGCGCCTCTGGTGTATTGGCCAGCCGCTGGCTGGCCTTTCTAACCAGCGAACTCAGAAACGTCGGTCGCTTGCCGTCATCCACGGCAGGCGTATCGGGCAGGTAATGGCCATCAAACGGCCGAAACGGTGGCTCGGGGCGTACCGGTCCATCAAACACCCGCCAGCCGCGTCCACGCACTTCCCATTGCCGGAACTGCTCGGTCAGGATTTCGTGGACCGAGGGCATGAGCAATTACTTGGGTTCGTCGCGCACGGCCACCGGCTTGTACAGTTCCCCCAGAATCGGCCCGCGCTGGTATTGCCGCACCAGCTTCACACCCTTCTCGGCGGTAATGTCGTCAATGAGCTTCTGGATGAGGTGCGGCACGATCTCCAGATAGACCAGCCGCGTGTCCTGCCGGTAATACGTATCCTTGCGGAACCAGCGCTCATAGATTGGGCTTATCACCGGTATCTTGAGCAGGGCGGCGTCCAAATCGGAGAGCCCCAGTGCGATGGTGTTGCGGAACACCTGGGCAATGGTGAGTACGAGGCCCAGCACGGCAATGAGGGCGAAGCTGGCTCCCAACGGCTTGGCAAGCAGGGAAAAGACCAACAGCAAGAGGGCAAGGACTGCCACCATGTGCCACAACTTGACCACAACTGGGCTGTACACGGTGCGGCAGGAGAAGAAATAGTCGGTGCCGAACGGGGCGGCGCACGCGTCGAACGCCAGACGCTCGCGAATCATGCGGAGATAGATGCGCTTGTCGGACAGAACGCCGCCTTCGGCATACTCCACGCGGGAGATGTCCAGACCGGGAACTTTGTGTGCCGCCAACTCTCTCACGATCGCGTCGTAGAATTCCTGGGGTGGATATGCAAAACCCGGCGCAACCAGGATAGAATGCTGCAGGACTTCGTCTTTTTTCCGCTTGAAGTTGAATATCTCCATAGCGCAGACTCCTGTAAGCGATTATGCCGTCTGGTTGGTGGAAGGGTCAACGCCAAAGCGGGTGAGGTACTTTGGCTGGTTTTGCGGACCGATACTGACTGACCGTGGATAACTCGACAACGCCTTTGCTTAAGCGCGGCGGTACTCATGACTGGCTGCGCGTCTTGCGACCATTCTTGTGGTGGGGAATCCTCGTACTGGCGCTTTATGCAATCCGCGTGCACCAACGCCTGAGTGCCCAGACACGGCTGACTTACGCGGTCACACTGCAACGTCACCCTGTCGATTTCGAGGTCTCCGCAATGCTCGATGGCCAGCGAATTATGAGCGGGCAGCCAATTCCGATTGGTTCACACCAACTCTCCATATCGCACCCCAAAGCGGAACCGTTCTCGACCAATCTGTTTATCTGGTACGGGCCACACCACCTTGGTGAGATCGCCCTGAAGCGCAGCACGGGGACACTCTCTGTGCAATCAGACCCAGCCGCAGCACTGCTGACCATAATGGGACCAGAGTTTGCGATTACGCTCACTAACAGTGCGGGTATGACGCGTACCGTTCCAACGGACCAGTACGCACTAGAAGCGCAGTACGGCCATGGGAGATTGACTCAGTCGATCTCGGTCACGCCGAACTCGGTCGCCAGTTGGCGGTTTGCTCCGCGGATCGGGAACCTGCAACTGACATGCAACCAGCATGGCGCGACGTACCAACTGCTGAACGCTGACGGCGTGGTTGTGGAAAGCGGTGACTTGCCGTCTACCGTTAGAGATTTGCCAGAAGGGAGCTACAAAGTGGTCGCTCTACGTCACGGCGACCAGCGGGAAGAGACGGCTCTTGTGCAGCGGGGGTCCACGAAGAACCTTGAGGTCAAGTTCACCTACGGAAGCGCAATGCTGGAATCGGAGCCATCTGGCGCCACCGTGGAGACCAGCGACGGGCGAAGTAGGGGCCGCACACCGATTCGCTTGGACGAACTGCGGCCCGGCCGATGGGAGTTCGTGTTGCATCGTGATGATTACGAACCGGCACAGGTGTCTCTGGACATCGCCAGCGACCAGACCGTGAGTTTTCGCACCAATCTCGTGAGTAGCGCGTACGTGCGGGCCATGAATGACGCACGACAATACCTGCAATCGGCCGATTATGACCGAGCTTTGGAAGCCGCCAGCGTGGCACTGCGGATAGCCCCAAGCGATGAAGCCGCGGCCACCATCCAAAAGCAGGCCACGGTGCAGCGGAGACTGCAACGCGCCGAGGGATTCGGGAAACGCGGCGAGTACACAAGGGCCATTGGAGAATTGGAGTCAGCCTTGGAAGTCGCCCCAGACAACGATCGGGCGAGACAATTACTGGCCGATTTCAAGGAGCGCGAGCGGGCACAAGCCGAGCGACGGCAGCAGGAACAAACAAGTCGTGCCAAGGTTATGTTTGACGCGTTCATGGCCAAGAATAACGACAGCGGCCTGTTTGAAGGCCATGAGCTCAAGACGAGCAAATCGCTCGCTGATGTCGAGTCAGGGATTATGAACGCGCTGCAGGGAACGATGCCGGCATTTGTGATCAACCAGCACGGTTCATTGGAGCCGAACACATTTTACATCGACGCCAGACAGGAACTTCCCAAAGGCTTGCGGCAGTGCGTTGTGATCGCCGGCCAGACGTTCCCTGACGAGGTCCAGGTCTTTTGGAAGGTGCTGGAATACGAAAAAGGGCAATCAACATCGGTGCTGGGCGGCCTCGTCAGCGTCTCAACGAATGTGGGTCTGACGCCAGTTCGTCAGACGCGATCTGGCCAATACCAAATCACCGAGGGAATTGAACTGGTGAGGGGACTGCTGCAACGGGCGGTGGAGTGAACGTGCTTTGGCGCCAAAGGGAAAGACTGTTGGTATTTGAGCGGCTTTCACGGTGATCACTTTAGAAACATGCTGGAGATTAATCTTGCGAAACCGTGCGTACCGCGTAGGATATTCTGCACAACCTTGACCCGTAATGTGGTCTGGCTTGCTTAACAAGAAGAGTCTGAACCAGAGAGCATTTCTGAAGTATGCCAACCAATGACCTAGACTTGACGTCCGAAACCGTTCACCAGTGTGGCGATCAGTTTTCGAGAACGACGCTTGAAGATTGGATCGCAAAGACCCCCCTTGGAATTGGGAGGGAGATTCGAATCGACTTCTCCAACACCCGTTGGTTTGATATTGCGAGCCTGGTCTTTCTCCTATGCATTCTCAGCAACTGGCGTTCGCAAGGTGAAGCTGTAACCCTAAGACTACCGGATAGTGCGAAGCACCGAAGGGCTCGGGATTTCCTATGTAGGTGGAATTTTCGGGAGGGCTTGCGACTTGCGCTAGATAACGAAATAGCAAATCTGCTGCAGACCGATCAATTATCGTACTTTGATGGTCCTCTGGACTCGTATACACCGACCCAGGTTGTCGATGAGTATGGCGACCTCGCTGTACTTAGCTCCTTACAGTTGCTTCAGATTACATCTTTGACCGACTTGCAGGAGGACGGCAACTACCGTGTCTCTTTCTCAAGAATAGGCCAAGTCACAAATCGTGCTTGTGCCAGAGCATTATATTCAGCACTCAAGACCTCAATTGGTGCACCTCACAAGTGGGCGACCCAGTTCGGACGTGTACTTATTCATCAGGGTCTTCTTAACGCATTTGAGCATCCTGAGGCGAGTGTCGCCTTTATTGCGATGGCGAGGCAGGGGCCGCATCTCGTGATCGGAATAGCGGATAACGGATTGACAATACCTGCCACCATTGCTGAGGCGTACGAACAGTCTAAAGAGGGACATGTTGCTGCGACTAAAGAGCTCTCCGGATATCAGCTGGATGCGAATCGGATTGCGTATGCGACTTTCCGTGGAACTTCTCGGAAGCCGCTGTCGATTGCTGATCCGGATCGAGGCATGGGGCTGTACTATATCAAAACACTGACTGCTGAAGTCGGAGGATATTTGCGTATTCGCGCATCGGAAGCGTCGGTTAAGTTTAGCCGCTCTGAAGGTCATGGCCCAATTCAATCATCTCCTGAGCCGGTCAAAAGACTTGAGAGAGGAAACCTGTTGAAAATCGTCCTTCCACTTGCAAAGGAGCGCGGGTTGGCGAAGTCACACTGAGTGATAGGTACCAGTTCCTGTTGTCGACATCATGAGCGAAAGTGAGTGTCCGCTGGTTATAAAGTTTGTAGGAGTGGGCGATGGGTTCGAAATCGGTTCTGCGGTGTCTCCGGAGTGGAACAGACGGAATCAGGCCTATCACGCGCTCCTCAATGAGCTAAACCTGCCAGAGATCTGCGAGGTATGTGTCTACACGGTTCAGAATGAGAAACCGTCAGATTTAGCACGCGAATTGCACGAGTATTTTGCAACGACATTTGCCGAGCATCCTAAGAGTCGTCTCCGTATCATTGACATAACCGCATGCAGATTAGGGATCAATACTCTTGATGCCCTCACGCCAGATTTGAAGGCGGCCGCCGCATGCTCAGAGGGAAAAGTTGTCGTTCTCGTCGCCGCAGACTACTTGCCGATGATAGAGGCATCGCCGCATGTGGCGGATATGTCGAAAGAGCTCTCCGCAGAAGAACAGGCCATGGTCTTCGTGGACCAAATGGGCAACATATATGTTGTTGGGGCATATCGCGGGACAAGGTTGCGCGATCCGCTATCCTTGCTTAACGAGCTTGCTGCTCCTCCCACGACGGAGGAGTTTAGGAGGCGAACTGTTCGCCAATCTGAGCGGTGGTTTGGGCATTTTATTATGTCGGCTGAAGCGCATGTTCGGACGCATTACGATTGCTATCACGGCGTTCTACGCGATGACTGGCTTTTCCGATACGTCGTGAGCGAGGCCGGGAAAATTGTGCAAAAAACGAAGCCAACCATGCTGGTCGGTTTTGGTTTGGCCGAAACATCAGTCATGCACCTCGCCAGCCTGGTGGGTGGTCAGGCAAATCTCGCGTACGTGATGCAGACTCCTGCATCTAGCGATTATCTGAATAGCATACCGCGAGGGTCAGATGTCCTGCTTGTAACTGACATGGTCCTGACGGGCAGGACGGCCACGACACTTCTGGATGAGATCGTGAATGCCGGTTCAACAGTTGTTGGTATTTTGACGCTTCTTTCGTTGTCTAACTCGGCGGCGTACATTGGTGATGGAGTGCCAGTATTATCACTGTGCAAGATCAAAAGAGCCTTTTACCAGTCCGAAAGTGAATGCCCCCTTTGCCGCTGCGGCTATCCGTCTACTGAAGTTAGAAGTCTTTCCGACTTTCGCTGCTTGCCTGAAGCAGCGAATGCTTATGACTTTTGGGAGGCGGTGAGCGAGACAAATGCATTCAGCGCGCAACACCGTGAATATGAAGGAAAACACTATACGTACTACGTTGACGTTGAGAGGGTATGTACACTGTATGATGAACCGATCGCCCGTCAATTAATTCATCAATTGAAATCGGTATTGGAGATCGATCGTCCGCACATTATCTTGTATCCCGAAAGTGCAGCGGCTGCTAGGCTTGCAGGGGCTGTGGCCAAGAAACTCCACATTGCCCGCGTCAATGTATTGGCGATTCGACGTGAGTACTTGGAAAAGCCCACGATTAGTGATCACTTTACGCTCCCGAATGAACTTGCGGTGATTCGAGACCAACGCGTCTTGGTCGTCGACGACGGGTGCAACACGTTGAAGACAATCTCCGCTGTTGAGAATATGTTGCATCGTGCTCACGCGACATTACTCGGGTACATGGTTGCCCTGAATCGTGCAAATACTGAGCTGACGATGAGGAAGATGGCTGAATCTAAAGGAAAGTTCCAATTTTACTATCATTGGCCGGTCGTAACGTATCGGAACAAGAGAGAATGTCCGGAGTGTGCGTCTGTCTGATTCTAGAAGAGCATCTGATAGAAACGCCGATCGACACCATGGATTTTAAGGCGCTACTAACGGAATTCGTCGACAAACCCGAATTTGAGGGGATCGCTCTTGATTATTATAAACATTCTGGGCGTGAATTGCACGAGATGTTGGGAGAGCTCCTTGAAGAATATGTGGAGCAGTTCAAGGAACCGTACGTTCTGGCGGAAATGGTCCTCAGGATCGCGAAAAAGAACGCCATCACGACAGTTGGGTTGGAACTGCGAGTGCGTGAGACTCATGAACGTCTAAAACGGCAGGGCAGAGCTAATGACAACAGGTTCTCCGAGGTGATCGTAGGAACTAACGTTGAGTGTGGTCGCGGCGATCAGCGGCAACCATTCGCACACAAAAGTGGAGCCGAAACGACAATGGGTCTTGTGAAACCGAAGGTCAAGGTGTTGTTTCTGGCAGCAAGCCCGGAAGCTTCGGCCAGACTACGGTTGGACCGGGAGATTCGCGAAATAGATAGTGTACTCCAAAAATCTGGGAAGGGTGAGACATTTGAGCTTAAACCACATTTGGCTGTCGAAGTTGAGGAACTACAGGGGTACGTACTTCGGCATTCTCCACGGATTGTGCATTTCGGTGGACACGGGACAGCCAGTGCCGAGATCGTGCTGGAAGACAAAGCGGGGAAACGAAATCCTGTCTCCGTGCAGGCTTTGGGGGATTTATTTCGAGTCGTGTCTGGGGAGGTGCGTTGCGTTGTGCTGAACGCGTGCTATTCGCTAGCTCAAGCGAAAGCGATTTCTGAACACATAGATTGCGTCGTGGGTATTGATGGATCCATTGACGACGAGGCCGCGATTGCGTTTACCTCAGGTTTTTACCGCGGACTGGCATATGGCAGAAAACTGAGAGAGGCCTTTGATCTGGGATGCGATCAAATAGCACTTCAGAACCTCAAAGAGGAACAGAAGCCGAAGCTCGTGGTTAAGCCTGGCATTGATCCAAACCACGTCACCCTGTTTTGAGGGGATTTGTGACGGCAGGAGTTTGTGTCAATGCAAGGGGTAGGCCTTACCACACGTTGACCGTAACAGAAACGACCTGTTTCTAATCGAAACAGGTCGTGATCAGTCAATAGTTCTCCGGCAAGAGGACTGTTGTGGCCGAGCGGTCCGGCTCAGTAATAATCCAGAATGTTACGCCGTCAGACGATTGGTATACAGAGAATAGTCTTGCACCACTCACAAGAGCTCGTTCGTTAATCGCAATGCCTTTCGGACCGACATTACCCCAATCGCCGTGTTCATGACGATTGAGTGCCGCTGCGAGTTCTGACGCGGGGACGACACGCTTGGAATCTGGAGTTACGAATATTTGTCCCAGGGAGAACTTGGGCACTCCGGCGATTGAGTCAGACATGGCGGCTCACTTTCCCGAGAAGGGACTGCAACACCCGTTCAATGTTGTTAGACGTAAGTGTCCACGAGTGAGGCAGCTTCACGACCACCGTCCACCTGAAGTCCTGATGACATGCGATTGCCCACTCGTCATCACCCAGATGGTCGGCGACCAGCGCCAGTGCCAATTGCGCGGGACCGCTGCCGACGTAACCCCATTCGAAACCAGTCGGGCTGTGGTTCGATAGGTCGAATCGAGGATCGAGAGGTTGACCATCAACGGTAACTGCGACACCATGCGGTGTACGTGTTCCTACGTAGGGTTTCATAAGACACTCCTTTGGTTGAATTGTTCGGGGGGAACTGTAGGCGCGATAGAGCGCGCCAGAGCTAGGGCGAAGCCTAACAGAGTATCGGAAATAAATAAAGGCTACCGAACGCACTGTATGCGGCAAGCGTGCCAGTCTTTTGCAGCTTTACCGTGAGAAATACTTCGAATGCAAAGATGGCCGATAGTGAGCAACTGGGCATTACTTCACAGCTGCCGCAACGCTTTTCATGAACTCCGGGCATCGCCAGTAGGCGCAGTGGACCTCGGTTGAGCTTCGCCACTCCCCGAGGGTCTGGTCAAACGACGTGGCCCCAACATCACTCAGCATCTGGTCGCATTCCTGGGCGGTGATCTTGTCGCCGTAGTCGACGTTCGGTCGCAAGCCAACCTGTCCCAGCCTGTCGCCGTGGTACCTCTCGGTTCCAAGGAACATGTTGGCCCAGTTCGATGCCGTCATGAGAATCATGTCAGCTTGCGCCCAGTTGACGCACCATTTACCGGCCATGTTGTCCACACAGCTTTGAAGTTGGGGCAAATCCACATCAGACTGCAGAATATCGGGAGCGAACGAAATGAAGTTGGTGATCCTGCTGGCCACACTCGGATCGTCCATCAAGGCCCGTGTCGCCACAAAATTCCCCATGCTGTGTGCCAGCAGATTCACCCGAATGTTCTTCCCTATGAGAGCGGTCGTCAGGCGGTTGAGAAACAATCCAAAACACGGCGCTCCGTTTCCGTAGGCCGCAGCGAGATCGCTGCCGTACAATCTCAACTGCGCGCTTGGATCGAGTACGTTCAAATAGCCGCTGGGCCAGTCGAAGCCGATAATCGTACCGGTGAACCCGTATTTGGGAAGCGACTCCTTTCCTTGAACCAGACCTGCCAGCCCGGCGTATGCGGAAAACACATCTTGCTCTCGGTTGTTGTAACCGTGAACCACGATGACGAGCGGATCGACAATGGAATTCACCAAAGCAGACGGCAGATAGTTGGGCTGGACCGGCGTTGCCGCCGGCGCGGTCCCGTTTGGCGAATACAGGACGGACCACTTGTTAGCTGCGCCGCCTCTCTCCGGTCGAGAACTGATCACGTAGATGCCCATATTCTTAATATCTCTTGAGAATCTCTCTGGGATGCCTTCCTACGCTGGGTTAAAGAGAAGCGGGATTGCCACTTCGGGAGCCACCTTGAAAAGGGCGTTATAGTCGTCTGGCCCGAGAATCGTGGCACACTGTTTGAGGGAAGAGACGAAGAGAGGAATGAGTGCTTGGGTATACGCTTTTTGGAAGCTTGTTGCGTCCATTGTTGTATTGCGCGGCCACCACTGCTCAAAAATGGCCTCCCGCTGAGTTTGAAAACTTCGATAGACACCGAGAAGCTGCTGATTCTGAGCATCACTCAACGTGTCGGGCAGCGCGCCTTGGAAATGAGTTTCCAAGGTCTCCAGTTCCGCTGTGGGATCGCCGATGCGATTCAGAACTGCTTGGAGTTGGTCTTGGGGGATCGCTCCGGGTTGCTGTTGATTAATGCTATTCGCAGATTGAGTAACGTTGTTGACGAAATCTTGAAGGTGATACCCATATTTACCGTATACGAGTATCACAAAGATGTTTCCGTTCGCTGCTGAAACGTCCCCTCCGGTCAGGACAAGCAGCCGATTCGCGGCGTTTTGGCAGACGCCCTCGACACATTGCAGTAAGCCAGACGGACGCTCAGGTTGCGGTTGTCCGGTCGGTTGGCTGGGGTCGCTCCCGTAAATGAGCCTGGCCCACTCCGCTAATGCAGTGCCGCTGGCAATCGGCCTAGCACCGTTGTTGACCGTTTCATGCCCGCGCCCCCAACATCTCCAGTCGTCCTGTGAATCAGATACGACAAATGTATGGTCCAGCTGTATTTGGTACCCTCCATAATTCGGCGAGACGATAGCGTATGCGGTGAGTGTTGATTGAGGCATGTGCGCGTCTTCCTTCCTGTTTCGCCACAGTCCGGCGTTCCGGTCGCTGTATACGCCGAGTTTCGTGAGGAAGCAACACCGTTCACTTGCCAAACCCGGCAAAGTTGCCAGTCTTTCTCCGCCTGTCAGTGCCGGTAAACTGCCTGTATGTCCAACACACACAAACAAAGATGCGGCTCGCAAGAGCCGGTGCGCCGCGATGACCTGGTTAATTTGGTCGTCAAGCCGCTTTCGGCCCGGATCGATCAGGTTTGGGTTCACCTGTCGGAAAAGCTTCAGGGTATCGAGGCCGCGCTCGACATCATCGCCCGGCAGACCGCGCGTGAGCTCCAGCAGGACAGAGAGGACTGACGTGGCTGTCGTCGCTACCGGAGCGCTGGTAGATTCGGTAGAATGATGGTGGAGGTGAACAACAATGACGGAAGAACCACACATCCGCTACGTCGTCGGTGACGCCACGCAGCCAATCGGCGCAGGCAACAAGATCATTGCGCATGTCTGTAACGACATCGGCGCCTGGGGCGCTGGATTCGTTCTCGCTGTCTCAAGACGTTGGCCGCTAGCGCGAGAAGCGTACCTGGCACAGAAACAGGATCGCGGGCTTGTGCTTGGCACGGTCGGGATTGTGAAAGTCGAAGACACCGTCTGGGTCGCCAACATGGTTGGCCAGCACGGCATCCACTCACAACGCGGTGTGCCGCCCATCCGGTACGATGCGCTCAGAAGGTGCTTAGCGGGAGTTGCGGCGCACGCCCGGGATCTCCGTGCGACAATTCACATGCCGCGCATTGCCTGCGGGCTGGCCGGCGGCCGATGGGAGATGGTGGAGCCACTGATTCGCGAGGAATTGGCGGGGCTCGAAGTGTTTGTGTATGACTTGCCCGGCACCAGCGCGGGCGGAGTGGCCACAGGCGCGTCCTAATAGACGCGCCCTTTTTGTTTTACCGGTGGAGGTGCCCATTCCTCAGTTTCGGTACGTGACTGCTCGCTGGACGTGATAGCAGGGTCGCCCCGCTCGCGCGAGCGGGGCGACCTCCAACGACGTGATCGGCACCCAACTGTTCATCATGTTTCAATCCACGCCCCGCTCACGCGAGCGGGGCGACCTCAAATCCAGCAACGGCAATGGAGGCCGAAAATGTTTCAATCCACGCCCCGCTCACGCGAGCGGGGCGACCTCAAATCCAGCAACGGCAATGGAGGCCGAAAATGTTTCAATCCACGCCCCGCTCACGCGAGCGGG
>DATKNW010000021.1:0-55341 GCA_035541135.1 Verrucomicrobiia bacterium
CCCAAAGCTCTTAACTGCGCCCTCCTGCACGTGTTTCTCGCTTCCGCCTTGACCCAACGGGTCGCCGCCCGTATCCAATCGTTCATGACCGTCCCCAGCCTCTTCGCATTGGTCGGCAAAGGCGTGCTGCTCGGCCTCGGCGCCGCCGCGCCCATCGGTCCCGTCAACGTCGAGATCGCCCGACGTTCCCTCCGCGGCGGGTTCCGCGCCGGCTTCCTGCTCGGCTGCGGCGCCGTCACGGTCGATGTCACCTACGCCATCCTCACCAGCCTCGGCATCCGACCGTTCCTGGGCCGGCCCGGCGTGATGACCACACTCGGAATCGCCGGCGCGGCGGTGTTGGTGTATCTGGGAGTGATGTGTTTCGTCAGCGCCGCCCGACAATGGCGCGCCGTAACCACAACCACCGACCCCGAAAAACCCGCCAACCGCCACTACGTCACCGGCCTCGCCATGACCAGTCTCAACCCGATGACCCTCGCCTTCTGGTGCATCGTCGTTCCCGGCATGGTCGGGCAGTGGTCGGCCAATCCGGTCCGCGACCTGCCGTGGGTCTGCGTCGGCGTGTTCTCGGGAGCCATCTCCTGGGTGATCGTCTTCGCCGGCACGATGAACTGGCTCGGCCGCCGCGGCAAACGCGCCACCTGGCTCATCGCCGACCTCGCCGGCGGTACGATGCTCCTCGCCTTCGCCGCCTACGCCCTGTACCGCGTGCTCTAACCGACGCGGCGCGTAGTGGCGCGGGCGTCCCGCCCACTCACGCCCAGCGAGTAGTTGAAGACGCTTGTCTAGAAGATCGGTCTTCCATCGTCAGGCACGTCTACTATTGGAAGCCTCACCACAGCCAGTTCATTCCATTTCCGCTGTTGCACATTTTGCGCAATTGCCTCTCCAACAACCAAGTCGCTAAGCTGGCTTTCGTAAATCCGTGCGTTTCCCAACATTCCTGATAGAACATACCCGCGCCCCATAGGTGAATAGATGTGCTGCCCACAAACCTCACAATGGCGATAGGGTGACTTCGCGTTCCCCCGAATCGTGATATGGGAGCGCCCCCTGCAGGTGACAAAGTCGGGAATTTGATGACCTTGTGCATCAAGAACTCTCCCTAAGAGTAGTTCCTGGGCTACCACATCCTCTCCTAGCACAGCCAAAAAATCACGTCGGACGACCCCGACGTGAAGCCCATAGATGAAATTCACCGCTATGTCCTTTGGGGTGTGCTTTAATCGGACATCGACTGCGCCCACACCAGGGTTGACGTTCGGACACCCCGTGCAGAGCCAAGACCCGCGCGCGGCCTCCTTAGCGTCGGTCGTGATCGCGCACGCATCATCGGTTATCGGTCTCAACTCGTAAAGCATCGCCAAGGTCAACTCTTGACAGATTCTCTATTTTTCGGCTTGCCGAACGTCTTCGTCCCAGACTTCTTACCTCAACCCGACTGCTTTCCTGACCTTCCCCATCGTCTCGTCGGCGACGGCATTGGCCCGCTCCGCGCCTTTGCGCAGCACCTCGTGCACGTAATCGATGTTCTTCACCAACTCCTCGCGCTTCTGGCGAAACGGCGCAAAATAATCCAGCAACGCCGCCAGCAGTTCCTTCTTCGCCTCGCCGTAGCCAAACCCGCCCGCCGCCAGCTTCGCCTGTAAGTCACCGGCTTTCTCCGGCGTCGCGATCAACTTGTAGAATTGTAGCGGGATATTCTTGTCGAGATCGACTTTCGGCGCTTCCACGGGCTGCGAATCGGTAACGATGCTCATCACCTTCTTCTTCGTCGCCTTCTCGTCGCCGAAAATCTCGACGGTGTTGCCGTAGCTCTTCGACATCTTGCGCCCGTCGATCCCCGGCAACGTCGCCACCTCCGGCCGAATCACCGCCTCGGGAATCGTAAACACTTCGCCATATTGCCGATTGAACGCGCCCGCCATGTCCCGCGTCATCTCGACGTGCTGCTTCTGGTCTTTCCCCACGGGCACCCGCTCGCTTTGGACGATCAGGATGTCCGCCGCCATCAGCACGGGATAGGTGAACAGCCCGGCGTTCGGTTTCAATCCCTGGGCGATCTTGTCCTTGTAACTGTGCGCGTTCTCCAGCATCGGCACCGGCGTGACGTTGGCGAGAATCCACGTCAGCTCCGTCACCTGCGGCACGTCGCTCTGCCGGTAAAACACGGTGCGGCTCGGGTCGAGCCCACACGCCAGAAAATCCAGCGCCACATCCAGCACGTTGGCCCGCAACTCGTCCGGATCGGAAATCGACGTCAGCGCGTGATAGTCCGCGATGAAATAAAACGCCTCGCCCGTTTGCGCCAGCTCCAGCGCGGGGCGCATCATTCCGAAGTAGTTGCCAATGTGCAACTTACCGCTTGGCTGGATGCCCGATAAGATTCGCATGGTCCGGGCACAATACGAGATGCCCGCCGACCGTTGCGAGAAAAAAATCTCGCTCTGCAACCCGCGTCGCTCAATACTTGTACGCGAGCTGGCTGGTCAGAATGATGTCGTTTTCCTTGGCCCCTGGCGCCGGGTCGCGGTTGAAATTGTCATCCGCCACGACGCGCAAATTCAGGCGCGTATTCAGCGCCGCTTCCGCACCGGCCTCGGCCGTGAGCAGGAAATTGTGCCAGTAGGTCAACTGCGGATAGTACTGAACCGTCTCCCAGATTCGCGCCGTCTTGGCCTTGTTCAGGAAGTGTTCGCCATGCTCGCCCACGTGCAGCGTCGCATACCCAATATTTCCGTTCCCGTCGAGCCGCTGCCGAACATACGACGCACCGATGTCCGCATTCAGCTTGGACGCGTCGGTCTTGATGAAATAATACCCGAGCGCCGGGCCGAAGATCGCCCGATAGCGGATCAACGCAATGTCGTCGTGAAACAGATCCGTCCGGAAATCACCGTACCACCGTTCCGTGAACAGCCGCTTGTAGTCCTCGAAGCCATGAACGCTTTCCGCCGCTCGTGTCTCATTGCTCTGGCCGAAATTGTTCAGCGCGTATTGACCGTCCGCGCCGAACTTCAGGTCGTTCTGGTCCCACACGTTCTCCGTCGACGCGCTGGCGGTCATCAGGAACGTATTGGCGTTTCCTCGTGCCAGCGACAACCCAAATGCCACGTCCCCATGCCACACCGGTGGTTTGTTCGTCACCACCGCCGCTGATGACGATGTATTCGTTGCCACCACCTGCGCCCACGCGCCTTCAGAAATGCCCAGGAACAATGACAGCACAGCCACTGCGATAATCCGGTTCTTCATACCACCTTCTCCTAATTGATTTCTCCGCCTCAGAAGCGTATTGAAACTTTGCCCCAAGAGTTCGAGATCGGTCAAGTGTTTTTAATCCGCATGGAGCAGGATCTTCCCCAGCTTCTCAATATCTCTCGCCGCGTCCGCCGGCGCGAGCCGACCCAGCGCCACGGCGTCGGTGGTCTCGAAGAATGCTTTCTGGTTAAACTCATCCCAGAACGCGTAACCCCACGGATTGTCCAAGCGAGAATACTTCAATGCATCCTTCATCACCGGCGGAAATTGCGCGCTGTCCGCCGCCGACCTCAACGCGGGAATCGCGTTCCGGCTCTGCGCCGCGACCATCGCGCCTTCGGTCGAATAAAATCGCGCGAACTCCGCCGCTTCCTGCGGATGTTTCGTCCCACTCCACACGCAGTTGCCGCCAATTGACAACCGCGACCAGCGCACCCTGCCCTTCGGTACAGGCGCCACGTCCCACCGAAAATCCGTGATGCGATCGAACTCCGTCAGCATGTATGTCCGACCCACCAACAGTGGAATCTTCCCGTCCCGAAACACATTCACGCCGTCGAACGCCTCGACCTCACCCATCGCCGCCGTTGTCGGCGCAATACCCTTCGCCACGAGGTCCCGATAAAACTGCAACGCCGCCACCGTCTCCGGCGAATTCACCGTGCATTTGCCGTCGGCGAACAGCACGCCGCCGAACGACTGCACCAACAGCAGCGGCCGCGGCAAGACCGTCGCCATTTTGCTTCCTCTTTGAGTCGCCAGACGCGCCGCGACATCGGCAAACTTCTGCCAGTCCCATGATTCATCCGGCACCGGCTCGCCCGCTCTCTGAAACCAATCGCGATTATACAACAACACGTCCGTGCTGAAATGAAACGGCACCATGTAGAGCTTCCCGTCGACCCGGCACGCGTCGATCACCTCGGGATAAAACTGATCGGCGACGGGCGCGAGGTTCGTCGTCAGGTCGGCGAGCACGCCGCGTTGCGCCAGCGCGGGGAGCCGGTCCACAATGTAGTAAAACACGTCGGGCGCGGCATTGCCGGCGAGCTGCACGTTCAGCTTCTGAAACTTGGACGTGTCGTAAATCACCCGCACGCGAATTCGCGGATGCGCTTCCTGGAACCGGTAGATGATTTTCTGATGCAGCGCCTGCTGTTCGGGCAGCGTCTCGATGGTCTGGTACGTGATCTCGACCCGATTGTCCGCCGGCGGCACGCACCCCGCCAGCAAAAGCAGGGCGACCGCAATCCACCGCCATCTCATCGCTATACCTCTGGATTTGCTCCCCTCTCCCTTGCCGTTCAAAGGGAGAGGGTTCGGGTGAGGGTTCATTCTGCCCATCTCATCGCAACGCCTTCTTCACGTTCCATCCGCACCGAACCAGCCGACGGCGCGCCTCGTCTTCACCAACTCGACGGAGCGTCGCCACGATCCGGCACGCCCGCGCGCGCAATTTCTCATTCGTTGGTTTCACGTCCACCATCAGATTGCCCACTACCTTCCCCATCCGAATCATGGAGACCGTGGTCAGCATGTTGAGCACGAGTTTCGTGGCCGTGCCCGCCTTCAGCCGCGTCGAGCCGGTGATCACCTCCGGCCCCGTGCGAAAGAACAGCGCCGTATGGGCGGTCATTCGCGGCGGCGAGAAACACAGCAGAAATGTCTTCGCGCCCGATCGTTTCGCTTCGTCCAGCGCGCCCAGCACAAACGGCGTCGAGCCGCTCGCCGTGATGCCGACCACCACGTCGCGTTTGCCCACGTTACGCATCCGCACCGCTTCCGCGCCCGCCGCGCGATCGTCCTCCGCGCCTTCCACGGCCTGAGATAGCGCCGCCGCTCCCCCGGCGATGATTGCCTGGACCATGTCGGGATCGGTCGAGAACGTCGGCGGACATTCACTCGCGTCCAACACGCCCAGCCGCCCGCTCGTGCCGGCGCCAACGTAGAATAATCGTCCCCCGCGCTTCAACGCGCGCACGATCCCGTCAATCGCGCCGACGATGGCGCGCTTGTTCTTCCGCAACGCGGGGATCACCCGCGCCTCCTCGCGCAGCATCGTGTCCACAAGCCGCGCGACTGACCGCTTGTCCAAATCCATCGTCCGTGGGTTGCGTTCTTCGGTCTCTTGGAGTGCGCCGACTTGTCGGCGCTTTGCCGTTATCTGAGCCCCCACAGAACTCCGCACGGCCCTTGCGCTTTCCATCGCCAGCTTCACCGCGCCCGGCGCCGTCTCGCCGCGCATCGTGACAACCTCCGCGCCCGGCAACATGGTGCGGACACGATTCCCCACCAGGATCGCCAGCTTCCGGCTGTGGCGCAACACGCCACCGGCCAGCGTTACGCGCGGCTTTTCCAGGCCCAATTTCTGCGCGACCGCGTGACAATCCTGCGCCAGAAACGACGCCGCCTGCAGCATCAGCCCGGCATCATCCGCGAGCATGTCCGCCGCCAATGCCGCCACGGTGTCCTTGCTGGCGCTTTGCGCCCAGCCCACCAACTCGTCCGGCGAATTCAAGCAGAGCCGCCGGAGTGCGCGGCGCAGACGCGGATTGATGCGACCGTGCCGGTCATACTCGCGGATCGCCGCCCGCAGCCCGGTCATGGCAATCCAGTAGCCGCTGCCGTGGTCGCCCAACAAATGTCCCCAGCCGCCCGCGCGCGCCACCTGCGCGCCGTTGCGGCCCACCACGCATGACCCGGTCCCGCTGACGATGACAATGCCCGAACCGCGTGGACCGAACGCCGCCGCGAGCGCCGAGTCGATGTCGCCGCCGATATAGGCGTCCGCGCCCGGCCAGACGCGCTCCGCCAGCGCCCGTGCCCGGGAACGATCCGCGTCGGCCCGGCACCCGGCCAGGCACAGGGCCAGGGAGGTTGGACGTGATGGGAGACTGCGTTGGATCTCGCGGAGCCGCCGAAGAACTTCGGCATCCGAAGAGAGCTGGAGATTCAGAGGACCCGATTCAACCCGCGAGAGGATTCGGCCGCGTCGATCTGCCAGCAGCGCGACCGAGTGCGTGCCGCCGCCTTCGACGCCGAGAAAACATGCGCCTGCTCGGAGTTCCCCGCCCATAACACGGCGGGGATGCTATCAAATTCACGAGGCCAACGGCAAGTAGACGCTAAACGTGCTGCCGGCTCCGACGGCGCTCTCGACATCGATCGCGCCGCCATAACGGGCGACGAGCTCGCAGGCGATGGCCAGACCGAGGCCTGTGCCCTCCTTCTTGCTCGTGAAATACGGCTGGAAGATCTTGCTGATGTTCTCGGGCTCGATGCCGGAGCCGTTGTCCTTCACCACGAGTTTCGCCATCGGCTTCTGCGGGTCGAACGAGTCCGGGCGGAAGGCGAGTTCCTTCGGCACGGTTGTGGCGACCATCGCCGAAAGCTCCAGGACTCCTCCCCCGTCCGTCGCGTGCAGGGCGTTCACGCCGAGATTGATCAGCACCTGCAGAACCTCGGCGGGGTTGACCTTCAGCGTCGGCTCCGGATCGCCCGCTGTAGACTTGATTTCCGCGCGCCGATTGGACGGATGGGCCTTGATCAAGGCCGCGGCATCCTCGACAAGCTTGCGCCCGCCGATGGTCTCCCGCGCTTCCGCGTTGCCGCGCGAGAAATTCAAAAAGCGGCGGGCGATATCCTTGCAGCGATCGATCTCCCGCTGAATGGACGCCAGACGCTGGCGGACCTTGGATGAGGTGTCCTGATCGGAAACATTCAGGGACGCCAGATCGCGGCCCAGCAGATCGGCATAACCGGCGATGATGGCCAGCGGATTGTTCATCTCGTGCACGACCCCGGCCGAGAGGACGCCCGCCTCGACGGCCCGGCTGAGCTGCGCCAACTCGGTGGCGAGCTGCTCGTTCGTCCGTTCGAGCGTCCGGAAGTTTTCCTCGGACGCGAGTTTCTCCCGACGGCGCTTCACGCACTTGTCGAGAATTTCTCGCACCGAGAACACGTCAAAGGGCTTGTTCAGATAATCCGCCGCGCCGTAGCGCACCGCCGCGCGGGCTGTCTCGATCGTCTCGTAGCCCGTCAGCATCACGCATTCGATGTCGGGATCGATTTCCTTCAGCTCCCGCAGCACGTCCACGCCGGTGAGGTCGGGCATTTTGATGTCGAGCACGGCGGCATCCACTGCGTGCGCGCGCGCGTACTCAATGCCTTCACGGCCACACGTCGCGACCACGCAGTTGTAGCGGTCGCGGAACACGATCCGCAGCGATTCGCGCGGTCCCGGCTCATCGTCCACGATCAGCAACGTCGGTTTCTCGGCCACCGCGGCCGGCGGAGGTTCGGTCATTAGCGTTTCTGATGTTCCCATGTTCGTTGTCTCCCGGGTTAAAATCTCAGGCCCGACGTCATCATCACCGCGTTATTGTTGATCAACCACGTGCCGTCCACGGCAGGGTTGACGTCATTGTTCACGGTCCGGTCGGCGGCCACCGTGTATTGGTACAACACGTCAACAAACATCCGCTTCGTCGAATAGCCAAAGCCGACGTTGAACACGTGACGATCCGAGTCCGGCGTCGCCGGCGAAAATGTTTTGCCGGGCGTGCTGTTCTCGGAAAAGATGTAGCCGGCGCGCAGCTTCCAACGTTTGTTCAGATCGTATTGTGTACCCACCTCGTACAGGAAACTGTCCGTCCAATTGAACGGGACCTTGCTCCCATCCGCTTGTGACCCCGGTGCCTGCAACGTCAATTCCCTCAGCGGCTTCCAGTTGGTCCATTCCATATCGGCTTCCAGTTTCCACTGGGGAATGGGACGAAACGCGTAACCCCAGGCCACCGTTTGCGGGAACGGCATCGACGCCGTGGCGACATTCTCCTGCCGCAGGACACCGGGGACCTTCACGTCGACGGTGCCATGATAATTCACCGTAAACGGGCTGTGGTAGGCGATCCCGACCGTGTTCCGCGGCGTGATCTTCCACAACAGCCCTGCCGTCGCGCCCTCGGCCAACCCGTTTCCATCAAAATGAAACCGCGTGTCGTTCGCCGGCATGAACGGAGTCGCCCGATGGCCGTTCAGCCCCGTGCTCACATCGTACACATTCAGGCCGGCTCCCAGCGAAAACTGATCGTTGAACTTGTACGCCACCGTCGGCTGGATATTGATCACCCGCAGGCTGGCGCTGGTGAGCGTGTAGCGAAACGGCCCGTTCTGACTGTAAGCCGCCTCGCTGCCAAAGGGAACGTTGACCCCGATACCGAAGCGCCAGGGCGACTTGGGTATCCCAAAGTCGGTCGTCCCGTACAAATGCGGAGTCAACGACCACTTGGTCATCTCTGTGCCCGGACCGCCCCCCTTCAACCTCGCATCCGGGAAGGAGAAGTCACCGCCATTGGCGATTTCGGTCCCGTGGATCTGGGTCAAGCCGGCCGGATTGTAATAGATCGCCGTGGGATCATCCGCCTGCGCAACGAATGCATTGCCTTGCGCCGTCGCCGCCGCGCCCTGGTCGGGATTCCGAAACCCGAGCGCGAACAGCTCGAGCGAGGGGGCGCTGAGAACCATCGCCAACGCCGCCGCGCCAACGAGAGCGCGTGTGTGCTTGTTCATTGTCTGCATCCTCCTGCCGGCCCCGTTCTCCCGCGTGTACGAACCGAGACTGCGGCACACCGAATTCAGCAATGCGTATGCCACGGCATGTCAGAGACGTGGATGAAATGACCCGGTTCCGCCGAAACCAGCAGTTTCCAAGGACCCGCGCGGATCGAAGCCGCTGCCGCCGTCACGGGCGCGCAAAATTGGCCAGACCGCTGGTCGCCACGGACAACTTTGGCTCGGTCACATCGCCGCCGGGGTGCTCTTATCCATCTCTTCGGGCTCTTCGTCCGGCTCCCCGTCCCGACTCGAGGCGATGTGCAGCTTGTCCATCTTGTAGCGCAGCATCCGCCGCGTGATGTGCAGCGACCGCGCCGCTTCCGTGATCACTCCCCCCGTGCGCCGCAACGCCTCCTCGATCGCGCGGCGCTCCAAATCCTCCGTAACCTTCGGCAGATCCAACCCGCTGTCCTTGAACTCCAGCTTCTCCCCCAGATCCACCTGCGGCGTCGTGGCCGCCAGTCGCGAGCTGATTTGCGCCGTCGCCTGATCGGCCTGTGAAATCACGAACGGCAGATCTTCTCCGACGATCTTGTTGGAGTCGCATGTGACCAGCAATCGTTCGATGGCGTGCTCCAGTTCGCGGACGTTGCCCGGCCACGGATACGATAACAGCAGGTCCATCGCCGACGACGTGAACTGCGGGACCTCGCGGCTCAATTCCTTGGCGAAGCGCTGCGCAAAATGCAGCACCAACTGCGGAATGTCCTCCTTGCGATCCCGCAACGCGGGGATCGTGATCGGCACCACGTTGATCCGATAATACAAATCTTCCCGAAACGCCCCGCGCGCCACCTGCTTCTCCAGGTCGCGGTTGGTCGCGCACACCAGACGGACGTTGATGCTGATCGTCTCCTGTCCGCCCACGCGCCGGATTTCGCGCTCCTGGATCGCCCGCAGCAGCTTGCTCTGCGTGCTGTGCGGCATCTCGCCGATCTCGTCGAGGAACAACGTCCCGCCGCCGGCCGCTTCAAACATCCCGATCCGCCGCTGCAGCGCCCCGGTGAACGCGCCCTTCTCATGCCCGAACAATTCGCTCTCCAGCAACTCGCTGGGAATGGCCGCGCAGTGCACCGGAATGAACGGGCCCTCGCGGCGGACGCTGTTGTAATGCAGGGCGCGGGCCACGAGTTCCTTGCCCGTCCCCGTCTCGCCCAGCACCAGCACCGTCGTGTCCGTGTCCATGACCCGCTGCACGAGGGCGTAGACCTTCTGCATCGCGGGACCGGACCCGACGATGTTCTCGAATTTGCTGACAGCCTGCAGCTCCGTGCGCAGCCGCCCGACCTCGCGTTGCAGCGCCTTCTCCTTGAGGATGCGATCGACGACCAGACGGATCTCGTCCACGTCGAACGGCTTGTTCAGATAATCCGCCGCCCCCATCTTCATCGCCTGCACCGCGGGCTTGGCTTCCGTGATCGCGGTCACCATCACCACCGGCGTGGCGGGATTCAACTGCAGGATCTTCGACAAGACCTCCAGTCCGTCCATGCCCGGCATCTTCATGTCAAGCAGGACCAGATCGAACGGTTCGGCCCGGTTCGCAGCCTCCAGGCCACTGGGACCGTTTTCCACCAGCGTGACCTCGTAGCGGTCCTTCAGGATGAACCGCAACGACTCCCGCGGGCTTTCCTCATCGTCGATAACCAGAATCCTTGCCTTCGGCATCTGCTCGTTTCCTCCTTAACAATCAGTTCTGTTTCCACTTCATCGTCGGACGCTCCCCCGCGCGTCCCCCAGGCGCTTCCTTACGGCTGGTCCGTCCGCCGACCGGCGTCGGCATCCCAGCGCTCGACCGTCCGGTTGCGCATTACGTTCGGTTCCCCGGATGCGCCCGTTCCCGGTGACGCTTCCGTCTTCACTGCCTCGGTCAAACCATCGTCCTCCGGGGGCCGCTGGGCTTTGACGGGCAGGACCATCGACACCGTCGTGCCCCGGCCCAACATGCTGTCAATATCCAATCGGCCTCCGTGCCGTTCGACGATCTTCTTCACAATCGTCAGGCCCAATCCAACCCCCACGTTGCGCGTGGTCACAAACGGCTCGGTGACCCGCTTCAAATTCTCCAGCGCGATACCCTCGCCCGTGTCCTGCCAGTCAATCCGCACAGCCCCGCCCGCCGGCAACATTCCCCCCGCCATGTCCGCCGGCTGCGCGTCCGCGGTCCCGATCGTCAGCCGGCCCCCACGCGGCATCGACTGGATCGCGTTGCGCAGCACGTGCTCGAACGCCTGCATCAACCGGATCCGATCCCCCTCGAGCCGGGCAAACTTGTGGGCGAAGTTCCTTTTCACCGTCACCACGGGCGCCACCGGCGGTTCCGCCGCCTTCTCGCCCACGGCCATCACATACGCCAGTTGCTTGCGGCTGAACTCCTGCGTGATGTTCTTGACGCAGAGGTCGATCAGATCGCCCAGTACAATCTCCTCGTTGACCAGCAGCAACGGGTGCGCAAAGAACGTCAGATTGTTCACCAGCACATCGACGCGGTTCACTTCGTTGGCGACCGTCGTGCTGAATTGCTCGCGAAACTCCTTGTCGTCGTGCCGCTCGGGAAGCAATTGCGCGAAAATCTTGATCGACACCAGCGAGTTCTTCAGTTCATGCGACAATCGCGCCGCCAGCCGCGTGAAAAACTCCTTGTCGGCCAGCTCGCGCGCCCGTTCCTGCTGCAGGCGCATCTGCGACAGATCCTCGACCAGCGCCACCGCAATCAGTCCGTCTCCGCCGTCCGGCGGGACATCCGTGCCCATGGCGAACTGGGTGGCGCTGATGCTCAACGATCGCCGGCCCCGCGGGAGCACCACTTCCCGCTGGCGGATCTCCCGGCCCGTCTGCAAGACCTCGAACACGATGTCCGCCACCCGGCTGGGCAACCGCCGGATGTCCTGCCCGACCACCGACTTTTCTTCGATCCCCAGCAACTCACACGCGCGCTGATTCACCGAGAGAACGTGATTGTTCTGGCCGACCACCACCACGCCGGTCTGGACGTGCGCCAGCACCTCGATCACGAACCGCTGCTGGCTGGCAATCCGCTCGCGCAACCGAAGATTGCGGATCGCCTGCGCCAGTTGCCCCATCAGGTAGTACACCAGCTCCAATTCCTGGTTCGTGATCGGTTCGCCGGTGATCTTGCCGCTGAACGTCAACACACCCCACAACGCGTCCTCGTCAAACACCGGCACCGCGACGTCCGTTCCCAGCGCGTCGAATTCACGCGCCACTTCCGGGTCATAGTCCAGCGCCAGCGTGTCCGCGAGCTGGGAACGCGACAGGATCCGCGCTTCGCTGGACAGGCGCGCGGCGATCCCGGACGCGGTGCTCAGGCGGAAGTGTTCCACCAGGTGTGGGGCCAGGCCCGCGCTCCGCCCGATCACGAATTGTTCCGCGCCCGCCGACGACGGTTCCGTCGCCAGGTCGCTCCGGACGAGCCGCGTGAAAATCGCCGCCTTGCCCGTGCCCAGCAACTCCCGCACGAGACGCAAGAACTCCGATACCAATTCGCCCTCGCCGACGTGCTGGCTGAGAATTCGCGACAAATCCTTCAGGGCGCCGCGGTAGCGGTACGCATCGAATGCCGGCGCGAGAGCGGGCAACTGCGCGGGGCTCGCGGCCGGTCGCGCCATCGGCGCCCCCGCCCCGGGGGCCGTGGCCTGGCGTTGACGGGCGATTACGGCGTCGGCCCGTTTCAGCCGCGACTGGGCGTCGCGCAACTCGAAAAAGGTGCCCAACGTCTGCTTCAAGCGGTCCGCGGAATCCCCCTCGGAGACGACGAGCCAGCTTTCCGGCATGGGGTACAACGTCTGCTGGGCCGCCGTGGCCCGAACGACCACCGCCTGGTTCTCCTGCATCCGCGACGACGCCAGCGACTCCGCCGCCCAGCGCGTGGTCTCTCCCAGCGAAACCGCATCCAGGATCACGGCGTCCACCAACCGCAACCAGGTGGCAAACAGGCCGTCGAACCGCTCCCGCGACGGTTCGGCCGGCAACGGCAGCAACACAATGTTGGTCTTCTCGCCGAGAATGTCCGTCAGCAATCGCTGCGTCTCGGCCGAATTTGCCAGGAGCAAGGCCGTCTTCATGGGCGACCGGCTCCGCTGTCGCCATCGGGTCCGGGCGTATGGCCGTTGCGGTATCGTTGCACCACCAGCGATGTGTTGCGCCCGCCGAACCCGAGCGAATCGCTCACCACGGTGTCCAGCCGGCGCCGACGGACCTCGTTCGGCACGTAGTCCAAATCGCATTCCGGATCGGGAAATTCGTAGTTGATCGTCGCGGGAATGACGTTGTCGCGGATCGCCAGGCAACAGGCCGCCATTTCCACCGCGCCGCACGCGCCCTGCATGTGACCCAGGGCGGCCTTGATCGAACTGACCGGAAGATCGTAGGCGTGGTCGCCGAACGCTTTCTTGATGACCGTGGTCTCCGCGCGATCTCCCAATGGTGTGGAGGTCCCATGCGCATTCAGGTAATCAACCTGTTCCGGCCGCACGCCGGCCCGTGCCAGCGCCGTCTGCACGCAACGCGCGGCCTGCGTCCCGTCCGGGTCGGGCTGACACATGTGATACGCGTCGCACGTCGACGCCCAACCGGTCAACTCCGCGTAGATCCGCGCCTTCCGCTGTCGCGCGTGCTCCAGTTCTTCCACCACCAGAACTCCCGCGCCCTCCGCCATGACAAACCCGTCCCGCTTTTGATCGAACGGCCGCGACGCGCGCCCCGGTTCGTCGTTCCGATCCGACAACGCCCGGCTGGCCCCCAGCGCCGCCACAATCACCGGATGGATCGGCGCATCCGCACCCCCGGCAAACATCGCGTCCGCGTCGCCTTTGACGATCAGATCAGCCGCCTGCGCGATCGTTGTGCTGGAACAATCACAGCCGGTCGCGGTCGTCGCGCTTTGCCCCTGCAACCCCAGATGCAATGAAATCTGTCCCCCACAGGCTCCGGTGAAAATCGCGATACCCATGTACGAACTCATCGCCTCGACTCCGTTCGTCTTGTACACCTCGTACTCGCGGGCGGCAAAATCCAACCCGGCGTAGGCTGTGCCCATCGCGACACCGATGCGCTGGCGATTCTCTTTTTCGAGGTTCAAGCCGGAATCCTGCAGTGCCATATAGGAGGCCGCCAGTCCGAAGTGGGCAAATCGATCCATCCGCCGAGCATCCTTGCGGCTGATCCAATCTTCGGGACGAAAGTCGCGGACTTCTCCCGCAACCTTCCATGGGCAGTCGGACTTCACCAACACGTCGGCGCGAGCCGTCCCGGATTTCCCGCTGAGGATATTCGACCAAAACACTTCGGCACCGATCCCCAACGGCGTCAACACTCCAATTCCCGTAATGACAACTCGACGTCTTTTCATCGACCGCACTTGCGCTCCCCGCCGACGCAGGACAAAAACGTCCAGCCCGCGTCAGCGTACACGACGCGCCCCCTCTTCAAACGGGTTCCCCACACCACCAATCTACACAAATATCCGCGCTGGTGTAAAGGATTTATTCACAAAGCGGACAATTTTGTCCACGGGGCCTAGTTGACGGGCAGGTTGACCTGGAAGGTCGTCCCCTTGCCCTCGACGCTCGATACGGTAATCGCCCCACCATGGTCACGAACGATCTTCTGGGAAATCGACAGCCCAAGGCCCGTGCCTTCCTTCTTGGTCGTGAAGAACGGGTCAAACAGGCGATTTCGGACGGCCGCAGGGATGCCCGGACCATTGTCCGAAACCTCGATGACCGCAAAATTGCGGTTACCGTTACCGCCCACACTCACGTCCGTCTGGGTCAGCCCCGTCGCCACGCGGATCTTGCCCCGTTCTTGGAGCGCGTCGGCGGCGTTACCTAACAGATTGACAAGCACCTGGAGCATTTGATGTTTGTCCACTTTGACGACCGGGCTGCCGTGAAACGCCCGCGTCAGCTCGATGTGCTTGGCCTTAAGCCGCGGCTGAACCAGAAGAACTGCCTCTTCCACCAGATCATTGGCGGGCTGCTCCTTGATGTTCACCTGCGAGGGGCGCGCAAACGCCAGCATGCTCTCGATCACCTTGGTAATCCGGTCCACGTCCTTCAATACGAGCTTCCCAAATTCATTGCGGAATTCGGGATCGTCGATCCGTTCGGGCATCAACTGCGCAAACGTCTTGATCGACGCCAGCGGATTGCGGATCTCGTGGGCAACGCCCGCCGCGATCGTGCCCAGCTCGATCAGGCGGTTCTTGCGGAATACCTCGTCCTCGATGTGGCGGTATTTCACAGCCAGCGCGACTTCCGTCGCCAGTGTTTCCAGCAACCGCAGGTCGCTGACGAAAAACATGTCATGGTTCAGCTTTTCGCCCAGGCCGATGAGTCCCAACAAGCGGCCGTCCAGAATCATCGGCACGCACACCGCCACGCCCAGCAGTTTCAACTCGGCTTCGAACCGATCCCGCTCCCACACGGGCACTCGCCGCGCCATTTCATCGCGGACAAGTTCGTCCCGATTCTCCTGCAGCCATTTGATGATCGTGGCGTTTTCAGGCAGGGTGAATGTTTCGACATCGTCCTCGGGCCCCAGCCCGCTCTCCGCTTGCAGCTTGTAGCCACCCGACAACGGGTCTTGCAGCATGACCAACGCGCGCGACACGTGCATTTGCGTGTGCAACGTGGTGGCCACCGTGCTGAGCACCGCGTCGATCGTGGGCAGGACGCTCAGCTCCCGCACCAACCCCGCCAGCGCGTCCTGATAGCCGTACCGTCTCCGGAACATCCGCTCCTGCATCATCCGTTCCGCCCGCGGCAGGAACCGCGGCAGGCCGGCCGTCAAGCCGGCCCCGATCGCCATCGACAGCATGAACGAGAACAACAGTTGTTGCTCGCTCATGAATGACGGCGACATCAGGGCCACGCCCCCAATGAACGCCAGGCTGATGGCGGCGATGACCGCCATTGTCACCGCATACAAGAACACGCGCGCAATCACCACGTTGTAGTCCGCCAGGCGCGCTTTGACCATGACGTACGTGAGCAGTGCCAGGTCAATCGGCAGTAACAAGAAGCCAAACGGCGGGATATCGATCCCGTATTCCAGTGGCACGATGATCAACGTGGTGGTCAAAAAGATCGTTGCCGAGGCGATAATGAAATACAGCAACTGCGTGCGGCGATACCCGGTGCTCCGATGCGCATGGATTGCCAGGATTGTTATCCCGAAAGTCGGCCAGACGACTTCGTACAGAGCCTGGGCGGCATGCCAACCCGGCTGACATCGCAAGAAATGGTCGAGGTACGGGGGGTGACTCAGTCCCGTCACCATGGATCCCTTCCACAATCCCATCAAAAGGATCCCGCAACACAAAAAGCTCACGGTGATCCAGCCGCGGTATGACCGCTCCCGCTCAGCCGCCGCGCACATCGAGTATAAGAACAGTGGCAGGCTCAATACCGACATCGTCAGCGTCCACTTGCCCCAGACCAACGCTGTGTGGGCCGGCAAATGGACAAAATACTGGGCAAAACATCCCGCCCATATCCCGAGCACTACCATCGTCAATCCCACTGCCGGACCAAGGGGCTGGGAGCGGTTGCGCCACCATACGGCTGCGCCCGCCGCCGCGCTCGCCGCGGCGTTGATCAACATCAGACAGAAAAAGAACGCATTCATGTTGATCTCTGGATTTGTCGAATTCTCACGTGGCAATCATCGCACCCAGGACGACCGTGCGTTCGCAATCATGCGGATACTGCTCCGGGCTACCATACTTGTTCCTCACGAGTGGACGGCGAGCAAACGAAGTGCACACTCCGGAGAGCGATTCCCCCCATCTTCCGTTCAGCTCACCCCCTCCTCACCCGCTTTGTACATGATTTTCATCTTCTAGCACAGCAAAAACATTCATGGGCGAAAAAACGCCAGCACGCGATTCTCGCGGGCGCCACGGGTCGGCCGGGACGCCGTTCATCCACTACTATGTATTGGCATTTTTCGGGTCGAAAGCCTACACTATCGCTCGATTCACACTTGGTTTCTCTTGAAATGGACATATGGGCGCGATCCCACGAGAACGCTTTGCGAATCGGGTCGTCATAATCACCGGCGCCAGCAGCGGGTTCGGACTGGCGGCTGCGGAAGCTCTTCATCGTGAGGGCGCCAGCGTGGTCATGGCCGCCCGGAATCCCGAACGGCTGGAACGGGCTGCCACGGGGTTGCCCGCGCAACGGGGTCGGGAGCCGCTGTGGTTTCCCTGTGACGTGTCCAACCGCCCGGAGGTGGACGCACTGGTCGCGAAGACGGTCGCCCGGTTCGGACATATCGATATCCTCATCAACAATGCCGGGTCGGGCCTGATCGCCCCGGTCGGGGCCATCCCGCTCGAGGATGCCCGAGCCTTGTTCGAGACGAACTTTTTCGGCGCGTTGAACTGCACCCAGGCGGTCCTGCCGTACCTGAAAAACCAGCGCCATGGCCACATCGTCAATATGAGCTCGGTGGCCGGTTTGCGCGGCATTCCCAACAGCTCCATGTATTCCGCCTCCAAGGCCGCGCTCATTGCGCTGTCCGACGCGCTCCGGCTCGAGGTGAAACCGTTCGGCATCTCGGTCACCACCATCTGTCCGAGCCGTACCAACGATACGCCGTTTGTCGAGCGTGCCAAAAAATACGGCCCTATCCAGCTCTACAAAGTGCCCGACTCGCTTACCACCCCGATGGTGGTGCGAGCACTGCTTCACGCCATCCTGCACCGACGACGCACCGTGATCCTGCCGTTCTACGCTCGCGCCATGCACGCTCTTAATAAACTGTCCCCACGCGTTGTGGATCATATTCTGTACAAGGGAATGCCGAGAATTTCCGCCCAACCCGCGGACCGCGACCTCGCGGAGACGCCCCAACGCGCGCGGTCCGGCGGGCTCGCCCGGATTCGAAGATCCGCTGAACAGCGGGAGGCCGACAAGGCCCCAAGCAACCGAGACGAGATTAAGAAGTGATGGTTGTATCGAGAGTCGAGAGGACGTTCCCGCAGCATCGCAGACCATGAACCGCACCGAAGCTCCGAAACGCATCACCGAGCTGCGCGACCAAATCCGCCGCTATGATCATGCGTACTATGTCGAGGCCCGGTCCGAGATTTCCGACCGTGAGTACGACCGCCTCTACGCCGAGCTGAAAACTCTGGAAACGCAATTCCCCGACCTGGTCACGCCCGATTCGCCCACTCAGCGGGTCAGCGGCCAGCCCTTGAAGCAGTTCAAAAGCGTGCAACACGCCGTGCCGATGATGTCGCTCGACAACACCTACAGCATTGAGGAACTTCGCGAGTTCGATGCCCGCGTCCGCAAGCTGCTGCCCGATGAAAAGGTCGAATACGTCCTCGAACCGAAAATCGACGGCGTGTCGATCTCCGTCCGCTACGAACACGGGCGGTTCGTTCTCGGCGCCACTCGCGGCGACGGCACGACAGGCGACGACATCACCGCCAATCTCAAAACCATTCGCGCCATTGCGCTGCAACTGAGTGCCAAGAATCCTCCCGCCGTCCTCGAAGTTCGTGGCGAGGCGTTCATGGCCGTCGAAGACTTCCAGAAGCTCAACGCGCAGCGCGAAAAGGCCGGCGAGCCGCTCTTCCAAAATCCGCGCAACACGACGTCCGGTTCCCTCAAGCAGCTCGACCCCACCATCGTCGCCCGGCGCCCGCTGCAGGTCATCTTCTACGCGATTGCCGAAGGCGGCGAATTCCAGACGCAAGCCGCCGTGCTCGACGGACTGAAGAAACTCGGCTTGCCGACCCACCGGCACTGGTGGCTCTGCAAAAACGGGATCGACGAGGTCATCGAGCGCCTGGCGGAATTCCAGGCATTCGCAAGCGAGTTGCCCTTCGAAATCGACGGCGCGGTCTTGAAGGTCAACAGCTTCGATCAATGGAAACGTCTCGGGGCCACCGCGAAGGCTCCACGTTTCGCCATCGCCTACAAGTATTCCCACGAACAGGCCGAGACCGAACTCAAGGACATCACCATCCAGGTCGGGCGCACGGGCACGTTGACGCCGGTCGCCGAGCTCGAGCCCGTCTTTCTCGCCGGCTCGACGATCTCCCGCGCCACGCTCCACAACGAAGAAGAAATCAAACGCAAGGACATTCGTATCGGTGATACCGTCCTCATCGAAAAAGCGGGTGAAGTCATCCCGGCCGTGATGGGCTTTGTGAAGGAAAAACGCCCGCGCGACGCCAAAGAATTCGACTTCTTCAAGCATATCCACGGGAAATGCCCTGCGTGCGGCGGCCCGATCGCGCGCGATCCCGAAGTCGTCGCCTGGCGGTGCGAGAACATCGCCTGCCCCGCCCAATTGAAGCGCACCATCGCGCACTTCGCCGCCCGCAGCGCGATGGACATCGACGGCTGCGGCGAAGTGCTGGTCAACCAGCTCGTCGACAAGAAGCTGGTGCGTGACGTGGCGGATCTGTACTCGCTCACCATCGAACAACTGGCCGGCCTCGAACGCATGGCGGAAAAATCCGCCACCAACGTCGTCACCGCCATCGCCGAAAGCAAGAACCGCGAACTCTGGCGGCTGGTCCACGGCCTCGGCATCCTCCACGTTGGGGAGGGCGCAGCGCGGAAGCTCGCCGATCACTTCCACGACCTCGATGCGCTTGCCGCCGCGAGCCTGGAAGAATTGCAGCAGGCCGAGGACGTCGGCCCTGTCATGGCTCAAAGCATCCGCGATTTCTTCGACAACCCGCGCAATCAAGCGGTCATCAAGAAGCTTCGAGAGGCGGGCCTGAAAATGAAAGAGAAGGCCGCGCCAAGAGCAGCTGCGACCGGACCGTTCGCCGGCAAGACCGTCGTCGTCACCGGCACGCTGAGCAAATTCTCCCGCGACGAGGCGAAGGAAGCCCTTCGCAAAGCGGGAGCCAGTGTCACCGACAGCGTCAGCAAGAAGACCGACTTCCTCATCGTCGGCGAAGACGCCGGGTCCAAACTCGATAAAGCGAAGAAATTCGGCGTGAAGACACTGACCGAAGCGGAATTCGCCAAGTTGCTGGGCTGAAACAGGAATATTCGCGTTGATTCGCGCCCATTCGCGGTTTAGAAACTCATCATGTCAGACTGGCGATTGACTCCGCAGAACTCAGCGCTGGTGGTCATCGACGTTCAGGAGAAACTGATGAACGTCATGCCGCGACGCGCCGAACTCCTCGTGGCGATTCAGAAACTCATCGGCGCGGCGCGCGTCCTGAAACTGCCGATGCTGGTCACCGCGCAGTACATCAACGGCCTCGGCCCGGTCTGCGCGGAGATCGTCGAGGCGACGCCGGGCATCGCGCCGATGGAAAAAATGGCTTTCTCCTGTTGCGGATCCGAGGAGTTTGTCCGGGTGGTGAAGGATTTGCGGCGCCAGCGGATCATCCTCTGCGGAATCGAAGCCCACGTCTGCGTCCAGCAAACCGCCATCGATCTGATGAAGGATTACTTCGTGTACGTCGCCGCCGACGCGATCGGCTCGCGGCATCGGCACGATCACAAGGTCGCCGTCGAGCGGATGCGCGATTGCGGCGCGGTCATCGCCACCGTCGAGTCCGCCGTCTTCGAACTCCTCCGCGAAGCCGGCACCGATCAGTTCAAGCAAGTCCTGCCGCTGTTCAAGTAACAGCGCCCGCCGGCTCCGTCGTCAGTGATGATGGTGTTTGCCTCCGCCGCAGCAACAACCGCCGGTCCGGCCGCAGGCTGACGGGGCCGGCGCGGAAGAGGTTGCGCCGCCCTGCGCGGCAAACACGGACAATTTCTTCGTCAGCTTCTTCGAGCCGCAATGCGGACAGGCGACCGAGCCTTCCCAGTTGCTCGAACGCACCAGTGATTCGAAATCCTTCTCGCACCTGGCGCAGACAAATTCATACAGCGGCATGTGTGTTCTCCTGAAAGCTATTGCGTGCCGTCCAATAGTTGCTGCATTTCCGGACTGATCCGTTTCCGCGGCGCCTGCACCTGCTTGATGCGCGTGTGCATGATGTTGTGATGAAACGATATTCCCAGAATGTGCTGGACGTAATCCACCGTGATGGTCACGCGTTTGTTGATGAAATCCACGCCGATCTTCTTGCTGACCAGACTCTCCGCGACCGTTTGCTCGTCCGTGTCTTCATACGCGATGTGGATGTCATCCGCCGCGAGATCGATCCCCAGGTTCTTCGCGTCCGCCATCAAGGTCTGCCGGACCGAGTCCATCGAGTTCGGATCGACGAAGTTGAGCTGGTCATACACCTGCGCGTCGAAATCCGACCGCGCCTTGAAATTCCGTGCCCACTGGACGAATCCGTACCCGATCAGCACAACGACCACCGCGATAATGAGACCTTTCATGGCGACCCTCCTGCCAACACTCTCTGCGACGTGCGAAAATGCATCTTGGCCACTTTGCCCAGCGCGTCGCGTCCGTGTTTCCGGACCAATTCAACCCCCGCTTCCTCGACGGCGGCGGACGCGCCCTTGGGCAGGTCCACGCCATATTGTTTGCCCAGCCGGCGCAGTCGCATCACAAACTCATTCCGGGCAATGATCGACGCCGCCGCCACCGCGAGATCGCTCTCGGCCTTGTGCCGTTGCACCAACTCAATCTTCTTGCCCCGTGCCATCAGTGCTTTCTCGATGATCCGCTTGTTGCCAAACTGATCGGAAATCGCTTTCGGACTGTCCACCCGCCCCAGGAGATCTTCGATCACCCGCGCGTGGCCCCAACCCAGCATGGTGTTCACGTTACCCATCTTCGCGTGCAGCTCATTATACTTCTCCGGGCCGATGGCGACAACGTCGGTTACGCATCCTTCCGTCAGGCGAATCTGTTTGGCGATCTCGGCAATCCGCGCGTCGCTCTTGATCATCTTGCTGTCTTTGACGCCGATTTCCATCATGTTGCGCGCCGCCGCCTCGTCCAAAAACGCGCCCGCGATCACCAGCGGCCCGAAAAAATCGCCCTTGCCGCTCTCATCCACGCCGATCCGCGGCTCGAGCATTGTCGGGTCGAGGATGTGCTCGTAGCCGAGCTTCGCTTCGCCGAGCAGTTGCGGTTCGAGATAGAACTGCACGAAATCCGTCGTCCCCTTCCCTTGCACCACGAGTTTTCCGCTCGTATACAGGGCGACGTTGACCCGTTCGCCGCGGTGCTCCGCCGCAAAATGCGCGTACGGCAGATCGCGGAACATGTACCCCCGCGCCTCGAGGTCCCGCTTCAACTGCGGAATCTTGTCAGCGTCCAGCGTACACGTGTAGGATGTGCGCTCGGCCATGGCGACACGATTCCACACACCCACCACGCGGGTCAATAACGGAGTGCGCGCCGCATTCCACCGCGGCCTGCCGCGCTGGTACCGGCGTCACCACCGCCGCCTTCCCTGGCGTTCCACCCGCGACCCGTACCGCATCTGGGTCAGCGAAATCATGCTCCAGCAAACACGCGTCGAGACCGTCCGTCCCTACTACGCCCGCTGGCTCCGGGCGTTCCCCACCCTGCAGTCTCTCGCCCGCGCCCCGGACGACCGCGTCCTGAAGTTGTGGGAAGGGCTCGGGTACTACTCACGCGCCCGCAACCTGCATCGCGCCGCGCAATCCGTCGCCCGCGATCACGGCGGCAAGTTGCCCCACACGGTCGATGGACTGCGCGCCCTGCCGGGAATCGGCCGCTACACCGCCGGCGCCATTGGCAGCATCGCCTTCGGCCAGCGCGCACCGCTCGTCGACGGAAATGTCGCCCGCGTGTTCGCGCGGGTCTTCGCGATCCGCGCCAACGTGAAATCCCCGCGCACGACGCGCTCGCTCTGGAAACTCGCCAGTGACCTACTGCCCAACGCACATGTTGGCGAGTTCAACCAAGCCTTAATGGAACTCGGCGCGCTGATTTGCACGCCGGCCCGTCCGCACTGCGACCTTTGTCCTCTGCGTCGCGTCTGCCGGGCGCGCGCGCACGGGCTGATCGACCAACTGCCGAACCGCGGCGCCAAGCTGCGAACTGTCCACGTCGTCTCCAAAGCGGCGTTCGTGAAACGCGGCAACCGGATTCTGCTGCGGCGCCGACCCCGGCGTGGTCTCCTGGCGAATTTCTGGGAATTGCCGGCCGTCGACGCGCGACGGTTCCGCGTCGGTGATTGCCTGCACGAACTGCGGCACACGATCACGCATCGCCGAATTGTCTTGCGGGTGCATGAATGCACGCCAAGACAACTGGTTCGCTCCAACGGGAAATGGCGCTGGACGTCACGCGAGGAGCTGACGATGTTGGCCCTGCCCGCCGCCCACCGCCGCGCCCTCGAACACATCCTGTTAGCGAAGCATTAGGACGGGACTGTCCGTCACGCGCAGCAGTTTGACCAGCACGTCATTCAGCAAGCGATTCGAGAATCTCGCCCGCGTCCGCGGCGTCATCACGATCAGGTCGATCCGCGTCTTGTTCACGAAATCGAGCAGGTTCCGCAGCCGTTTATCGGGCTTGGCAAACAACAGGATGTTCGTCTGCGCTGGGTGGATCTTCGCCACTTCGCGCAGCGGGTTGTGCTCCATCGAGCCGTGCGCCCATCCCTTGACCAGCGGGAACACATGCAGCACGCTTTCGAATTTCTGAACCAGCGGCAGCACTTTCACAAACGCCTCCGCCCCCGCCGCTCCCAGCTCAGCCAGCCACAGTACGTGTTTGAACCGCGGCCGTTTCCAGTCCTTCTCCTTGAGCTTGCGCCCGCGGATGCACAACACGTGGCACGTCGTGCTGTCCAGCACCGACTCGATGACGCTGCCCACCGACCACCAGGCCAGGCTGACTCCGCCATTGTTCGAGGCCATGCACACCAGATCGACCTTCTTGCCATGCGCCGATTCCGCAATCGCCCCGGCCCGGTCCTTCTCATACAGGTACATCTTGGCGATCGACACGCTCTTCCTCAGCGGTGGCAGGTCGGGCGCGCCCACGTCCAGCGCGAGCATCCTCGTCAGCTTCGGGAAATCCACGAGGTTTTCCGGCTTCTTTAGCGACGCGGGATCCATCACGTGCAGCAGGTAGATTTTGCTGTGGAACGCCTGGGCCAGCGTCACCGCGTGCGGAATGACGGAATTCGATTCGTCGGATAAATCGCTTGGTACAAGTATCTTTTCCAGCATCGCGGAGCGTGGCTCCTCCTGTCACCCCGTGCCAAAGCAACTTTGGGGCCGAAAAACGATTGACACCACGAGATTTGCTTTTCGGCCCGTTTCCGTTACCGGGCCGCTCGCAACCGCGCGAGCCGTTTCTGCGCCTCGACAAAGTCGGGCTTGATCCGTAGCGCTTGCTCGTAATGCCCGATGGCATCCTCCGTCTGGCCCGTTTTCTCCAGGGCCACCGCCAATTCGTAGTGCCCCTCGGCATCCTCAGGGTGAAGCCTCAGCGCCTGCTCGAACTGCTCGACGGCCTCCGATGTTCTGCCTTGTTGAAGCAGCGCCGCCCCCAGGTTGTAGCGCGTATCCGCGGACCCGGGCTCGATTTGCAGCGTCCACTCGAACTGTTCGATCGCCTCCGTTACATCGCCGGAATTGAAGAGCGCGCCCCCGAGATCGTTATACGCTTCGGGGTAATTCGGCCTGATCAGCAGCGCCAGCTCGAACTGCTCGATGGCCCCCGCCACGTCGCCGGAATTCAACAGGGCTTTTCCCAAGCCGCAGCGGGCCTCGACGTAATCGGGTTTGATGCGCAACGCCTGCTCATAGTGGTTGACCGCCTCGCTGGCATTACCGGCCTGCAGCAGAGCATTCCCGAGCCCGACGTGCGCCTCGGCATAATCGGGTCTGATACACACCGCCTCCTCGAAATGCTCGATCGCCTCCGGGATCTTGTCCCTCAACAACAGGACAGCCCCAAGCTGGTTGTGAGCCTCGGCGAAATTGGGATCGAGCCTTGCGGCTTCCGCGTACTGTCCGATCGCCTCTCGGAGCTTGCCCTGCCGAACCAACACGATCCCCAAGTTATAGTGTGCTTCCGCATTCGCCCAGTTGATCTGCAGGGCCTGCTCATATTCCTGGACCGCCTCCGCCATCCTGCCTTGACTCATTAATACGACCCCCAGATTGTTATGCGCTTCCCCGGAGTCGGGATTCAGTCGCAAGACCTCTTTGTACTGCTGGATCGCCTCTTCCATCCGGCCCGCTTTCTTCAGCGCGATCGCTAGGTTGTAGTGCGCCCCGAACCAGTTGGGTTTCAAGCGAACTGCCTGCTCGTAGTGGCCGATGGCCTCCGGCACCCGGCCTTCGTCCACCAGACAAACTCCCAGGTCGTTGTGCGACTCGGCAAAATCCGGCTTCATTCTCAGTGCCTGCTCATACTGCTCGATTGCCTTCTGCCTCTGGCCCATCCCTTGGAATGCGGCCCCCAGATTATGGTGCGCCTCAACGAGATCCGGTTTGAGCCACACCGCCTCCTGATAGTTTCGCAACGCCTCTTCCACCCTGCCGGCACCATGCAGGATCATCCCCAGGTTATTCCGCGCCTCGGCCGACCGCTCGGTGCTCACCAACAGATTGAACGTTACGGAGATCAACAGCAGGAGGCCCCAGCCCCAGCGTGTCGCCCGCCGCCAGTCCGGTCGATCCGACAAGGCACACTCCACGCCCAAAATGCCAATCACCGCCAGCAGCGCCAACAACGGCAGGAACTCGACCTCATAGCGGGTGCAGGCCGCAAAAAACAGGCACATGGTCAACGCGCGAATCCCGAACAGCACCCCGACCGTCGTCACGAACCCCCGCAACATCGAACCAGAATCGGCTGACCGCCTCCGCCACGCCAGCGGCGCGGCCAGCGCCAGCCACACCAGCGGAATATTGGTCAACACGCCGAACGGCTCGTCCACCCGTCCATAACCCGCCGGCAAGGGCGGCACCGTGATGTCGTGGACGAAAGGAAAATGTCCGCTCCAATGCGCCGCCCCCAGGAAAAGGACCCGGAAATTAAACCACAGATAACGCGGGCTGAACGGCTGCGGGTTGACCTGCCGGTCTCCAGATAACATGTAGTGAAAACCGAACTCGAAGGGATTGCCGAACCGCAGCGCGTTGTACAGCATCAGCCCGAGCCCGACCAGCACGATGGGCACCGTCGCCGCCAGCAACGCCGCCAACACCCCTCGCCGCTCCCGCCAGGATTGAGCCACCGGCACCAGCAACACGACCGCGCCAAACAACAACGGAGGCCGAGACCCCACGGCCAATCCATATGCCAGACTGGCCGCCGCCAGCCATCCCGAACGTTTCCCCGTCTCCGGTTCATGCACCGCCTTCCAAATCCCCACCAGCGCCAGCATCGTCAATGCGTAGCCGCAACTGATCGGCACCTCCCACACATCGCACCGCGCCAGCAGCGATGGCGTACAGATAACCAGGCCCAGCGCCAGGGCACAGGCCGCCACCACCGCGACGCTGACCGCGGCAAAGTAGCGTCGCCACAGCGCCCACAGCAGACCGACACTGGCCAGGAAACCGACGATACAGCAGATCAACGTGGCATCTTTTTGTAGCAGGTAATGTCCCGTCAGCGCCGCGTACGGCCAGAACAGCAACACGGCGGGCGCAACCCCGTAGTACAGGTATAACTTCCCCTTATAATAACTCATGTCGAGCACGCCACAGTCGGCATTGGCCACCGGATCGTAAGGGTCGGCAAGCTTCGTAAGCGAGGTGGGAACGGGATATTTCAGGCTGAGTTGGCCGGCTTGAAATCCCTGTACCAACAAGTTGTAGTAATCGTCCCCTTCATACAGAGTCGACGACAGGACGTATCCTGACCGGGCCATGCACACGTAAACCCCGATGACCAGCGCGCACACTGCTCCGACGAGCCCGCGCTGCCTCCATGTGCCGCCTCCGCGTCGCGTTCCCGTCGCGCTGTCATCCGACCGATTACCATTGATCTCTGGAATGACGCTCATACTCATCCCTCTGATCGGGAAGCACATTCCCGACCCGTTGTCGTCATCGGGCCGCTCGCAGCCGCGCGAGTTGTTTCTGCGCCTCGACAAAGTCGGGCTTGATTCGCAGCGCTTGCTCGTAATGCCCGATGGCATCCTCCGTCTGGCCCGTTCTCTCCAGGGCAACCGCCAATTCATAGTGCGCTTCGGCGTCCTCAGGA
Source organism: Verrucomicrobiia bacterium (assembly GCA_035541135.1). Lineage (GTDB taxonomy): Bacteria > Verrucomicrobiota > Verrucomicrobiia > Palsa-1439 > Palsa-1439 > Palsa-1439. Next base: position 27,004 of record DATKNW010000021.1, read on the forward strand.
TGAACCCGCAGCACCTGCTCGAACTGCTCGACCGCCTCCGACATTCTGCCCTGTTGAAGCAATGCCGCCCCCAGATTGTACCGCGTATCCACGGAACCGGGCTCGATTTGTAGTGCCCGCTGCAAGTGCTCGATGGCTCCGGCTACGTCGCCGGAATTCAAGAGTGCGCCTCCGAGGTCGTTATGCGCCTCGGCGTAATCCGGCTTGATTCGCAGCGCTTGCTGGAACTGCGCAACGGCCTCCGCTGTGTCGCCAGAATTCAACAGGGCTTTTCCCAGGCCGCAGTGGGCTTCGGCATAATCGGGTTTGATCCGCAGCGCCTGCTGGTAGTAGTCGGCGGCTTCCCTCCCATCGTCAGTCAACAGCAGGGCATTCCCCAGCATCAAGTACGCCTCGGTAAAATTGGGGTCGAACCGCACCGCCTGGTCGTACTGCCCAATCGCATCTCGGATCTTACCCTCTCGCACCAGCGCGATCCCCAAATTGTAGTGCCCTTCCGCATTCGTCGGGGTGATCTGCAAGGCCCGTTCATATTCCTGAATGGCTTCCTTCAGCCGGCCCTGACCCATCAAGACGACCCCCAGATTGTTGTGTGTCTCCCCCGAATCGGGTTTCAGGCGCAACACCTGCCGGTACTCCTGGATGGCACCGTCGATCCGCCCGGTCCGCTTCAGCGCGACCGCGAGGTTGTAGTGTGCCCGGGCCCAATCGGGCTTGAGGCGGATGGCCTGCTCGTAGTGGCCGATGGCCTCCTGCAGCCTGCCCTCGTCCATCAGGCAGACTCCCAGCTCCCGGTGCGACTCGGCAAAATCCGGCTTCATTCGCAGCGCCTGCTCAAACTCCTCGATTGCCTTCTGCCTCTGGTTCATCCCCTGGTATGCAGCCCCCAGGTTATGGCGCGCCTCGGCGAAGTCAGGCTTCAGCCACAGCGCCTCCTGATACTGTCGCAACGCCTCTTTCACCCGCCCCTCCTTCTGCAGGGCCAGCCCAAAGGTGTTCCGCTCCTCGGCCGAGCGCTCGGCGCTCACCAACAGATTGAACGCCACCGAGCACAACAGCAGAAGGCCCCAGCCCCAGCGTGCCGCCCGCCGCCAGACCGGCCGGTCTGACAGGGCCCGCTCCACGCCGAAGATGCCAATCACGGCCAGCAGCACCAAGGGCGGCAGGAACTCGACCTCATAACGCGTGCAGGCCGCAAAAAACAGGCACATCGTCAACGCACAAATCCCGAACAACACCGCGACCACTCCCACGAACCCGCGCAAGATCGAACCGGATTCGGTTGACCGCCCCCGCCACGCCAGCGGCGCGGCCAGCGCCAGCCACACCAGCGGAATATTGGTCAACACGCCGAATGGCTCGTCCACCCGTCCGTAGCCCGCTGGCAAGGGCGGCACCGTGATGTCGTGGACGAAGGGAAAATGTCCGCTCCAATGCGCCGGCCCCACGAAAAAGACCCGGAAATTAAACCACAGATAACGCGGGCTGAACGGCTGCGGGTTGACTTGCCGGTCTCCCGACAGCATGTAGTGGAAACCGAACTCGAAGGGGTTGCCGAACCGCAACGCGTTGTACAGCATCAGCCCCAGCCCAACCAGCGCGATGGGCACCGTCGCCGCCAGCAACGCCGCCAACACCCCTCGCCGCTCCCGCCACGCGCGGCCCACCGGCGCCAGCAGGATGACCGCGCCAAACAACAACGGAGGCCGGGCCCCCACCGCCAATCCATACGCCAGACTGGCCGCCGCCAGCCATCCCCAACGCTTTCGCGACTCCGTCTCATGCAGCGCCTTCCACATCCCCGCCAGCACCACCATCATCAACGCGTAGCCGCAACCGACCGGCACCTCCCACACATCACACCGCGCCAGCAGCGACGGCAGGCACGTGGCCACCCCCAGTGCCAGCGCGCCGGCCGCCACCACCGCGACGCTGACCCCGGCAAAGTAGCGGCGCCAGAGCCCGCACAACAAACCGACGCCAGCCAGGAAACCGACAATGCAACAGGCCAACACAGCGTCCTTTTGCAGGAGGTAGTGGCCCGTCAAAGCCAGGTGCGGCCAGAACAGCAGCATCGCGGGCGTAACCCCGTAGTACAGGTATAGCTTTCCCCTGTAATAGCTCATGTCGAGCACGCCGTAGTCGGCATTGGCCGCCGGATCGTACGGATCGGCAAGCTTCGCCAGCCCGGGCGGCACGGGATAGTTCAGGTTGAGTTGGCCGGCGCGAAAACCCTGAACCAACAAATTGTAATAATTGTCCGCCGGGTTCAGGCTTGGTGACAGGACGTATCCCGATCGGGCCATGCACGCGTAAACCCCGATGACCAGGGCGCACACCGCCCCCAGAAGCGCGCACTGCTTCCACGCGCAGCTTCTTTCGCGCGGTTCCGTCCTGCCGTTATCCACCTCACCATCACTCATCTGTTGGGTAGGCTGGATAATAGCTTTCGGACGCAGCCCGCGCAATCCGAAGCCACGCGTGCCGGCACTGGATAGAAACCGACAGGAGGAAGGTTTGGGCTTGGACCGATGGCCGGCGGCGCGCGCTCACGCGCCACCGGCCGCCCCGCTCGCCACGATTCTGCGACTACTCGAAATCGACGCGGCCCTGCGACTGCGACCGCGACCGACTGGAAATTGCCCGCGGGAGTAACGGTCGTGTGAGGGGGATCTCTTCCGTCACTCCCGCTATTGGGTAATCGTACGCCCAGCGACCTTGGTACTGCAGCGTACGCATGACACGCCGCTCACGCCCTCGGCATGCCGGACTGCCCGTCGCGGACAACCCGACGCCACCGGTCCGCGATATGGGAGAACCAAAAAGGACTGACGCCTGGCCCGGAGGGTAGATAAGCCGGGCGTCTGCGAGGACAAGACGGGAAACTGGGTTCGGCTCGTTCATCGGCGTCGTGTCTCTCATCACACCGATTACTAAAACACGTTGTGCGGCGGCGGGCTACGCCGGGTTTGACAATCTCTTAGCTTGGATTGACGACGGATTCGCCGCAGACGTTCATCCGGACAGCTCCGGCGCCGATTTGGATTTGGACCAACGGCCACTTCTACGGGGTGGTTTCCCTCAGCAATGCCGTTGCCAACGGCGCCGGTCAACTTGCGGAGATCGACGCGCTCGGTACCAGTTTCAATTTCTTCAGCGCCTACCTGACCGGCGCGTGGATGAGCAATCTGAACATCCAGGTCCAGGGGTTCCGGGGCGGTGACTTGATCTACAACCTGACGGTTGCCGCTGCCGCCACGAACGCAACTTTGTTCAGGTTCGACTACGAGGACATCGACCGCCTGACGTTTAATTCCTTTGGCGGTCAGAATGGCGGCCTCTCTGGCGGTGGTCCCGGGGAGGAATTTGTCATGGATAATCTCCTGTTCGCATTCGTTCCCGAGCCATCGTCGCTGCCACTGACCGCCCTTGGCGTGGTGACGCTCCGCGCCCTCCTGAAGCGCAAACGGGTGTGATGTTAAGATAGCGGTCGAACTCCGCGTAATGCCTCACATCAGCGGTAACTGCTCTTCGCCTTCGGGCACTGTGCAGGCGCGGATGGATGGATAACGCTCCCGCAAGGCCACGGGCGCGTGGACGGCGATCGTCGGCGTCAGACGCGCTTTCACCTGCAGCGCATTCGAGAACGCCTTGGCATCCTTGTGATTGTTGAAGACAGCAAACGTCTTCTTCGTTCGCGCGGCGATCTTCCCGACGTGTTCGAGCAGCTCATCCAGTTCCGCCGCCGAATACAAATAATCGTATCGCCCGCCGTACACATCCTGCTTTTCCCGAAACCAATTCTTCGCATTGCGTCCATGGAACCGGAAGTAGCCGACCTCCGTCGTCGCCTGATCGGTCGGCGGGATGCAATGCGCCAGCAACGGCTGATCGATATTGCAGAACGCGATCTTCCGTTCCCGCAGAAACGCAAACGTCTCCTCCGTCAGCCACGAATCGTGCCGCACCTCGACCGCCATCGGCCACCCAACAAACGCGTCGGCCACAGCCCGCAGCCAGTCGCGGTTCCGCGCGTCGTTGCGGAACGACCAGGGGAATTGAAACAGCAACGCGTCGAGCCGGTCCGCCTCCCGCAACGGCTCCAAACCGCCCGTGAACAGATCGAACTCCGCTGTTGTCCAAGCCGACGAACGTTCATGCGTAAATCGTTGCCATGCCTTCGCCAGGAACCGGAATCCCGGCTGGTCGCCGACCGCCCGCACCCAGCCCGCCGCCGCGCGCGCGGCCGGTGGACGGTAAAATGAGCTGTCGATCTCCACGCAGTCGAGGTACCGGGCCATTGTGCGGAGCCGGTCCCCCGGGTTCCCATGCGGGTACACGAGGTTCTCCCAGTCGGGATAACTCCAGCCCGCTGTGCCAACCAATATGGGGGCGCTGGCCATGGCAGGGGCCTATTGTAGCCGGCCCGGGCGGCCTGCAAAACCTTTTTGACTTTGGAGCGGGCTGCTGACACACTTCGGCGCACCGACTTGACCCAGCGAGCGTGGAAGGAGGCTCGCGTCGCACGTAATGAGTCCAAAGAAAAAACCATCCGTCCGCCCCCCGCGGCCAGCGCAACCGCCCGAGGCTGAGGCGGCCCCGAAAACCAGGCTGTGGCCGTCGATCGGACTCCTTCGCCATCTGGCGATTACCTTCGTGCTCGGGGTCGTCGTGTTGTTCACGTACTGCAATACGCTGTACAACACGGGGTTCGCGCTGGATAACAAATTCATTATCCTCGAAGATCCCCGCCTGCGCAACGATAGCACCGAAAGTCTCCGACTGGTCTTTACCCAGGACTACTGGTGGCCGAAGGCGGTGAGCGGATTGTACCGGCCGTTGACGACGCTGTCATACATGTTCAACTACACCATCCTCGGCAACGGAGCCCACGCCGCCGGCTATCACTGGATCAATTTCGTTCTTCATTGGGCCAACACCGTCCTGGTCTACTTCGTGGTGTTGGCGCTCATCCAACGCCCCTGGCCGGCATTCTTCGCCGGCGCGTTGTTCGGCGCCCATCCCATCGAGACCGAGTCCGTCGCCAACATCGTCGGACGCGCTGACCTGTTCACCACGCTGTGGGTCTTGATCGGCTTCCTCTGTTATCTCAAGAGCGTGGCCGTCGAGCGCAAAACGGAAACGGAACCCAAAACGCTGGGAATCGCCGGAGGAATCTCCGCTCTGTTTGTGGCGTTCATCATGACCAGTTGGAAACACCCCGCCCTCTTCCCCACCAGCGTCCAAAGCGGCTCGATCATCGCCCTGGCACTCATCGCGCTCGGCGTCAGCACCGTGATCCTCGCGTGCCTCGCCGGCGGCTGGAGAAAACTGCTGCCGCTGTCGATCTTGATGCTGACGACTTCCATCAGCGTGTTCTGCAAGGAATCCGGCGTGGTGGTGTTTGGGATCGTGATGCTCTACGATTTCCTGTACCGCCTGCGCCGCCAGCACCCCAACTGGCTCGCCAACCTGATTGCCAATTACTGGGAATTCACCCTCAAGGGTTACGTCGTGCTCGCCGCCCCCATCCTCGCCATGTCGTACGTGCGCAGCCAGATCTTTGGACAATTGCGCCCGCCGGAACTGCCGTGGGTCGACAACCCGCTGGTCAAGCCAGGCGTGACCTTCCTCCAGGCCCGTCTCACCGCCATCAAAGTCATCGGGAATTACTTCGGGCTGCTGTTGTGGCCGCGACGATTGTGCTGCGACTACTCCTACAACCAAATCCCCATCGTCAACCTGCACTTCAATACGTGGGAGGACTGGAAGGCCATCGTCGCCCTGATCGCCATCGTCATCGTGATCGTGGTGGCCATCCGCAGCTATCATCGCAACAAACCGGTGTTCTTCTTCGTGTTCTTCTTCTTCGGCACGCTGCTGCCCTCATCCAACCTGATCCCCAACCCCACCTTCGGCCAGTCCTTTCGAGACCCGGCCTCGTGGTGCATCGGCAGCATCATGGCCGAGCGGTTCCTGTACCTGCCCTCGATCGGGTTCGTCGGCTGCCTCGTGCTGGCGGTGTATTCGATCTGCCGGCGGCTCATTCCCCATCTCGATGCGTCCCCGTGGGCCCAGCGCGTCTGGCTGCAGGTCGTCGCGCGCACAACCTTGTGTTTGATCGTGGTCGCCTACGGCGCGCGCGCGTTCAACCGCAATGACGACTGGAAGGACGACGAAACGTTGTGGACCAAGGCCGTCGAGACATGCCCCAACAGCTTCAAGACCCACAAGTCCCTGGCGTTTGCCCTCTACGAAAAGGATCCCGACGGGAAGAATATCGATCGGATCATCGAGGAGGGCGAAAAGGCCCGGCGCGTCACGGACAAAACACAGATCGTCCTGCTTCATCTCGGCGCCTACTATCGCATCAAGGGCGACCTTTACGCGAAACACGAGGCCAACGGCAGCCTGACCCCCACGCCCCAGAGCGTGCCGTGGTACCAGAAATCCATCGAAGCGCTGACGAATGCCGTGCCGCTCGACCGGGAGTTCAACAACGACAATCGCCGCAAGGAACTGGCCCGCGGACGCAACCCCGGCCAAATCCCGGACATTGGGAACCACGAGATTTACTGGAACCTCGGCATTTCCTACATGCGCCTGTCCGAGTACCAACCGGCGCTGGACGCCTATGTCTACATGCGCCACCTGGCTCCCACAAATCCGGATGCTTACCTGAGCATGGCGTCCGTCTACCTCGCGACGAGCCACGCCCAAGAGGCCGCCGTGACGCTGCTGGAAGCCCTGCTGCTCGATAGCAATCGCACCCAGGCGCTGCGGCTGTTGGCCGACATCTACCGGCAAATCGACAAGGAAGGCTGCGCCGTCATCGCCAACCAGGGAGAACCCCGGCTGAATCTGGATTGCACCATCGTCCACAATCATATTTGCTCGGCGTATTACGGACTGATTCAAACCTTTCTCGAAACCAGGGACCCCGATCTGCATCAAAAAGCTGTCGACGCGGCGAGCAATGCCGAGCGCACCTACCATTGCCCTCCGGACATCTTTCAGAACCTGTTCCCTGACAAACCTGTTACCGTGAGCCCAACACAATGATCAGAATCCTCCGCGGCCTCGCGGCCGCTTCCCTCGTCTTGGCCACCGTGCAACCAGCCCACGCGGCATCGACGAATGCCGTTCCGAATACGCTGCGGTTGCCCGACTGCATTGACCTCGCTCTCCGGCAGAACCCGACTGTCCTCAAGGCCAGGGAGGAAATCCGCCGTAACCAGGGTGTCGTCGTCGAAGTCCGCGCACAAGCAATCCCGCAGCTCACCGCCTCGGGCTCCTACGAAGCCATCGACAGCCGCGCCATCGACCAATTCCCATTCTCAGGAGGCGGCGCGACCAGCAATAGCCCCAATATGCTCTTCCGAAACCAGGAGCAGCCCTGGAACATCCAGATCCAGGTCTCGCAATTGGTCTACGCCGGCGGGCGCGTGAGCGCCGCCGTCCGCGCGGCGAAGTTGTCCGATCAGATCGCCACCCTGGGATTCCAGAGCACGGTTGCCGATACGATCCTCGATGTGCGCAGGGATTTCTACCAGATCCTGCTCGACATCGCGCTGGTCGAAGTCCGCCAGCAGTCCGTTACGCTCCTCGAGGAACAACTCCGCGATGCCCAATCGCGGTTCGATGTCGGGTCCGTCCCCCGTTTCAATGTGCTGCGCGCCGAGGTCGAATTGGAGAACGCCAAACCGCCGCTGATTCGCGCCCAGAACGATCTCCGTCTGGCGAAAGAGGCCCTGGTGAAACTGCTCGGCATCGATACCCCGAGCCAGACGAGTACGTTCACCCCGATCAATTTCGAAGGAAAACTGTTGTACGAACACCGCGATTGGGATCTGGCGGCCGCTCTCGAACAGGCACGCCAACGCCGCCCCGAATTGATCTCGGCGGACCGGCAAATCTCCGTCGCCCGGGCCAATGTCCAGGTCGCGTCGTCGGGCTACAAACCGCAGGCCTCCGTGTTCGGCAACTGGGGATGGCACGATTACACCTTTTCCGATGATCCCGGCGTGACCCGCAGCGGCTGGATCCTGGGCGCCAACATCAATTGGGCGCTGTTCGACGGCATGCTCACCCACGGCAAAATTACCGAGGCCCGCGCCCAATTGCAGGAGGCCAACCTCGATTACGCCGACACACGCCGCCAGGTGGAATTGGAAGTCCGTCAGGCGTACTCGGATTACCTGCAGACACTGGAATTGATCGAAGCGCAAAAGAAGACCGTCGAGGAGGCCGAGGAGAGTTTGCGGCTCGCGGAAGCCCGCTTCCGCGCCGGTACGGGCACGCAACTGGATGTCCTCAGTGCTCAGACCGCGCTGACCGAAGCCCGCTCCAACGAGATCCAGGCGCTCCACGACTACAACGTCGCCATCGCCACGCTCGAACGCGCCACCGGCATGACCGTGCGCATGGCCGATTGAGCCATGTCGTTCGAAACCTTCGCGCCGCTGATCGAGATCCCGTTCATCTCGCACGCGTTCACGCTGCGCGCCGCCGAGGACACGAAGGCCGATGATTATGAATTCCGCGCCCTGGCCGCGCTCGGGTTCCCACCCGGCCGATTCGCGTCGGCGGAGCAAACCCACGGCAACGGCGTGGCCGCCGTCATCGAACCCACCGGCGAGCGCGTGCCGATGGTCGACGCGCTCGTCACAGCCTCCAGAGGCCTCCCGTTGGTGATTCGCTGCGCCGATTGCGCCGCCGTCTTCATCGTGGATCGACGCACACCCGCCATCGGCCTGGCTCACTCCGGTAAGAAAGGCACGGTCGCCAATGTCGTCGGACAGACGGTGGCGATGATGACGCAACAGCTCGGCACGAATCCCGGCGATTGCCGCGCGTTCATCGGCCCGTCCATCGGCCCGTGCCACTACGAGATGGATATCTGGAGCGGCATCGAAGGGCAACTTCACCAGGCGGGCGTGCGCGACATCCATAACCCGCGCGTGTGCACCGCCTGCCATCTCGACCGCTACTTCTCCTACCGCGCGGAAAAAGGACACACCGGCCGAATGCTGGCCGTTCTCGCATTGAACCCGCCATGAGCCTGTTCGTCCCTCCGCGCCGGTTCGATCCCGCCATCCCCGAAATCATGGACCGTCGGGGAAACGATCCCGCGCTGCTCCGTGCCGACCTCCGCGTCCTGGAAAACATCAACCGCTTTCTCGGCGGGCACCGCATTCCGTTGCGCCACCTCGATGACCTCCTGACCGTCACGCCGATGAATCGCCTCACGATCCTGGACCTGGCCACCGGCGGTGCCGACGTCCCCCGATCCGTTGCCCGGTGGGCCCGCCGTCGAGGTCTCCACGTCGAGATTACCGCCGTGGACGGGAATCCCGAGATTCTGCAGATCGCCCGGGAAAATTGCGCCGCGTGGCCGGAGATTCGGATCGAACAGCACGACCTGTTGGCGCTTCCCTGCCCGACCGCCAGTTTCGACGTCGTTCTGTGTTCCCTGACACTGCACCATTTCTCCGAGGCCAATGTGGTTGCAATCCTCCGGCGCATCCACGATATTGCGCGGGTTGGCTATGTCATCAACGATCTGCGGAGAAGTTGGATCGCGATCGGACTGAGCAAACTCATGGCGCGCACCGTCATCCGCAATCCGATCGCCCGGTTCGACGCGCCGGCCTCTTGCGAGCGGGCCTTCCGCGTAGCCGAACTGCGCGCGCTGGCCGCGCAGGCGGGCTTGCGCGACTTCGTCATTCGCCGCCAGCCGTTCTTTCGCATGGCCATCACGGGCCGCCAATGAGCGTGCGAACCGAAAACTCCATCGTCATCCGCGCCCCTCTGGACAAGGTCTTTCAGGACACGTCGAATCTACTGCTGTGGCCGAAAGTCCTGCCGCATTATCGCTGGATTCACATCCTGAAGGTGGGTGACGACGGGTTGATCGTGAAAATGGGCGCCCGCCGCGGTTGGCTGCCCATTCATTGGACCTCCCGCTTCCGGGTCGACCCCAAAATGCCGGCCCTGTACTTCGAGCATCTCCGGGCGTTCACGCGCGGCATGCAGGTCCGCTGGACGTACACCGCCACCCCCGACGGCGTGTTGGTCAGTATTATCCACGAACTCGATCGACCGACTGCATTGGGCCGCTGGTTTGCGCAACGCGTATTAAGTGATATGTTCATTCGACCGGTCGCCGCTCGCACGCTGACGCATTTCAAACGGTACCTGGAACAGAATGCGGGCTGAGCACTCCAATGTATGGAAGCCGTGCCACAACGTGTCGTCATCACCGGCATCGGGGCGATTACCGCCATCGGCAGCGGAACGGACGCCTTATGGCAGGGGATTTTGCGCGGTGAGTCCGGCATCCGCCCGATCACCCAGTTCGATCCGTCCCCGTTCGATTCTCAAGTCGCGGGCGAAGTAACGGATTTCGACCCGCTGGCTTATTTTCCGGCCCGGCGGGTGAAACGTCTGGACCGGTTCGCCCAGTTCTCGCTTGTCGCCGCGAAAATGGCCGTCGACGACGCAAACCGCCAGGGCCGGGCGCTGCTTTCCGGAGCGTCTCCGCACCCGCAAGTTGGCGTCTGCACCGGCACCGCGCTGGGCGGCGTGGCGCTGGCCGAATACCAACACGAGCTGTTCATGCGTCAGGGCATTCGCGCGGTGAACCCGGCCCTGGCGTTCCTCGTGTTCGGCGGCTCGGGCGGCTCCCATGTCGCCATCGAGTTTGGCCTGACCGGTCCGGGCAACACAAATTCGAACAGTTGCGGCTCGGGCGCGATTGCGCTGGGCGAAGCCTTTCGTCTGATCCGCGGCGGCGAGGCGCTGGCCATGGTCGCCGGCGCCGCCGAAGCGCCATTGGCGCCGTTGACGTTTGGCGCGTTTGACGTGCTCCACGCCCTGGGCAAGCACAACGCCGATCCCGCCCGCGCCTGCCGCCCATTCGATGCGACGCGCGACGGATTCGTCATGGGGGAAGGAGCGGCGATGTTCATCCTCGAAGAACGCCGTCAGGCGCTCCTACGCGGCGCGCACATCTACGCCGAGATCCTCGGTTACGCCTCCAACAACGACGCGTGGCACATGCTGGCGCCCCGCCCGGATGCGTCCTGTGCGGCCCGATGCATCCAGCACGCCCTGACGGATGCGCGTGTCTCGCCCGCGCACATCGAGTACATCAACGCCCACGCCACGGGCACGCCGCTCGGGGACGCCGCTGAAACGCTCGCCATCAAACATGTGTTCGGCGAGCGCGCCCGTCGGATTCCCGTTAGTTCCACCAAGCCGTTTCACGCCCACGCGCTGGGCGCGTCGGGGGCCATCGAGATCGCGATCTGCGCGCTGGCGCTCGATCACGATTACCTGCCTCCCACCCTGAACCTGAACCAGCCGGATCCCGAATGCGATCTGGACTACATTCCCCATCACGGCCGGTCCGCGCGGGTGAACCGCATCCTCTCGAACAGCTTCGGCTTCGGCGGCACCAACGCCAGCCTCGTTCTCGGCCGCCATGAGTGAAACCGATGTGATTGTGGTTGGCGGCGGGCCGGCGGGCGCCGCCGCGGCAACGGGCTGCGCGCAACGCGGGTTGCGCGTGACGCTCATCGAGCATGCCCGGTTTCCCCGCCACAAGGTCTGTGGCGACACCATCAACCCGAATTGCTGGCCGATCCTCAAACGGCTCGGTGTGGCCTCGAAAATCCGCGATCTGCCGCACGACCGGGTCGACGGCGCCACCTATACCGCGACGAACCGTTCGATCTTCACCGTCGATCTGCCGCCGGCGACGGTTGCCATTCGACGAAGTTCGTTGGACGCGGCCTTGCTGGATCACGCCCGGTCCCTGGGCGCGCAGGTGATCGAAGGCGAAACCGTCCATGACATCCTGCCCGGTGGGCGCGTGCGAACCAATCATGGAGAGTATGCGGCCCGATTGGGCATTGTCGGCGCGGACGGGCGTCATTCAGTCATCGCGCGCCGGGCGGGTCTGGCATCTGGTCGCACTCCCCGCGATGGACACATCGCGTTTCAATCGCATTTTGAAGCGCCCGCGGCACTGGACCATCGCGTCCAATTGCACCTGTTCCGCGGCGGCTACTGCGGCCTGGTGCGCGTGGACGCCGAGCGGGTCAACCTCTGCATTATCACAGGGCCGCAGGCCGCGCGGTTTCATCGCGACTGCGAAGCGCTGTTTGCCCACACGGTCTGGCAAAATCCACATTTCCGCGAGCTGGGAATCGCTCCGGAACCGCTCGATCCTCTGCGGAGCGCTCATCCACTGCAGTCGCCGGCGGGCCGCGCGGCAGCGTCGGGCGTCTTCCTCACCGGCGACGCGTTGCGGGTTATGGAGCCGTTCACGGGTCAGGGGATCTTCTTTGCCTTGCGCACGGGCGAACTGGCCGCAGAAGCCATTACGGGTCAGTCGCGTCGCGAGGAATGGTATGCCGCTTCGGTCGCGACGCTGTACCAGGGGCGGGCGCGGACCAATCATTGTCTCCGCCGCGTCATGTACCACGAACGGATTGCTCGGGCCGTCATTCCGCTGCTCCAACATGCGCCACGACTGGCCCGCTGGCTCACCGACAACGTCCTTGGCGGCGACCGCTGATTTCGGTAGGCTGCCTGTTCGATGAACCGCGACGTTGGCCACCGCGCCGTCTTCCTCGATCGGGATGGGACGATCATGGAGGACGCCAACTGCGTCGGCGACTTCGAGCGCGTCGTATTGATTCCGGGCGCCGCGGCGGCCCTCAGGCAATTGCAGGACGCGGGCTACAAATTGTTCGTTGTCACCAATCAATCGGGGGTCGGCCACGGCTATTTCCCGCGCGAACTTGTGGACGCCATCCACGCGCATCTGGACGCGTACTTCGGGAAGGCCGGTGTGCACCTGAACCGTTACTACGTCTGCCCGCACCGTCCGGAAGACAACTGCGATTGCCGCAAGCCAAAACCGAAATTCCTCCTCGACGCGGCGCGCGAATACGGCCTCGACCTGTCCCGTTGCTTCATGATCGGCGATCGCCCCACCGATATCCAGGTTGGGATCAACGCCGGGACCAGGACAATCCTGGTATTGACAGGCGTCGGTCGCGATACGCTTGCCCAACAATTGGTCAGGCCCGATTTCGTGGCGGAGGACATCCGCGCCGCGGCCGCCTGGATTGCGCAATCCGCGACATGAACCCTTCGTTTTTCCTGAGTTGCAGTCCGGCGCCTTTTGAGGGATGCTAGGCGGAGCATTTCGACACATGAAAGCCCTTCGAGAACCGGATCGAAAAGCGCTCGCCAAGCTGCTGGCGGACGAAGACCCCCGCACGGTTCAACTGGTCCAGGAATCGCTGGCCGGACGGGGCGAAGAAGGCATCCACTTGCTCGAGTCCGTCGTCCGCGAGGGAGACCCCACGGCGCAGCGCAACGCGGCGCAAATCCTCCGCGTCCTGCGGGAAGCCGTGGCCTGGGAGTCCCTGGAGAAGTTCTGCGCCACGTGCGGGAGCCACTTCGATATCGAGGTGGCGAGCTGGCTTGTGGCCAAGACCCGCTACCCCGAACTCGACGAGCCGGCCTATCGCACGCGGATCGATCAGATGGCGCAGGAGCTGCGCGAACGGCTGACGGGACGGGAGACGCCGAAGGCGACCATTGAGGTGTGCAATCATTATCTGTTCCGCACGCTCGGCTTTCGGGGCAATCGCCAGGACTATTACGACCCGGACAACTCCTATCTCAACCGCGTGCTGGATCGCCGCCTGGGCATCCCGATCAGCCTGTCGGTGCTGTATCTACTGTTGGCGCGACGCCTGCACCTGCCGTTGATCGGCATCAACATGCCGGCGCACTTTCTTCTGAAATGGCACTCAACGGCCACGAGTTTCTTTTTCGATCCATTTCACGAAGGCGAACTGCTGGATGAGGCGGACTGCCAGGAATTATGCAAGCGGCTGGGTGTGGCCTTCAACCCCGTGTTTCTGACGCCGACGACTCCGCAAATCATCCTGCTGCGGATGTGCAACAATCTTCAGGCGATCTACACCGAGCGCGAACCGTCCCGGGCGGAACATTTCGGGCGATGCACTGCCATGCTGTCGCGCGTGTGAGGCACGCGCCGCAGGCCGGTCACAACGTCGACTGTTACGGGCTCGTGATCCGGATCTTCAGCTTGCCGTACTGGCCGCTCACGCCCTCGCCGACGATGTAGAACGTATTGGTCCCGTCGGTATTAAACGTGAGGGACGCTCCCTCGAGCCCGATGGAATTCACCGCGCAATTCACCTGGGTCAGCGTGTTGCTGGTACCGCCCGCCGTGCTGCCGCAGCTACCGGACCAGACCGAAAGCATCGTGCTGAAGTTGCTGCCAGCCGTCGAGACGCTGAACTGGCGATTACTTGTGCCCATATCGGGCGTGACTGCCCAGACGGCGCTCCGGCCACCCGTGCCGCAGGTCGGGGCCGGGAAGGCCAGGGAGTTCGTAAACCCGGTGATACTGACGGACTTGGTGAACACGGCGCTGGAAAACGATCCCGTGCTCGAGAAGTAGACCTGCTGCGCACTCTGGCAACTGTTGTTTACGCCCGGACAGTTGGTCTGGCTGGTCGGGTCGCGGGCGAGGCTCCTCAGCGGCCCGGACTTGTTCGCGGTGCACTCGACGATGCCGGCAGGGTAATTATTCGCCTGGCCGCTCTGGTTGAAAAGCTTCAACAGCCCTGTCATGGTCACCATCGGTCCCGGATCCGCCCCTGCAGCAACGTTTTGCGCCTGGGTAATCAAATCCGACGGGAAAAACACATTCGTCTTCGCGTTCACATACGACAACATCGCGGGATCCGCCTCCAGATAGTTTACGTTGGCCATGGCCGCAATCAGTTCGACAGCGAGTTTCTTGCGCTGGCTACACACACTCGACGCCGGGGCCTTCTGGTTCTGCGTGCCGCCGGTTTCGCCGGTGACCCCGGTGCTCCGCCAGTAGAAACCAAGCGCCTCGATGTACGCATCGGCGGAATCCTTGACATTGTCACTGTTGCGATACCCCTGGGGGAGAGTGAGGAAGCCCAGGGGAACGATGCCGACGTTGATACTCATGATTCTGGCGATGGCATTGCTCAGCGTGGCGCAGGTTGGATCCGCGCTGTATCCGTGCGTAAACCAGAACCGCGAGGTGCGCGTGGGCGGATTCGTCACGACTCCCGACCGAAGGCTGCCGGCCTGGAGGAACACGGCGGAGTCCAGCAGGGCGTCGGAGGTGTCGGCGATGGCAATCTTCATGTGATTGAGCTGGTTCGGCACAACCGGCGCCGTAAGCGTCAGCACCTTGGTCAGGCCGTCGAGCTGCGTATTGAGGTGCCCATCCACATTGTCGATGTAGTACTGGCAATTCTCACACGGCCCGCCGGAGACACCCGTCGAATAACCGTTATTCACATTGGTGATTGCCACCGGCAGTGACGTCCCGGGAATCAGCGCATAGTTGACGCCGTTGACATAAAACGCGAAGACATCGTTGAAGGGGCTGCCGACGTATTCATTGTACTCCTCGGAGCCGAACACGTAGGAGAACTGCACCGTATTGGACGACGGCACAAAATCGAAGTCCAACACCGCGGCATCGAACGTCGAAAGGCCGCCGGTGAGCTTGTTGAGGTCGGCGTCGCCCGGAAACCCATTGTCCGTGGTGGCGCCCGTCGAATTGTTCGGGCCGATTACATTGCTGGCGCTGCCGCTTGTCAACAGGATGCCCGTATCAAACCCAATGATGCCGTTCCCCCCGGCGAACAAGCCCGAGGCATTCGGGGCGCCTGTGTACTGGACGTTCAATACCGAGACGCCGCCCCCCAGGAGAGTGTTGATCATATCCGTCGGGGTGATGCCCTGCCCGAGGTCCTGCGTCCGCAGTGCCGCGTGGGCGGTCGCCGCCGCGGTCAGCAGGCTCGCTCCCCATAGCGCGATCGTTCTCATATTCGTCTTCCCCAGCACGTTGCTCCGTCTCGTTAGTAGCTCATGACCGACAGCTTGGCCAGGCCGTAGGCGCCGTTCTTGCCTTCGACCACGATGTAGAACGTGTTCGTGCCATCCGTGGTAAACGTCAGGCTCTCCCCACCGACGCCGAGCGAGTTGTCCGCGCAAGCGACCTGAACGAGGTTGTTGCTGGCCGTGCCCGTCGAACTGCTTGTGCCGCACGTCCCCGACCAAACGGCCAGCACCGTGTCAAAGTTGCTCCCGGCTGTCGAAACTGTGAACTGCCGGCCAGTAGCCGCCATCGGGGGGCTCACCGCCCAGACCGCGTTTCGTCCGCCCGGGTTGCACGTGGGAGACGGCATGGTCTGCTGAAAGATCGAGATGTTCTCGGAATCATGGAACACCGGCTTCGACCCCGAGAACACGATCTGCTTGGCCGTGGCGCACGAGCCGTTTTGCCCGGGGCAGGTGGTCTGCGTGGTCGGATCACGCGCCAGCGAGTGCAACAGAGACGATTTCTGCACCGAGCATTCCGTCAGGCCGGACGGGTAATTATTCGTCGCGCCGCTGCTGTTGAATTTCTTCAGCAGCGCTGTCATGGCTACCATGGCCTTGGGATCATAGCCGCTCAGGGCGGTGCGAGCCTGGGCTTGCAGGTCCACCGGGAAATTCGTGATGGTGCTGCCATTGCGGTAGAAGGAATTCGTCGGGATGGCCTGGAGCAAGCGGATATTGGCCGTGGCAGCGATCAACTCGGCGGCCAGTTCTTTCCGCGCCTTGCACACGCTGGATCCCGGCTCCTTTTCGTTCTGGGTGCCGCCGGCTTCGCCGGTGAGACCGTCGCTCTTCCAATAGAAGCCCAGCGCTTCAATCAGGGCGTCGTTGGCGTTGATGACGTTATCCGCCGTACGGTTTTCCGTGGGCAATATGAGAAACCCGAGATCCAACATGCTTCCGTTGATCAAAATGCCGTTCAGCAACGTCACGCAGTTCGAGTCCGACGAGTACCCGTGAGTAAACCAAAAGCGTGAGTTTCGCGTCGCCGACTGGGTGGGGTAAACTCCACATGTGGCGACAGCGTCGGCAATGCCATCCCCGGTACCATCGCCATTGGCGGCGGACTCGACGAAGATTCCTCCCGACGTGGTGGCGTAGTCTTCCATGATCGCTTTGATATCCGTCTGTTCCCCGCCCGACTGCAGGTCGGGGACATAGACGGAGACAATTTTCACGCCGGTATTCTGGGCGTCGACCGCCACCTGATGGGCATGAACATCCGAGACGCCGACCGTGTAGAAGTCGGCGCACTCGCCCGGATGCGCATCGGTGATCAGCGCGGCGATCTTCACGCAATTCGGCCGAAACGCGCCGAACGGCCCGTTCGAGCTTATCACGGAGCACGACGGGTCCGCGGACCCGGTGATGGCGTACTGCAGCGATTCATCCGAGGATTCCGGTTCCCCGGCGCCACCCGCGGCCACGAGCCCGTTGACGGCCGTGATGACGTTCGAGAAGTTCGTGGTGAAGGGAACATTGACCACCACATTGTCGTTGGGGAATGTAATCAGCCCGATCCGCAAATCCGAGCCGGAGACGTACTCGGCCACGTTAATGACCTGGAGCAGCGACCTCTGCACGTCCGCGATGGCTTGGCCCATGCTTCCCGTATCATCGACAATCAGAGCGAGGTCCATGCATCCGCATCCCGCGAAGGATGGTCTGGCCAGACACAGGGAGACCGCCAGCAAAACGGTGGGCATCACAATCTTCACGCCCCGGCTCATCCTCATTGTAACCAGTCCTCTCATAATCCCAACGCTCTTCCTCCAAACGAAAACCGCGTTTCGCCCGTGCCGATCCTCCCGCCGGCGACGCCTATTTCGCCACGCCCGTGATCCACACCGTGTCCTGCTGGGTCGGATCGTTGGCCGACGTGAACGTCAATGCAAAGGTGGCCGTGGTCCCCTTGGACACCAGCGTCTTGTTTGCAAACAGCTCGGCTCGAATCATCGTTGTGTCGCTGGTGATGGCACCGGCTTCCATGGTCGCGGTGGAGAATGTTCCCGCGAGCGCCGACCGCGTCACATCCACGCTCTCCGACGGTCTCGCGCCCAGGTAGTAATTCACCGCCCATCCGGCGCCGCCTTTGATCTGGGTGCTCTGCACCGTGAACGAGTCAGCCGCTGTGCCGACGTTCTCAATGGTCACATAGTACTTGATGCCACCCTTGGCTCCCCGATGGACGTTTTGGCTGAGTTCCTGGCCGACACCGGTCGTGTTGATCACGCCCAAGCCGATGAACTTCTTGAGGTTGTTGAAGGTCTTGCCAATGCCGACATCCGGCCGGCTGAGCGCTCCCAACCCCGTTAGCGTCACCGTTTGGGGCTCCGGAACGTTGTTGCTGCTTACGATGGTCAACGTGGCCGACCGCTGACCCCCGGCCGTGGGAGCGAACCGCAGATTCACCGCGCAGGTCTGGCCCGTTTGGATCGGGTTTGACCCGCACGTCGTGCTGGCGTCAATCAGGAACTCCGCCGTGTTCCCGGCCGTCAACGTCAAGTTGCTGATCACCAACGGGGCGGTCCCGCAATTGGTAATGATCAGACTTTGCACAACGCCGGTGGCGCCCGCAGCGACGCTGCTAAAGTTGACGGCGCTGGCCACGCAAATGGCGGGCGTCGGCACGAACCCCGTTCCCTGCAACGCGATCGTAATCGGCACGGTGGAGGCGTTGTGCGAAACATCCAATGTGGCCTGCCGCAATCCCCTGGTCGTCGGCGTGAACTCGACGGCAATACTGCAATTGCCCCCGGGCGCGATCGGCGTGCGCAACGCGCAACCGGGCACCACCAAGAAGTCATTCGTCTCTGCTCCCAGGAGGAACACGTTGGAGATTATCAGCGCTTCCGTCCCGCAATTGGTGATGACGATGTTCTGCACGGCGCTGGTGAGGCCGACGGCCGTACTGGGGAACTGAATCTGTCCGCTGGATCCCAGGCAAATCAGCGGCACCGGCGGAGTGCCATTCCCGCTCAGGGGCACGATGCGCGGGCTGCCTGTGGCCGTGTCGAAAATCTCCAGATTCGCCTGACGGGGTCCCGTGGCCTGGGGAGCAAACGCCACCGTCACGGTACAATTCGTTCCCGGCTGGATCTGGTTGCCGATGCAGTTGCCGGAAACAATCGTGAAGTCCGCCGGGTCCGCGCCGGTGATGGTGGCGGTGTTGACGGTCACCGGTATCTGGTTGCCGTTCTGGTACGTGACACTCATCGGCGCGCTCACCGTCCCCTCGACCTGATCCGCGAAGGCGAGGCTTGTCGGCGTCAGGGTGATCAGCGAAGCCGATGTGTTGACGTTCAGCACCAGCATGCCACCCGAACCATTGTTATGCGGTTCGACCACGATGTAGTAATCATTGGACCCATCCGCCGTAAAGCTGACGCTGGAGTTTGCGCCGTTGTTGTCCGACACCAGTTCCTGCAGGTCGCCGCATTCGGTGCGAGCCGGAACGACCTGTTGCAGCGCCTCAGCCTGCCACACGGACAACACCGCATCAAAGCCGCTGCCAATCGTGTTGACCGTAAACACCGTGCCGGGGGTGGGCGGCGACGGATTCACAATCTTGAAGAACTCCTGAACGCCGCCAATACCGGCCGACGGGCTCGGAATCGTCTTGTGGTACACGCCCTTGCTCAGCATGTTCGTAAAGGAAAATGGAAATGGGCCGGCGAGTTGCAGGGCCGCCTGGCACGAATCATTGACATTATTCGTCGTCGGCGCATCGGACCGGTTGGCCGTGGCCGCGTTGTAGATCACCAGCGCGAAATCCTGGCCAACAACGCTGTTGGGCACGTTCGACACGGCATTCCCTGCGATATCGGTGGCCCGCACCACCACGCTCCACGTGCCGGTCTGGCCGGGCGGCAGAAACACGCTCTCCATGTTGTTGATGCTATCCGGGGTCCCGGCGCCCACGACGGAGCTGTCCGTGTTCGGGACGGAATACTGGCCACTGAAGCGGTTGCCCAGGTACGTCTGGCCGCCGATGGTGACCTGCAAATCCAAATCGTTGACCAGCTGCTGGAGCACGCCCGGATTCCCCGGCGGATCGGTCCACGCCACGGTGACGCGGAACGGCAGCGTGGGATCGAAGATCTGTCCATCGACCTCGTAACTCTGACCCGAACGGCTGAAATAGGTCTGTTGCGGGACCGGATTGGTCGTCAGCAACCCGGTATCGATCGCCCGCGGCGTGGATTCATCGCGGATGACCCGGGGCACGCCGTCGAACATCCGCGCCAGGTCCATCATCCCCATGCCCTGGGCGATCGATGGCAGGGTATCCATGGCCGTGGGATGCTGCGGGTTGGCAATGGGCAGATAGCGGGCCGCATTGCACAAATAGGCTTTGGCCATCGCCGGGCTGGGTTGCAGCAGGAAGCTGCCCTGTTCATCCTGCAGCCGGTTTTGGAAGTACCACCACATCAACTGGATGCCGCCGGACACGGCCGGCGCGGCGAAGCTCGTGCCGCTGACGCATCCATAGGCATTGGAGATGACTTCTCCATCGGCTAACTCTTCGCTCAAGGCGAAGATCGCCGTGCCGGGCGCCACAATCTCCGGTTTCATCCGGCCATCGATTGTCGGTCCAAACGAAGAAAAGTACGCCATCGCATAGGAGTTGTCCGCGTCGCCAATAGTGAGAGGGGCAAGAATGGAGCAAGGGCCGGTCGTCTCCGCCGCGGGCCGGACATTTTCCGTCGCGCCGGCCGCGATGACGTTCTTCGCGGTCGCCGGAGGCGTCACAATCTCGTCGACCAAGCCGCCGCTGCCAATATCGTACGCACCGTAGTTGCCGGCGGAGCAGACGATCACCATCTCCTGATTCAGCTCGATACCCACCTGGCCGTTGGTCAGTTGTCCGGCCAATGACGCGTCGCGCACACAGTCGTCGAAGGTTCTGGAGAGGTCGTCATACTCGCCGGCATTACCCCCGCCACCAACAACCGGGACATCACCCCAGCTATTGTTGGAGATTCGTGCCCGATGGACCACGTACTGGTTCAGCGGCAGGTCATGCCAGTCACCCGACGGCGAGAAGTCACCCTCGCACGTCGTACAGGCGGAGCCCTGCAGGGTGAAGATCACCGTGTTGGCAAACCGCCCAAAGGGCGAAACGCCCAGCCCCAGCCGAAAACCGGCGCTGTCCTGGTTCGATGCTGTCTCGCTGATATTTGCTCCGACCGCCGTGGACGTGGTCCAATCGGCATGGATGTCGCAATAGGTCGCGCTGGGATTGCACAGTGTCATATACCCGACATCCCGCGATTCATTCGCCGGGTTGCCCAGCACGGAGAAATCCGCCGAGCCATACGACGGGAAAATCGTGTCCGCCAGATCGACGACCGGGTATTCCTCGGGGGTCGTGCTAAACCCGACCTGGTTGGTCAGGAAATCCATGTAATTGTCAAAGCCCGGCACGGGTGCGTGCCCGGGAAGTTGATTGGTGCGGCTGGCTTCGAGCAGGTCGGCTCGTTCATCCATTGTCTTCGTCGGCCACACGGGCACAATCCACAACACGTTGGGAAGCTGCGCGATGTTCGCCAAGTCCTCCGGGTGCACAACCAGCCCCACGACCTGCTGGCCGGACCCGCGCGCGACCTGCGGCTGTTTGCCCAGGTTGAACTGTTCCAGCGCCCCGATCGTCGACTCGGCTTCCGAATCGTCCACGATCGCCACGCGCACCTTGAGCGTCGTATTCGTCCCTTGTGACAGCGCCGGATTGAACTTGTAATAGGGATGATAGGGACCGACCCATTGGACAGGGCCATTGGGCGCCTTCAAACTCTCGATCTTCTTCTCGGCCGCCGCATCCATCGATACCACATAGGCGTTCTGGGGAACGTAACTGACAATTCGGGCGTCTCCCGCGTCACGAATCTGCTTCAACCATTCCGGTCGAACCGGCCCGACGAACTGGACCAGTTGGAGGTCCTTGCCGCCGCTGGGATGAAACCGCAACGCCGCCGGAATTTTCGGCTCGCCGCTGGTGGTGTCGATGGTCGCCGTGCTCAGCTCAATCCGATTCAGGTAATTGGCCCGCACCGCCCGGCTCCCGTGCCGTTGCTTCAACGTCTCGACCTGGGAATCCGTCGCTTCCGCCAGCCAGTAGGAACCGTAGTTACGAACGTTCGTGATCCCTTCCGCTTTCAGATCGGCGATCGAGTCCTGCGCCGTCGGATAAATGATGACCTTGTTGGTCGACACCCCGTTCACCGCCGCTGCCGCCGACAAGGTAACGACCAGTCCGATCAAGGACGCAATGGCGCCAACCTCGGCCCATAAACGACGACCTGAAACTCTCATTTTCCATCCTCCATGCATTCGTGCCGCCAGCGGACGTTCCTGGCTATTCGATCCATCGATGTACCGATTCATAAAACCTGCCCGTCATTCTCCGCCATCAGCGAAATCCCGGTCCTCCCGATGCGCCCCCCACCATGTCGCATCACGGCTGCGCTACTTGAAAGTCGTTCGTTGACTGGGCGGAAGACGGCGTGATCTTCCACTTCAAACGTGGGCTGCTTACAGAAACCGTGCCGCCGGGCTGTTGAACCTGAATGCCGAACGACTGGTTGCCGTTCTCGGTGGTGACTGTCCCCAATTTGACCGTCTTGACCGCCTCCGCATTGATCTGGCTGCCGACATACACTCCGACGTTCACGGTCTTCACCATCCCATTGGTGACCGTGCACACGGAATTGGACATCACATTCAATTGCAGCGTCCCGATGCCGCCGCTGCCACTCACCACGAGGCCGCTGGCGAGCAGCGCGTTGGCCTTCAAGGTTCCCAGGTCCCCCGCCACCTGAATGCCCTCACCCGTCACATTCACCCCGCTGCCATTGATCGATTTGAGACCGCCGTCGCTGGTGATACTGCCCACATTCACCAAACCGTTGCCGCTGCCGCCCTTCGCCTTTTTGACCGAAATCGTCAGGCTGCTGGAGGCGCCCGTTCCCGTCAGGTTGATGTGATCGATCGGGCCATTGCTCACGCTGCCGAGCAAACCCACCTCCGCGATCGATCCCGCTCCTTTGAGGCTCACCGATACAATGTCGCCATCCTGATCCACGATCTTGGCCGGGTTGACCGCCACGAAATACGGCGGAACGGCTGTCCCGTTTGCCGTGGTGCTGGTGGTCGTGCTGTCGGCGGCGGTGACCGACGACGTCACGCTGATGGCCCCCACCTGCGTGGCCTGGATCACATAGCTGATTGGTACCGTGCCTCCCGCAGGCAAACTCCCCACATTGCAAACGACCGTGTTGCCAGCGGCTGTGCACCCGAACGAACTGGAGACAAACGTCGCCCCTGCCGCCAGTATATTGTTAACCGTCACTCCCGTCGCGGACGATGGGCCGTGATTGGTCACTTTGACGGTGCAGGTCAGATTGCTCCCGACCGTCACGGTTCGCGGCGAAAACGAGGCGGAAATGTCGAGCTGGGCCACGCTGGTAACGCTGATCGTGTAATTGGTTTGACCAACGTCACTTTGGGAATCCGTCGCTGTCACCCCAAACGTAAACGACCCGGCGGATGTCGGGGTGCCGTTCAGGACAAGGCTGGAGCCGGCCGCTTTCGTCGTCAGCCACGATGGCAACGATCCGGAAACCACGAACGAGTACGGGGTGACGCCACCGCTGGCCGCAATGTTTCCGTTGTAAGCCTGCCCGACGATTCCCGACGGCAGCGTCGCCGACAGGGTCACCTGCAACGGATCGATCAGGCTGAGTGTATAGGTCATGGTGCCGGGGCAGTTGAATGCGTCGGTGGCCGTCACGATGAACGTGCTGCTCACCGAGGTCGGTGTACCGGAAATCACGCCATTGGTGGACAATGTTATACCCGCCGGCAGGCTTCCCCCTGTTTGCGCAAACGTGTAAGGGGCCGTGCCTCCCGAAGCTGTCAGCGTCACGGGACCGTAGCTGGCGAACTCCCGTCCCTGGGGCAACGCTCCCGGCGAAACCGAGATCATCGGACAGGTGACGCTAATCGAATAGTTCTTGGAACCGGTGCAGCCGATGCCATTCGTCGCGGTCACCTCGAAGGTGTACACGCCGAAGGCCGTGGGCGTGCCCGTGATCGAGCCCGAGGGCGTCAACTGCAGCCCCGGCGGCAGCGGGCCAACCAGCAGCGAGAACGTCGGCGTGCCCTGGGCGCCGCTGGCGGTAATGGTCTGGTTGTACGGCTGGCCGACCGGAGCCGAAGGCAGCGACGCCGGCGACAACGACAGTGACGGGCAGGTAACTGAGACCGTATATGTGATGCTGATGGTGCATCCCAGCCCATCCGTAGCGGTGATGGTAAATGTGTACGTCCCCGTGGTCGTGGACGAGCCGGTAATCAAGCCCGAGGTCGACGACAACGTCAGCCCCGGCGGCAGGCTGCCACTGGTCACTGCAAACGTGACGGGCGCCTGGCCACCTGTAACAAAGAGCTGGGCGCTGTAGGGTTTGCCCGGGAAGGTGGAGGGCAGTTCGCTCGGTGTCATCGAGAGCGAGAGGCAGTTCCGGTTGACGGTCAACACCAGGGGGCCGGTCGCTCCGTCCTTGCCTTCCGCCACGATGAAATAGTCATTCGAACCGTCCGCCGTGAACGTGATCTGTGGAACCTGGGGTAACGTGGCGGGTTGAGAGATCAGTTCCGTCAGGGCGCCGCAATCACCACGCACAAGGATCGTTTGGGGAACCACCTGCGCCTCCCACACCGACAAGATGGCGTTCAAACCACTGCCGGACATATCGAGCGTAAAGACCGTCCCCGCCGTCGGCAGTGGAATCCGGAAGAACTCCTCGCTGCCGCCCGTGCCCGCCGTCGGACTGGGAAACACCTTCCCGTACACGGCGGTCGACAGGTTATTGCTGAACGAGAACGGAAAACCCACCAGATTGATCGCGGTCTGGCAGGAATTGTTTGTCTTGAGGTTCGGGACGTCGGACAAGGTGTTCGTGGCCGCGTTGTACACCACGAGCGCGAAATCCTGGTTCGGGACGTTCGTGCCCCCGACGAGCGCTTCGCCGACATTCGGCACGCCGGTCCCGGCGATATTGGAGGCGCGCACGACGACCTGGAACGGGGCGCCGTTCGAGATCGCCGCAATACCGTTGGTGGTAATGCCGCCGGTCAACGTGTTGGTCACGGTGATGTTGGGCGGATTCAGGAACACGCTCTCCACGTTGTTGATGGTGTCGACGTGACTGTTGGGCGACGACACATTCTGGCTGAAATTATTCCCGTGGTACGTGACCCCGCCGACAGTTACCTGCAAATCCAGGTCATTCACCAGTTCCTGCGCCGCCAACGGCGTCCCCGCCGCATCGGTCCAGGCCAGGGTCACGCGGAATGGCAGACCGTTGCTGGCGATCTTGCCGGACATTTCGTAGGTTTGGCCTGATTGGCTGAAATAGGTCTGCTGCACCGCCGGGTTCGTCGTGATCAGCGCTGAATCAACCGCCCGCGGCGAGCTTTCATCCCGAATGGCTCGCTGCACGCCATCGAACATCATCGCCAGATCCAGTTCTCCCATGCCCTGGGCATTCGAGGGCAGCGTGTCCAACGCGCCCGTCTGCGGATCGGCGAGCGGTAGATAGCGCGCCGAGTTGCACAGGTAGGCCTTGGCCATCGCCGGGCTGGGCTGCAACAGCGCCCGCCCGACTTCATTGGTCAGGCGATGCTCGAAATACCACCACATAAGCTGGATCGCTCCCGAAACCGCGGGAGCCGCGTAGCTGCTGCCGCTACCACAGCTGAATTGGTCGCCGGAGATACCGGGTGCAACAATGCCTGCGCTGTTGTTTGGAAAGCAAGCATCGAAAAACGACGGCGGAACGCAGTAAAGATTCGTCTCCGTGCAGGTAAAAATCTGCGAACCACCCTCGAATCCGCTCGCGTCCTGGTTGACTGTTGGCACAATTCCAAGCACCGGGTCAATAACGGCGGCCAACAACGATTTGGCGGCGTAAATGCTGGTGCCAGGTGCCACGATCTCGGGTTTGAACCGTCCGTCAGCGGTCGGGCCAAACTCCGAGCTTTGAGACAGGCTCAATGAATTGTCCTGCTCGCTGAAGAAATCGCAGCCGCTGCCGTCCAGGCGCACGGTCTCGGCATCGCCCACGGTAATCACGTTCTTGGCCGTGGCCGGCGCGGTGATAACCATGTCCAGGAATCCACCATTGACATCGGATTGGCCCAAATCCGGACCACGGACGCGGGTGGCCGCGAACACCTCGATGTATTCCTGATTCAATGGGGACGGGCCTGCCACGCCGTTCGATCCCACCAACGACGCATCGCGAACCCCGATGTCATAGGTTTGCGAATCCGTCGTGTATTGGCCGCCATTGGAACCGTCGCGGTTTATCTCCTCATCCCAACTGTTGTTCTGGATGCGTCCCCCGGAGAGATAGGACTGCCAGAGGAGCACTGGAAACAGGTTCTCCATGCACGTCGTGAAGGGTTGCGGCGCAGGCAGGAACCGCACGTGGGGAGGGTTGCCGGTCGTGTCGGCGCTCTGCCGCCAGATGCGCGAACTGCCGAGGCGGCCGAACGGCGAAACCCCCATCCCGTAATGAAACCCGCTCGGATCCTGGTGGACGACATCAACGCGCTGCGTAATGATGATCTCCACCGGGAGGGCGAGATTCATGTCGATTTCTTCCCCGCCTGCGGCGCAGGTGTAGATTATATTGGTGGTGAATGAGCACGGCTGCGTCGCAATAACAGTGGCGTTTGTCTCGGTGTCCTTGTCATTACAGGTGTAATGGACAGCGAACAACTGGGTGACGATTGTTGAATAGATGTCCAACACGCTGAAAAGGTTCGTCTGGGCGTCGAATCCACCGACCACGGACGCCACCCGAGTCCCGTGGCCGTAGAAGTCTTCCGACCCGACAAAGTTATTGTTCAAGGCCGAGCATCCCGAGTCTACCGAGGCGCCGCTGAAGTAGCCATTGCCGGGCTCCACATACCAGAGGCGGTAACCGAAACTGGGAAAACCAAGCACGGCAAATGAATTGTTGACGATCACCGCACCATTCTCGCTGGCGTCGATACCGGTGTCCGCGACATCGACGATCGGGTAGGTGGTTGGATCATAGAACGAAAACTGTCCGCCGCCGACGTTGTTGGTGAGAAAATCAATGTAATTGGTAAACAACGCCGATACGCCCCCCAGGTAATTCCGGAAACCGGTGGCGCCCCCGGTGTTGTTGGTCGGCCCGTAACCGGGCCCAGATGTCTGTTCGGCCAGGATCAGGTCCTGGACTTCGTCCAACAGGATTTTTGGCTCGATCTTCTCCATCCAGAGCACGCCGGGCAGTTGGGCGATTCGCGGGACTGCGGAGACCGGCACGGTCATCCGCGCGACCGTTTGGTGCGTGTTGTCGTAGGACGATTGGATGAGCCCGAAATCCTGCAGCCCATGCGTCGTACCCTCCATTCCCGGTCCTCCGACCAGCCCGATTCGCAAATCGACCAGGGAATCCTTGTTTTTCTTGTCGACGTTTAACAGTCCCTTCTGAATCTTGTAATACGGATGATAGGCGCCGATCCATTGAATCGGCCCATTCAACTTCTGGATTTCCGCCAGGCGTTTTTCCGCCGCCGAATCCATCCAGACCAGGTAGGCGTTCCTCGGCACATAGGAAACAACCCGAGCCCCGCTTTGCTCCAGCAGGCGCAGCCAGTTCGGCACGATCGGACCGCAAAATTGCACAATGCGCAGACGCGGGCCGGGGCCGGCCGCCTCACGCAGACCGACAGGAACCGACGGATCACCGTTTCGGGTATCAAATGAGAGGTTGGTCAGCCGGATCTCGTTGAGACCGTTCTCCACGACCGCCCGCGCCCCGTACAGGCGCGTTAATTCACTGAGTTGCGCGTCCGTGGCTTCGACGAGCCAGTACGAGCCGTAATCGCGCACGTCCGTGATGCCTGCTCGCTGCAGTTGACCGACCGTTTCGGTCGCCATCGGGTAGACAATCACCTTGTTGTTGGCACGCCCATTGTTGGCAAGCGGCGCCATCGCGGGCGTGGCACGGCTGTGCACCCCCGTGAAGATAACACCCGCCAAGACGACCACTGCACACAACCTGCTCATGGAGAATTTCATTCCTCGCTGTCCTCCAACCGACATGTCATTCGGAAAGATTTGCTGGTACCCGCAAAACTATCAGAAGGTGTTTTGCCTTTGCAACCAGAATGTTCATCAAATTTGGGAACCGGTGGGTACATCATGACCCCCCTGCGGTGAAGTTGAAGGTGGTGAGCACTACTAGGTTGAATGAGCTGCGGGGATACCTCCGGAGGTATCCCCGCAGTGGATTGAGGAGTACAACGCTGGGTTTGTGC